>CAKSJP010000001.1 GCA_934463425.1 uncultured Ruminococcus sp.
AATGCCCCCTTTTGTTAGATTTTTTATTGGTATATTTCTATTATACCACATTGTCTAACAAAAGGGGAGCATTTCAATTGGTATGTGAGCTGTTTTTGTAATGCTTTCATATCAGAAAATAAAAAATCCCGAAACCGTAATGTTTCGGGATTCATTGGCGGACAGGGAGGGATTCGAACCCTCGATACGCTATTAACGTATACACGAGTTCCAGTCGTGCGCCTTAGACCAGCTCAACCACCTGTCCATTTTCTATGCTTCCTGCGGTTTGAGGAAGTGGTGCGAGTGACGGGACTTGAACCCGTACGCCGAAGCACACGCCCCTCAAACGTGCCTGTCTGCCAATTCCAGCACACTCGCATTTTATTTTTGCATTCAGCTTTATTATTATAGCAGAAAATGCAGATCGTGTCAATAGCTCAAACCGATTTTTTTGTTTCTGTTCTGTAAATATAGCGTAAATTGCAGAAATGACGCTGTGTGTTATCGGTACTATCTCTAGGCAGGAGCGCAAAATATAAAGCTGTCTAAATTTTATGAAAAACTGTGCAGAAAATCCGTGAGATATTTTCCTGTGTTCACGAAAAAAGCATTGACACAAAAGTACAATTTTACTATAATAGTAAATGCTGAAAAACAGCCGCCTGATAGACGATAGGCGGCTTTTTCGTTGAGTGGGAGGTATAACACACATGGGGAGTATCAACAAACAGCATATGACAATACACTGGAAACATATTGTAAGTGATAACAGTGTACCGTCCACAGAAGCGACTTTAAAAGAAAAAGCAACGTTAGTAGGTCGTGTGGGACTGATGATGCTGTCTGTCGGAACTGGTGCGTGGCGTGTCCGCAATTCAATGAATGAGATGGCGCGGATACTGGGCGTTTCTTGTACAGCAGATATCGGACTGCTGTCGATTGAGTACACATGCTATGAAGAAAACGGTACTTATACGCATTCGATTTCACTGCCGACGACCGGCGTCAATACGGATAAGCTGAATGAACTGGAAGCGTTTATGCGTGATTTCCCGGAAAAGGCAGAGCACTTTTCTGTAAAGCAAATTCACCTGGTACTGGATGAGATCCAGAAAAAGCCGGCGAATTATAAGGCGTGGAATCTGGGCCTTGCTGCAGCAATTGCCTGTTGCGCATTTACATTTTTGCTGGGCGGCGGCCCGATGGAAATGATCTGTGCTTTTTTTGGCGCAGGCGTGGGAAACTTCGTACGAAAACTGATGCTGCAGAAAAAGATTTCCCTGTTGGGAAATGTGGCAGTCAGCGTGGCGGCGTCCTGTGTTACCTACGTTCTGACCATTCTGCTGGCTCAGAAGATCTTTGGGGTTTCCGAAGTGCACCAGGCTGGCTATATTTGCGCGATGCTGTTTGTCATCCCGGGATTTCCGCTGATTACCGGCGGCATCGATCTGGCGAAGCTGGACATTCGCTCTGGACTGGAACGCATTACTTATGCGCTGCTGATTATTTTGACAGCCACGATGACCGGATGGGTGACCGCTTTGGTTTGCCGCTTTCAGCCGGCGGATTTTCCGGACTTGCAGATCGACACTGGCATGATGATTATTTTGCGTATCATCACCAGCTTTTTTGGTGTATATGGATTCTCTCTGATGTTTAACAGCCCGAGAAAAATGGCGATGACAGCTGGCCTGATCGGGATGTTTGCCAATACACTGCGTCTGGAACTCATTGATCTGGCGAATTTTCCGGTAGGCGTTGCCGCATTTATCGGTGCTTTTTTCACTGGCTGCGTTGCATCTATTGTGAAGAAAAAGATCGGTTATCCTCGTATTTCGCTGACTGTTCCGGCGATTGTCATTATGGTTCCGGGTCTGTTTATGTACCGCGGGATCTATTATATCGGATTGAACAATATCAGTGACGGCTCTCTTTGGCTGACGAAGGCAATTCTTATTGTCATGGCGCTGCCGATGGGTCTGGTTGCATCAAGACTCTGTACGGATAAAAACTTCCGGCATTGCACCTGATCCGGGCTGGAGAAAATACAACATCATAATAACAGACAGCAAGTCTCGGATGAAGTCATGTCCGGGGCTTGCTGTTTTTCTATGCGCAGAGAACGCTCTAATGCTTCTCTAAAAACGCTGCGTGCCGACGCAGTTCCTGCTGCGTGTGAATAAACCGATTTCGTTCGTGGAGTCTCAACTGTACCTTTACTGGAAGAGAGAGCAGAAATTGTCGGGAAGAACTGCTTTGGCGCAAAAGTGCCTGTAAATTTGGGAATGCCACAGATATCACCTCGTGTGTAGCTTATGCGCATTTTTGCAGAATATGCAAAGAAGTGCTTGACAGCTTCGGCGAAAGGCGCCACATTCCTGCTGCAGAAAGAAGGCACTTTAACAAAATAACAAAAAATTCGATATGAAAAAGAATAAGTTTTATAAGATACGGAATTGCTTATATACGATTTTATCATATCTGGTTTTTCTGCTATTTCCGAAGTTCACAAAACGTATTCGGCATTCACAAATTCCTTGTTGTTTTTTCTTACAAAATGTTTCCTGCGAAATGATTGACAATTGTAAAGTCTAGGTGTATACTAGGTATAGAATCTGAAAAGCGGACGGGTGTACTGCTCGGATTCTGGAATGTGTTTCGACACATGCTTTTTATTCTAATCTATCAAAAAAGGAGTCTTTACTATGTTGAAATGCTTTAAGAACGAAAAACTGTGGTACGTTGTTGGCGGCGCGGCTGCAATGGTGATTGGCAAGAAAATCGTTACTGCAAAGAAAACCCGTGAATTGGCTGTATCCGGTCTGGCAAAGGGCATGAAGCTGCAGAATGATGCAAAGGCTGCTTTCCAGAACATGAAGGATGAAGCACAGGATATCTGCTGTGATGCCAAGGAAAAAGCAGGCATTGACGGAGAAGAAACTGTAGAAGAAGTGGATGCATAATGAGATATCAGATCGTTTATGATAAGCCGGGTCGAATCCGGTTCCGCTGCGGTGCATACGCCTTTGACAAAGAACTGGAAACGGCAGTGCAGAAGCAGATGCTGGAACACCCGGCAGTGAAAAAAGTGGAAGCACATGCGGAAAACGGCGGCATTTTGGTGTATTATGAAGCCGGTTCCAGAAACAAGGTGATTCGTGCCGTTGCTGCACTGGATCCCCGTATCCTGGTGCCCATTGGCCCGGATGAGAGCAGCGAACGAATCGACTCGGATTTCAAAACCGATCTGATAAAGCTGGTTGCAAAGCGCTATGTGCAAAAAGCGCTGCTGCCGGCACCCATTGCCAATGCAATCATTCTGGTAAAGGGAATCCGCTACGCATGGCGTGCTGTCAAGACATTGCTGAACGGACACCTGAACGTCGATGTTCTGGATGGCGCTTCTGTATCTGCGTGTCTGCTGCAGCGGAACTTTAAGACGGCGGGAACCATTATGTTCATGCTGTCGATCTCCTCCCTGCTGGAGGATTACACCAGAGCCAAGACAAAGGCAGCGCTGACGGACAGCCTTGCCATCAAGGCAGATAAGGTATGGCTGGTACAAGACGGCACAGAGGTTCTGATCCCCATGTCGGAACTGCAGGTAGATGATGTGATCTGCGTCCGCACCGGAAGCATTATTCCGGTAGACGGCACAGTTGTTTCTGGCGAGGCAAACATTAACGAAGCATCTATGACTGGTGAGCCGCTGAGTGTTCGCAAGGCGGACGGTGCTACTGTATTTGCCGGCACAGTGGTAGATGAGGGAACGATCCATATTCGTGTCCGCGCCCTGAGCGGAAACACAAAGATCCAGAAGATCATTGAACTGATCGACAATTCTGAAAATCTGAAAGCCGGCGTACAGAGCCGTGCAGAAAATCTGGCGGATCGCATTGTTCCTTTTAGCTTCCTGGGCTTTGGTCTGACGTTGCTTCTGACCCGGAATATTACGAAGGCTGTTTCTATTTTGATGGTGGATTATTCCTGCGCTATCAAGATTTCTACGCCCATCTCTGTGATCTCTGCGATTCGGGAAGCGGCTGACTACGATATTACCGTCAAGGGCGGAAAATATCTGGAAGCATTCGCGGAAGCAGACAGTGTGGTCTTTGATAAGACAGGTACGCTGACCAATGCAGAACCGGTGCTGGAGCGCGTGATCTCGTTCAGCCGTTATACTGAGGATGAGATTCTGAAAATCGCCGCCTGCATTGAGGAACACTTTCCGCATAGCGTTGCGCGCGCCATTGTAAAGGGTGCAGCAGAGCGGAATCTGAATCATCAGGAGGAGCATGCTGAAGTGCAGTATATTGTAGCGCATGGTATTGCTACAACACTGCACGGCAAGCGCGCCGTAATTGGCAGTCATCATTTTGTCTCCGAAGATGAGGGTGTTTCTGTTACCGCACAGCAGCAGGCAGAGATCGAAGCGAAAGCCGGCGGCTGTTCTGTGGTATACCTTGCGATCGGCGGCGAATTGTCCGGCGCACTTTGCATCTCTGATCCGCCCCGCGCAGAAGCAAAGCAAGCCATTGCACTTTTGAAGCAGGCAGGCATTGAAAATATCGTGATGCTGACTGGCGACAGTCAGAAGGCGGCAGAAGCAATTGCAGAAAAGCTGGGCATCACCAAGTGCTTTGCACAGGTGCTGCCGGAGGACAAGCACCGCTATGTGGAACAGCTGAAAGAAGAAGGTCACCGCGTGATTATGGTAGGCGATGGCATCAACGATGCCCCTGCGTTGGCGGCGGCAGATGTATCCGTTGCCATGAGCGATGCCTCTGACATTGCACGGGAAGCGGCGGACATCACCCTTCGCGGTGCAGATCTGACGGAACTGGCAACACTGCGGACATTGAGTGAGAAGCTGATGCAGCGGATTCACCGGAATTATCGCTTTATCATTGCATTTAATTCCTCACTGCTGCTGTTTGGTTTGCTTGGTGTCATTGCACCGACCACCTCTGCTTTTCTGCACAATGCGTCTACAATGGCGATTTGCGCAAAGAGCATGACCCCAGTTCTCAAGGACACTGTAAAAAAGAAATCTGAAAAAGCGGAATAATAGAAAAGCTTTTCATTTGTGAAAAACGGTTTGTGATTCTGATATCACAAGCCGTTTTTTGCTGCGAATTGATTTTTAGAAAGTTTGTACATAGAAATTTTCTTGATTTTTCGACGCGGTTATGTTAGACTAATTAGAGGTAACTAACCATAGAAATGTGAGATCACAGGAGGTCGAAATTTCATGAAATTCTGGGAAGATCCCAAGAAATATCTGCCGCTGCTGGGCTTTTTGCCTACGGCGGTGCTGGCGGTCTGTATTGCAGTATCTCTGGGTGACTATACAGCACCGGTGTTGTCTGTGGATGCATCCGGAGAGGAAACACAGACGGAGACAAAAACCACAGAGAAACGCAAAGAGCGCAAGACTGCGGCTGTTACAACCAAGGCAGTGCCGGCAGTGGAACAGGTTGCAGAAAGCGGAACTTATAAGGATGGCACCTATACCGGAACAGGTACCGGATTTTCCGGCCCGATCACCGTACAGGTAGTGATCGAGGGCGGCAAGATCAAGGATATCACAGTGCTGTCTGCAACGGATGATGCTCCGTATTTCCAGAATGCCTCTGCACTGCTCAAGCAGATCATTGCCCTGCAGAGTACAAATGTGGATACTGTTTCCGGTGCGACATACAGCTCCGTAGGACTGATCTCCGCAGTACGGGATGCGCTGCAAAAGTCAGGCGGAAGCAGTGCTTCTGACAGTGCGCTCCCGGTGCTGGCAGCTGCGAAAAGCCAGAACAAGTCTAGCGAGAACGCGCCGGAAGTGGATGCGGTGGAAGAACCGGCGGCATACCGGGACGGTGTGTATACCGGAACGGGAACTGGATTTGGCGGTCAGATGACAGTACAGGTTACAGTTTCCGGCGGAAAAATCATGGATATTCAGGTGCTTTCTTCGAAGGATGACAGCCCGTATCTGCAAAGCGCCTGTGCATTGCTGCAAAATATCATTGCAGCCCAGAATACCAATGTAGACGCTGTTTCCGGTGCGACATACAGTTCTGCCGGATTGATCGAAGCGGTGCGCAATGCCCTGGCAGGGGCAGCCGTCGGCGAAGTGGAAACGGCTCCGGCAGTTACAGAAAAACGAAAGGAAACCACCACATCTGCTGTGCCGCAGAAAAAAGGGGCATTTCCGTATCCGGATGGGGTGTATACCGGAAGCGGTACGGGATACGGCGGCACAACGGTAATTGAACTGACCCTGAAAGACGGGACCATCGAAAAGATCCATGTTGTTTCCAATGAGGATGACAAGCCGTTTTTCCAGAAGGCAGAGGCGCTGATCTCTCTGGTGATCCAGCGGCAAACTACAGAGGTGGATGCTGTTTCCGGCGCAACTTTCAGTTCGGAAGGAATCCTGGAAGCAATTCAGGAGGCACTGGATGCCGCGAAACAGGCGGCACAGCCTGCGGTCACAACAACGGCAACCACTGCTCCCACCGAAACCGCAACCGTATCTGTCACAGGTACAACCAGCACTGAAACGACCACAGAGCCGGCTGAAAAAATTTATGAGGACGGCATTTATGTGGGAACGGCAGATTGTTATCCGGATGCAGACGAGGACTTTGCGCAGTATGTGCTTTCCGTCAAAGTGAAGATCGAAAATGACCAGATCCTCACCATTTCCAGCGTCAGCGGCAGCGGTGATGATTATGACAAGCTAAATGACAACTACATCTCCCGCGCGGCAAACGGCACGAAAAAGATTCAGGGTACCATTGCACAGATCCTGGAAAAACAGCATACGGAACAAATCGATGCCGTTTCCGGCGCGACCTGTTCCTCGGATGCCATTGTCCGCGCAGTAGAAGATGCGCTGGAACAGGCACGGAAAGGAGCGTGATCCGGATGCAGACATTTGCGGTAAAAGCAATTAATGTGATGCTCGTCATCTCTATGATCTGTACGTATCATGCTGTTGTCAGCGACCGAAAAGCCAATGAAGATGCGGTCAAACAGCAGCTTGCAGCACAGCAGGCCGCCGCTAAAAGCGAGGAAACGGCTTCTCTCTATGCCGACGGTGTCTATACCGGAGAAGGGCAGGGATATGGCGGTAAAGTGGAGATTGAAGTGACGGTTTCCGACGGAAAGATCACGGACTGTACTGTGCTTTCTGCGGATAAAGAAGATGCAGCTTATTTTGATGCGGCACAAGCTGTACTGGACGATGTACTGGCAGAACAGTCTGCCGATGTAGACACTGTCAGCGGTGCAACATTCAGCTCAAAGGGCATTCTCGGCGCAGTCGCAGATGCTCTGGAAAAGGCGGTGCAGCATGAATAAGAAACGCATTCCACCAAAGAAAATCCACACCTACGTTCGTGCCGGGATACAGCTGTTGTTCTTTCTGTTTCTGCCGTCAGCATTTACCACCGCTTTTTCTGGTATCAAGTCGCTGATGACACAAATCGGCGCAGGCAATCCCATTGCGCTGAGTTCTTTCCTGACAGTGCTTCTGGCGCTGTGTGCCTATACAATTGTGTTCGGCAGATTTTTCTGCGGCTACGCCTGTGCATTTGGTACGCTGGGAGACGCTGTGCATGCGCTGTACCTGTTCCTCTGCAAAAAATGCAGGAAAAAGCCGATCCTGCTGAAAAAGAGCTGGAAGAAGCCGCTTTCTCTGGTGAAATATCTGGTGCTCTTTGTGATCGTGCTCCTGTGTTTTTTGGTTGTGTACGGAGAGATCACCGGATGGAGTCCGTGGGATGTATTCTCTATGCTGCGTTCCGGTAATGTCAAGGTCGGCGCATATTGGCTAGGATGCATTCTGCTGGCATTGATTCTGGCGGGAATGGTATTTTGCGAGCGTTTTTTCTGTCGGTTTCTCTGTCCGATGGGTGCTGTATTCTCTCTGCTGCCGATCCTGCCGTTTTTCTCAGTTCGACGGAAAAAGGCCAATTGTGCCAAGGGCTGCACTGCCTGTGAAAAGGTCTGCCCGTCAGATCTTTCCCTGCCGGAGGACGGCAGCTGGAATGGAAACGGAGACTGCTTCCAGTGTCAGAAGTGTCTGGAGATCTGTCCGAAGAAAAATGCCAAGGGCGGTGTGAAGTTCTTCCGCGGCAACGAGGTATGGTTTGCAGTTGCGCGGGCTGTGGTTCTGGCCGCTGTGCTGATTCTGGCTGGAATCTGAGGCTATGGTTCAAGCCTTCTGAAAACATATTCCATAGATAATGAGAAGCAGTCTGGTGCACATCCAGATTGCTTTTTTCGTGCCTGATTACCGAACATCATGCAGCGTACAAGCCGCCATGTTATAAGCGTTATGTATAATAGGGGGAACCCAGGCGCAAAAGAAGCCCTGCAGACCGAGTGTATGCTTCGATCTGCAGGGCTTTTTGAAATATTGAGAAGGCTAAGCTGGAATTACTTCAGGATCTCCTCCCAGGTGATGTCGATGCCTGCCCCCACGCTTGCGGAGTACCGCAGCGTATACGCCGCATCGAATGCATTGATGATGCCGTCGCCGTTGATGTCGGCTGCTGCCAGCATCTTTGCATTGGTATCTGCATCGTCGCTCAGCTTGAAGTTATCATTACCGACAGAGATGTTTGCGGCATACTGGAGAATATATGCAACGTCAAATGCGTTAATATTGCCGTCCAGGTTTACGTCACCGCGCTCATCCGTTACTGTGATGTTAACTTCAAAGGTCAGCGGTGCGGTATAGCCGGTTGCCTCTACAGTCAGGGTATAAGTACCGGACTTTGTAAATACAGCGCCGTCACGGCTTGTTGCGTCTGCATTGATCTCACCGGTTTTCGGATCGATAATGATAACGCCGCGCTTGCCGGAAGCTGCAAATTCTGTCTCGCCTACAGTTACCTTAGCGATGTTCTTCAGGTATGCTGCCAGTTCTTCTGCGGAAGCACCTTCTGCGGCAACAACAGCATTCTTTTCTGCATCAAATGCTGCCGGCATTGCGTCTGTGGACAGAATAACATTTGTGGATATCGGAGCGTAAACGCCAGTGCTGTCAGATACAGTAATGGTATAGCTGCCCGGAACAGTCTTTGCAGCATCATAGGACAGTGCACCGTCTGCATAAGCTGCATCGGTCAGTCCGTCTGCAGTAACTTCAGCGGTGAAGTCCTCCGGCAGGTCGGTCAGCGCAACCGGAATGCTGCCGGCAGTAACAGCAGTTTTTTCGGCAACAACAGTACCGGTATGCTTTTTCGGCAGGTATAATCCGTCTGCAAAATGGACGCTGTATTCGCCGTTGCTGGTCAGATAGGTCACTTCTGCAATGGTGTCACCAGAGGTTGCAGCATAGGGGGTGTACCGCAGGCTGTTTCCGTGTACTTCTGTTGTTTTGAAGCCGGCAGACCAAGCCAGTTCGCTGCCACCCTTCCAGATGTTTTCCAGCTGGAGCAAGCCATAGCTGCCGGTCTTTGTCTTAACGACAACGCCGTATACCTTATTGTTCTCGCCGAGATCCAGACCATCCATTTTCAATTGATAGTCGCCGTATTTGCTGTCTGTTTTGAGCGTCGGTGTTACGTCTGTCAGATCCACTTCCGGTTCTGCGGTAACCGTTGCAGACAGGGTGCCGTCTGCAAACAGCTGCTTATATGCTGCCGGAACAACTGTCTGGTCTTCATTCGGGGTAAAGCCAGTAAACAGGCTGCCCAGTACACCAGAAGTCTTGCTGTCCTTTGCATCAGCAGTCAGCTGATCGTACAAGCTCTGCTCGATCGCTACTTCTACGCCGGAAACACCCAGGATCTTGCCGCCGCCGTTTTCGTCCGGTTCAGAAGCAAATGTGGTGTCTGCGAACATACTGTTCCACTTTTTAGCGGTTGCAGAGGTGACTGCATCATATGTGCCCACTGTACGCATACCGGCATCGCCGGCAAGGTCAGCATCATAAGAAACTGTGCCGTCAGTGGTGTCTGTTTTGTTTCCCAGTTCTCCGTAATAGTAATCTGCATACGGAAGATTCATCGTACCATAGACATACTTTTCCGGCTCATTGTCTACCGTAAAGGTGAAATCCTGATAGCCGGTAGCATAGATGGTAACATCCCATCTGCCGTAGCCGTCTGTGCCCTCCGGCAGCTGGCAGCGGTCACTCTTGGTCAGCCCCAGCTGGATACCCATCGCCTTGTGCATCCAGTTGTCTGCTGCAAACTTGGTGCCATAGGTAGCCAGAACGGTGTCACCGTCACCGTAATAATCCCAGCGAACTGCGTACATGTGTGCGCCCAGATCGCCGTAATCACCGTTGATGTCCACGCGGATGAAATCGCCATAGCCGGAATCACGCTGTACTTCGCCGATCTCAATAGCATTGGTGTCTACCACTTTGCCGTCAGCGGTTGAAGCTGTTTCACGTTTGGAAAACTGGAATGTACCGTCCTCCTGCTTCTCTGCAACCTTGATACCGGAAGTGTTGGCATCCACCTTGACGGTTTCATCAATGTTCACAAGATTTTTTTCGGAGAAGCCGCTTTTGATCTCGTCACCGTTTTCATAAACGGTATAAGCCTTCTTGAAGTCTTCATAATCTGCTGCCGGAACAGCGACCGGAACAAACTTCGGGCCAGTGATGACTGAGTGGTCATATGCACCAGCTGCTTTTCCGTCTACCATAATGGTTGTGGTACCGGCATCTCTGTCGCTGACGACATCAACAGACTCTCCCTGTCCTTTGCCGGTGTAGTCATAGCTGTTGCCGTCGGTATCATAAATCTTTACCACACACTGATAGCTGCCGCGGTGCAAACCGTGGTTGCTGGTAGCACGGGTAACTGCATCGTATGCACCCAAGTCGGTTTCTCCGTGAGAATCGGCATCAGTAGAAGAAGCCTCCCAGTTGCCGTTTGCGGCGCTGTCCAGATAAACGCCTTCATTCTGCCAGTATTCTGCCCATGTCATAGAAGCATAGCAGTAAACATAATCCGTTGTTGCAGCATCTTCTGCATAAGCTGTGATCGCCGGAGCGACCTGTGTTGCTGCCAGCACAGCGGCAGATGCCGCGCCGACGAGCTTTTTCCAGTGAATCTCTCGCATAATGACCTCCTAAAAATTTTTCGGAATGCACCGCATTGCGATCTGCGGCGCATCGGTTGAAAATAAATCTATAGCAGCCTGCCTGTAACCAGATATCGTTTTCCATTGGAAATGCAAAAGTGTACAGGAGACGAACTATCAAAAACATGCAATTAGTTCAAACTAATTAGTTTAGACTAACTTAACATTTAAGAAATAACTGGAATGCGATGATCCCAGTTTATTTTGCAGTTGGAAAAATGGATTTCGGCAGAAACCGGACGACCCATCCGGCAACCAGACCTGTAAAAAGTCCCGTAATACAGCCAGTCACCAACAAAAACGGGAAGTAGGCAATGACCTGAACCGACTGCATCACTGCCATTGCAGCAGCAATTTGTCCCGCATTGTGGAGAATTGCGCCGATGATACTGATGAACCAGAGATGTTTCCGATGCAGCAGTTTGCACAACAGCGCCATGCCCAAAAAGCAGAGGATACCGCCGCTGAGGGAATAGATTATAGAAACTGGTGCTCCGGTGAACAGCGCTCCCAGCAGAATGCGCATGACCAGTACAGCGAATGCATCTCTCGGCCGGTAGACTACCAGAACGATCAGGGTGATCACATTTGCAAGTCCCAGTTTTACACCGGGAATGGGGACAGGAACCGGGATCTGCGCTTCAACCACGAAAATGGTCAGCGCGATTGCAGTAAACAGCGCGAGCATCACCATGTGCTTAACGGACTTGGACATCGTAAGACCCCTCCTCATCAGATGCAATGGAAATGCGAATATGATTGGGCAGACAGACAATGGGTAAAATGCCGTCTGAAATTTTCCCCTGCTTTACGCAAAGATGATCGGGACAGCTTGCAGACTGCATGGAGATCTGCCCTGGTTCTACCAGGATAACATTCTCCGCATCGTTGTCTCCGTCGATGGTGATGGTATATGCCTTTTCCACTTTAGAAAGGTCGATCTCATATAAAAGCTTGTCCTGCTGATAGATGCGGGCGATCTTTTCGGGCTGCCTGTGTGACAGTACATACCAGCTGCCCAGAATGCCGCCTCCGAGGAGCAGGGCAGCAATGCTGATGAGAAGTAATGTTTTTTTCATGAAGCATTCACCTGCTGCAATTGATAGGCATCCATATGATCGGATGCTGTCATAGTTCCGTCGGATCGGATAAATACGGCCTCAATGCCGTCCAGAGAGTTTATCAGTTCCATGCCTTTGTCTGCGCCCAACAGAAATGTGGCAGTAGAAAGGGCATCACAGTCGATACCCTTGTCCGCGATGATGGTTGTGCTTACAACATCAGATGCCGAGGGTGCGCCTGTGTACGGATCCAGAATATGATGATAGCGTTTTCCGTTCTCCTCGAAGTATTTCTCATAGTTGCCGGAGGTGATTACTGCCTTGTTTGCTACTGAAACAGAAGCAGTAATGTTCTCCGGCGCAAACGGATCTGTAATGGCGACTGTCCAATCGCTGCCGTCTGGTTTTGTGCCGAGCGTCATGACATTTCCGCCCAGACTCATCAGCGCAGAGGTCACTCCCTCATCCATCAAAGCCTGTTTCATTTCATCAGAAATATAGCCCTTTGCGACTGCACCGAAATTCAGTGTTACAGCATCACTGGCAAAGGAGAGGGAATTGCTGTCGGCGTCATGGCTGACATCCTTCCAGCCATCTGGTCGGAGCAGCGCCTGGATATCACTTTCCGCCGGGATGGCGGCATGATCGGTGCCGATGCCCCAAAGATCGATCAGTTCTCCGATGGTGCAGTCCAGCATGCCGCCGCTTTTTGCACCATATTCCAGAGATTTATTTAAAACAGCCCCCATATCATCTGAAATGGGGATTTCTGTTCCGACAGTTGCTTTTGCTGCCGCATTGACTTTATTTACCTCGGAATCTGCAATTGTGTTGGAAAATACCTGTTCCAATTCCTTGGCGCGGGAAAAAGCGGCCTCTACACCACCTTTTGCAGATGCGCCATAGGCACGCACCATGATATAAGTTCCCATGAACTCCTGGGTATCTTCATAAACCGCATCGGAGGCAGTGCTCGACTCTGTGCTGTCGACAGAATCCGATTTGCTCCCGGCAGTCTCGTTGCCGGAAGAAGAAATGGTGTCCTGACAGCCGGTCAGACAAAGCAGACCGGCAATTCCGGTTGCCAAAAGATGCGCGTATTTCATCTGCTATAGAACCCTTTCTCCAAGAAAGTACCGGTGTATCCGGCATTTTTTAGTTGGTTAGTATTGTCTAACAAATAACAAGTTTAGTATATCACGCTTTCGGAGTGCTGTCAAGTCTGGTTTGAAAAAAAATCCGCGAGACATTTTGAATCAAATATGAAAATATGAAGGGCGTGGCAATACTGCACAAAAGCAAGAAAAAATGTGCAAAAATCCTTCGCTATATGCATTGCATCCCTAATGACATGTGCCCCATTTTTTATGGCAAAGGGCAGATATAGCGCTTTTGCCGCAGATCGTCTGCAACATAGCTACGGGAATTTTTGCTGTTTTTGCACAATATCCCGTCTGAATTGTTTCTTGATTTTGTTTGCCATTTTTTTATTTCTTTGCAATACTGACTTGACAATGTGTATCAGCTGTGCTATACTATTGATTGGTTAGCATCAGCTAACTAGCCAAAAAATATTGGAGGACGGTGTGATATGTTTTTAGAGATTAAACAAATCAAAAAACATTTCGGAGAAGGCGAAAGCAGGGTAGACGTGCTCAAGGGCGTTGATATCAGCATTGAAAAGGGAGAAATTTGTGTGCTGTTGGGGCCGTCAGGTTCAGGAAAATCTACGCTGCTGAATATTATCGGTGGTATTGAAACCCCGGACAGCGGTGTGATCTCTATCAGCGGCGAAGCGATTGGTGATATGAACGAAAAGAATCTGACATTGTATCGCCGCAAGCATCTGGGCTATATTTTCCAGATGTACAATCTGATCCCAAATCTGAACATCAAAGAGAATGTAGAAGTCGGGGCATACCTTAGCGATCATCCGCTGGATGTGGATGATCTGCTGAAAACGCTGGGCTTGTATGAGCATCGCCACAAGCTGCCGAACCAGCTTTCCGGCGGTCAGCAGCAGCGCACTGCCATTGGCAGAGCGATCGTGAAGAATCCGGACATCCTGCTGTGCGATGAGCCGACGGGTGCGCTGGACTATAATACCTCCAAAGAGATCCTGAAGCTGATCGAAGATGTCAGCCGCAAGTACGGCAATACAGTTGTTATGGTAACACATAACGATGCACTTCAGAACATGGCAGATCGGGTCGTGAAGCTGCGTGACGGAAAGATCCGGAAAAATTTTGTCAACGAGACAAAGATTCCGGCAGCAGAATTGGAGTGGTAAGCGATGGCGAAAAAGACAAGAAATCCGTTGAACCGTCGGCTGCCGCGGGAACTGAAAAGCGAACTGGGAAAATATTTGGTAATCTTCTTGTTCTTTATCATGTCGATTTCTCTGGTTTCCGGCTTTTTGGTGGCTGATAACAGCCTGATTGCTTCCTATAATGAAAGCTTTGACAAGTACAGCATCGAGGACGGCAACTTTGAGTACGCAGAAGAGGCCGCAGAGGATGCAATAAGCGCCGCCGAGAAAGACGGCAAGGTCAAGATCTATCCGAACTTCTATAAGGAAGAGAAAACGGATGATTTTGACAGTACATTCCGTGTATTCGGAGAACGCAAGGAGATCGATAAGGTTTGCCTTCTGGATGGCGAAATGCCTTCCGGTGAGAAGGATGTTGCCGTAGACCGCTTGTATGCCAAAAACCATGACCTGGAGATCGGCGATACCTTTGGAGTGGCAGGAGAAACGCTGAATATTACCGGTATTGTGGCACTTTCTGATTATTCTGCACTGTTTCAGAACACCTCGGATATGATGTTCGACAACGATAAATTCGGTGTCGGCGTGATGACTGATGACGGCTTTGCAGCATTGCGGGACAACCACATCCACTACAGCTACAGCTGGCTGTATGATGACTCGCCGGAGAATGACGGCGAAGCAAAGGATATGGCAGAAGATCTGATGCCGATTCTGGGGCAGAATGGCGTGCTGACTAACTTCCTGCCGGAATATCTGAACCAGGCGATCATCTTTACCGGAGATGACATGGGCGGCGATAAGTCCATGATTATGGCGTTCCTGTACATTGTTGTGATAATTCTGGCATTTGTGTTTTCCATTACCATTTCCAACAACATTACCAAAGAGGCGAATGTCATTGGTACGCTGCGCGCTTCCGGTTATTCCCGGGGAGAGATGGTGCGGCATTATATCATTATGCCGATGCTGGTTCTTCTTGTAGCGGCAATCGTCGGCAATATTTTAGGCTACACTTTACTGGAACAGGTATTTGCTGACCAGTATCTGGGCAGCTATAGTCTGCCGACCTACGAGGTGCTGCTGAATCCGGAGGCGTTCCTGCTGACCACACTGATTCCTTTGGTGCTGCTGTTCCTCATCAACTTTGTCATGCTGACTGTAAAAATGCGTATTTCACCGCTGCAGTTTATTCGGCGAGATCTGACAAAGCGGAAAAAGAAAAAGGCGTTCCGTCTGAATACTCGCATTCCGATCATGCGTCGTTTTCAGCTGCGTGTGATTTTCCAGAATCTGCCGAACCATGTCATGATCTTTTTCGGTGTCTTTTTTGCGAACTTTATTCTCATGTTCGGCTTGATTCTGCATCCGATGATGACACATTTCCAGGACATGGTGACAGATCATGTGTTGTCTGCTTATCAATATGTGCTGAAAACGCCGATGGAAACAGCAGAATCGGACGCAGAAAAGTTTTGCCTCAGCAGTCTGGACACACTGGGAGAGGAACGCAGCAGCGAAGGTGTTTCCCTGTATGGTGTAGAGCCGGACAGCAAGTATGTGAAACTGGATGTTTCGGAGGATGAGGTGGAGATCTCCAGTGCATATTCTGAAAAGTACGGCGTAGAAAAGGGCGATACCATCACGCTGAAAGATCCGTACGGCAGCAGCAAGTATCAATTCAAGGTCGGCGGTGTTTATGATTATCCGTCCACCATTGCTGTGTTTATGGATCGCAGTCTTTACAATGAGACATTTGATAAGGATGAGACCTACTTCAATGCGTACTTTTCAGATGAAGAGATCACAGACATTGATGACGCTGCAATCGCTACTGAGATCACGGTAGATGATCTGACAAAGACATCCCGTCAGCTGATCCGTTCTATGGGCAGCATGATGAACTTGTTCCTGGTATTTGGTTCGCTGATGTTCATTCTGATTTTGTACCTGCTGTCGAAGATCATCATTGAGAAAAATGCACAGTCGATTTCTATGGTAAAGATCCTGGGCTATAACAACCGGGAAATCAACCGGATCTATCTGCATTCCACCACAATTGTAGTACTGCTTTGCATTCTGCTCACTGTACCGCTCTGCAATTGGGTGATGGCAGAGGTAATGAAGATCGTGTTCTTTGAATATTCCGGCTGGATCGTTTATTACGTTCCTGCGGTGACATATGTTAAAGTCATTGCCGCCGGCGTAATTTGCTATGCGGTTGTAGCATTCCTGCTGAATCACAAGGTGAAAAAGATCCCGATGGGCGACGCACTGAAAAATGTAGAATAAGGCGGCATTGTGACTTAGATTGCATGCTCCAAAAAAGCAAAATTCCCCGAAGGCAGCCTTCGGGGAATTTTGTTTCTATCAAAGCGGGATTGTAACGTTCTGGTTTCCTGCTTACCGCCGCTGCTGCTTTCGCAGCCGATAATCCGACGGGGTACAGCCGATTGCCTTGCGGAATGTTTCTGTAAAGTAACTGGAACCGCTGAAACCACACTGCATGGCGATCTCCGTAACGCTGAGATCCGGGTTTGCCAAGAGCTCCACGCTTTTGGAGATGCGGTATTCCGTCAAATAGGCGTTTGGTGTCTGGTTCAGATATTCTTTAAAGATAGAACAGCAGCTGCTGCGGCAGACATAACCGGCTGCGGCAATGTCCTGCAATGCAATTTTGCTGCTGTATTTTTGCTGGATAAAGCCCACCATTTTATGCATGGCCTCCAGGCGCTTGCTGTCATTGGGCTCCCACGGCTCTGCGTTGTTCTGGATCAGATTCCACAGGGAGTAGCAAATGCGGAAAATACAGCCGAATAATTGCAGCGGATATCCGCTTTGCTGTGCTGCGGCACACTGAAACATTTCAGCAACCTGCGTGATAACCGCCTTTTCTGCGGCGATCTCCGGGTGGAGGATAAGATAAGGCGGTGCGTGGTGAATCACATCATCCAACAATTCCTTGGTTGTGGGATTGGTAGCAAGAGACGGCGGAAACAGCACACAGTCATATACCCATTTGCTGGATTCCTCCCAAAAGCCGTAGTGCATCTGTCCGGAATTGACGAAGATCATCTGCCCCGGCAGCAGCTTGCACTGTTCTCCGTTGACGCTGTACCACATGGGTGCGTTTTTTACATGGATAAACTCAAACTCTGTGTGCCAATGATTTACAATAGAGAGGGAGGGATAGTCTTCCTGGGAAAAGCGGGAGGCCTTGATAGGCAGATTCGGAACATTATATTGGATGATCTCAGATTTGTTGTCGGTCAGTTCCAGTGCATTATACATGAAAGACTCCTTCGGTTCTTAAGCGGCTGCCTGTGCCACGGTTTCAGATTCTATGTTTTTTTCCTGTCTGGTCAGATTCTTGACCCAGCGATATTTGCGATAGTTTTTCAGCACTGCCGGGAGCTTGATGATCTCATCGATATTGATCAGAAGGTATACTGTCAGCACCGGAAGCTTCAGCACAAATGCTGCGATCAGACCGATGGGAACGGTGATGCACCACATGGTGATGCCATCACAGATAAAGCCGAATTTGGAGTCACCGCCTGCGGCAAAGATACCGGAAATCACAGTCATGTTAATGGATTTTCCTGCAACATAGTAGGAGCAGACCACCAGCATCACGCGGAGATATTCTTTTGCGGTGTCAGTCAGCGTGGAAAACAGCGGCGTAAAGGGAATGACACCCAGAATGATCACACCGGCGATCGCGCCTGCAATAATCGAAGTTTTGGAGAGCTTTCTGCCGTATTCCTTTGCCTTCTCCAGTTCGCCCTGTCCCAGAAGGCTTCCGACCATAATGCCGCTTGCTGTAGCAATGCCAGTGCAGAAGCAGATGACCAGATTCTTTACGATGTTTGCGATGGAGTTTGCTGCCGCAGCATCACTGCCCATGTGTCCCATGATCACGGAGTACATGGTGAAGCCCAGTCCCCACATCAGCTCGTCGCCCAGGATCGGTGCGGTGTATTTCCAGAAGTCGCGGAGCAGTACCTTGTCCGGACGAAAAGCCCATTTCAGCCGGATCTTGATGCTGTCTTTTTTCAGCATGACCAGAAGTGCCCACGCCAGCTCAATGACCTTTGCAATTACCGTTGCAATCGCAGCCCCGGCAATGCCCATTTCCGGGAAGAAGCCGATGCCGAAAATAAAACATGCGTTCAAAATGATGTTGATGACAACGGATACAGAGCTGATTACCGCACTCAGTACAGCGCTTCCGCAGTTCTTTAGGATGCAGAGGTAAATCTGCGAAATACTCAGCAGCAGGTAAGAGATTCCTACAACCCGGAGATACTCTACACCGTCTGCAATCAGTACCGGATCAGAAGCAAATGCGCGCATCAGCAGCTCCGGAAAAAAGGTTGCCCCGATGGTAAACGGAAGAGACAGCAGCACGGAAAATGCCAGACCGATACCCAGAGTTTTTTCCACTGCCTTTTGATTTCGGATGCCCCAGTATTGTGCGGCAAAAATGGAGACACCTGCTGTGATCGCAAACAAAAACAGGGAGTATACAAACTGTATCTGTCCCGCCAGAGAAACAGCCGACAAGGCATCCTGGCTGACAAAACCCAGCATAAATGCGTCAGAGGCATTGACAAGTGCCATCATCAACTGCTGCAGGGAAATAGGAATCATGAGGTGCAGTAGTTTTTTGCGAAATTCTGCACGATTGGTCTGCGCTGTCATAAAATCAATCTCCTTTATCCAGAGTGTATTTATACAAAAATGTTCGGCTGACAGCTTGGCATATGACACGCTGTTCTCCGATTTCGAATGATATTATAAGACAAAGAAAACCCGATTTCTATAACATTCAGCCGAATCATTATAACAATCGTACAAATCTATAGAGGATGGAAAATGCTTTGCAGAATATGTGGTATCGATTCCAAAATCATGCACAATTTGTACGATTTTGATATCGCTTTGATTATACCGTAAAAATATCTGCCTGTCAAGGCGACCGGAAAAACAAATTTCAGAAGGTGCGCATATCTTTGCACAGTTCACCTTGAAAAAAACTCGGAATTGTGATATACTATGTTTAGAAATCTGGTTTCACTTTTGAGAAAGGAGCTTTTTTCAGATGCAGAGAGCGATTCCGCGGCTGCTGATCAGTGCAGCCGGCAGCGGTGCTGGAAAGACAACGGTTACCGCGGCACTTCTTGCAGCACTTTGTGACCGCGGCCTTTGTGTCCAGAGCCTGAAATGCGGGCCGGACTATATCGACCCCATGTTTCACAGCCATATTACCGGGCGGCAGACATATCACGCAGACCCGTTTTTTCTGACGCAGGATGCTATGACAAAACTGGTTGCTCGTGTCAGCGCAGATGCGGACTGCACGATCCTGGAGGGCGCAATGGGTTACTACGACGGCATACAGAGCACCTCAGAAGCAAGCGCCTATACTGTATCAGACTGGCTCCAAACACCTACGCTGCTGGTGCTTTCTCCTCAGGGGATGGGCTGTTCCGCAGCTGCGGTCTGCCGCGGCTTTCAGACATTTCGCACACCAAATCCCATCTGCGGTATTCTGTTGAACCGCGTCCGAAGCGGAATGTATTCCTATTATAAAAACTTGTTGGAACGCGAAACGGGTCTGCCGGTACTGGGCTATTTGCCGGAATTGCCGGAAGTCCAGTTGGAAAGCCGCCATCTGGGACTTATGACTGCCGGAGAAGTGGCAGATTTGGACAAAAAGATCCGGCTCTTGGGAAAGACTGCGGCGGAGACCATACAACTAGAGCAGCTTCTGACGTTGGCACAAAACGCACCGCCCCTCCCGGAACTGCCCAAGCCGAAAAAATCCGCTGCATCTTTTCGGTTGGGCGTAGCGCGAGATAAGGCATTTTGCTTTACCTATGCAGAAAATCTGGAGCTTCTGGAGCAGTGCGGCGCAGAACTGGTGTATTTTTCTCCGATGGAAGATGCTGTGCTCTCGGAGGAACTGGATGGTTTGTATTTCTGCGGCGGCTATCCGGAGCTGTATTTGCCGCAGCTGAGCGGAAACCATTCCTTTTTGCAGTCACTCCGCCGTCTTGCAAAAAATGGTATCCCGATCTGGGGTGAGTGCGGCGGCTTCTTGTATTTGCAGGAGTCGATGACGGGGGCAGACGGTGCTTGTTATCCCTTGGCAGGACTTTTGCCGGGGACTTCTCATATGGGAAAGCGGCTGTGCCGTTTTGGCTATGTGACGCTGACTGCGCAGACAGACACGATCCTGGGGCGTGCAGGCACAACCATCCGTGCCCATGAATTTCACTATGCAGACAGCACAGAAAATGGCAATGCCTTTTTGGTGCAGCGTCCCGGCGGAAAATGCTGGGAAGCTGTGCAGTCTGTCGGACGGATCACCGCCGGATTTCCGCATTTGTATTTCCCGTCCAATCCGGAAGTGCCGTCCAACTTTGCGGCACAGTGTCAGGCATACCGAAAGGAGCGGATGTCATGCTGATCTTGGTCACAGGCGGCAGCGGCAGCGGCAAGTCTCAACTGGCAGAACAGGTCAGCATGGCGCTGAAGCGAGAACCGTTTCTTTACATTGCCACGATGCAGGTATGGGATGCGGAGTGCAAAGCGAGAATCGCGCGGCATCGGCAGCAGCGTGCCGGAAAAGGTTTTCAGACGATCGAAGCGCCATCCCGTCTGGCAGAAGCGGCGGCAGCGTTAAAACCGGGCGGAACTGCGCTGCTGGAATGCCTCAGCAATCTGGTCGCAAATGAGCAGTTTGGCGGCAGCGGCGGCGATCCGGTACAGACGATTTGGAAAGGAATTGGTGTACTGCGCCAAAATACACAGCATCTGGTTATCGTGACCAACGAGGTGTTTTCAGACGGTACGCCGCCGGATCGCGCCATGCAGCAGTATCTGCAAAACCTGGGAAAGCTCAACTGCGCCATTGCCGCACAGGCAGACGTGGTGATCGAGTGCTGTGCCGGAATGCCGGTGCTCTGGAAAGGAGGAATACAATATGATAAAATCATGGCTGGAATCAATGCTGATCGCACTTTCCATGTATAGTGCACTTCCGGTGAAATGTCTGAACTGGACAGAAAAGAACCTGCGGAATGCAATGGTATTCTTTCCGTTGGTCGGGCTGCTCTGCGGCGCAGGGCTCTGGGCGGTCTGGACGGTGTGCGGCTTGCTCCATGTGGGAAGCGTCCTGTTCGGCGCACTGGCGGTGCTTTGCGGCGTGTTGATTACCGGCGGCATTCACCTGGATGGATTTTGTGACACAGCAGATGCACTTTATTCCCGGCGGCCGCAGGAGGAAAAACTGCGCATTCTGAAAGACCCGAACTGCGGTCCTTTTGCTGTATTCAGCGTAATACTGGTACTGCTGATCTGCTTCGGAGCATATGTGCAGCTGTATCAGACGCAGGGGAGAAGTGTTATCTGGCTGCTGACCGGAGGCTTTGTCATGTCACGGTGTCTCAGCGGAATTGCAGTTACCACGCTGCCGATTGCGCCCTCCAGTTCTCTGGTGAAAACCTTTGGGGAGAGCGCAGGAAAGCATGTCCGGGTACTGCTTGTGATAATATACGGCATCATAGGATTGCTTCTGGTTTGGTTCTGGGGATGGCTGGCAGTCGCTTTAACCTGGATCTCGCTGATCGTTTTTTACGGTTGTTCCCATATGGCAAAAAAGCAGTTCGGCGGCATTACCGGCGATCTGGCAGGCTTTTTTCTGGTGCTGTGCGAAACCGCGTATGTGTTGGGTGCGGCGCTGTTGGGAGGTGTTCTGGCATGAAACTGATTCTGGGCGGCTATGCCAACGGCAGAACTGCATACGCCATGCAAAAATACCATCTGACCGAATTGGACTGCTTTGATGCGGCGGTGCAGCCTTTGACACAATGGCAGGGACAGCGGCTGATCCTCCATGCGGAGCAGCTGGCGGTTTTCTGGCTGGCAGAGGGAGAATCCCCTTGTACGGCGGTGCGTCCGTGGCTAGAGCGGTGGCATGATGCCATTTGTATTACACAAGAGGTAGGCTGCGGACTTGTTCCGATCACAGCAGAGCAGAGGCAGCAGCGCGAAGCGATCGGCCGTTTCAACACATTTCTCGCAGAACATGCCGAAACGGTGGAAAGAGTCTGCTGCGGCATCGGCATGATGCTCAAAGGAGCGTGAGAACATGTGGATTCTGCTGAGTGTCTGCCTGGGCTTTTTACTGGATCTCTGCCTGGGCGATCCGCACTGGATGCCGCATCCGGTGGTGCTGATCGGAAAAAGCATTTCTCGTCTGGAAAAATTTCTCCGCCGAAAGTTTCCGCAAACACCGGAGGGAGAGCATCGTGCCGGTATGCTCCTGGCAATCTGTATCCCGGCGGGCTGCTTTGTACTGTCTTTAGGGATCCTGGCTCTGGCATACTGTATTTCATTCTGGCTGTGGTTTGCACTGCATACCTTCTGGGCATACCAGATCCTGGCGGCGCGCTGTCTGGAACGGGAAAGCCAAAAGGTTTACTGCCTTCTGGCTGCCGGAGATCTGCCGGGTGCAAGAGTGCAGCTTTCTTATCTGGTAGGCCGTGAAACCTCACAGCTGACCGCGGAAGAGGTGACAAAGGCATGTGTGGAAACGGTTGCCGAAAACACTTCTGACGGCGTGACAGCGCCTTTGTTTTACCTGCTGCTGGGCGGAGTGCCTCTTGGGTTTTGCTATAAGGCAGTAAACACTCTGGACTCCATGGTGGGCTATCGGAATGCCCGGTACCTGCACTTCGGCAGAGCTTCTGCCCGCCTGGATGATGCGGCAAACTGGCTTCCGGCTCGTGTCTGCGGTCTGCTTTTCACAGTTTCTGCCTGCATTCTGGGCTTAAACGGAAAAAACGCCTGGCGAATATTCTGCCGTGACCGGAACAATCACCTTTCCCCCAATTCCGCCCAGACAGAATCCGCCGCGGCGGGTGCGTTGGAGATTCAGCTGGGCGGAACCCATGTGTATTTTGGGGAAACGGTGGAAAAGCCGACCATCGGAGAGGCGCTTCGCCCGGCAGAACCGGAGGATATTTCCCGAACCAACGGTATGATGCTGGCGACATCGGGGCTTTCTCTGCTGCTGTTTGGCGTGATCCGGATGGTATTTCTTTGGATTTGCGGCAATTAAAGGCAACACAATTTGAACACGTGCAAGCTCTTCATTTAGACAGGAGGTGGCGCTATGCCGCAGCATGGCGGTAACATTTATCAAGGCAACGGCAAGTGGCTGGATTTTTCTGCCAACATCAATCCCCTGGGTGTTCCGGAGACGGTTCGCACTGCAATTGCAGCGGCAATGGACGATCTGGTACATTATCCGGATCCGCAGCAAAAAAAGCTGCGGCAGGCAATTGCTGCGTATCATGAGATCCCCATGGCGCAGATCGTCTGCGGAAACGGCGGCGCAGATGTGATTTTCCGGACAGTTCGGGCAGCAGCGCCGCGGCATGCACTTGTGCCCGTTCCTACATTTACCGAGTACGAAGCCGCACTGCGGGAGGCGGGATGCCGTGTTACACGGTGGCAAATGCCTTTCCCCTATGAGATCGACGCTGAGCTGCTGCCGGAGCTGAAACACGGGGACTATGACTTTCTGGTGCTGTGCAATCCCAATAATCCCACCGGGACGGGAATTTCACTGGAATTGTTGGAGCAGATTTTGCGGATCACAGCGGAAAAGCAGATCTTCGTGCTGCTGGATGAATGCTTTTGTGATATGGCAGAGACAGACCCGGAGATCGTTTCGCTGCTGCCGCGATTGGCGGAATTTCCCCATGTCCTGGTGCTGCGCTCTCTGACAAAGCTGTATGCCATTCCGGGACTGCGCCTAGGTTATGGAATCTGTGCAGATACAAAGCGCATTGAATCTATCCGGCTGACCGGACAGCCGTGGCCGGTGAATCAACTGGCAGAGGCTGCTGGGATCGCTGCGCTGAACGATATTGTTTATCGGAGACAGACGCTGGATTTGCTGGAGCAGGAGCGCTGGAGACTATACGACGGTTTGGGAAAGCTGGGGCTGCGGATGTGGAAACCCAGTGCAAACTATGTATTCTTTCAGGCAGAAAACTGCACCGACCTGGATCAGCAGCTGCTGCCGTATGGAATACTGCTGCGGCACTGTGACAATTATCCTGGTCTGGATGCGACCTATTATCGGGCGGCAGTTCGTCTGCCGGAAGAAAATCAGTATCTGCTGCAATGTTTGGGGCAGATCTGCGATGAGGAGAGAGGAAAATGGCAGCAAAATCACTGATGATACTGGGGACGATGTCCTCTGCCGGAAAAAGCTTTGTGACTGCCGGACTGTGCCGGATCTTTCGGCAGGACGGCTTTCGCACAGCTCCGTTTAAGTCGCAGAATATGGCGCTGAACTCCTATGTGACCCGGGACGGCAAGGAAATGGGGCGTGCGCAGGTAATGCAGGCAGAAGCGGCAGGCATCGAGCCGGATGTCCGCATGAATCCCATTTTGCTGAAGCCTACCAGCGAAAGCGGCTCACAGGTCATCGTGAACGGTGAGATCTTCGGCACGATGCGTGCGCAGGAATACTATACCAAAAAGCAGGAACTGATTCCGCATATTCTGAAAGCGTACCATGCGCTTGCTGCAGAAAATGATATCATTGTCCTGGAAGGCGCCGGCAGTCCGGCAGAGATCAACCTGAAAGCAGTGGACATCGTCAACCTGGGAATGGCGGAACTCTCCGATTCTCCGGCAATTTTAGTGGGAGATATCGACCGCGGCGGCGTGTTTGCGTCTCTGTACGGTACGATCATGCTGTTAGACCCATCAGAACGCCGCCGTATCCGCGGTATTGTCATCAATAAGTTTCGGGGCGATGTGGAGATCCTGAAACCAGGCCTCACCATGCTGGAAGAGCTGACCGGCATTCCGGTATTGGGCGTTGTGCCGTATCTTCCGTTGGAACTGGACGATGAGGACAGTCTTTCGGAACGGCTGTCCCGGCGCAGTGCCGCTGACGGCGCGGCGTTGGATATCGCCGTGATTCGTTTTCCACGCATTTCCAACTTTACCGATTTTGAAGCACTGGCGCAGATTCCGGGAGTTTCCGTGCGTTATGTCACAAAGCGCAGCGAATTGCAGCAGCCGGATGCGATCCTGCTGCCGGGCACAAAAAGTACAATGGCAGATCTCCGGTGGCTTCGGGAAAGCGGACTGGAAGCCGAACTGCTGAAGCGTCACGAAAAAGGCACATTTCTCATGGGCATCTGCGGCGGCTTCCAGATGCTCGGAAAATCTCTTTCTGACCCGGAGAAAACCGAGGACGGCGGCACGCTTCGGGGGATAGGCCTATTGGATATGGAAACCGTGTTCCGCACCCGGAAACGGCGCACTCAAATTTCCGGGACAACGGTTTCCTTGCCGGGCATACTGCAGCCGCTGTCCGGCTGTTCCCTGGATGGCTATGAGATCCACATGGGCGAGACACAGTATATTGGGAATGGGACACCTTTTGCAGTTCTGGAGGACGGCAGGGCAGACGGCTGCGCCAGCATGGATGGCACTGTCTGCGGCACTTATCTCCACGGTGTTTTTGATGCGCCGGCGTTTGCCGGAAAGCTGGTGCAGCTGCTCCTGGACAAAAAGGGCATTTCAGCTGCGGCTGTGCCGGAACTGGACTTTACAGCGCGCAAGGAACAGGAATACGAGAAACTGGCTGCACTGCTCCGGGAAAATTTGGACATGCGTCAGATCTACGCCATCATAAACAATTGGGGGAAAACCGATGAAACATCTGCGTGAAGGGTATACCACTGGCTCTTGTGCGGCGGCGGCAAGCCTGGCGTCGGTCTTGTGGCAGACTTCCGGCAAGTGTCCCGAGTGGGTGGAACTGGAGATCCCGGCAGGAAAAACACTGCGCCTGGCAATTCAGCAGGGCGCGGCTTATACCTGCGGCGTGGTGAAGGACGGCGGAGATGATCCGGATGAGACAAACGGCTGCCTTGTGAATGCCTGCGTGGAGATCCTGCCGCAGGATGGTGCAGTGGAGTTTCACGCCGGAGACGGCGTGGGGATTCTTACGCGGAAGGGACTGAAGCTTCCGGTGGGAGAGCCTGCCATCAATCCGGTGCCGCGGCAAATGATCGAAAAGGCGGTGCGCAGCGTGATCGGCGCAAAGGGTGCGATCGTCACGGTTTCCGTGCCGGACGGCGCAGAGATCGCACAAAAGACCTTTAACGGGCGGCTGGGCATCACAGGCGGCATTTCTATTTTGGGGACGACCGGTATTGTGCGGCCTATGAGTGAAGAGGCAGTGCGCGAATCTCTGGCGCTGGAGCTTTCCATGTGCCGGGCGGAGTATGGCACAGCCTGTGCTTTTGTGACGGGATATGCCGGAGAAGCCTGGCTGAGACGGCAGTATCCGAATCCGGGTGCTATTGTGCTGTGCAGCAACTATCTGGGATATCTGCTGGATTGTGCAGCGGAGATGGGTATGACACAGGTGCTGCTTGCCGGCAGACCGGGAAAATTGGTGAAGCCGGCGGCAGACATTATGTATCTGCACAGTCATACTGCCGGCGGACAGCGCGAAGTGATCTGCACTCACGCGGCACTTGCCGGGGCAGACAGGGAACAAGTGCGGCAGCTGTATCAGTGCAACACGACACGCGAGATGACAGAGCGGTTAGCAGCGTTTCCCTTTGGCAGACAGGTCTGGCAGAGTATTGCGGAAAGCGTTTGTGAAAACTGCGATCGACGAACGCACGGAAAGGTGCAGACCGCTTTGATTTTGCTCGATGAAAATGATAAAATCCTGGCGGAAAGCCGGGAGACAGAACAAATCCGAAAGGTGTGGTTATCATGCAGCACAAACTGATCCTGGCAGGCGGCGGAAGCGGCACAGCGGACTATCTGCTGCCGGCAGCAAAAAAAGCATTGGAAGCGGCAGACTGTGTGATCGCATCGCCGCGGTTTTTGCAGCTGCTGCAAGCCAAAAAAACAGAACCTATGGGAAAGATCTCTGCGCTTCTGGAACGTCTGCCTGCACGTCTGGAACAGGAAAGCCTGGGAATTGTTGTCTCCGGCGATCCGCTGCTGTACAGCCTTTGCCGTACCATTCG
The DNA here is from genome assembly GCA_934463425.1 of uncultured Ruminococcus sp. GTDB lineage: Bacteria > Bacillota > Clostridia > Oscillospirales > Ruminococcaceae > Ruminococcus_C. The sequence goes on from CAKSJP010000001.1 coordinate 27,507, forward strand.
CCGCCGCTTTCCATCCTTGGAGATGCAAGTGCTCCCAGGTGTTGGCTCTTTGCAGCTGTTGGGAGCGGCGTTTGGTTTGACTATGGAACAGGCAGCGATCCTCAGCCTTCACGGCAGGGACTGCTCTGCCGGAACTATCGCCTATACAGTGTCCGAGCATCCGGAGACCTTCTTTTTCTGTGCGGCAGACCATGGGCCACGGGAGATCGCCGAGGCGCTGCTGACATACGGCTTGACGGAAACAGAAATTTTTATAGGGGCAGATCTCACTTATCCCACACAGAATCTGTGGCACGGAACGCCGGAACAGGCGGCAATGCTGGAAAATCCATCTCTTTGTGTTGCAGCAGTGCGGAATCCGCATCCGAGACCAGTCTCTCGTCTGGGCTTATTGCCGGACAGTGCTTTTTTGCGTAACCAGTCACCCATGACCAAGGAGGAAGTGCGTGCAGTAGTGCTTTCCAAGCTGCGGCTGCGCCCGGATGCTGTGGTGTGGGATATTGGCGCAGGAACCGGGAGTGTTTCCGTCGAGTGCGCCCGGATGTGTCCTTTCGGGAATGTTTATGCAGTCGAGTATAAGGCGGCGGCACTGGAAATTCTGGAGAAAAACCGGGAGCTTTTCGGGACGAAAAATTTGCATATTATCTCCGGCAGAGCAGAAGAGCAGCTGCAAAAGCTGCCGCAGCCGGACTGCGTTTTTCTGGGCGGCAGCGGCGGCGCGGCAAAGGTCATCCTGCGTACGCTGCTGGATCTGGACAAATCAGTGCGGCTAGTGGCGAATGCCGTGACATTGGAGACACAGGCAGAGCTGTTCCCTCTGATGCAAAAACTGCCGCAGTTTGAAGTGGTGCAGCTGTCTGTCAGCTGCGGAAAAGCAGTGGGCAGCTATCATGTGCTGGACAGCAACCACCCGGTGCTGTTATTTTCGTGTATGACAAAGGAGTAATGGATGGAACAAGGAGTTTTTTATGCAGTAGGCGTGGGAGCAGGAGACCCCATGGATATGACCCTTCGGGCCAAGCAGGTGCTGGAGCAGGCGGATGTGATTATTGCACCCATTACCAAACCGGGCGGTGCTTCGGCGGCGTATGCCATTGCGGCACAGGCGGCAGACCTTTCGCGAGGCGAAAAGCTGGAACTGCTGTTTCCGATGAAGGCACACGCAGATTATCGGGAACGGCTGCGGAATGGAATGCTTCTTCCGGTCACAAGCGCCCTGGATGCCGGAAAGCAGGTGGCAATGGTGACGCTTGGTGATGTCTCGGTGTACAGCACCGCATCCTATGTGCGGCAGCTTTTGGCGGAACAGGGCTATATGGTGCAGGTTGTTGCCGGTGTGCCGTCGTTTTGTTCCGGTGCGGCAAAGGCACAGCAGAGCCTTTGTGAAAACGGAGAGTCACTGGAGATCCTGCCGGGTGTCGCTTCCAGAGAAGCCGTGGAACAGGCGCTGAGCCGCGCAGACAATCTGGTGATTATGAAAGCCGGAAAAGCGCTGTCCTGGCTGCTGCCTCTGTTGGAAGCGCAGGGGCTTCTGGAACATACAACAATGCTTCGGGATGTGGGAATGGCTTCGGAATACATCGGCAGACCGGAACTGGAGCCGTATTCCTATTTTACCACATTGCTGATTCGGCGGGGAGGGAAATAACATGGTATATTTTGTAGGTGCAGGCGCAGGAGATCCGGAACTGCTGACCATCAAGGGCAAACGGCTGATCGATCAGGCAGACACAGTGATCTATGCCGGCTCACTGGTGAATCCGGCAGTTCTGGCGGATGTGAAGCCGTCCTGCCGTGTTTATGACAGTGCCGGCATGACACTGGAAGAGGTCCTCACAGTGATGCAGGAGACAGAACAGCAGGGCAAAACTACCGTTCGGGTACATACCGGGGACGCTTCGATCTACGGTGCCATTCGGGAACAGCTGGATGCGTTGGATGAGCTGGGAATTTCTCACGAGGTTGTGCCCGGCGTCAGCTCTTTTCTGGCGGCAGCGGCAGCCATGCAGAAGGAATACACCTTGCCGGAAGTGACACAGACCGTGATCCTGACGCGCATGGAAGGGAGAACGCCTGTGCCGCCGCGGGAACGGATCGAAGAATTGGCAAAGCATCGTGCCACGATGATCGTATTCCTCTCTGTGGGACGAATTGCAGAACTGGCGGAACGTCTGCGTACCGCCTATCCGGAGACAACGCCGGTTGCTGTTGTGTATAAGGCAAGCTGGCCGGAAGAAAAAATCGTCACGGGGACGCTTTTGGATATTGCAGAAAAGGTAAAGGCCGCCGGGATCACCAAAACTGCATTGGTGACTGTCGGCGATTTTCTGGGAGATGCCTATGCGCTGTCTAAGCTGTATGACAAGACGTTTACCCATGCATTTCGACAGGGGAAAGAAGCATGAAAATGGTGTATTTCTGGCTGACACCGCAGGGAGAATCGCTGGCAAAGCGCTTGCAGCAGCACTTTGGCGGCAGAACTGCATCCAAAAGCGGCCTGGCAGAACAGGTGCAGGAAGCCTTTGGTACAGAAGAGGCTCTGGTGTTCGTGATGGCAGCAGGCATTGCGGTGCGTATGATCGCGCCGCTGCTGAAATCTAAGGCATCTGATCCGGCAGTTCTGGTGCTGGATCAGCAGGGAAAGCATGTCATCAGTCTGCTGTCCGGTCATTTGGGCGGTGCGAATGCACTGGCACGGGAGGTTGCGTCCTATCTGGGCGGTGAAGCTGTAATTACCACTGCTACGGATGTCGAAAATGTTCCGGCATTTGATCTGTTTGCCAAACAGAATCATCTTGTCATTGAAAATTTGAACGAGCTGAGATATATCAGCGGCGCATTGGTAGCAGGAGATGCGGTTTCTCTCTGCACGGATTTCCCGGTAGCACAGGATGCGCTTCCGGAATCGATTCGGCTGGAGCATTTCCCGTCGCTGCCCTGTGCAGTTCAGATCACCGATCGTATGGCGGCAGACAAGGCAAAGCATACGCTGCTGCTGCGGCCGAAGAGTCTGGTGCTGGGTGTCGGCTGTAAGCGGAATATTGCCCCGGAGCATCTGGAACAGTGCTTTTTCACATTTCTGGAGGAACACCGCCTGGCACTGCTGTCTGTCTCGAAATTGGCGACCATCGGTCTGAAACAAAACGAACCGGCAATACGCGCCTTGTGTAAGAAGTGCGATCTGCCGCTGGAGATCGTTTCGGATGATGATATTCAGGCGTGCACATATCCTTTTGAAGCATCCGCATTTGTCCGGCAGGTCACAGGACTGCCCTCCGTGTCGGAGGCATGTGCCTACCTGGCATCCGGCTGCGGCGAGGTGCTGACCGGAAAGGTAAAATACAGCGGAGTGACATTTGCCGCCTGCCGGCAAATGCTGCCGGAACTGCAATGGGAGGAGAAAACAGAATGAAACCGCATATTTATGTTGTCGGATTTGGTCCGGGTGATCGCCTTTATATGACACAGCAGGCGATAGACGCCATTACCGGAGCGGATCTGGTAGTGGGATATACGACCTATATCCGGCTTTTGGAGGAACAATTTCCGGGACTGCACTATTTTTCTACGCCCATGCGAAAAGAAACCGACCGCTGCCGTGCAGCAGTGGAGGAAGCACTCGCCGGAAAGACGGTGGCACTGGTTTCCAGCGGCGACAGCGGTATTTACGGCATGGCAGGCGTTTTGTTGGAGATCGCTGCAGAAATGCAGGTGGATGTAGAAGTTACTGCTGTTCCGGGCGTAACGGCGGCAAGCGCGGCGTCGGCAGTTCTGGGCGCACCGCTGATGCATGATTTTGCTGTCATCAGTCTCAGCGACTGCATGACGCCGCTGGAGCTGATCTGGCGCCGGGTCTCTCTGGCGGCAGAAGCAGACTTTGTGATCTGTCTGTACAATCCGAAGTCCCGTTCCCGGACGGAATATCTGGCGAAGGCAGCGGCGCTGATCCGGCAGCACCGTGCACCGGAAACGCCGGTGGGAATTGTGCGGAATGCCGGCCGTGCAGATGAAAAAGCCTGGATCACAACTCTGGAACGGCTGCCGGAAGAGCCGGTGGATATGTTTTGTGTTGTGCTGATCGGCAACTCTCAGACCTATGTGCAGGGTGGAAAAATGATCACGCCCCGGGGCTACTGCATTCAAGGGGAGAGCGAAGGATGAAGCCGCTGCGTATCGCGGTGATTGCCGGAACCAGTGAAGCAACTGAGCTGATCGCTGCCATGCCGGAAGCGTATCTCGTGACTGCATTCGCCGCCACTGCATACGGAAAAGAAATCTTGCAGGGACAGCACTGTCAGGTGCATGTGGGGCGTCTGGATGCAGACGGATTTCGGCAGGCGCTGGCAGAAATGGACGCCGTGGCAGATGCTTCACATCCCTTTGCACAAGAGGTCACGGCAACAGTGCGGCAGGTCTGCCGGGAACTGCAATTGCCGTATTTTCGGCTGGGACGGCAGCCCGTGTCATATGCATATGACAAAATCGTCCGCGTTTCTTCCAAAGAGGCAGCAGCGGCATATTTGGCAGAGACCTCCGGCAATGTGCTGCTGACCACCGGAGTGAACACCCTTTTGTATTATGAAGCGGCTGTTCCGGGACTTGCGCCGCGCTGTTGGGCACGTATTCTGGATACGCCGGATTCCCGGAAAGCTGCGGCAGGCGCAGCATCTCACTTGATCTATGCCATGCCGCCATTTTCACAGGCAGACACTTTCGCACTGCTGCGACAGCATCACATTTCCGTTTTGGTCACAAAGGACAGCGGAAAGCGCGGCGGCGTGGCAGAAAAAATTGCAGCAGCAGAACAAATGCAGATCCCGGTGGTGCTGATCGGAGCGCCGGAAGAAAAAACAGCATCCATTCCGGAGATCCTGCGGGCCATAGAAAGGAGTTTTTGATGGAGACAGCATATCAGAAGCCGATGGATATTGAAGCGAGAAGCATGGCGATCATTGAAGAAAATCTTCAGGGCGTTGCACTGCCGGAACCGGAGCGCAGCATTCTCAAGCGCGTGATCCACACTACCGCGGATTTTGACTATGTGGAGAATCTTCGCTTTTCACCAAATGCGGCGGCACTGGCATTGGATGCGCTGCGGCACGGTGCACACATTGTCACAGACACCAATATGGCGCTTTCCGGCATCAACAAACGCTCTCTGCATCAACTGGGCGGTGAAGCGCATTGCTTTATGTCCGATGCGGATGTTGCAGCAGAGGCAAAGGCGCGGGGCGTAACGCGTGCGGCAGTTTCCATGGAAAAGGCGTGCCATCTGGAGAAAGACCTGATCTTTGCCGTGGGAAATGCGCCGACAGCCCTGATGCGGCTGGACGAACTGATTCAGGAGGGAAAGCTTCTGCCGAAGCTGATTATCGGTGTGCCGGTGGGATTTGTCAACGTGGTTGAAGCAAAGGAACTGATCCTGGCGCAGGACAAAGTGCCTTACATCGTGGCAAAGGGCAGAAAGGGCGGCAGCAATGTGGCGGCAGCGATCTGTAATGCTCTGCTGTATCAGCTGTATCGGTGAATGGATGTGTATTTTATGGGAATGCATAATGATGCAATTCCTACGATTTAAGTCTATTTTGTAAAGCAGCCTGTGATGGGCTGCTTTTTTTGCAAAAAGGCTTGCCAACTGGCAAAAAATATGGTATAGTAATAAAAGGGTTCTCTCAGAGGACTCTTTTTATCGAACAATTGGCAGCAGATGTCAGGGAAGCAGGTGAGAATCCTGCACAGTTCCGCTACCGTGTCGGGGAGCGCCATGCAGATGCCACTGGAACGATCTGTTCCGGGAAGGCGCATGGAACGCGTTGAACCGAAGCCGGGATACCGGTCTGCTGTTTTGGAATATATCCCATCTACGAGAATAGAGGAAATTGTTGGTGCATTCGGTATCCTGCGCTTTGCAAAACTGCAAAGTCCAGATTTTTTGCGCCCATGTGCCAAAAAAGGCTCTGATTCCCGTGTTTTGAGAAACACGGTTTTTTTTGAGCTTTTGCATCGGAGGAAAAGTCATGCAGCTGATTCTGATTCGGCATAGTATCACAGCCGGAAACCAGGAACACCGCTATATCGGAAGCCGGACAGATGAACCGCTTTGTACTGCGGGAGTCATTCTGGCACAGCAGAAAGCGGCGGAACTTGCATCACTTTTTCCCTCGCCGGAACTGGTATTGACAAGCCCGATGCGGCGCTGTGTCCAGACGGCGGAGATCTTATTTCCCGGTGCGGCATTGCAGGACGTGAACGGCTTGCAGGAATGTGACTTTGGCGACTTTGAAGGGAAGAATTATGCAGAGCTGTCCGGAAATCCGGCATATCAGGCATGGATCGACAGCGGCGGTACAATGGCTTTTCCCGGCGGAGAATCCAGAAAAGCATTTGTGGAGCGGTGCTGTACGGCATTGGAACGGGCTTTGCAGAATCGGCAGGAAACCACCATCGCAGCGGTGGTGCACGGCGGCACGATCATGGCGGTTCTTTCTGCACTGGAAGAACAGCGGCGGCCTTATTTTTCGTGGCAGACGGGACATTGTACCCCTATTTTATGTGCGGTACAGCAGAAAAAGCCTCTGCGTCTGCGGCAGCAAGGGAGATGAAAAAAGAAATGTGTATTTATATGGCAGGCGTGGATGCCCGTTCTGCAAATGTTTCCGCACGGGAACCATTTGCATTTTCGGAAGAACAGGTGCGGCATATTCTGGCAGAACTGATGCAGAAAGACGGCATCAGCGGCGCAGTGCTGCTGGCAACCTGTAACCGGACAGAACTGTACCTCTCCTTACAGGAACGCCCGGTGCGGACGGAGACGGATGGAAACACAGCGCAGCCAGAAGATACCATTTCTCCGGCAAGACTCCTGCAGCAGTATGCTGCGGCTCCGGCAGATGCTTCGGCAATGACGATTTTGACAGAAACGGATGCAGTACAGCATCTGATGGAAGTCGCCTGCGGTCTGCATTCGCAGATCCTCCACGAAGAACAGATCGTGACTCAAGTGGGACATGCAGTAGAACTGGCACGCAGCTGTCACAGTACAGACGGCGTGCTGGACACCCTGTTCCGAACGGCAGTATCTGCCGGAAAAGAAGCACAGACACAGGTCTCTGTCTCCAGTGTACCGCTGTCGGTCTCTTATGGCGCGGTACAGCAGCTGGAACAGCAGCTCGGCGGACTGGAAGGGAAAACCTGTCTGGTCATCGGCAGCGGCAGCATGGGACGGCTGGCGGCATCTCTCCTGGTGCAGCGCGGCTGTCAGGTATTCATGACCCTGCGCTCCTGCCATTGCGGCGAAACGGTGATCCCGTTTGGGGTGAAGCCGGTGCCGTACGAGCAGCGGTATGCCCAGATGGAATCCGCGGATATTGTGGTCAGCGCAACGCGCAGCCCGCATAATACCATTTTGCAGAAGCCGCTGGAGAATCTCTGCCGCAGACCGGCATGGATCTTAGATCTGGCGATGCCGCGGGATGTGGAATCGTCCTGCGGAGAAATCGAGGGTGTAACTTTGTGGGATCTGGATGATCTGCACAGCGACACTGCACCGGATGCGGCTGCCCTGACAGCGCTGCATCAAATTGCAGAGCAGTATACCGATACATTTCAGATGTGGCGCAATTATCGGGATTCCGTCCCGTATATGCAGCAGCTGAAAGAACTGACAGCACAGCGCATCCTGCACAGCACTGCGGCAGAACCGTATCAGGAAATGCCGCAGCTGGAAGAACTGGTTCGGATGGTAACAGAAAAAACGGTGGACATGCTCATGGGCAGCATGAAAGCGGAGATCCGGCCGGAACTTCTGCGGCAAAGCTGTGCCAAAATCAAGGACAGAGGAAGATTTTAAACGCATGGAGCACACGATACGCATCGGCAGCCGTGCCAGTCGGCTGGCTGTGATACAAAGTGAATTGGTGATGGCAGAGATTCGCCGTATCCTGCCGGAAGCCTCTTTGGAACTGGTGACCATGAAAACCACCGGGGACAAGATCCTGCACAAAACTCTGGACAAAATCGGAGGAAAGGGCTTGTTCCTGAAGGAACTGGATGCGGCGCTTCTGGCAGGCCAGGTGGATCTCTGTGTTCACAGCCTGAAAGATGTTCCTGCCGCAGAAAATCCGGTGCTGCCCATCGGTGCGTATTCGGCAAGGGAAGCACCCGGCGATGTGCTGGTGCTGCCGAAGGGAAAAACCAATTGGGATGCCTCACTGCCGGTGGGGTGTGCCAGTGCACGGCGTACCATGCAGTTTCAGATGCTGCATCCGGATGCTGTGATGAAGCCGGTGCGGGGCAATGTGCTGACGCGGCTGGAAAAGCTTGACCGCGGAGAATACGGTGCGCTGATTCTGGCAGAGGCCGGGCTGAAACGGCTTGGTCTGGAAGCGCGGATCACATATCGCTTTTCACCGGAGGAAATGATCCCGGCGGCAGGACAGGGCATTCTGGCGATCCAGACACGTTCCGGGGAATATGCTGACCTGCTGAAGGTGCTGAATCATCCGGAAGCATCACTTTGCGCCCGGACGGAACGGCAGCTGTCACTCCTATTAGGCGGCGATTGTTCCGCGCCGGTGGGCTGTTATGCGGTGCTCTCAGACGGAGTGATGACGCTGTATGGCTTCTCCGGCATACACGGTGCGCCGAGAACCGGAAAGGTGCAGGGGAAACAAGAAGATGCGCCGGCGCTGGTACAGGCGCTGGCAGCAAAGCTGAGTAAGTGAGTAAGAAGGTATCACTATGAATTTGACCAATCGTCCGCGCCGTCTGCGAAACGGCGCACTGCTGCGCAGCATGGTGCGGGAAACACGCATTTCTGCGGATACGCTGATCTATCCCATGTTTGTGCAGGAGGGTGAGAATATCCGGGAAGAAATTCCTTCCATGCCCGGACAGTATCGCTGGAGTCTCGATCGTATGGCAGAGATTTTGCAGCAGGTGACAGATTCCGGCGTGAAGAGCATTCTGCTCTTTGGAATCCCGGCAGAAAAGGATGAGATCGGCAGCAGCGCATGGCAGCCGGACGGAATCGTGCAGCAGGCGGTACGGCAGATCAAACGGGATTTTCCACAGCTGTATGTCATTACGGATGTGTGCATGTGTGAGTATACTTCACACGGACACTGCGGCATTCTCTGCGGCCACGATGTGGACAATGACAAGACTCTGGAGGTGCTGGCAAAAACGGCACTGTCTCATGTGCAGGCAGGCGCGGACATGGTCGCACCGTCGGATATGATGGACGGCAGAGTGGGACGCATTCGCCAGGTGCTGGATGAAAACGGCTATGTGAATACGCCGATCATGTCCTATTCTGTCAAGTATGCGTCGGCATTTTACGGTCCGTTCCGGGATGCGGCAGGCTCTGCGCCGGCATTCGGCGACCGGAAGAGCTATCAGATGGATCCGCACAATGCGCAGGAAGCACTGCTGGAAGCAGAACTGGATGTGCAGGAGGGTGCGGATATCCTGATGGTCAAGCCGGGCATGGCATATCTGGACGTTTTGAAGTCTTTGAAGGAAAAATTCCATCAGCCTGTGGCATTGTACAGCGTCAGCGGCGAATATGCCATGATCCAGGCGGCAGCGGCTGCCGGCTATATCGACCGGGAAGCTGTAATCTGTGAATCGGCGGTCTGCATGTACCGTGCCGGTGCAGATCTGCTGATCACCTATTTTGCCATGGAACTGGCAAAGTATATTCGGGAAGGAAGGATCGGATAATGGAACAGATGAAGATCGGACATTCCGAAGCGCTTTATGCACGCGCAAAAGATCTGATGCCGGGCGGCGTTAATTCTCCGGTGCGGGCGTTCCAGTCCGTAGGCGGTACGCCGCGTTTCATTCAGCGTGCCAAGGATCAGTACCTCTATGATGAGGACGGCAATGTCTATATCGATTACATCGGTTCCTGGGGACCGATGATCCTGGGACATAACCCGGATGTGGTGCTGGAAGCAGTTCGCGCACAGTTGGACAACGGGCTCAGCTATGGCGCAGCTACAGCTTTGGAAGTAGAAATGGCGGAGCTGATTCATGAGATCGTTCCCTGTGTGGAAATGATGCGCATGGTGAACTCCGGCACTGAGGCAGTCATGAGTGCGGTTCGTGCCGCACGGGGCTTTACCGGACGGGACAAGATCGTTAAGTTTGAGGGCTGTTATCATGGACATGCAGATGCGATGCTGGTGAAAGCAGGCTCTGGTGTCATGACTGCCGGGATCCCCGATTCCAGCGGCGTGCCGAAGGGCTGCACGCAGGATACGCTGTCCGCAGTTTATAATGATCTGGACAGTGTGGAACAGCTGTTTCAGCAGTATCCGAAGGAGATCGCCTGTGTCATCGTAGAGCCGGTGGCAGCCAATATGGGTGTTGTTGTACCGGAAAAGGGCTTTTTGCAGGGACTGCGGCAGCTGTGTGACCAGTATGGCGCACTCCTGATCTTTGACGAAGTCATTACCGGATTCCGGCTGCAGCTGGATGGTGCGGCAGGACATTTCGGAGTTACACCGGATATGGTGACCTATGGCAAGATCATCGGCGGCGGCATGCCTGTGGGCGCTTACGGCGGCAGACGGGAGATCATGCAGCTGGTATCACCGCTGGGCTCTGTTTACCAGGCAGGGACGCTCAGCGGAAATCCGGTGGCGATGCGTGCCGGACTGACGCAGCTTCGCTATTTGCAGGCACATCCGGAGGTATATCATCAGGTGGGCTTCTTGTCCCATCGGCTGCGCAGCGGTCTGGAGGATATCATCCGCCGGCATCATGCGCCGTGTACCGTCAACGGTATCGGCTCGCTGTCCTGCCTGTATTTTACACCGGAAAAGGTGCGGAACTATGCGGATGCCAAGAAGGCAGACACCGCAAAGTTCCGGGAATATTTCCACTTCATGCTGGATCGGGGCAATTATTTCGGCCCGAGCCAGTTTGAGGCGATTTTTGTATCAAACGCACATACGCTGCGTGAGATAGATAAAACGCTGGGAGATGCAGACGATTTTTTCGCTGCACACCGCGTGAACTGAGAACCTCTTTCCGTTCTCAGCCGGGAGTCAATGGAGAGGGGTTCCGAGAGGAGAGGTTTTCATATGAACAAACACAATGGCTCTGCTTTGCAGAACCGCAGCACCGGAAGCATGACAGGATGTCGTGTTCTGGTATCTGCTCTGGCGGTCTGTCTGCTGCTGTCGGATATGGCGGCAAGCGGCACATTCGGTGCATCTGCCATGCACATCATGGAGGGCTATCTGCCTGCCGGTTGGTGTATTGCATGGGGTGCGCTCTGTATTCCGTTCCTGGTGGCTGGTGCAGTCAGCCTGAAGCGGAAAATTGCTTATCAGGGAAAAGTGAAGCTGCTGATCGCACTGTGCGCAGCCTTCGTCTTTATCATTTCTTCTCTGAAGATCCCGTCGGTTACCGGAAGCTGTTCTCATGCCACCGGTACTGGTCTGGGTGCGATCCTGTTCGGGCCGTCCATTATGTCCGTGCTGGGCATTATCGTACTGCTGTTCCAGGCGATCCTGCTGGCGCACGGCGGTCTGACCACACTGGGTGCCAATACTTTTTCTATGGCGATCTTCGGGCCGTTCGTTTCCTACGGACTGTTCCAGCTGCTGAAAAAGTGCAAAGCGCCTATGGGTCTGGCAGTATTCCTGTCGGCAACCATCGGAGATATGGCAACTTACTGCCTGACTTCGGTACAGTTGGCGGCAGCTTATCCCGGCGATAACTTCTGGGCATCCTTCGGAAAGTTTATCGCTGTCTTTGCACCGACCCAAGTCCCCATTGCCATTGCAGAAGGCATTCTGACTGTCATTGTATACAATGTCATCCAGAAGAACTGCGCAAAGGAGTTGAAGGAACTGTCCGGCATTACAGTTTCCAACCCCGGACGCGGCAAGCTGTGGGCAAGAAATCTGGTACTCGCACTGGGTGTTGTTCTGCTGGTAACTGTTCCGCTGATGCTGCTGGGCAACAGCGAGTTCGGCGGTTCGGACGATGCTGGTTCTACTGTAGTAGAAGAGATTAACGGCGGCTACACGCCGTGGTTTGAGTCCTTCTGGGAGCCGCCTTCGGGAGAGATCGAGTCTCTGCTGTTCTGCGTACAGTCGGCAATCGGTGCAGGCATCTGCGGCTTTGTCTTAGGACGCATCAGCCGGAAGCCCAAATCGGAGGATGTGCCGGCAGCGGCAGGCACCGGATCGGAAAAAGCTTCTGAATAATGGGGGAGGCACAAGATGAAACGACACAAACACAGCCATACCCACGGAGAACGGATTCTCATTGATGAGATCGCATACGCTTCGGCACTGCGCCAGGTTTCTCCGATGTGGAAAATTTTTGTGTCCCTGTATAGTCTGCTTCTGTGCCTGCTCTCACATACCTGGGCGATCAGCGTGTTGATCTTATGCGCTATGCTGATCGCTATGACTGCCATCGGGAAAACCCGGTGGCATCATGTTATCCGCCTGATGCAGATCCCGCTGGCATTTGTCATACTGGGATGCATTATGATCCTGCTGCAATTTTCTCATCACGGAGAAGCGATGCTGTTTTCGATCCCTCTGGGGAGCTGGTATTTCGGCATCACGGCAGAAAGTCTGCATCAGTTTGGACAGGTATTTTTGCAGTGTCTGGCGGCAGTGAGCTGTTTGTATTTCCTTTCCACTTCTACTCCAATGACCGAATTGTTCACGGCGCTGCGCCGGATGCATATTCCGGGCTTTTTGGTGGAGATGATGGAACTGGTCTACCGGTATATTTTTGTACTGCTGGAGGCGGCGTCTCAGATACGAAACGCGCAGGAGTGCCGTCTGGGGTACGCGACGCTGAAAACCGGATTTTATTCCACGGGGCAGCTGATCTCCAATCTGTTTCTCCGGGCATACCGGCAGGCAGACCGGACATATACCGCCATGGAATCCAGAGGATACACAGACGAAGTGCGGACATTGGGACTGGCGTATGAGACAAAGGGCTGGCAAAAAGGCCTTGCCGTTGGATATAGTGTATTGCTGACAGCGGCGGTGCTGGTTTGCAGAATAGGAGGCAGCAGATGGGGATTATTTTAGAGGCAGATCATCTGACCTATGGCTATGATGAAAAGAGTCATGCCATTGAGGATCTTTCCATTGCATTTGAAGAAGGTAAAACTACGGCGATCCTGGGTGCAAACGGTGCCGGAAAATCCACGCTGTTTCTGCACCTGAACGGTATTTTACAGCCGGAACACGGAGAAGTACGCTTTCGCGGGCAGCCCATTTCCTATAAAAAAGCCGGGCTGCGGCAGCTGCGTTCCAAGGTGGGGATTGTGTTCCAGAATCCGGACGATCAATTATTTTCGGCATCGGTATATCAGGACATTTCCTTTGGCGCAGTGAATATGGGGCTGTCCTCTGAGGAAGTGCACAAGCGCGTCAATGCTGTGATGGAACAGATCGGCATTACCTATCTGAAGGACCGTCCTACCCATTCTCTTAGCTTTGGACAGAAAAAGCGTGTGGCGTTTGCCGGTATCATGGTAATGCAGCCGGAAGTCATTATCCTGGACGAACCCACTGCCGGACTGGATCCGGTAGGGGTCAGTGAGCTGATGCACCTGCTGCAGGATGTCTGCCGGCAGCAGAATACAACGATTATTTTATCTACCCATGACATCGATGTTGTGCCGATCTATGCGGATGTGATCGACGTAATGGACAAGGGACATGTGATCGCACATGGTACGCCGGAGGAAATCTTTGCACAGCCGGAGCTGCTCCGGGCGCACCATTTGCGTCTGCCCCGGATCTCGCATTTGCTGGAGATCCTGCAAAAAGAAGACGGCTGGAATGTAGATGCTTCGGTATCGACCATTTCCGGCGCAAGAAAAGAATTGCTGCGACACGCAGCCGACTGAGGAGCGATATCCATGAAAACAGGAACAGTATTTCTGGTGGGTGCCGGGCCGGGAGACCCGGCGCTGATGACAGAGCAGGGAAGAGCATGCCTGCGGCAGGCGGATGCTGTAGTATATGACGCGTTGGCTTGCGCTTCGGTGCTGAACCTGACGCGTCCGGACTGTGCGCTGATCTTTGCCGGAAAAACAGCCGGGAATCATCACAAGAAGCAGGGTGAGACCAATCAGCTGCTGGCAGATCTGGCACGGCAGGGAAAGCAGGTAGTGCGGCTAAAGGGCGGAGACCCTTTCGTTTTTGGCCGCGGCGGAGAAGAAGCGCAGGTGCTGCACGCACAGGGGATTCCTTTTGTGATTGTGCCGGGTGTTTCTTCCTGCTACAGTGTTCCGGCTTATGCCGGCATTCCTGTCACGCACCGGGAATATGCTCCGGCGTTTCATGTGATCACAGGACACCGAAAAACAGCGCAGCATGCCGAACTGGATTATGCGGCCTTGGCAAAGCTTGATGGCACGTTGGTGTTTCTGATGAGCCTGACGAATCTGCCGCAGATCGCGGCATCTCTGATACAGAACGGAAAGTCTCCGGAGACACCGGCAGCGGTGATCCAAGAGGGAACAACTGCCCGGCAGCGTGTTGTGACCGCAGCACTGGCAGAGATTGCTTCAGCTGCCCAAAAAGAAGGAATCCATACACCGGCGATGACAGTGATCGGTGATGTGGTGGCGCTTCGGCAGGAACTGCAGTGGTATGGAAAGGGCAGTCTCTTCGGAAAAAAGATACTGCTTACCGGGACACCGGAGTATACGGCAAAGGCGGCAGATCAGCTGCGGCAATACGGCGCAGAACCGTCCGAGGTCAGTCTCATTTATCCACGGGTACTGGATGCACATCTGCTGCGTAACATTTCCTGGAAATCCTATACCTGGGCAGTGCTGACCAGTTCCAATGGCGTGGAACTGCTTTTCGATACTTTGAAAAGCGCTGGTGTTGATCTGCGCTGTCTGCTGCATCTGCGCTTTGCTGCCATTGGAAAGGGCACAGCACAGGCACTGGCAGATCATGGTATTTTTGTGGACTGCGTGCCGGAACATTTCGACAGCCGCAGCCTGGCAGAGGCGCTGATTCCGGAATTGTCAGAGGGTGACCGTGTGCTGCTGCTGCGTGCAGAAAACGGTTCTGTGTTGCTGCCGCAGCTGTTGGAGCAGGCAGGAAAAGCATTCGACAATGTTCCGCTGTATACGGTGCAAACAGATCAGCGCAAGCAGGAGGTGCTTCTTCAGGAACTGGCAGACAGCGACTATGTCTTTCTGGCGAGCGGTTCAGCAGCAGGCGCTTTTGCCGAAATGACGGCACAAGTCTCCCATGCTGCAAAGGTGATCGCCATTGGTGCTGCAACAGCGAGGGCTGCGGAAGCAAACGGTATTCCTGTGGCAGAAACTGCAGCACAGGCGGATATTACCGGTATGATCGAAGCAGTACAGAAGTTGGAAGAGGTGTAAGTATGTATCCGATCTCATTGAATTTGCAAGGGAAAAAATGTATCGTGTTTGGCGCAGGAAAGGTGGCGCAGCGGCGTGTCTGGGGCTTGCTGGAAGCAGGAGCAGAAATCACAGCGGCAGCGCCGGAGCCGATGCCGGAATGCTGGAAGCATGCGCATCTGACCTATCTGGAGCAGGCATATGCACCGGAACTGCTGGGAGATAACTTACTGGTATTTGCGGCGACGGATGATCCGGCGGAAAATGACCGCATTGTCCGGGATGCTCAGGCAGCCGGAAAACTGGTGTCCTCGGCAACTGCAAGTGCGGAATGTACACCGGATTTCGCTGTGCCGGCACACCGCAGACACGGCGATGTGACCCTTGCGGTGACGACAGAGGGCGATGCGCCGGCGCTTGCCGGGGCGATTTGCCGGGAAATGGAACCGCGTCTGGCGGAGTACAGCGAGATCTGTACCTGCCTTGGTGCTCTGCGGCGGACGTGGCGCGAGACGATTCCGGACGGTGTGCGGCGGATGCAGCTGCTGCGGATGCTGACCGAGACGAAAGCACTGGACTTGTACCGGAAAGAGGGCAAGGGCGCATATCTGGCATATGCATCCAGTCTGGCAGACGGAACAACAACGCAGAAGAAAACGGCGATTCTTATGGTGAGCTTCGGCACAAGCTATGCAGACACCCGGGAGCAGACCATTGGTGCAGTGGAACAGGCAGTGCGGGCAGCATTTCCGACCGCGGCGATATTCCGCGCCTTTACCAGCGGAATGATTATCCGGAAGATGCGCAGTCAGGGCGTTTTGGTAGACAATGTCTGGGAGGCACTGGAAAAGCTGAAACAGCAGGGGTATACACATGTGATGATCCAGCCGACGCATGTGATTCCCGGCGAGGAGTACGATCGCCTTTGTGCAGCCGCGGCGGCCTATGCTGGTGCATTTGCAGTGATGCGCATCGGCAGACCGCTCTTGACAGAAACCGAGGACTATCCGGCTCTGATTCATGCCATGGAGAAAGACGGTGTGATCCAGCACAGCACCAAAAAAGCGTATCTGCTCATGGGACACGGCACATCACATATTATCAATCAGGCGTATCCGGCATTTGACTACTGGCTCAAGCGGTGCGGTTTTGATAATGTATTTGTGGGGACAGTAGAGGGCTATCCCACATTGGAAACATTACTGGAGCTGCTGAAGGAGCATGCGTATCAGGAAACCGTACTGGTTCCCATGATGCTGGTGGCAGGCGACCACGCACAAAACGATATGGCAGGCGATGCGCCGGATTCCTGGAAGTCGGTGCTGGAACGGCATGGTTATACCGTGACACCGCAGCTGCAGGGACTTGGAGCTTATCCTGCGGTACAAGCGCTGTATGTGGAGCATGTCCGGCATATGCTCCGGCAGTCACCGGAGGGAGGTGAATTTGCGTGAATATTCCAAATGATCCGATCATGCTGATGAGTTACCTGAATACCCAGCTCCGGGACAACTATCCCTCGCTGGAAGAGCTCTGCAAGTCCATGTGTCTGGACGAGTCGGAACTCCGGGCAAAACTGGAAGCTGCCGGCTTTACCTATCATCCGGAGCGAAAACAATTTGTATAAACAACAGCACCGCAAAAACAAGCAATGAAGGCAGAAACAGCCCGACGCGTTCTTTTTGAGCGCATCGGGCTGTTATGGTTATAGAAACATTATGTCTTTGGAGAATCTTTTTCTTCTTTTGCTTTTTTAGAAGGCAGACGAATCCATTTTCCCTGTGTTTTTTCGCGTGAAAAATGCTGCTTCACATATCGGTCCAGCAATTCCCGTACCGGTGTGCCGTCATGCATTGGGAAAAAGAAATGGCGGATATTTTTCTTTTGCAGCGCACTGTGTATATCCTCCCGCAATTCTTCTACCCGTACCACAATATTGGTTTCTTTCGCAAATTCACGGATTTTCACCATTAAGTGTGTAGAATATCCCACATCAATGAGGAAGATTCCGTAGAAAAATCCGATGCCAAAGGAAAATGCCAGATTTTCTGCAAGCCAGTGCAGCGCAGATAAAATATGCGGGTGGATCAGGAAATAGTAAGCCGCACTCAGCACCAGCCAGAAAAATGTAAACAGCGGGCAGATGATGCCCTTGATATTTCCCCAGCGGTCGGAATAATCCCACAGTTTGATCTTCATTCCGCGAATAAAGATCAGTCCGGCCACATATTCCAATATCGTAATTGCCAGCGCCATGATGATGAAAAGCAGCAGTTTTTTTAGCCAGGGACTGCCGCATGGGATAACAGGCTCTAACATTGCCAGCAGATATAGTACGCAGAGACTGGAACCATACAGCGGCAGATACGGTCCGACCAAAAAGCCGGGGTTCACCCAATGATGTGCTGAAAAGAAGCGCCGAAACACCACTTCTAAGCACCACCCTAATACGCTGCCGATGCAGAACAGAAATGACAGTGTCAAAAACAAATTCATAGTTTCCTCCGTTTCAGACCGTCAAGCAATGTGTGCGCCCAGATCGTAAAAAGATTGCTCTGCCAAAGCCTGTTCGATCGTGTCATAGTGTTCCCGCACAGCGTCGATACCCATTTTCAGATCACCGATCGTAAAGCTTTTATAAAAGCGCTCATGGATCTGTGCCTGTACTTTTCGCAATTCTTCAGTGCCGTCCGAAAGGATTAGATTGATCTGAGCTGAACAGATCCCCCAGATACCCTTTGTCACGCATTCCATCAGACGATTGCCGGAAGCATGGATCAGCCAGCGGTGCATTTCTTCATCTGCCCGGATGCTGTCCAGTGTATTGCCGTATTGAAATGCATCCAGCAGATTCTTCAATTCGTCCAGATCCAGCCGCTCTCGCCGTGCAAATGCCATCGGAAACGCACTGAGCTCCATGGCGCGGCGCATCTGGCACACCTCATAGGGCGACACCTGCTGCAGCAGAAAAAACAGATGCATCAGTTCCTGCATGCTGTCCTTCATATTCCCTGCGAATCTTTTTGTTCCATCCTTTTCGGTATTGATGATCCCTGCCATTTCCAGACTCTGCAAAATCTGCCGCACTTCACGCCGACTGATCGAAAGTGATTTTGCAAGCGCCTGTTCTTCTGGTATGATTTCTCCGGCATGAAGTATGCCGTCCTGAAGCTGCCGCCGCAGTTCTTCTATCAGGCACAAATATTGATACTGTTGATTTTTCATTTGAAACCACTCCTCATATCGGATGTCCGTAGCATTTATCATATATTATACCAGAAAATTGTAACGATTTCCACCGTTTTTATTGTTGAAATGTAAATAAAACTGTACAAAATTTCGGCATGCTGCATACAAATGTTTTTTTCGATTTCCGTGGGATTCCCACTTGCATTTTTTGCTGTAATATGATACAATAAAAAAGCGATTTCTCGAAAAAGAAAGCAACAGCGTCCCCTGCTTCGTACCTGCGAGAGCGGGCTCCGCGGAATAGATCTTCAAAGAAAAGGAGCACCGAAACAATGCATAATATTACACTGATCGGAATGCCCGGTTCCGGAAAAACCACACTGGGCAAAACTCTGGCAGAAGGGCTTGGTTATCATTTTATTGATACAGATAATGTGATCATGGAAACCTATCACAAAGTGCTGATGGAACTGATCGACGAACATGGTGCAGAAGGATTCATTGCACTGGAAGGAAAGGTTCTTCAGTCTATCCATACGAACCGGGCGGTGATCTCTACTGGCGGCAGTGCTGTTTACAGCAGTGATGCGATGCAGTATCTGAAGTCTACCGGGATCGTAGTGTATCTTCATCACCAGCTGGATACGCTGGCACAGCGTGTAGGGAATCTGGTAACACGGGGCGTAGTCTGCCACAGCGGCTGCAGCACTTTAGAAGAGCTCTATCAGGAGCGCTGCCCTTTGTATGAAAAATATGCAGATCTGACAGTAGATTTCACCGGCTGTACTGTGGAGCAGTGCCACCAGAAGCTTTTGGAAAGTGTAAGAGCCTATCTGAAAGCATATCCTGAATGCTAAAGACAGCACCGCACAATGTTTGAAAGCACTGCGGTCAGGGATGAAAAATACAAGCCCCGGTATCCTTCTTATAAAAGGGATACCGGGGCTTGCTGCGTTTTTCTGTTATTGCATGGATAGAAACATCATCAGCGGCGGAACAGACCGCGCTTTTTCGGCTTCGGTTCTGCGGCACGTTCTGCGATGATCTGTACCATTTCGCCGACGTTCTTCATGCCGGAAACCTCCTGCATCTTGAACTTTACGCCAAATTCTTTTTCTACGGTGTCGATAAGGTTGATGTGCTCGATGCTGTCCCAGTCCTCAATGTCGTTTGCCGTTGTTGCACCTGTGATCATCAGGGAATCATCATCGAAGATATCCCGGAAAATTTCATTCAGTTTCTCTAAAATTGCTTCTTGTGTCATGCGTTCTGATGCTCCTTTTCATTGACTTGGATCACGTGATTCTGATCCCGATAGGTGTGGATATCCATACGCCATGTGCTGTCGCCGTTCTCAAACTGCTCTGTTTTGCTAAATCCAAATTTGCCGAACAGGTCGCGCACCATGGCGTTTTTTGCTGTCTGGTAATAGTAGCCGCAGATTGTGCGGATGTTCCGCGCCCGGCACGCTTCCACCAGGGTGTCCAGCATGGCAAGCTCCATGTCCCGTTTCAGGACGCGGCAGCTCATAAGCCACAGCTCAATGTGCAGGGTGTCGCCGGAGATCTCACCGATCACCACGGAGACAATGCCGTTGTCGCCGAACTTGTCCCGCAGCCGCCCGTAGAGCCGGATGTGCTTGTCGTCCGCGGCCACCTGTTCCATTTCACTTTGGGTATAGCGCCGCGTGGTCAGATTGAACTGATTGCTCTTGTTGGTCAGCTGGACGATACGTGGGAGCGCCACCGGGTCAAAGTCCCGGATCTCGGCATGCATGTCCAGCCCCAGCAGATAGTCGGTGTAGTTGGCATAAGTCTGCTGCATCTGGGCGCGCTGGGCATTGGCGCGGTACATTTCGCTGCGGCTGGCATCGGCGGTGGAAAATGTGGTAGTCTCAAAGTAGCCGGCATGATCTAATACGCGGATGCAGTCAGCGGGACTGTCAAACTCCGGTACGGCGATGCCGGGGATCTGTGCGGAAACGATGTCGCGCTCTGCCGGGTTGTCATCCACAAAGACGAAGCTCTCCGGCAGCAGAGAGAGGACGTTGGCAGTTTGCACCAGGTTCTGGTCTTTCGGCTCCCAGTTTGCCTGAATGGCAACGAAATCATCCTCATGCAGCACGGAATCCGGATGGGATAACCCCAGCTTGGCATTTTCCGGTTCATTTTTGGAGCATACGGTCAGGAGCACGCCCAGCTGCTTCTGCGCCTTGCAGTATTCCTGCACCTCGGTGTACGCCTCTGCCTCGGCGGTCTCCTGTCCGATGGAGATGCCTTCCTGGCCGTCATCGCCGATGACACCGCCCCAGAGGGTATTGTCCAGATCCAGTGCCAGTACCTTTTTGTTTTTGCCGTAGATCGAACGGATGATGCGCGTCAGGCTGTAGGCAAATTCCGGGACAGCATCCAGCGTCATGGCGTACTTGTACAGATACCAGTAGGAATCATCGTGCCAGGCATCCAGTCCGTAGCTTGCCGCCAGATAGTGCAAATCGTGGAGGTAGAAATCCGGGTGTGATGCGGCATACTGCCCGAACTTTCGGTTCAGTTCCTGGATAAACCACACCATGCCGTGACAGTCCCAGGCATCCCGGTTTCCCATGAGCCGGGTGGACGGCAGTTCAAAGTTGTTCTGTATGACGGGACAGTGATAAACCTCATGCAGACGTTCCCACATCTGGGAGAAGTGGGTGAACTGCCGTTCCAGTGCATCCTGCACCTTTTGCTCTGAGGCAGTGAGGGGGAGCGGCGCTTCTGTGATGTTGCGGCTGGTGGTGTGGATGCAGATCAGATCCGGCTGAAATGCTGCCAGTTCCGGGTTATCGAACATGGCGTCCTGCCAGTATTGCGCATATTCCGACTGGTAAAAGATCGGCTGAATGCCGCAGTTCAGCAGGAACAGCTCCAGCATGGAAACGATATCGTTTGTTGTCGAGCCGCCCAGTACCGCAATGCGCTTTTCCATGCGCGGTGTGCCGTCCGCCAGAAGCGCTTTTTTCAGTTTGCGTCGTTTTTTCAGCAGAAAGCTGCTGTCAAAGGGATATTCCAGTTCTTTCATAATGAGACCTCTTTACTGTGTCCGGATGGTTTCCAGGCATTCGCTGTTGCCGCCGGTGGCGCTGAATGTGTTCATGGCAAACAATACATCCGTTGCCCCCACCTGCTGCATAAAGGAAACGGCATTCAAATCGAAGTACCGCATGTCGATGACATAGATATCCGAGAAGGACTGGGTCAGATAGGGGACAAGGGCGTTACCGTAGCTGTCCTTGACGATGACCAGTGTCCGCTTGTTGGTGACATCCGTCTTGACATGGGTGATCTTTTCGTCGCCGCCCATGAATACCAGATACCAGCTGACCGGTTCTACATTGTCCAGAGAGATCAGCAGATTGCCGTCCCGTTCGTTGGTGAAGTTGGTGTCATAATACTGCGTGGTGTACTGATTGTGGGGCGTATAATAGGTGAAATCCTCCGGGTTTTCCTGCAATACGGCACTTTTGGTAAAGGTGTACATACTGCCCAGATAGCCGGAAAGCGTCGTCTTGGTGTAACTGGACAGCGGCGCAAAGTTTACGCCTGCGGTCTTTGCAAAGGCTTCTGCGGCATAGTATGCGCCCAGCGGCAGCCAGTGGTGGTCTGTCCGGGCGTAGATATCCTCGCTGGTATGTGCCGCCAGCGCCGCATAGGCATCCACTGCCTTGACATTTTGCAGATTCTCATCGATGTGGTCAATGTTGTCAGATTCACTGCCGGTGTAGCCGGAATAAGAGTCCGGCAGATAAAAGGAAACTGCTGTGGGTGCGACCAGGGAATAGACGTTCACCTTGTCGCCCAACTGCTTCTTGTATTCGTTCAGCGTTGCGGCATATGCTTCGCCCCGGGAGAAGCTGCCGCCGTAGATGCTGATGGCGCGCTTGTCCACCAGGACGATGCCGTCGCCGATCTCCACAGGGTCTGCCTCCGGTTCGGTGGTTACAGTCGTGACTGTAGTGGTCTCACCGGTGCGGTTTCCGCTGGCAACCGGTGCGGTGGTGGTGATGCTGTCTTTTTTCTCGCTCTTCGTGTCTTTTTTGACGGCGGAAATATTGCCGTAGAACTGCACCTTGTCCTCGCCCTGTAAGCCCTGGTAGCTCTCCAGCTTGCTGATCATGTGCTTGAAGCTGCTGCGGCCGGGGACAGTATCCTCGTAGTAGTGCATCCAGTCCTTGACATAGTCGCCGCTGCCCAGTGCCTCTAGGGAGAAGCTGGGCGGTTCGGCGAGCTTGCGGTTTTCTTCGGCGGATTCAGTCGGGCGGCTTCCTACCAGGAAAAAGACAGAGCCGCCGAAAATGATCGTACCGATGGCAAAGATGCGCACCACTGCGCCGATGCGGTTGGTCACCAGGAGCTGTCGCTTCAGCTTATAGCGGGATTTGCGTTCTTTTGCTGCGGCCTTGTCCGCGTCAGTTTCTGCACGCTTGGGCGCTGCTTCTGCCATCTCAGCCACATCGAACTGCGGCGCATCGGTATCCGCTTCCGGTTCTTCCGCAAGCGTCGGCGGTGCGGTTTCTGCTGCGGCATCGTGTGCATCCGGCGCGGTGATGTCAGCTTTCGGTGCGGTGTCATTTTCCGTTGCCTGCTGCGCATCTGCGTTGGCGTTCATTGCCCGGAGACGGTCTACATCCTGCTGCACCTGCTGGAATTTCTCCTCCAGTGCAGCATCCAGGTCGAAATCGTTCTGCGGCCTTGGGGTATTGTTGTTTTCTTCCATGACTGCCATCTCCTCTCTTAGAACTTAGTGTACAGGAACGGTGTATTTGTTGCATCAACCATCAGAATGCTGCTGACGATCAGCAGTCCGGCAGCCAGAACCGTCCCGGTGACGGAAAGCGCCAGGTTTGCCGCCGGATTTTTCGCCATCCACTTTTTCGGCAGTTCCAGCAGCGGAAAGCAGCACAGCAGTGCCGCGATCAGCAGAAACAGGTTGTTCTGCACAGAGGTCACCAGCATAGTATCCAGCCAGCCGGTGCCGTTCTGTCCTGCCATGGCGAGAAGCATGTCACCCAACTGGTCGATGCCGCCGGTGCAGTAGAAGATGCCGAATCCCACAACGATGACGATCTTGTTGCAGATATGGCGGATAACTGCCGGGATCTTTTTCATGCCCTTTTTGCCGATGCCCATTTCCAGCATGAGGAACAGTCCGTAGTAAATGCCCCAGATGATATAGTTCCAGCTTGCGCCGTGCCAGAGCCCAGTGCAGAACCACACCAGAAGCAGCCCGCCGATTTTCCGGCGCTTGCCGAACAGCGGCACATACAGCAGATAATCCCGGAAAAATGTGCCCAGGGAAATATGCCAGCGCTGCCAGAATTCCGTGATATCCTTACACAGGAATGGATGGCGGAAGTTCTCCTCCAGATGGAAGCCGAAGATCCGCGCGATGCCGATCGCCATATCCGAATAGCCGGAGAAATCGAAGTACATTTGCAGAGCGTACAGCACTACGCCGTACCAGACCCCCAGGGTGGTTTGTGCGGTAAAATCGTTCCCCAGGAACTGATCGACGATACCGGAGAGTCGGTCTGCCAGTATGACCTTTTTGCCCAGACCAATGGCGATGCGTCCGAATCCGATACTGATATCGTCCGCAGTCACATGGCGCTGGTGCAGGTCTGTCTGCATGGTCTCATACCGGGCAATAGGGCCGGAAATGGTAATGGGGAAGAACGACGTATACAGCAGGAACGTGAAAAAGTTCCGCTCTGCCTTGACTTTTCCCCAAGCGCAGTCGATGAGATAGGAGACGGTGCGGAAGGTGAAAAAGCTGATGCCCAGCGGCAGCGGCAGATCAGGGACGGGAATGGAAAGGGAGAACCAGTGGTTCAGGTTCTCAATGAAAAAGCCAGTGTATTTGAAGCCCACCAGTGTCCCCAGATTCAGGATCAGCCCCAGTGCCAGAAGCAGCTTCGCCGGTGTCTTATCCCGGAACTTATCAATGCCGTGTCCCAGGACAAAGTTGACCAGGGCGCTCGCGACAACAAGCCACAGGAAGGAAATATCTCCGCAGGCATAAAACAGCAGGGAAAAGACGATGAGCACTGCATTGCGGTAGGACGTTTTCTTTGTGGCAAAATAGCAGAGGAAACAAATGGGGAAGAATAGGTAGATGAAAAACAATCGGGAAAAAACCATATGATAAGACCTCGGTTCGTCTGTATTTTAATATGATACGGGACAGTCTGGATACAGCCCGTGCTTTTCGACAAAGAGAAACGATGCAGAAACAAGACACGTTTCTTTGTCAGCATCTCTTATTATACAACAAACTGCGGCAAAATTGCAAGGGGAACGACACGAAGAAACCGCTTTCCCCGAAAATCGCCTTTTTTCACAAAAAAAGACGGCGAAAAGCCGTCCTTTTCGGTATATTTTGAAAATTGTAGTTACTGCTTTTCCGCAGGCGCTGCACTGGCTGCCGGTGCTTCTGCTGCCGGAGCAGTGCTGTCAGAGATCACGCCCTTGAGTCCGGCTGCCAGACCTGCCAGTCCCTGGATCTCGCTGGGGATGATGATCTTGGTCGCCTTGCCGTCTGCCGCCTTTTCAAAAGCTTCCAGAGACTTCAGCTTCAGGACAGCTTCACTGGGATTTGCCGCATTCAGCTTGACCAGGCTGTCTGCCAGAGCTTTCTGTACCAGCTCGATGGCCTGGGCTTCACCGACAGCGATACGCATTTTCTGTTCCTTGATCGCTTCACCGCGGAGGATGACCGCTTCCTTGTCCGCTTCTGCCTTCAGGATTGCGGTCTGTTTGTCTGCCTCTGCCCGGAGGATCTTTGCGTCCTTCTCACCCTGTGCCACGGTGACCTGATATTCTTTTTCACCCTGTGCCCGGAGGATCTTCTCACGCTTTTCACGCTCTGCCTTCATCTGTTTTTCCATGGCGTCACGGATCTCCGCCGGCGGCAGGATGTTTTTCAGTTCCACACGGATGACCTTGATGCCCCAGCGGTCGGTTGCCAGATCCAGGGTCTCGGTGATGCGGGTGTTGATGAGGTCGCGGGAGGTGAGTGTCGCATCCAGTTCCAGCTCACCGATGATGTTACGCAGGGTAGTTGCTGTCAGGTTTTCGATGGCTGCGATAGGATGCTCCACGCCGTATGCAAACTGTACGGAGTTGGTGATCTGGAAAAAGACAACGGTGTCGATCTGCATGGTGACGTTGTCCTTG
This sequence comes from uncultured Ruminococcus sp., assembly GCA_934463425.1. GTDB lineage: Bacteria > Bacillota > Clostridia > Oscillospirales > Ruminococcaceae > Ruminococcus_C. The sequence continues at coordinate 53,289 of CAKSJP010000001.1, forward strand.
GTGATAACAGCCTGGGGCTTAAAATCCACCACCTGTTCCTTAATAGAAACGCGCTTTGCCACCCGGTCAATAAACGGCACGAGGAAGTGGATGCCCGTACCCCAGGCTTTATAGAATGCACCCAGACGCTCGACAACGTAGACGTTTGCCTGAGGAACGATACGAATGCGGGAAACCAGTACCAGTACAATGAATACCAGCAATGCTAAAATTACAAGAAACGGCATAATACTTTCTCCTTTTGTTGAGGCGGCATTGCACAAGCTTCATGCAGTGCTGCCTGGATGATGTCACAATTTTTATCGCGCTGCATCAGCGGTGACATTTTGCGGCAGACGGCTCACGGTGAGTTTTGTGCCGCTGACCGCTTCAATGCGGACACTGGTGTTTTCCGGGATGGGTGTGCCATCCTGAGAAACTGCGATCCAGTCTACGCCATCCAGCCGGACGCGCCCGGTGTTTCGGATGGGATCCACTGCCTGGATCACCACTGCGGTGCGTCCGACCTCCTGTGTATTAGTGTCCCGGATGCCGAAGGAAAAGATCTTTCGGCAAATGGGACGGGTGAAGAGCAGCAGGACGATGGAGACTGCCAGGAACAAGATTCCCTGTACCGGCAGTGATGCACCGAAGCAGACCGCGAGAAATGCTGCCAGTGAGCCGGCAGCAAACCAGATGCTCACGAGCTGCTGCGTCGCAAATTCTGTCAGAACAGTCAGCACAAACAGACCGCCCCACAGCAGAAACGGCAGATATGCTTCCATGAAAAACTCCTTTCTGTCAGTAAAAACAAAAAATTCCTGATGATTTTTGCATCTCAAGCGTGCAAAATCATCAAGAACAGTATAGCATATTTTCACAGAATTGTAAAGCGATTTTTGTAAGACGGCGGTAAAATCTGTGTAAAGACGGCGCAATTCTCCGTGATGCAGCCAGTGCTTTATCCTCTTTTCAGAGGGATTCCGGATGAATGCCCAGAGCTTCGCACAGTACACGGACAACACCGTTTCTGGTATTGGACGGGGCGGTATACCGTGCATGGAGCTTTACCCGGTCCGATGCGTTTTCCATGGCGTAGCTGTACGCGGCACACTGGAGCATGGTAATGTCATTGTCATAATCACCGAATGCCATAGTCTCGGCAGAGGTGATGCCCATGCGCTCCTGAAGCTCTTTCAGTGCTGCGCCTTTGGTGATACCTTTGCACATAATATCCATCCAGCAGTCACCGGAGATCAGCAGCTCGTACTTGTCTCCCAGAGTTTCCTTCATTACCGGATATGCTTCTTTTGCAGGGCCGTTGGTATCACACAGTGCGATTTTCAGGATCGGCTCATCTACCTGATATAGGGCGGAATAGGGGACGATCTGCGGATTTTTATAGTACCGCTGGATTTCTTCCTGCATGGCGGTATGATTATTTTCCGGGTAATAAATGTGATGAAAGCCGCAGAGCACCGGCACTGCCGAAGAAAGCGTCCGGCAGGCATCCAGGGTCTGGTGTACCACAGGCTTCGGCAGGCTGTGCAGGATCGGTGCTTCGTGAGGATACATGACGCACGCCCCGTTGTCGCAGATAAAAATGATCTCTTCTGCCAGTTCGCCGAACAGATTGGTCAGCATCATATGAGATCTGCCGCTTGCCACGGCAAATGTAATATCGCGGCGATATAGTTCTTCCAACAGTGCAGGCAGCTGCGGCGGAAGCTGTTTTTCTTCATCCAGCAGCGTCCCGTCCATGTCTGTAGCAATGAGTTGTATCATACCCTAATCTCCCTTCTGCGGACAGGGGAGCTGCTCCGCGCTGTCCGTATGATAGTATACCATAAAAACAGGAAAAGTCAAGGAGCGGGATGTGAATTTTTCAAGGCAATCTTCTGCAGCCAGTCAGAAACACGCTTTTTTGCCCCGGCGCATACGATAGAATGCACCGCAAATGAGATCGGAGACTGTGCGTGCCGGGCAGCCTGGTGCGGCGCAGTCTTGAGGTGCAGAGAGGAGTAATGTACAGATGCAGAATCAATTGGAGCGCATTCAGCAGATGGCAGGGATGCAGCGGAATTTTCTGCGGGACTATATGCCGGCAGAAGCGTCACCGAACGGCATAGGCGCACTGGAACAGGAGATGTTCGTTCCGACATCGCCGCTGCCGGATCAGATGCCGCTGGGGATGGCGTATGTCCCGTATCAGCAGTGGGAAGAACCGTATGATGCAGATACAGCGTTTCCGGTAGGAACGATGTTTCCGGCGCTGGACTATCCGTTCCGAGGGGGTGGCTCTTGTGCAGGATAAACAAAAACTGATGACGATGATCCGGAAGTATGACTTTGTGCTGTATGAACTGCAGCTCTATCTGGACACTCATCCGCACTGTCCGGAGGCGCTGCGGATGTGGAAAAATTACCAGGCGATGCGGCAGAAGGCAGCGTCCGCCTATATCCGGCAGTTCGGTCCGATCCAGCCGCTTCAGACAGACGGCAATGCGCCGTGGGCGTGGAATCAAGGACCGTGGCCGTGGGAAAAGGAGGCGAATTAAATGTGGGTTTATGAGAAAAAATTGCAGTACCCTGTGAAAATCAAGACACCGAATGCGAAAACAGCGAAGTATATTGTATCGCAGCTTGGCGGACCAGACGGAGAGCTCGCTGCCTCCCTGCGCTATATGAACCAGCGTTACACGGTACAGCCGGATAAGGTAAAGGGCATTTTGACTGATGTGGCTACAGAGGAACTGGCGCATGTCGAAATGATCTCCGCCATTCTGTATCAGCTGACAGACGGCCTGACGCCGGAGCAGATCAAGGAAGCTGGCTTTGACGCGTACTTTGTGGATCATACCCTCGGTGTCTATCCCCAGAGCGCAGCCGGTGTGCCGTTTACAGCGGCTTATTTCCAGTCAAAAGGAGATCCTATCACCGATCTGACCGAAGATCTGGCAGCGGAACAAAAGGCACGCAGCACCTATGACAATATCCTGCGGATGTGTGAAGATCCTGATGTCCGTGACCCTATCAAGTTCCTGCGGCAGCGAGAAATCGTGCATTTTCAGCGGTTCGGCGAAGCGCTTCGCCAGGTGCAGGATGACTTGAACGCAAAGAATTTCTACTGCTGCAATCCGTCCTATGACAGCGGATGCGGCAAATCAGCGAACCGGAGAAGAATGCGGTAAAAGCCTGTTCTGCAGCTTTCCGAAAATTCAAGGGAAAACAGCGCATCGCCATTTTGAACGGTGCGCTGTTTTCTCGTCACAATTCCCAGGATTTTTTCATATTGCATCATGAAAATTCTCCATGAAGAAATTGTAAACCCGTCTATCGTCCCATTGACATACTAGGTTGGTGGGTGTATAATAAGGACAAACAGGGAAAGACTGAGGATAAAACCAGAAGCTGTTCCCAGAGCAAAGGAAAGTGGTAACCTATGATCGTGTCCACAAAAGGACGAAATGCGCTCAAGCTGATGATGTGTCTGGCGCAGGTGGACGACCGTTCTTATACACCGCTGAAAGTCATTTCCGCTCAGCAGAATATCTCTCTCAAATATCTGGAAAACATCACTTCGATGCTTTCCAAGCAGAAATTTGTAGAGGCAGCCAGCGGAAAAGGCGGCGGCTATCGGCTGTCCCGTCCGCCGGAAGAATACAGCGTAGGAGATATCCTGCGCGCAGTAGAAGAATCCATTGAACCGGTAAAATGCATTGAAAACGGCACGCCCATCTGTGAAACGGCAGACTCCTGTCACACGCTTCCTATTTGGAAGGGCCTGTCTGCATTGATCAATAACTATTTAAATTCTATTACCCTTGCCGATGCGGTAAATTATAAAGATGAAGAAGGAGAAGATATAACATGAGTCATAATGATCTGCTGCGTATTCAGAATCTGAAGGTGTGTGCCGGAGAAAAAGAGATCCTCCACGGCATCGACCTGGACATCCACGAGAACGAAGTACACGTTCTCATGGGACCGAACGGCACCGGTAAGTCCACACTGGGTGCGGCGCTCATGGGCAATCCGGCTTATACCGTCACCGGCGGCGACATTATTTACAAAGGGCAGAACATCAACGAAATGCCGGACAACGAACGCGCCAAGAATGGCATTTTCCTGTCCTTCCAGAATCCCATTGAAATTCCGGGCATTACCGTCAGCGCTTTTATCCGCAGCGCTCTGGAGGCAAAGACCGGCAAGCGTGTCCGCCTGTTCAGCTTCAAAAAGGAGCTGGAAGAGAAGATGGCGCTGCTCCAGATGGATCCGTCCTATGCAGAGCGTGACCTGAATGTCGGCTTCTCCGGCGGTGAAAAGAAAAAGACCGAGATCCTTCAGATGCTCATGCTGAATCCGGAATTTGTTATTCTGGACGAGACAGACTCCGGTCTGGACGTCGATGCTGTCCGCACTGTTTCTCAGGGTATTGAGGCATACCGGAAGCAGTCCAAGGGCAGCCTGCTGATCATCACCCACAGCACCAAGATCCTGGAGGCTCTGCCGGTAGATTATACACATATTATGGTGAACGGAAAGATCGTCAAGACTTCAGACAGTTCTCTGATCGATGAGGTCAACGAGAATGGTTTCGCAGCTTACGAAAACGCTGAGTAAAATAATTGCCGCAGGAATACCGAAAGGGTGAAAAACGTGAAAGAAAAACAGCAGATCGCAGACATTGACAGAAGTGTCTACGATATCAAAGATATCGAAACAGATTCTTATAAAGTAGATGCCGGACTGACACCGGCTCTGGTAGAAAAGATCTCCAAGGAAAAGAATGATCCGGTCTGGATGCAGCAGTTCCGTCTGCACTCGCTTCAGATTTATAACGAACTGGAAGTGCCGGACTGGGGGCCGTCCATTGACGGGCTGAATATGGACAACATCGTTACCTACGTCCGTCCCAATACCAATATGAAAGCCAAGTGGTCTGATGTCCCGGAGGATATCAAGAACACTTTTGAACGCCTGGGAATCCCGCAGGCAGAGCGAAAGTCTCTGGCAGGCGTAGGTGCACAGTATGACTCCGAGCTGGTATATCACAATGTGCGCAAAGAGGTCGCTGACCTGGGCGTTGTCTATACCGACCTGGAAAGTGCGATGCACGGCGAATATGCAGAGATGATCCGGAAGCATTTCATGAAGCTGGTTCCGCCTACCGATCATAAGTTTGCTGCGCTTCACGGCGCAGTGTGGTCTGGCGGTTCGTTCGTCTATGTGCCGAAGGGTGTGTCGGTGGAGATTCCGCTGCAGTCCTATTTCCGTCTCAATGCACCGGGCGCAGGTCAGTTTGAGCATACGCTGATTATCGTTGATGAGGGCGCATATCTCCACTTTATCGAGGGCTGCTCCGCACCGAAATATAATGTGGCAAATCTTCATGCCGGATGCGTAGAACTGTTCGTCGGCAAGAATGCCACGCTGCGGTATTCCACCATTGAAAACTGGTCGAAGAACATGTACAATCTGAACACCAAGCGCGCCGCAGTAGAAGAGGGCGGCAAGGTGGAATGGGTCTCCGGCTCGTTCGGTTCTCATGTCTCCTACCTATACCCCATGAGCATTCTCAAGGGCAGGGGTGCAAAGATGGAGTTCACCGGCATTACCTTTGCCGGAAACGGACAGAACCTGGACACCGGCGCAAAGGTGGTACACGCTGCACCGGACACTACTTCGTATATCAATACCAAGTCCATTTCCAAGGACGGCGGTATCAGCACATTCCGCAGTTCTGTAGTCGTCAACAAGAACGCTGAGGGCGCAAAGTCTTCTGTTTCCTGTGAATCCCTGATGCTGGATGCAGAGTCCCAGTCGGACACCATTCCGGCAATCGATGTCCGCACCCGCAAGGCAGACGTGGGACACGAGGCACAGATCGGCAAGATCAGCAACGAGGCAATCTTTTACCTTATGTCCAGGGGACTCAGCGAAGAGGATGCCAGAGCCTGCATCGTCAGCGGCTTTGCGGATAATGTTTCCAAGGAGCTGCCGCTGGAGTATGCGATCGAAATGAACAATCTGATTCGTCTGGAAATGAAAGGCAGCATTGGGTGAGGTGAGCATGATGGAAAATAATACAATTCGCGTAAATGCGCTTCCGACGCTGACATGGCACAGACTGCACGTCAACGCCTGCAAAACAGAGGCCTATGTCCCGGCAAAGCCCTGCACCATCCAGACTTCCTCCGAAAACGGCAAGGCAGTGTTTTCTGCAGTGGAAGCCTGCAATGACTGCAGTGCAATTGAGACCGGCGTGGGCAAGGCGGCAGACGATCTGTTTCGTTGGGGCATGACCGTTACTGCGGCAGAAAATATAACCGATACACTGCATATGGAGATCGGCAGCGAGGACGGCGGCGACTGCGCTGCATTCGTCAGTGTCCAGGCAGAATCCGGCAGTGATCTGACATTGGTGCAGATCTGGAAAGCCAATGCATCCCATGCAGCGCTGCGGACCGTAGTTCGCGCCGCGTCCGGTGCAAAGGTTCGCCTGATTCAGATCCTGGCAGATGCCAGCGAAGAGAGCATCAACGATGTGGGCTGTGTGACTGGCGACAAGGCTTCCTTCGAGGTGATCCGCCTGTACCTGACCCAGGGCAACGTGATCTCCGGTATCCGCACCGATCTGGCAGGAGACGGCAGCAGCTTTACCCACAAAACCGGCTATCTCGTAAAACCGGGAAAGAAGCTGGACATGAATGTTATCGCCAATCATATCGGCAAGTATACCCAGAGCGATATCCGTGCTGAAGGCACACTGTATGACGGCGCGGAAAAGGCGTTCCGCGGTACGATCGATCTCAAGCGCGGCTGTGCCGGCGCAGAGGGCAAGGAAGAGGAAAATGTGCTGCTGCTGGGCGATGATGTGGTAAATAAGACCATTCCGCTGATTCTCTGTACCGAAGAAGATGTCAAGGGCAGTCACGGTGCATCCATCGGCGAACTGGAGCCGGAGATGCTGTTCTACTTTGAAGCACGCGGCATCAGCAAGGACGAAGCAGAAAAGATCGTGGCAAAGGCGCGCCTGGACAGACTCTGTCAGGATACAGAGAATGAAAAGGCAGCTGCATATATGCACCAGATCATTGAAGAGGTGATTTAAGATGACAGCATGGAATCCGGAAAAAGTGCGGCAGGACTTTGTTTTGCTGCAAAACACCGACCGGGTCTATTTTGATAACGCGGCAACATCGCAGAAGCCCCAGTGTGTTCTGGATGCAGCGGAGGAGTTCTATCAGAAGTACAACGCCAATGTGCTGCGCGGACTGTATCCGCTGAGCGTAGAAGCAACAGAGCGCTATGAGGCAGCCCGGAGAACGGTACAGCGGTTCATCCATGCTGCCTGTCCGGAGGAGATCATCTTCACCCGGAATGCCACAGAAAGCATGAACCTGGTGGCATACAGCTATGGCATGGCGAATCTGAAAGCCGGAGATGAGATCCTGGTCTCCATTATGGAACACCACAGCAACATTCTGCCGTGGCAGATGGTTTCCCGTGCCACCGGTGCAAAGCTGGTCTTTCTGGAATGCGAGCCGGACGGCACCATCACCAAGGAAAAGATGGATGCTGCATTTTCGGAGCACACCCGGATGGTGGCAGTGACTCAGGTCTCCAACGTGCTGGGATGTGTCAACGATATTCCGGAACTGGTGAAGCGTGCCAGAGCCTGCGGCGCAGCTATCCTCATGGACGCAGCGCAGAGCGCACCCCATATGCCCATTGATGTGCAGAAGCTGGACGTGGACTTCGTAGCATTCTCCGGTCATAAGATGCTTGCACCCATGGGCATCGGTGTGTTGTACGGCAAGCAGGAGCTGCTGGAAAAGATGCCGCCGTTTCTGACTGGCGGTGAGATGATCGAGACGGTTTCCCGTTATGATGCTGTCTATGCGGAACTGCCCCATAAGTTTGAGGCAGGCACGGTCAATGCCGGCGGCGCAGTCGGCCTGGCAGCAGCCATTGATTATCTGGAATCCTATGGCATGGACAAGCTCCACGCGGTGGAACAGGAGCTGACGGCATATCTGTTCCGGGGCATGAAGGCGATCCCGCACATTCATGTGCTTGGCTCTGACCGGGAGGACAATCACACCGGCATCGTCTCCTTTGCCGTAGACCAGGTACATCCACACGATATCAGCGAGGTACTGAGCAGTGACGGCATGGACATCCGTGCCGGACACCACTGCGCACAGCCGCTTCACGATCACCTGGGCGTACATTCCACCGCTCGTGCCAGCCTGATGTTCTATAACACCAGGGAAGAGATCGACCGATTCCTGGAGAGCGTTTCTAATATTCGGAAAAGGATGGGCTTTGGCAATGAATAACTTCTATAACGAGATCCTGACGGAGCACAACGTCCGTCCGGAGTTTAAATATGATCTGGAATGTCCCACCATCAAGCTGGAAGGCGTAAATCCCAGCTGCGGCGATGATATCTGGCTGAACCTGGTAATGAAAGACGGTGTCATCCAGGATGCGTCTTTCAACGGTGACGGATGTGCCATTTCACAGGCCTCTGCGGATATCATGATCGGCATGGTGCTCGGCAAGACCAAAGAAGAGGCACTGCATCTGGCAGATCTGTTCCTGAAAATGATTAAGGGAACAGCGACCGATGCAGAAGTAGAGGAACTGGAAGAGGCATCTGCCCTCCAGGATATTTCTCATATGCCGGCACGCGTAAAATGCGCTGTTCTGGGTTGGCGTACCCTGCGTGAGGCAATCGAAAAGTTAGACGGCAAGGCATGATCGGATTGCCTTGAGAACCTGTTTTCGTGGAAAGAAGCAATGGCCACTGAAAGCAGGTTTTTCTATGGGAGGAGATCGCAATGAAATCCATTTTGATCAAAGACACCACACGGGAAGAACGGATTCGCATTGTAAACCAGTCGCTTCAGGTCTGCGGTCAGACCTGTGAGTTTTGCAATGGCTGCGACAATTTGGGCGGCGGTCTGGTGGACAGCTATTTTCAGCCCTATATCGATGGAGAAAAAGAAATTGCTGAGTTGAACGCCGCATATCATCGCGGCTTGGTGAGGTAAAGTATGGTAGAAGAAATCACAATACAGGAACTGGCGCAGATGGAACCGTCTGCCTGTCAGATCATTGATATGCGGGACAGCGCGGCATTTGCGCTGGGACACATCGACGGCGCAGTGCTGATTCCGCAGAAAGAGCTGGAGACATCTCATGCGGATCTGCCGAAGGACAAAACGCTGGTCATCTATTGCCGCAGCGGCATCCTCAGCGCAGATGTGGCAGAACAGCTCCGGGACGAGGGATACCAGGCGGTGAACCTGGTGGGCGGCTATGTGCAGTGGCTCCAGGAGAAGATCCGCCGGGAGACGAAAAATGAAAAGGCTGCCGAAGTGGAACAGGGACTGCGCAAGAAGTTCCATCGGGTCATTTTCAGCCGCTTTGCAAAAGCAATCAAAACCTATGACCTGATCCAGCCCGATGACCGCATTGCCGTGTGCATTTCCGGCGGCAAGGACTCCATGCTCATGGCAAAGCTGTTCCAGGAACTCCAGCGCCACGGAAAGTTCCCGTTTGAACTGGTTTTTCTGGTAATGGATCCGGGCTACAGCACAGAAAATCGGCAGATCATTGAATCCAATGCCAAGCTGCTGCAAATTCCCATCACGATTTTTGAGACGAACATTTTCGATTCTGTCTATAACGTGCAGAACAATCCCTGCTATCTGTGTGCCCGGATGCGCCGGGGACATCTGTATAATAAGGCAAAGGAACTGGGCTGCAACAAGATCGCTCTGGGACACCATTTCGACGATGTGATCGAGACCATCCTTATGAGCATGATCTATGGCGGACAGGTGGAGACCATGATGCCGAAGCTGCACAGCGCCAACTTTGAGGGCATGCAGCTGATACGCCCCATGTATCTGATTCGGGAAGCAGATATCAAGCACTGGTGCCGCTATCATGACTTGCAGTTCATCCAGTGCGCCTGCCACTTTACAGACACCTGCACCACCTGTGATCCGGATGAGCGGACAGTTTCCAAGCGTATGGTAATCAAGCAGCTGATCGCGAAGCTTGCCGAAGAGAACCCTCAGATCGAGAAAAACATCTTCCGCAGCGTGGAGAACATCAACCTCAATAAGATCATTTCGTACCAGAAAGATCATGTTGTACATAGCTTTTTGGATGAATACGACAGCAATCCGAAGAAAATACGATAAAAACCAAACGCCCATGCAGCGGATCCGTTCTGCATGGGCGTTGTCTTTATTTCCAGGGACGAATTTTTTCCGTCCAGCCTTTTTTATTTCAATACGGTGTTAATGCTGGAAATGTACCTTTAGTCCTGATAATAGCTCATCAGATTGCATTGCAGCATGCCGTTATACAGCTTGCGCTTTTTGTTGGCAGGCTTGCCGAAATGCATTTCAAAATCGGCATCCGGTGTAATGATGTAGCAGGGATTCGCCTTGTTTGCCGGGAATACATCACCCATAATGCGGTAGAGCGACTCCGCCTGCTGAATGTCCAGCATGCGCTCACCGTACGGCGGATTGCAGATCGTGATGGCATTTTCTATGGGCACAAAGTCGGCGATGTCACGCTGCATCAGGTGGATACGCGGCTTTACGCCGGCCTTGCGGCAGTTTTCTTCGGTGAGGGCAATTGCCTCCGGGTCGATGTCGTATCCGTAGGCCTCAAACTGGGCATCGTGCCGAATATTCGCCATGGCCTCTGCACGGGCATCACGCCATGCCGTTTTCGGAATCTGTTCCCACTGCTCTGCCAGGAATCGACGGTTCAGCCCCGGCGCCATACGCATGGCTTTGTATGCCGCTTCGATCAGGATCGTACCGCTGCCGCAGAACGGGTCGCAGACAATGCTGTCAGAGTGTACCCGTGCCAGATCGACGATGCCTGCTGCGAGAGTCTCTTTGATCGGCGCAGCGTTGGCGTTTCTTCGATAGCCGCGCTTGTGCAGGCCTTGTCCTGTCGTGTCCAGATAGATCGTGGCAATGTTCTTGCGGATGGTGAACTGAATGGGATGTGCCGCTCCGGTTTCAGTAAACCAGTTTGTGTGATAGACAGACTTGAGCCGTTCTACCGCAGCTTTTTTGATGATGGATTGACAATCCGGGACGCTGTGCAGTTTAGAGTCCAGCGCGTGCCCCTTTACCGGGAAGGCATCTTCCTTTCCGATCCACTGCTCCAGCGGCAGCGCCCGAATGCCCTGGAATAACTCTTCAAAATTATACGCCTTAAACTGCCCCAGTTGGATCAGAACACGCTCTGCGGTAGAGAGACAGAGGTTTGCCTTTGCGATCGTCAGGGCATCGCCCCGGAACAAAACGCGTCCGTCCTGGGCTGTGATATCAGTTCCGCCGATCTTGGAGATCTCAAAGCGCAGGGTGCGCTCCAAACCAAAATGACAGGGACAGCAGAGTAAAAATGTTTTTGCTTGCATGGAAAATACGCTCCTTCATACAACACCGCACAGAACTGAATCAGCCCTGTGCGGTGGATTTTTCGTTGAGAATCTGACTTTATTGTGCAGCTGCTGTAGTTGCTGCGGGTGCCTGTGTTTCTGCAGCCGAAGCAGCTGTACCGTTTTGCTGTGCATGATCACCGGACGCTGCAGTGGTTGTGGATTCGTCGCCGTTTTCCGTTGTTGTCTTGGTGGACTTCGGCTTGCTGTATTTGCTGCATTCGTCGCATACCGGAGCGTTGCTGGACTTCCAGTAGCCGGTGGTTGTTGCCTCACAGTTCGGCCCTGCGATCTTGCCGCTTCTTGCGCAGACCTTGCCCTCTACAATCTTGTCATTGGAGGGATACTCTGCGCCGGTGTCCATCTGATCGGCATATTCGCCGATGATGTTGTACCAGATCTGTGCCGACTTGATGTGGTGATCTTCCAGTTCTGAACGTTCCTTATAGCCGAGCCATACGCCGCTGACAAAGTCCTCTGTCAGGCCCACAAAGGTCAGGTCATTCCAGTCCTGTGTTGTACCGGTCTTGCCGCCGACATGCTTGTTTTTCAGCTTTGCCTTCTGACCAGTACCGTTGTTGACAACGTCCTGGAGCAGCTGATTCATGACATAGGCAGTCTCGCTGCTGACAGCCTCTTCCGGAGCGCCGTCATTCTCATAGACCAGGTCGCCTGCGCCCTGCACAACCTTGCTGACCAGATGCGCCTTGTACTGCGTGCCGCCGTTGCCGTAGGGGACATAACCGTTGACCAGATTTTCCAGTGTCACACCATATGTCAGCGCGCCGACTGTCAGGGGAGAGTATGCTACGTCCGTGTGGCCGTTGCCGGAATCCTTGCAGAGATCCAGATTCATTTTAGAAGTGGCAAAGTCGAACACGCTTTGCGGTGTCAGCGCCTGGCATAGCTGTGCCGGAACGGTATTGTAGGACTTTTCCAATGCTTCATAGACTTTCAGTTCCTTGTGGCTGATGGACATGGCAGAACTGTCCTCGCTGTAGTTGGTCGGCCATGCCTTGCCCTCTACTTCGATCGGTTCGTCCTTGTAGATCGAACCCCAGTGGATCAGATCGCTTTCCAATGCCAGACCATAGGTGGTCAGCGGTTTGATGGTCGAACCCGGCTGCCGCTGTTCCATCGTCGCATAGTTGAAGCACAGCGACTCTGTTTTTTCTCCGGTAGCGCCGACCATTGCCTGGATCTCGCCCTTGTAGTTCATTGCGACAAAGGCAGATTCCGGATAGACGATCTCATCCGAGCTGTATTCACCGTCACCGTTCAGATCCTGCCACTTGGCAACGCGGTCAGTTTCCACCAGATTACCCAGATCCTTGTATTTCTCTTCCACATATGCCTGCATATCCTGGTTGACAGTGGTGTAGATCTGATAGCCGCCGCGGTTGATGCGGGAGATCGCCTGTTCTGTGCTGAGGTTGAACTGCTCCTTCAGATAGTCTGCCACCTCATACAGTGCCGCATCTATGATCCAGGAGGTAGGCTGGTTGGGATCTTTTTCCTCTTTTTCCTCAGTTTCCGGATGCGCCGCTTTATACTCATCCGAATCCGTAAAGATCAGCTTTTCATGAAGTGCCGCCTGATATTCATCGTAGGTGAGTGCACCATTGTTGTACATTTGCCAGAGCACATATTCCTGACGCTTTTTGTTTTTGGCTTTGCCGGTGTTGACCCATTCCCCAGTGGTATCGTCTGTATAACCTGCAAAGGGATTTAGTGTCTCCGGGCTTTTTGGAATTGCTGCCAGGCATGCTGCTTCTGCCACATCCAGCTCCTTGGCACTCTTGCCGAAATATTTTTGTGCTGCATGCTCGATGCCGTTGGAAGTGCCGCCGAAGCCGATATAATTCATATAGGTTTCCAGGATCTTGTCCTTGGAATACGCCCGCTCCAGTTCCATAGCACGGAAGATCTCGCGGATCTTACGGGAAGGGGACTGCTCGCTGTCGCCGGTAATGTTTTTGATGAGCTGCTGTGTGATGGTCGAACCGCCCTGGTTGGTGTCATAGATGTGTACGAACATATTGACAAAGGCAGAAACCGTGCGCTTATAGTCTACGCCGTCATGGGTGTAAAAGCGCTCGTCCTCAGCACAGACAAAGGCATCTCTGGTGTGCTGGGGAATTTCGTCGATGCTGATGGGAATACGCTGGGATTCGTTTGTGACTTCATAGATGTTTACCCATTCGCCGCTGCTGTCCTGCGCATAGATATTGGTGTTATAGGAAAGCTCCATCTCCTCAATGGTGACATTGGAGACATCATCCCGAAAGTTCATGACATAGACCACTAACGCTGTTGCGACAATGGTGCAGGTGATAATGAGGATCATAAACAGTGCTGCCAAAGTTGAACCCAGAATGGAAAGCGATCGCCACAGAATGGGAAAGCGCTTCGTTTTAACAGCCGGCTCGTCCAGCTCCGGACTGTGATAGGGATACTCCGGCGTTCCGGTCGGACCGTAATACCGCCTTGCAGCTGCTTTTGGACTGCCTTTTCCGCTGCGTCGGTTTTTTCCGGCAGAAGAAGTGCTGTTTGATTTTTTCTGATTATCCATATGTTTCGATTCCTTCCAAAAATACATTGCACTGTTTCTGACAGCACAAGGAAATTTACCGCGTACATGCTGGTGTATATCCTGCCGAAAAACAGCAAAGTGATATACAATATTATTATAACACATTTTCGCCGCGATGTTAAGAGGTACGGCGCATTTTCTTTGGAAAATATGCGGATTGTATAAATTTCGGAATTTTGGAAAGAATAGTTTTGTTACTTATTCAGGCGGTTTCAGAAAAACTGCATTTGTGAAAAGAGAAAGGCGGGTATATCATGGAAAAACGAAATGCATTATGGATGCTGCTGACGGCGCTTGTAGTATCATTGGTGATCGTAGGCGGTTCACTGTCTCTGTCTCTGCGGCAGGAAAAAAGTACGGCACATGGCATGGTAACTTCTGAAACTGTGCCAGAAGCAGGTTATTTGCTGCGTATCGTCGAAGGCAGGGTAGGCTTGTTTCGGACAGGCAGTACCACACCGTATCAATATCTGGATGCGCCTGTGAACCTGCTTTCCGCCTATGACCGGGAACAGCTGGAGCAGGGCATTGCGGCAAAAGACGAAGCAGAACTGCGCCGTCTGATAGAAGATTATTTTTCCTGAACCAAATAAAACAGCCGGTACACTCCTGATGAGAATGTACCGGCTGTTTTTGCTGTTTATGACAGATCAATGGGGACAGGTGCGTCCAGTGTCATAGCGTCTGGTGTTACGATGCAGTCCCGTGCCAGAATGGTGACTCCGGCATCGGCAGCGATACGCAGAGCTTTTCCAAAGTCCGGATCAGTCATATCATTCGGACGGAGGCGGACCGCGCCTTTCATCTGCACCACAAACAGCAGATATGCCGGATGTCCGGAAAGCTGGCACTGTACCAGTTCCCGGAGGTGCTTTACGCCGCGCTGCGTAGGAGCATCAGGAAACGAAACGATGCCGTTTTGCTCCAGAGTGACTCCTTTGACCTCCAAAAACGCCTGTCTGTTCTTGTCCCGGATGCTGAAGTCGAACCGGGAGCTTTCATAGATGACCTCCCGGCGGATCTCAGCTCCCGGAGAAAACAAGCCGCTTTTCGGCAGCCATTCTGCCGTTGCTGCATTCGGGGACTGAGAATCTATATTGATGCATAGGGCGCTCTGACCAGGACGTTTCTTTTCTACAGCGACGAGGTCATAGCGGGTTTTGCGGTTCGGATTATTTCCGGCAGCGAGGTAGACTTTGCATCCCGGGATCAGCAATTCCCGGCATCTGCCAGTATTTTTGACATGGACATGTTCGGCCTGCCCGTCAATTTGTACCAGGGCGATAAATCGATTGGGACGTTCTAAAAAAATTGCAGGGATCACATGGTTGTACTGCATACATTCTCCTTTTCCGATGCAGATCTGCATCGGATCATACCTGCGGTGATGCTGTATGACACGGTTCAGCAGGCATGCATTCATCTTCCAGATCCTTGACATATTCCACCAGATTACCAATGCACTTTTCAAATTCCACACTGTAGCAGGGCAGCTTTTCCCGGTGGATCTCGGCATAATCCGTCATGGAGATATCAATTGTATCTGCAGTAAAATTGACGGCAATGGAGAGCGCCTGCGCAATCGATGCGCCCCGTACCAGAGCGCCGGACAGCACACTGGCGAAAATATCTCCCGTGCCGTGCATCCGTTCCGGAACATGGGCGCGGTATGCTTCATAATAAGTGTTTGTTTTGCTGTCATATGCTGCCGCACCGTGCTGGTTTCCGCTGTGGACGCCGGTGATCACTGCAGTTCGGCAGCCCAGATCAGTCAGCTGACGAAGATAGCTTCTGACATCCTCTGCTGTGCAGTTCTCTGCATAGGGAATGCCCAGCAGCAGAGACACCTCAGTCATATTCGGTACGATCACATCTGCTTTGGCACAGAGCCGGCGCATTTCCGCGGCAAAGTCCGGTGTGAATCCGGCATACATTTTTCCGCCGTCGCCCATGACCGGGTCTACGATGATGATCGTGTTATCATCCCGGAAGCTGCCGAAAAAATCGGTGACGATCTGCACCTGCTCCCGCGAGCCCAGATAGCCGGTATAGATCCCATCAAAATGCAGCCCCAGGGTTTTCCAGTGGGCTGCGATTTGAGGAATGTCTGTAGTCAGATCCCGGAAGGTGTAGTTGGTGAAGCCGCTGGTATGGGTAGAAAGTACAGCAGTAGGGATCACAGCAGTTTCGACTCCCATAGCAGAAATCAGGGGGAGTGCAACTGTAGAAGAGCACTTTCCGAAGCAGGAGATGTCCTGAATGGTAACAATTCGTTTCAGCATGGCGGCTCCTTATTTATGTTTCTGAACATGTGCTTTGATGGCGGCGAAGCTTTCCGGACTGATCACATGCTCCATGCGGCAGGCATCTTCTGCTGCGATCTTGGCATCCACGCCCAGCGCCATCAGCCAGCCGGAAAGCAGCGTGTGGCGCTCGTAGATGGTTTCTGCAATTTTTCTGCCAGATTCAGTCAGCGTGATCTCATTGTTTTCGTTAACAGTGATATAGCCGTTTTCGCGCAGGTTTTTCATAGCAACACTGACACTGGGCTTGGAGAAAGCCAGTTCATTTGCGATATCGATGGCATGTACTGTGCCGCGCCGGTTGTAAAGGATCAGGATCGTTTCCAGATAATCTTCTGCGGATTTTTGTATTTTCAATCTGTTACCTCCGTAAAAAAGAAAAGCAGGGGAAATGCCGCTTTTCACTGGGAAATCATCTTCATGGACGTACGTATGTGTGAGCAAGCTTCAAGGCAATTTGCCGAAAAATTGATCTGCGCCTCTTACGCACAAGCTTTGTGCGGTATTGTTATAACTTTATTATAACATAGCCAAAAAAAAAAAGCAAGGGCAATTTTGCGCTTGCTTCGGAATGCTCTCGGTGGGTGCATTATTAGTTGCGGATATTTGCAGCTTCCCGCACCTGAAGAATCGCATTTTTTTCCAATCGCGATACCTGTGCCTGTGAAATGCCGATTTCCTTTGCCACCTCCGTCTGCGTTTTTCCTTGGAGAAAGCGCAGATAAAGGATATTCTGTTCTCTTTTTTTTAGCTTTTGGATGGCGTTGCGCAGGGAAAGCTCTCCCAGACAGTTTTCCACAGAGTCCCGGTCGCTGATCTGATCCAGAACATACAGCGCATCTCCGGATTCTGAGTAGACCGGTTCATAAATGGAGATCGGATCACTGATGCTTTCCAGAGCGATCACCACATCTGCCGGCTTCATGCGGATCTCCTCTGCAATTTCGAGAACAGTTGGTTCTCGCTGCAGCTTTGCCAGCAGCCGTTCCTTTGCTTGCATCGCTTGATAGGCAGTGTCCCGCAGTGAGCGGCTCACTTTGATCTGGTTGAAGTCCCGGAGATACCGCCGAAGCTCGCCGCTGATCATAGGAACACAATAGGTGGAAAAGCGCACCTCTTTGGAAAGGTCAAAGTTGTTGATCGCCTTGATTAGTCCCACAACGCCGATCTGAAACAGATCGTCGATATCCTCGCCGCGTCCGGTAAAGCGCTGGATCACACTCAGCACAAGCCGCAGATTGCCCTGGATCAGTTTGTCTCTCGCCTCTTTGCTTCCGGTTTCCCGGATCTCCCGCAGCAGTTCGATTTTTTCGCTCTCCTTGAGCACAGTCAGTTCTGCGGTATGGATGCCGGAGATCATCACCTTTTGAAATGCCATACCATATCCTCCTTCCGGTTCTGGGGCAGCACCACAGCACTGTCACAACCATAGTTTTCCCTGGAAGAAGCCGTTTAATCAAAGAAAACGCCCCACAAGCTTTATGCGGTTCGCTCAAAAGAAAAAGTCTCTTGCTTTTTTGCGGGAAATGTGCTATACTAATAAAAACAACTACATTGCACCATTCTTTTTTGTGCAATAGAATACGAGGAATCCGTTATGGCAAAGAAAAAACCATCTGAAAAACAGGCGTTTTTGGCACAGCAGCGCAAGGAACAGCGCAAAGCGTCGGCAAAAGCAGAAAAAAAGAAGCGCCGTACCCGAAAGACAGCGATCACTGTAATAAGCTGCGCGGCGGCAGCGGCGGTTGTTGCCGGCAGTGTGACATGGTGTGTGAAGGCGAAACCCCTGACACAGCTGATCCCGGCTGAAAAGACAGAAAACTATTCTCTCAGCGCAGCGGATATCTCTTTCTACGCCTGGCAGATCTATAACAGCTACATCAACAGCAGCTCCGGTTCGGATTCTTCCAATCTGCCGGACACCGAAAAGTCCCTGGCAGATCAGGATTATAATGACGACACGACCTGGGAAGCATATTTTACCGAAGCGGCAAAGAAATACGGCGAAAGCATCCTGGCTTACTGCGAGGCTGCCGACAAGGAAGGCTATACACCGGCAGAGGATGTTTCTTCTCTGGTGGAACAGGCAAAGAAACAGATCGATTTTGATACCATGCCGAAGTCGGTGCAGGAGAAAAATGTTACCCATGCACTGGAACTGTACTTCAAAGCCCAGAGCTTCAGCGGAAACATCCAGGATAATATGAGCTTCACTGAGGAGGAACTGGACGAGTTCTACCAAAGCAACCCAAAGAAGATGCAGGTTTGCAGCTACCTGGAATTTGCATTCAGCTATGATGATTCCGGTTCTTCGTCTACCATTTCCCAGAGTGAAGCGGAAGAGCTGGCACGGGATCTGCGCCGCTGTACCAGTAAGGACGCATTTGAAAAGTGGGTACACGATTATTATGCAGAAAATACCACGCTGTCAGAGGATGAACTGACAGCACAGATCAAGACGCTGTATCGGGAGGATGCTGCCTATACAGAGGGCGACGATCTGAGCGAATGGGCATTCTCCGGTGAGGCAAAGGCAGGGGATGCCACGCTCCTTACCGATACGGATAACAAAAAGATCACTGTTTGTCTTCTGACTGCTGCGCCGGAACGGGACGAAACCCATCCGGTCAATCTCCGGCAGATTCTGTTTACCTCAAGCACCTATGAATCCTCTGACGGTGCACACAGCGCCGCAGAAAAGGCACTGGAGGAGTGGGAGTCCAGTGATAAAACAGAATCCACCTTTGCTTCTATGGCAGACCAGTACACAGAAGACACCTCTGTCTCCGGCGGTCTGTATCAGGACGTGACAAAGTCGCAGCTGATGACCACCTGGCGTGACTGGTGCTTTGACGATGCCAGAGCCTCCGGAGATGTAACGATACTGGACAGCACTTATGGTTCTTGCCTGGTGTACTATGTCAGCGCGGAAGAAAAGCCCGGCTGGGAACTGACTGCTACAGCAGATCTGGAAGAAAAACGATATAATGAGCTTCAGGATACCTACGAAAAGGAAGCCGATGTGCACACTGCAGACTGGATGATGCGTTTTGTGCATGTCAATGAGCTTGGATAAACAGATCACTTAATAAAAACACGAAAAGCCCGGCTGCTTCAAAATGCAGACGGGCTTTTTCATCAAGACAGGTACTAAGAACCTGTCTTCACAAGCGTATACCCGTGTCTTTTCGGCAAATTTTGCTGCATACTGCGTGAAAAATACTTGCCGGGCGACAGCCCGCCTGCGTATTTTTGCCTTGTCTGCAACAAAATTATGCTCGAAAATCCACACATATTTCTTGTGAAGACAGGTTCTAAGAAATACCGCGCAGTTGCCGCTGAAAGATCTTCCCGTTCCAGCGGGCGGACGGATCGGCTGTCTCTGCATACGCAGTGACTGCTGTGGCAACTGCCGGGATCTCTGTCTGCATGGCGTACTGTACAGCAGTGTTTTCTGTATGCCGGATCACCTGTGCCAGAAAAACAGCGTCCGCCGCATTGGAAACACCGTTGTGGTCGGCATCGCCGGCAATGCCGGAAGCTTCGCCTCGCAGCAAACACGCCGCATCTGCCTGTGTCAGGCGAAAATCTCCGTCCGTGTCGCCGGGCATCTGCCATATGCGGAACGGGTGCACTGCTGTGACAGCATATCCCTTTTCCAGAGACATCGCGTCGCCCAGATAGCGGACATAGCGTGAACCGGAGTCCAGCAGCCAGAGCTGCTCCTGCTCAGTGTCCACATCATCCACGAGCACATAATGATCGCTTCCGGATGCTGTCGTCATTTGCAGCACGTAGCACCACGAGCGGTCTGTACCGGTTTCTGCACAGACAGCGTATGCCTGTTTTGTGCGTTCTGCGATGCTTCCGGAGAGCCAGACGCTTTCCTCTCTGGTGAGAAACGCCCCATAGGTTTCTGCCAGCTGATCCATTTTTTTGCCGCTGCCGGAAAAGATCTGCTGCACGAAGGTTGTGTAATAGCTGTAAGAGTCTGAGAGCAGATCGACCCCTTCTACAGGGAGATTATACCGCGCACTCATTTTGGCAAGGGCATAGTTGAGGCAGCCGTCGGTATCGATCGCCGGGGTGTCAGTGTCAGGCGTACTGAACTGCATCCAGGATGCATATGCCTCTGCTGCTGTCCGGTCGGCGCTGCCGCCGGGCGCAAAAGCCTCTGCACCTGCCGGGATGGAAAACATGCTGCTGCAAAGGAGCACTGCAGCACACCAGATCAAACCGTGTTGTTTCATAGAATACCTCCTGTATTTCGCTGTCCTGTTTCTAGGGGTTAGTTTATGCAGGCTTTACCGTAAGTAGAACAGGGATACATCAAACATACTTTAATAGCATACCCCGAAACAGCACAAAATGTCAATGCAGAAAAAATGGCGAAAACACTGGAAAAATCCGCATCTTTTCTGCGCGACAGCAAAAAGTTTCTGGAGATGCCTTTTCAAATGGTGCCGGATGTGGTATAATAAAATATATGACAGAAAACCAAGCGCAGGAAAGCGTATGAGAATAGGAGCGTAACCATATGACAGAAGCAGAGTGCATTGCGCTGAAGCAAAAAGCATTCCAAACGTATTTCAGTTCCCTGAATCCCCAGCAGCAGCAGGCAGTTTTTTCCGTAAACGGCCCGGTTTTGGTGCTTGCCGGTGCAGGAAGCGGTAAAACAACTGCGATCATCAGCCGCATTGTCAACATGATCTACTTCGGGGACGGCTATGCCAGAGCAGACGGCTTTTTGCCGGAAGAGGATGCCCGGTGGCTTCGGGCGTACATAGATGGAACGGTTTCAGAAGATGCTGACCGCCTGCGGGAGATCCTCGCCATTTCTCCCATTCGGCCGTGGAACATCCTGGCGATTACTTTCACCAACAAAGCGGCAGGGGAGATGCGTGCGCGTCTGGCGAGTACCCTTGGAGAAGAGATCGCCTCGTCCGTCAACGCCTCTACCTTCCACTCGGCGTGTGTGCGGATTCTGCGCCGCAGCATTTCTCTGTTGGGTTATAGCAGTGACTTTGCGATCTACGATGCAGACGATGCACGCCGCCTGATGAAAAACTGCCTTGCAGATGCCAATATTTCAGAGAAACAGTTTCCGCCGCGCAGTGTGATCCAGGAGATCAGCAGAGCAAAGGATGCCATGATCTCTCCGGCACAGATGCTGGAAAATGCCGGCGGAGAGTATCGGCAGACCACCATTGCAAAGCTGTATGCCATTTATCAGCGGCATTTGCTGGAATCCAATGCGCTGGACTTTGATGATATCATTTACCTGACGGTGGA
The DNA here is from genome assembly GCA_934463425.1 of uncultured Ruminococcus sp. GTDB lineage: Bacteria > Bacillota > Clostridia > Oscillospirales > Ruminococcaceae > Ruminococcus_C. The sequence goes on from CAKSJP010000001.1 coordinate 74,944, forward strand.
ACTGTTCCGGCGATTCCCGGAAGAACTGGCGAAATACCAGTATCGTTTCCCTTATGTCCTGGTAGATGAATATCAGGACACCAACCATGCGCAGTATCAGCTGATCTCGCTGCTCACACATGCCAGCGGAAATCTCTGTGTTGTGGGTGATGATGACCAGAGTATTTATCGGTTCCGGGGCGCAACCATTGAAAATATCCTGGGATTTGAAGAGGAATTTCCCAACTGTCAGGTGATTCGGCTGGAGCAGAACTACCGTTCGACCCAGACCATTCTGGATGCCGCCAACAGCGTGATCGCCAACAATGACGGCAGAAAGGAAAAACACCTCTGGACGGATGCAGGCGCAGGGGAGAAGATCACCTGGTACCGCGCTTCGGACGAGGCAGACGAGTCCGCTTATGTGGTAAAACAGATCGAAAACAGTGTGAAGCAGGGCAGTAAGTACAGCGACCATGCCATTTTGTACCGGATGAATGCACAATCAAATATGCTGGAGCGTGCTCTGGTACGCAGTGGTGTGCCTTATCGCATTTACGGCGGTACGCGATTCTATGACCGCAAGGAGATCCGTGACATTATCGCATATATGAGCATCGTGGAAAATCCCAGCGACCGGGTGCGTTTTGAACGTATCGTCAACGAACCGAAGCGCGGCATCGGTGATGCAACATTGACTTTGATCCAGAACATCACCCAGGATCTGCACCTTTCGCCGCTGGAAGTCATGCAGAATGTGGATCAGTATCCGGTGCTCTCTAAAAAAGCAGCTGCCCTGAAAAAATTCGCTGTGATCTGGGAAGAACTGATCGCCGCAGAACGGGAAATGCCATTGGAAAAGTTCCTGGATATTGTCCTGGAAAAGACGGGCTATCGCGAAGCGCTGGAGCATATGGGAGAAGAGGGTGCATTCCGCCTGGAAAATATTGAGGAATTGAAGTCCTCTATGCTGACCTATGAGAAAGAAGCGGAAGAACCGTCTCTGGGCGGATTTTTGGAGGAAATCTCACTGTATACCGATGTGGACAAGTACGAGCCGGATCAGGATGTTGTTATGCTCATGACAGTGCATTCCGCAAAGGGTCTGGAATTTCAGAATGTGTATCTGGTCGGTATGGAGCAGGGTGTTTTTCCCGGAAACCGAAGCATGGATTCACAGGAAGATCTGGAAGAAGAACGGCGTCTGGCATATGTGGCGCTGACTCGTGCCAAGAAAAAACTGACATTGACAACAGCAGCGAGCCGGATGCTCTTTGGTACGACCATGCGCAATCCGCAGTCGCAGTTCCTGACGGAGATCGACCGCAGCCTCCTGAAGCAGGAGACCTCACAGAAGCAGTCGCTCCGCGGTATTTCTGCGCAAAAGCCGGAATCGCTGCAGTCTATCTCGCTCCAACAGCAGATGGCAGCCTCGAAACCGAAGAAGTATCAGGCAGTGCCAAAGGTGTTCCATGTAGGAGAACGGGTGCGCCATGCCTCCTTCGGAGACGGCACGGTTCTGGCAATTACGAAAATGGCAAATGATGCTATGCTGGAGGTCGGCTTCGATCAGGTGGGAACCAAGCGGTTGATGGCGAGTCACCCGAAGATCAAAAAGCTGGAAGGAGAATCGCTTTGAAAAACGGTTATCGTATCACAGATTCACACGCCCATGTCTTTCCGGATAAAATCGCGGAAAAAGCCACAGAGGGTATTTCCCATTTCTATGATCTGCCCATGCAGTATCACGGCAGAGTTGCCGAAATGCTGGAAAACGGCATGCAGGCGGGAGTGGATCACTTTCTGATCTGCTCTCCGGCAACCACTGTGGCACAGGTACATTCCATCAACAGCTTTCTGGCTTCCTGTGCTGCGGCGTATCCAATGTGTACTGCGTTTGGCACACTGCACCCCTATGCCGATCATGTGGAGGAGGATTTTCGGGAATTGCAGCAGCTGCAGCTGAACGGCATTAAACTGCATCCGGACTTCCAGAATTTTCCCATAGATGATCCAAAAGCTTATCCCATGTATGATATGATCCAGAGCACTGGGCTGCCGATTCTGATGCATATGGGGGACGCAAAGTCTGATTTTTCCCATCCATATCGTTTGGCAATGGTACTGCGCCAGTTTCCGCGCCTGCGCATCATTGCAGCGCACTTCGGCGGTTGGGGGCAGTGGAAAGAGGCAAACGCTATTTTGCAGCCTGACGCGCGCCTGCGGTTTGACACCAGCAGCAGTCTGCCTTTTCTTCCGCCGGAGGAGATCCGAAAGCTGATCGCGCACTTTGGTGCAGAAAATTGCTTTTTTGGCGTGGACTATCCCATGTGGGATTATCGTGAGGAATTGGAGCGCTTTTTTGCCCTGGAGCTGACGGATGCGGAAAATCGCGCAATTCTTTCCGAAAATCTGGATGCATTTTTAGCAGAAGTGCAGCAGTAATCGATTTCATCTTTGAAAAAGAAGAAAATCGATTTGAAATACTTATTTGTGCAAAGGCAGACTCGGAATACTTTTCAGAAATTTAACTTTTCATTTGCAGCTTTTTATGTTATACTATAAAGGTAAGTTTAAGAAACCATAGAAGAACAAAAGGATGCGTGAATCATAATGAGAAAGACGAAAATCGTTTGTACGATCGGACCTGCAACGGATGATGACTCTATAATGCGGCAGATCATGCTTTCCGGCATGAATGTTGCCCGGTTCAACTTTTCCCACGGCGACCATGCGACCCATGAAGGACGCTTTGAACAGATCGTCCGCCTGCGAAAGGAACTGAACCTGCCGATCGCCACACTGATGGATACCAGAGGTCCGGAAGTTCGCCTGGGACGCTTTGTGGATGACAAGCCGGTTACCATTGAAACGGGAGATACTTATACGCTGACGACAGATGATGTTCTGTGTGATGACAAAATCGGCAGCATTTCCTTTAAGAATCTGCCCCGGGATGTGAAGCCGGGCGTGCACATTCTGGTGAATGACGGCGTGATCGAGATGGTTGTTGAAAAGGTAAATGCAACAAACATCGTATGTCATGTGATTCACGGCGGTGTCCTTTCCAACAATAAGGGCATCAATGTGCCCGGTGTACAGCTGTCCATGCCGTACCTCAGCGAGAGTGACAAGAATGACCTGGAATTTGCAGCAAAGATGGGCTTTGACTTCATCGCAGCCAGCTTCGTCCGCACCTCTGCGGATATCGACTACCTGCGGAAGTATACCCAGAGCCTGGGATGGTTTGATGTCCGCATTATCGCGAAAATCGAAAATGTAGAAGGTGTCCGGAATATTGATGAGATCCTGGAAGCGTCTGACGGTATCATGGTTGCCCGCGGCGACCTGGGTGTTGAGATTCCTTTTGAGCAGATCCCGTCAGTGCAGAAGCAGCTGATCCGCAAGGGCTATCAGGCGGGCAAGCAGGTGATCACAGCAACTCAGATGCTGGAGTCCATGATTACCAATCCGCGCCCGACTCGTGCGGAGATCACAGACGTTGCCAATGCGATCTACGACGGCACCAGTGCCATCATGCTGTCCGGCGAGACGGCTGCCGGTGCTTTCCCGGTAGAGGTTGTCCGCACCATGGATTTGATTGCACGCACCACAGAGGATGACATCGATTATAAGGGCATGCATTCTGCTAGCCGCACCAAGAAGAATGCGGACATTGCCAACGCCATTGCCCATGCAACTGTGACTACAGCGCATGACCTGGATGCAGCGGCAATCCTGACAGTAACTATGTCTGGCGTGACTGCGCGGGAGATCTCGAAGTACCGGCCGTGCTGTCCGATTATCAGCTGTACTGTCAGCGAACGGGTACAGCGTCAGATGAATCTGAGCTGGGGCGTGTATCCCATGCTGGTGGACGAGGTTTCAAATACGGATGCGTTGTTTGATGCTTCGATTCATGCTGCGCTGCGGTCTGATCTGGTCAATAAGGGCGATATTGTTGTTATTACTGCCGGCGCACCGGTAGGTGTTTCCAATACCACAAATATGATGAAGGTAGAGCGGATCTGAGCAGGATCTCAGTGATCTTGAAAGAAAAAAGCGGCACACGGTATAAAAACACCGTGCGCCGCTTTTTCTATGGCAGATATGCCGGAGAGATCATGATTCTCCGTTTTTTTCATCCTGTGTGGCGGGAAGCACTTCTAATACAATGCATGTGATATTATCCGTGCCGCCGTTTTGCAGTGCAGCCTGCACCAACACTGCTGCTTCATTAAAATAATTTTGTGCCAGAAGCTCTGCGATTTCATCATCCGTGCACATGTTGGTCAATCCATCGGTACACAGCACAAACTTTGTGCCGACTTCTAACGGCAAAGGGGGTCTGCTGTCCGCATTTAACCCGATCTCTTTGCGGTCAGAACCGATAAACAGCGTCAGCCGGTGCTGATCGGGACTGTGCTTTGCTTCTTCTTCTGTATAGATTGCAGCCTCTACCTTCTGGTTTGCTACTGTGTGATCCCGGGTCAGGAGCGTCAGAACATCGCCTTGATACCGATAGATCCGACTGTCACCCAGATAATACAGCTTCACTGCGTCGCCCAGGAAGTACAGCATAGAAAAGGTAGTTCCGCCCGTCTGACAGTGCTTTTCTGTGAGCATGTCACAAATCGCATTGTTTGCCTCTGAGGTATAGGAAGAAATCAACTGATCCAGCATACGTGTCCCGTCTGCATGTTTCAGCTTTTTTTCATATTTGCGCAGGGTCTGTACAGCGATCTCAGATGCAACTTCGCCGTATGCTGCGCCGCCCATACCATCAAAAACGGCAAAGCTCATACCGTCAGCGTAATGAATCGTATAAGATGCAGAAAAATCATTCCGAAAAATATCATTCATGTAGAGCCCTTCCAGATAGAAGTTGTCCTCATGATTGCCGCGTACCTTTCCGATATGAGTCGAAACAGAAACGCGCAGATTATAATTTTTAATACCGGAATGATAAAAAGGTTCAGATGTTTCTCCGGGATAATTTCCGCCATAATAAAAAAATGGATTAGAACTCTGTGTCGGTTCTTGTTCTGCATTTTTATGATTGAAAAACATCATGGAATCTCCTCATTCTTTGAGACAATTCCTGAAGGAGCTGTCTCGGAAATTGGTATGACCTTACTTGTCATCATACCATATTCCCATGGAAAAGTAAACACTTTTCCGTAAAAAATCCGAGACCGCCCGATATTTTTCTCAGATGGTACAGTTTTCGGAAAAAAACTTGTGCAATACTTCCAAAAAAAGAACTGCTGTTTTCACAGCAGTTTCAACGCACGTTCACATAAAATGTTTGCACTGTTCTTTGCAGAAAGGGTGCAGTTCTTTTTTTGTTTGAACTCTGTATCAAGGCTCATTTTCAATAGCAGTTGCAGCAGCAGTCAAGCACCAGATTTAACAAAATGTTTGCCGCACAGCAGCGCACGCAGCCACTGTCATCAAAACCGCTTCCCATATAGGGCTGCTGCATCTGCTGATAGGAGAAGCCGGGAGACTCTAGCTGCTGCACTAATTTCTGATATTCATAGTTGTTCGGCTCCATCTGTGCCGCGGTTCTTGCGTGCTGCAATGCAGTCGCGTTGTTTCCGGCGCCGGAATTTGCCACAGCGGAAACGTAGTACCACTGTGCATTTCGGTTGCTGATACCATCCAGAACCCGGACAGCCTCCGTGAATCTGCCATTCCGGATAAAGTTTACTGCTGCCTGCAAGTGTACGCTGTTCTCGTCACCGCTTCCTGCGGCAGAGCGCCGCTCATAAAATCCGCCGTAACCGGTTCCGGAAGTCTTATGCTGTCGCTCATCCATGATGGTTTGGTATGCCTGCTGGATCTGTTTGAACTTTTCCTCATACATTTTTGCGTTTGGTTTGTCCACATTTGCATCCGGATGATACTTTCGGCTCATGGCGCGGTAGGCTTTTTTCACTTCCTGGTCGGTGGCGTTTCGGGAAATCCCCAGTACCTCATATGGATCCATGTTTTTGTTTCTCCTGTTTCTCTTGTCGTTCTTTTTTTCGCTGATAAAATTTTGTCCAGACACCTGCATACAGAATATTTCGCAGGATCTCCTCATAATGCAGAATCGGCAGACGCTCAAATGCTTCAGCACAGGATGCCATCATCATTTGCAGCATGGATTCACAGGTTTGTGAAAACTGCGGTTCTGTTGTATCGGTCAGCAAAAACGGATTGTAGCAGTTTTTTTTGCGGTCGCGTTCCAGGTCATCATAAGCATCCAGAAGGTAGATGAATTTGCCCAAATAAAAGCCGATTTTCCGCAGGGTGTCAGCCCATATATCTTTTTTCCAGACAAACAGTTCTCCAAGTAATGTGCCGAAACAGCTGGCAGGAAGCTCCGGATTTGTTTCGCCGTTTTGTTCCATCTGCTGCAGCTTTTCCAGTTCTCCCTGTACTATGCGGCTTTTTTCCGGATACTGCTGCCGAATGCGCCGATTGCTTTTCCGGAACATTTCAGCGGCAGCGCGGCGTGTGAGTTTTCTCTCATCATGCCAGTCGTCCATACATTTGTCATGAAACAGCAGAACGCTCATATCTGCAGCATAGTCCGTGACCGCACTCTGGATATGCAGACTTTTTTGAAAAGGATGCGCGATGCACCGGCATTTTTCTTTCTGCTCTGCCGGTTCATAGAGTCCAGTCAGCAACAGAATCAGAAAAGTCATATCATAGCTCAGTGTCCAGCGTGCCGCTGTGCCGTGCCGCTGCTGCAGCGCTTCGCAAAGGCCGCAGTAACAGCCACGATAAACGTCATATTCCCGAAATCGCATTTCCGGTTTGTATGCCCGAATATATCCGTACATAGTGTTTTAACTCCGTTTGATAAAATGATTGCGGCAATTCGGACAGGTGATCTCGATTTTTCCCTTTCCCTTTGGAACACGCACTTTCTGTCCGCACTGAGGACATTGGAAGATCCGATGTGTTTTATCCGTGTTCTTTTTTCCGAAACAGTTCCGGATGGGCGCAGTCAGTTCCAGGAACTTTTGGTTTTCTGCCTGTCTGCGCGCAATATTTCTGGAAAAAATGCGGTAGTAGGAATAGATAAGCACCGCAATGGCAATCAGGTTACAGATGGCGTTTGCAGCGCTGCTTCGGCTTGTGAAAATGGCAATCAGCAGAAAAAACAGAAACACGCCGAAAAGCGCCTTGTTAAAAGAATCGTTTCCGCCGTATCTGCCCTGCATAAATCGTATCAGGCGTTCTCTCCAATTTGACATAGAGCCGTCCTCCTTTTTGAAGCAGCACCGCGGAAAAATTTGCTGTGCCGCTGACATTCATGGATATAAGATTTATTATAGCATACTTTATTAGAAATGAAAAGCAGATTTTCCAAATTTTCATGTAATTTTCAGAAAGCAAATTTTTCAGAGTGTTTTATTCTGCTAAAGCGGTATTTTTTAAAGAATATTCAGAAATGCTTCTTGAAGCCGGAAAGATTTTCATGCTACAATAAATAAGATAGAATAAATGAAGACAGCACCGCAGATAAGCGTCTGCAGGTAGAAGAATTGTGGTCGGCGTAAGCGCAGCGGCGGAAAGGGAAGTGGCTGAATATGGAAATTCTGGATATTTATGATGAAAAAGGCAATCGAACCGGCAGAACTGCAGAACGAAGTACATTCCTTCCGAAAGGAGATTACTTTCTCTGTGCTCATGTGATCCTGGAAAATCAGGATGGACTTTTTCTGATCCAGAAGCGGTCGGACAAAAAACCAACGCGTCCCGGGCAGTGGGACATCACCGCAGGGGCAGTAGATGCCGGAGAAACCAGTCTGGACGGTGCACTGCGGGAGGCGAAAGAGGAAATCGGACTGACGCTGCCGCGGGATCAGATGCAGTTTCTTTTTCGGGATCGTCGCCGGAGCTGCTATCATGATGTTTACTATATTAAAATGCCCTTTTCTTTAAAGGACTGTACGATGCAGGAAACAGAAGTTCAGGCGCTGGATCTGGTTTCAGAAGAAAAACTGCTCCGGCTGGTAGATCAGATGGCACATCGTTCTTCCAATTATAAGCGGCAGCTGGAGCGATTTTTGGAGCACCGCTGAGAAAATTCAAAAATATCCGCGTTAGGGTATTGTAAAATGTCTGAAAAGGTGGTATAATAAATAAAGGCGTGTCATGGAAACGAAAAAAAGTTGGTGGGATGCGCGAAATAAAACAGTTGATTTTCAAGGGAAGCTGTGAAACGGAAGGGAATGCCATGAAAAAAATTTCGATTGTTGTGCCGTGTTACAACGAGCAGGAGGTTCTGCCGCTGTTTTACATAGAAATTCAAAAGGTAATGGAGCAGATTCAGTCAGAACATGGAGATACCGATTTTGAACTGCTGTTCATCAATGACGGCTCACGGGATGGCACGCTTGTGAAACTGCGGGAACTGGCAAAGCAGGATGAGCGCGTGCGGTATATTTCGTTTTCCCGGAATTTTGGCAAAGAATCCGGAATGTATGCCGGACTGGAAAACGCCACGGGAGATTATGTTGTCATTATGGATGCTGATCTGCAGCATCCGCCGGCATTTCTGCCGAAGATGTATAACATCGTTCTGAGCGGTGATTATGATTGTGCGACAACGCGCCGTGTCAGCCGAAAAGGCGAGCCAAAGCTGCTTTCATGGTTTTCCCGGAAGTTTTACAAGATCATGAAACGGATCTCGCAGACTGAGATCGTAGACGGCGCACAGGATTTCCGCTTTATGACGCGGCAGATGGTCGATGCCATCCTGTCGATGAAGGAGTACAACCGGTTTTCCAAAGGCATTTTCAGCTGGGTCGGATTCCGTACGAAATATATTGAATATGAGAATGTAGAACGCGCAGCAGGCACGAGTACCTGGTCCTTCTGGAAGCTGTTCCGTTATGCACTGGACGGATTCTTTGCATTTTCCACAGCACCTCTGACCATTTCTTCTATCTTAGGCGTGGCAAGCTGTCTGGTAGCTTTTGTAATGATCCTGATTATTATTATCAAGAAGCTGGCGTTCGGCGATCCGGTACAGGGATTTGCGACTCTGATCTGTGCGATTTTCTTTATGGGCGGCTTACAGCTGTTCTGTGTTGGCATTGCTGGTCAATATCTGGCAAAAACTTATCTGGAGACCAAAAAGCGTCCGATTTATCTGGTACAGGAAACCGAAAAGGATGCCCGCAAATCACAAGAAGCCTGAGCAGGAGCGTTGCAGATGAACAAACATACGCGACTGGCGGCAGGAATCCTGGTCTTGGTTTTGATGATCTTGATTGTTGCAACAGTCAGCTTTTCTATGAACATTTCCAAAAAATCTGCCACAGCGCAAAACAGCGCCTCTGAAACCATTGTGAATCCTAACGGGAATGAGATCATTCAAGGAGACGATGGGCTTTATGGCGTAGCAGATGCAGCCGGCAACACGATTCTGGAGCCGGAATGGGAACGGCTGTCTTTTATCGGTACAGAGTATCTCGCTGCGGCGAAAGGAAATCGTGTGGGTGTACTGAATCTGGATGGAAATGTAGCTGCTCCTTTTGTATATCGCGATGTGTATGCGCTGACGGATTTTTATTATTTAGCAGAGCTGGCGGATAGCGACAAAGTGGTACTTTATGACCATGATTTCTGTGCTGCTGACGCAATGCTGTGGGACGGCAGCACATGGGAAAAGCCGCTGCTGACGTTGAACTGCGGAACAGATGCCTTTCAGTACTCTTTGGAAAAGGAGATCCTTCAGTTGGTTCGGGTTGAACTTTTCCGAAAAACAGATGCTGTCTCTTTTACTGCATCTGCAGAAAAAACAGACGCTGCGGCACTGATGCCGGAAGAATGGATTCGGTGCGCAGATATGATGGCAGAATTTTTGGAAATGATAAAAACGCAAAATTTTACCCGGATTTCTGATCTGACGGGGCAGGAAAATGAAAATGCTGTACTTGGCGGTGCGGTGCTTCAGGAGGAAAAGGCAGCGCGTGTGGAATCTGCGCTCTATCTGACAGTAGGTCAGAATGATGCCGGGATGCCAGTGCTGAACTGGCAGGCAGAGGTTGTGCTTCGCGGCAGCGAAAATGGAACGCAAACTCGCATATTGTCCGTGAACATGGAAAAAAACAACAAACAAAATTGGGTGATAACAGAAGCAAAGTATACTTGATGCTTTGGATTCTGATTTCATATTTGCAGGGCGTTTTGTCCTGCGGCTGGTCTGTGAAAACAGGCTTTTCGGACAGCACTGTGCACTGTGACAGTGCTGCTGCAACTCTGAATCTGGAGGAATACATATGTCAAAAAAAGTAGCAGTTATCATGGGCAGCGACAGCGATCTGCCGGTAGTAAAGGGTGCTCTGGAAGAACTGGATCGGTTCGCCATTCCCTACGAGGTGCATGTCATGTCGGCACACCGGACTCCGGCATTGGCAGCAGAGTTTGCGTCTAATGCCAAGAAAAACGGCTTTGGCGCAATCCTTTCCGCAGCTGGAAAGGCGGCGCATCTGGGCGGCGTTCTGGCAGCACATACTACATTGCCGGTGATCGGCATTCCGGTAAAGTCGTCTACTCTGGATGGGTTGGATGCGCTGCTGGCAACGGTACAGATGCCGAAGGGCATCCCGGTGGCAACAGTTGCGATCGACGGCGCAGCAAATGCCGCGATCCTCGCAGCACAGATGCTGGCACTGTCTGATCCGGAGCTTGATGCAAAGCTGGAGCAGATGAAAGCGGATATGGAACAGGGCGTAAAAGCAAAGGATGCAAAAATTTCAGCAGAATATAGCAACTGCTGAGTCACAATAAATCAAATAATTTTATTTTTGGAGGAACAGAAAATGGCTGATTGGAAAAAAACAGAACAGCTCTATGAGGGCAAGGCAAAGAAAGTATATGCAACCGAAAATCCGGATGTGGTTATCGTTGATTATAAGGATGATGCAACTGCATTCAACGGAGAAAAGAAGGGTACGATCGTTGGTAAGGGCGTGATCAACAACCGGATGTCCAACTACATCATGAAGCAGCTGGAAAAAGAAGGCGTTCCGACACACCTGGTAGAAGAACTGAGCGACCGTGAGACTGCTGTGAAAAGAGTTTCTATCGTGCCGCTGGAGGTTATTGTTCGTAATGTTGCGGCAGGCAGCTTCTCCAAGCGTATGGGCGTGGAAGAAGGTAAGGATCTGCTGTGCCCGATCCTGGAATTCAGCTACAAGTGTGATGAGCTGAATGATCCGTTCATTAACGATGACTATGCACTGGCTCTGGGTCTGGCAACACAGGAAGAAATCGATACCATCAAGAATTATACCCGCAAGGTAAATGAAGTGCTGAAGAAGTTCTTCCTGTCCATCGGCATCCGTCTGATCGACTTCAAGATCGAATTTGGCCGCCTGTCTGACGGTACAATCATTCTGGCAGATGAGATCTCTCCGGATACCTGCCGTCTGTGGGACGTCAAGACCAACGAAAAGCTGGATAAGGATCGCTTCCGCAGAGATATGGGCGGTACCGAAGAGGCTTATCAGGAAGTCATGAAGCGTATCTTCGGGGAATAATTCATGGGTGGCTTTTTTGGTGCAGTCTCGGCAAACGACTGTATTCTGGACGTATTTTATGGGACGGACTATCATTCGCATCTTGGGACAAGACGGGGCGGTATGACATCCTATTCCGCAGATCTGGGATTCCAGCGGAATATTCACAGCATCGAAAATTCTCCTTTCCGGACAAAGTTCGAGAAAGATGTTGAAAAAATGCGCGGTAATATCTGTATCGGCTGCATCAGCGATACAGATCCGCAGCCGATCATGGTGCGTTCCAAACTGGGCTTATATGCAGTTTGCTCTATTGGCATTATCCAGAACGCAAAGGCCCTTTCGGAAGAACTTCTGGAAAAGGGCTGTGCAAACTTTGAAACAATGAGTAGCGGTAATATCAACTCCGGCGGTTTGATCGGTGCGCTGATCGCGCAGAAGCCGACCTTTGTGGAGGGTATCCGCTATGCGCAAAGCAAGATCGAGGGCACAATGTCCCTGGTCATTATGACAGAAGATGCTATCATTTGCGCACGGGATAAGGTGGGAAAGCTGCCGATTCTGATCGGAAAGCGTCCTGATGGATACTGCTTCTCATTTGAATCGTTTGCATATCAAAAGTTAGGGTACGAAACCTGTCACGAACTGAAAGCAGGGGAAATTACAAAACTGACCAAGGATGGCTATGAAGTGCTCTACGAAGGTACAGACGAAATGAAGATCTGTACTTTCCTGTGGACATACTACGGCTATCCCACTGCTTGTTATGAAGGTGTCAATGTTGAAATGATGCGTACCAAAAACGGCGAGATCATGGCGGAGAACGACATGAAAAACGGAAAGCTCCCGGATGTGGACTATGTCTGCGGCATTCCGGATTCCGGCGTTCCTCATGCCATCGGCTACGCCAATCGCAGCGGCATTCCGTTTGCGAGACCTTTTATCAAATATACACCTACATGGCCGAGAAGCTTTATGCCAGCCAATCAGTCCATGCGAAACCGGGTAGCGAAAATGAAGCTGATTCCTGTTCCGGAATTGATTCGGGGCAAGAAGCTCTTATTCGTGGATGACAGCATTGTTAGGGGCACACAGATGCGGGAAACTGTTGAGTTTCTCTATGAAAACGGCGCGAAGGAAATCCATATGCGTTCTGCCTGTCCGCCGATTATGTACGGCTGTAAATATCTGAACTTCTCCCGAAGCACTTCGGAGATGGAATTGATCGCACGCCAGATCATTGATGAAAATGAAGGCGTCGCAGGTTTGCAGCATATTGACGAGTACAGCAACTCTAACACAGAGCGAGGAAAGCTGCTCCGGGATGAGATCTGCCGGCGTCTCCAACTGACGTCGCTGGAATTTCAATCGCTGGAAGGCACCATCCGTGCCGTAGGAAAGCCCGACTGCCAGCTGTGTTCGTATTGCTGGAACGGAAGGGAATGATTGTAATTGAAGACAGGTCTGCATGAAGAATGCGGCGTGTTCGGCGTGATCTCGCCTTATACAACGGACGTTGCCACCATGACATATGTGGCGCTCTATGCGCTTCAGCACAGAGGGCAGGAAAGCTGCGGCATTGTAGTCAATGACCGGGGCGTTTTCTCCCACCATAAGGATCTCGGACTGGTGCCGGAGGTATTTAACCGCAGTCAGGTCGAAAAGCTCGGACAAGGGAATATTTCGATCGGTCATGTACGGTATTCTACTACCGGAAAACCCAGCCGTTCCAATGCGCAGCCCATCGTTGTGCGCCATGTGAAAGGACCGATGTCTATTGCACATAATGGAAATCTGGTCAATGCACATGAATTACGGCGTAAGTATGAACTGCGTGGTGCGATTTTTCATACGACAAATGATACTGAAGTCATCTCTTATGCAGTGACGGAACAGCGGCTCAAGCGTTCTTCTATCGAAGAAGCAGTGGAATATGCCATGTATGACCTGAAAGGCGCATATTCCCTGGTTGTAATGTCGCCGCAAAAGCTGATCGCTGCAAGAGATCCCAACGGCTTCCGTCCGCTCTGTATGGGGCGCTGTAAAGACGGCAGTGTGGTATTTGCATCGGAAACCTGTGCACTGGACAGTGTAGAGGCGACATTTGAACGCGAACTGGATCCGGGAGAGATCGTTGTAGCAGACGGCAAGGAGATTCGATCCATCCGGACGCACTGCGGTCAGAAGCCGTCGCTCTGCGTATTTGAGTATGTGTATTTTGCACGCCCGGATTCTGTCATTAACGGCTGCACCGTGCACGATGCCCGCATCCGTGCCGGAAAGCTGCTTTGGAAAGAACATCCAGTGGATGCAGACGTGGTGATCGGAGTTCCGGACAGCGGTCTGGATGCGGCACTGGGTCTGTCTCAGGCATCCGGCATTCCGTACGAGGTCGGCTTTATCAAGAATCGCTATGTCGGCAGAACCTTTATTCAGCCGAATCAGAAGATGCGTACCAATTCTGTGCGGATCAAGCTGAACGTGGTGAAGAGTGTTGTTGCCGGAAAACGCGTCATTCTGGTGGATGACAGCATTGTTCGCGGTACGACCTGTCAGCGTATTGTGAATCTATTGCGTGAAGCAGGCGCAAAAGAAGTGCATATGCGCATTTCTTGTCCGCCGTTCACAAATCCGTGTCATTTCGGCGTGGATATTGACAGCAAAGAAAATCTCATTGCATGTCAGATGACGATCCCAGAGATTTGTGAGCATATTGGCGCTGACTCATTGGGCTATCTGAGCATCGAAGGCGTACAGTCTCTGGCAACGCCGGAAATGACACCGCAGACCGGCTTTTGTACGGCATGCTTCACCGGCAATTATCCCATCGAGGTGCCGGCAGAAATGCCAAAAGATAAATTTGAAAGCAAGATAGGCGAATAACCGGAAATTGCGAAAGGCGGTTTCCCATCATACTTTGGAGGTAACACAAAAATGGAAAGCTATTCGGAAAGCTATAAAAAGGCGGGCGTAGACGTCACTGCCGGTTACAAGGCAGTGGAACTGATGAAGTCCCATATTGCCAGAACCATGACAGCAAATGTTCTGACGGACATTGGCGGCTTCGGCGGCCTCTATGCACTGGATGTGGCAGGAATGCAGCAGCCGGTACTGGTTTCCGGTACAGACGGCGTAGGAACCAAGCTGAAAATCGCCTTTCTGATGGATAAGCACACCACGATCGGTATCGACTGTGTTGCAATGTGCGTGAATGATATTATTTGCTGCGGCGCAAAACCGCAGTTCTTCCTGGACTATATTGCCCTGGGCAAGAATGTTCCGGAAAAGGTGGCATCCATCGTTTCCGGTGTGGCAGAGGGCTGTGTACAGTCCGGCTGTGCTCTGGTCGGCGGTGAAACTGCAGAAATGCCCGGTTTCTACCCGGAGGATGAATACGATGTTGCTGGTTTTGCAGTCGGTGTTGTCGATAAGAGCAAGATCCTGAACATGGACAGCCAGAAGGAAGGCGATGTGCTGATCGCACTGCAGTCCAGCGGTGTCCACTCCAATGGCTTCTCTCTGATCCGCAACGTATTTACTGTGAATGAACAGAATCTGGCACGTCACTTTGCAGATCTGGGAACTACACTGGGCGAATGCCTGCTGACACCGACCAAGATCTATGTCAACGCGATTCAGAAGCTGCTGGCAGAGGTAACACCGAAGTCCATCGCACACATCACCGGCGGCGGTTTCTATGAGAACATTCCGCGTGCACTGAAAAAGGGTTTGTCTGCAAAAATCAGCCGCAGCGATGTTCAGGTTTTGCCGATTTTTGATCTGATTGCAAAGACCGGCAAGATTCCGGAGCACGATATGTTCAACACCTTTAATATGGGTGTCGGCATGATGGTATGTGTGGCGCAGGAGGATGCAGATAAGGCAATCCGCATTTTGAATGCAGCCGGCGAAAATGCCTATGTTCTGGGTGAACTGGTGGCATCTGACGAGGGTGTTATCCTCAAATAAGAGAGAAGAGGCAGAGCAAAAATGAAAAATATTGTTGTGCTGGTTTCCGGCGGCGGAACCAATCTCCAGGCGCTGATCGATGCGCAGAAGAGCGGACGCATCACAAACGGCAGGATCACCTGCGTGATCTCGTCGAATCCGGATGCTTATGCCCTGACTCGTGCCAAGGAAAACGGCATCGGTACGCGTGTGATCGTGCCGAAGAGTTTTCCGTCCCGTGAAGTGTATCATAAGGCACTTCTGGAGGCATTGTTCCAGGAATATGCGGATCTCATTGTATTGGCCGGCTTTATGACAATTCTGGATGAAAGCATTATCCGGGCGTATCATAATCAGATCATCAATGTGCATCCGTCCCTCATTCCGTCTTTCTGCGGCAATGGTTTCTATGGACTGCATGTCCATGAAGCGGCTTTGGAACGCGGCGTAAAGTACACAGGAGCAACGGTGCATTTTGTCAACGAAGTGGCAGACGATGGGCCGATCATTCTGCAGCAGCCTGTCCCGGTGCTGCCGGGAGATACCCCGAAGATCTTGCAGGAACGCGTCATGGAACAGGCAGAATGGAAAATTCTGCCCCAGGCAGTGGATCTGTTCTGTAATGATCGCCTGGAGGTCAGAGGAAGAACCGTTTTGATCAAAGAGTAACGGCAGTATTGCCGAAAGAAATGCGGAACATATCCGCTAAAAGCAGGAGGAAGCTATGAAAATCGCATCATTGCAGCAGGAACTGCAGCAAAATTCTTATCCGGGCAGAGGCATTGTACTGGGTCGCTCGGAAGATGGAAAGTATGCTGTTTCTGCATACTTCATTATGGGAAGAAGTGAAAACAGCCGTAACCGTGTGTTCGTGGAGGACGGCGCAGGCATCCGCACTCAGGCATTCGATCCGTCTAAGATGGTAGATCCTAGCCTGATTATCTACGCGCCGGTTCGCGTTCTGGGGGATTATACTATTGTTACCAATGGCGACCAGACAGATACTGTGTATGATTTGATGCAGGCAGGGAAAACTTTTGAAGAGTCTTTGCGCACCCGGGAGTTCGAGCCGGATGCACCGAACTACACACCGCGCATTTCTGGTCTTATTGACCAGAGCAACAATGGCTTTTCCTATGCACTTTCTATTTTGAAGAGTGCAGACGGAGACCCGTCCTCCTGCCAGAGATACACTTTCTCTTATTCCAACCCTATTGCAGGAATCGGACACTTTATCCATACCTATGAGGGTGACGGCAATCCGCTGCCGAGCTTTTCCGGTGAGCCGCAGAAAATCGCTGTTTCTGGCGATATTGATGCATTTACAGAAATGCTGTGGAGCAGCCTGAATGCTGACAATAAGGTGTCTCTGTTTGTTCGTTACATTGACCTCAAGACGAAAAAGGCTGAAACCAGAATCGTAAACAAGAATCAGTAAGGAGGTACTTCCCATGGCAAATGAAATGCAGTTAAAATACGGCTGTAATCCGAATCAGAAACCTTCCCGGATCTATATGGAGGACGGCAGTGACCTGCCGATCACTGTATTGAACGGCAAACCAGGTTATATCAATTTGTTGGATGCCTTCAATGGCTGGCAGCTGGTATCCGAGCTGAAAGAAGCTACCGGCATGTGTGCTGCGACTTCTTTCAAGCACGTTTCTCCGGCAGGCGCAGCGGTAGGTGCACCGTTGTCGGATACGCTGAAAAAGATCTATTTCGTTGATGATCTGGGGGAATTGTCTCCGCTGGCATGCGCATATGCAAGAGCCAGAGGTGCAGACCGCATGTCCTCTTACGGCGATTTTATTGCGCTGTCGGATGTCTGCGATGTACCGACCGCCAAGATGATCCAGCGTGAAGTTTCTGACGGTATCATTGCGCCGGGATACGAGCCGGAAGCACTGGAGATCCTCAAGTCCAAGCGCAAAGGCACTTATAACATTATCCAGATCGATCCGGCATATCGTCCGGCTGACCTGGAACGGAAACAGGTATTCGGCGTCACATTTGAACAGGGTCACAACTTCCTCAAGATTGACGAAGAGATGCTGTCCAATGTGGTAACTGACAACAAGGACATTCCGGAAAAGTATAAGAGAGATCTCATGATTTCCCTGATTACGCTGAAATATACACAGTCCAATTCCGTATGCTATGTCAAGGATGGTCAGGCAATCGGTATCGGTGCAGGACAGCAGTCCCGTATCCACTGTACACGTCTTGCCGGCAATAAGGCGGATATCTGGTGGCTGCGTCAGCATCTCAAGGTTATGGGTCTGCAGTTTGTAGACGGTATTCGCCGCCCGGATCGCGACAATGCCATTGATGTATACATTTCTGATGAGTATATGGATGTTCTGGCGGACGGCGTATGGCAGAATACCTTCAAGGTAAAGCCGGAAGTCTTTACAAAGGAAGAACAGAAGGCATGGCTGGCACAGAATACAGAGGTTTGCCTCGGTTCTGACGCATTCTTCCCCTTTGGCGATAACATTGAGCGCGCACACAAGAGCGGCGTACAGTATATCGCTGAGCCGGGCGGTTCTATTCGGGATGATCATGTTATTGCAACCTGCAACAAGTATAATATGGCATTGGCATTCACAGGCATCCGTCTGTTCCATCACTGATCCGGGAGGAAAGACAGCATGAAGATTTTAGTTGTAGGCGGCGGCGGAAGAGAACACGCCATCGTCATGAAACTGGCAGAAAGCCCGAAGGTCGATGCGCTGTACTGTGCACCGGGCAACGGCGGTATTGCGAAGTATGCCAAGTGCTTTCCGGTAAAGGCAACGGATATTGACGGCATGGTAAAGCTGGCAAAGGAACTGGCAGTGGATCTGGTCTTTGTTGCACCGGATGATCCGTTGGTTCTGGGTATGGCAGATGCGATGCAGGCAGAAGGCTTTATGACATTCGGCCCGAACAAAAAGGCTGCAATTCTGGAGGGCAGCAAGGTATTCTCCAAGGATCTGATGCAGAAGTATCATATTCCGACTGCGGAATACCGTGTGTTCAACGATCCGAAGGCAGCAGAAGCTTATCTGAAAGAAAAGAATGTGTATCCCACTGTCATTAAGGCAGATGGACTGGCATTGGGCAAGGGCGTTGTTATTGCGCAGAATGAACAGGAAGCGTTCGATGCCATTGCCTCTATCATGGAGGACAAGATTTTCGGGGAGAGCGGTTCTCAGATCGTTATCGAAGAGTTCCTGACCGGCCCGGAAGTATCTGTCCTCAGCTTTACAGACGGCAAGACCGTAAAGCCAATGGTCTCCTCCATGGATCATAAGCGTGCATTGGACGGCGACCAGGGTCTGAATACCGGCGGCATGGGCACAGTTGCACCGAATCCGTATTATACACCGGAAGTAGCACAGCAGTGCATGGATACCATTTTCCTGCCCACCATTCGTGCCATGCAGGAAGAGGGCAGACCGTTTACCGGCTGTCTGTATTTCGGCTTGATGCTGACACCCAAGGGTCCGAAAGTAATCGAGTATAACTGCCGCTTCGGCGATCCGGAGACACAGGTAGTTCTGCCGTTGCTGGAGACCGACCTGGTAGATATTATGCTGGCGATCTGGAATGGTACATTGGATCAGCTGGATATTCAGTGGAAGAGCGGCTGTGCGGCCTGTGTCGTAATGGCAAGCGGCGGTTATCCGAAGAAATATACCACCGGTCTGCCGATTTCCGGTCTGGATGAAAATGGTCAGACTGCAAACTGCTTTGTTTACCACGCAGGCACAAAGCTGGATGGGGAGACATTCCTGACGGCGGGCGGCCGTGTGCTCGGCGTTACTGCAACTGCTGAGACATTGCCGGATGCACTGGAAACTGCTTATGCAGGCGTAAAGACCATTTCTTTCGAGAATGCACATTATCGAAATGATATCGGACAGCGTGCACTGAAAGCACTGTCGTAATTGCAATAAAATTGCCTGGAATCAGGCACCGACACCCGGAGGCGTTGTTATGAATTGTCGTTTACCTGTACTGAGGGAAAAAACCGCAAAGCTTACAACATCTCCGGGTGTTTATTTGATGAAAAATCAGAAGTCTGAGATCATCTATGTCGGAAAGGCAAAGAATCTGAAAAATCGTGTGACAAGTTATTTTCGGGAATCTGCTGACCACACACCTAAAGTAGCGAGTATGGTAGAGCATGTGTATGATTACGATTTTATTGTCACCGACTCGGAATATGAAGCTCTTGTGCTGGAATGCAGTCTGATCAAGCAGCATCAGCCGAAATACAACATTTTGTTGAAGGATGACAAGGGCTACACCTATCTCTGTTTTTCCCATGAGCCGTATCCCAGACTGACAGTGGAGAAGAATAAGAAAAAAGCCGGTGATTATCTCGGGCCGTATATGAGCGGTTATGTGGCGCGAGAAACCGCACGAGAGACCAATCGGGCGTTTCGCCTGCCAACATGTCATAAGCAATTTCCGGAGGATTTCAAGAAAACGCGCCCGTGTCTGAATTATCATATCAAACAATGTATGGGCGTGTGCCGCGGCTGTGTTTCTCAATCAGATTATGCTGAAATAATTCGCCAGGCAAAAGAGTATATCCAGATGGGGAGCACCGATTCCGTCAAGCGAATGCAGGCAGAGATGGAAAAAGCTGCGGAGGAACTGGATTTTGAACGGGCTGCTATGTATCGTGATCGGATCGCAGCCGTGACAAAGGCAGGGGAGACGCAGAAAATCATGGATGCTGCACTGGAAGAAGCAGATATTATCGCCATGGCAGAACATGGCGGAACACAGTGTGTTTCTATTCTGCGCTACCGGGGCAGGAGACTGTTCGATAAAGAAACTTTCTTTTTCCAGGAAAATGCGCCTCGGGAAGAGCTGATGGATTCCTATCTGACGCAGTATTATGAGCACCATCGGTCGGATATTCCGAAAAATATTGTGCTGGAATTCTCACTGCCAAATCAGGAAATGTACGAAAAATTATTTTCTGAGTATGCGGGTGCTCGTGTTCATATCACGGTTCCGCAGCGAGGAACTCTTTGCCAGTTTGTGCAGCTTTCCCGAAACAACGCCAATGAAGAGCTTGCGATCCGCTTTAACCGAACAGGCAGAGAGGTGCAGGCACTGGAAGAACTGGGAACTGTTTTGGGATTAGCACAGCCGCCGCAGTATATCGAAGCATACGATATCTCGAATCTGTCCTCCACCTCCATGGTATGCGGCATGGTCGTATTTGAAAACGGCAGGCCGCAGAAGAAAGCCTATAAGCGCTTTCGCATGAAAGAGCACATTACACAGGATGACTATGCCTGTATGAGAGAAGCTCTGACCCGCCGCCTGAAGCATTATATTGCTCAGGACGAATCTGGCTTTTCCCGTCTGCCGGATCTGATACTTCTGGACGGCGGACAGGGGCATGTCAATACTATTGCAGCATTACTTCGGGATTTTAACCTGCATGTACCGCTGTTTGGCATGGTAAAAGATCAGAAGCACCGGACTCGTGCAATAGCCGGCACCGGCGGAGAAATCTCATTGTCTGCCAACCGGGCTGCCTTTCATCTGCTCACTCAGATTCAGGATGAGGTGCACCGTTACTCTGTTGCCTATATGCACAGCATTCACGCGAAATCTTCCTATCAGATGGAACTTACAAAAGTGCGCGGCATCGGCGAGAAAAAAGCACAGAAGCTGCTACTTCGCTTTAAGACACTGGCAAATCTCAAACGGGCAACAGTGGAGGAACTGGAATCCGCAGCAGGGATCAACCGGCAAACGGCAGAGGCGCTTTATACGGTGATCCAGGGAATGGTCAACTCATGAGAAACGTATCTTTTCCGAAAGAATTCTTGAAAAAAAGCTGGACATTTGCACGGATTCAGTGTATAATAAAAAGGTATGAATTTAAGGCATTGGTCGGATGAACTTGCAAGATGAGAAAAAACAGGCTTTTCACAGTATTTCCGAGATGCTTTTCAAAAGGAGAATGCATATGCGTGTAATTGCCGGCAGTGCAAAAGGCAGAAAATTGAAAACACTAGAAGGAATGGATGTCCGTCCCACAACAGACAAAGTTAAGGAAGCGATTTTCTCGGCGATCCAGTTTGATTTGCCGGGAGCTGTGGTGTTGGATCTGTTTGCCGGAAGCGGTCAGATGGGAATCGAAGCTCTGAGCCGCGGTGCAGCCGGTGCAGTGTTTGTGGATAATTCTCCACGTTCTCTCCGGATGACTCAGGAAAATCTGGAATCTGTACAGCTGGCAGATCAGGCACAGCTGCATCAGATGGAAGCACAGTCCTTTTTACAAACTGCCGGGATGCAATTTGACATTGCTATTCTGGATCCGCCATACCATAAGGGAATTCTGAAACAACTTCTGCCGCTTCTGTCAAAATGTATGCGAACAGATGGCATCGTCATCTGCGAACATGAAACAGGCTTGGAAATGCCGGAAACAGTAGCAGAATTGGTGCAGAAAAAGCAAAAAAAATACGGCGCAATTACCGTGACGACATATGTATGCAGAAGGGATGAAGCGTAATATGGAGCGAATTGCAGTTTGTCCAGGCAGTTTTGATCCTGTTACAGTGGGACATTTGGATATTATTACACGGGCATCGAAGCTGTTTGATCAGGTGATCGTTCTGGTGTCAAAAAACATCATGAAAAACAATGCCTGTTTTTCTCCGCAGGAGCGAAAGGATATGATTCTCTGCGTGACCAGAGATCTTCCTAATGTAACGGTAGATATTTCAGATGGACTTCTGGCGAATTATGTAAAGGATGCCGGTGCTACGGCAATTGTAAAAGGACTTCGCGCAGTCAGCGATTTTGAGTACGAATTTCAAATGGCATTGGCGAACCGAAAGCTTTATGCAGGTGCCGAAACCGTTTTTTTGACGACAACCTCTGAGAACATGTATTTAAGTTCTAGTGTGGTCAAACAGATCGCAGCGTTTGGCGGAGATATCAGCCATTTTGTTCCGCCTGAAATTTTAGATATGATTGTGAATCGATTGGTAAAGGAGAAGCTGTCATGAACATAGAAGAAATTTTGGATGATATGGATGATTTGCTGGATCGCTCCCGCCCGATTCCGTTTGCTGCGCACAAGGCAGTGATCGATGCGGATCGAATGCGGGAATTGCTAAATTCAGCACATTTGAATATTCCGGCAGAAATCAAGCGGGCAAAGCTCATTGATTCTGACTGTGACCGCATTATTAACGAAGCACGGCATAAGGCAGAGGCGATTATTCAGGATGCAGAAGCACGTGCAAAGCAGATGCTGTCTGAACAGACAATTTTGCAGGAGGCAAAAAAACGAGCTTTGGATATGCTGACAAAAGCTCAGAACGGCTCAAACGATATCAAGGATGCTGCCGAGAAATATGTTAATCATTTACTCAATGATGCACAGGATTATTTTCAGAATGGATTGCAGGAGATTCAGCAAACAAAAAATAAGATTGATAGCCTGAAAAAATAAGAAAGTGAAGTTCTGACGGAAAATTTATAAATCAGATAACAATTCGACATATTTTTTTGCTATACTATAAAAATAGAAAAAGGCGAAGCAGAGTGCATAGGCGTTTGTTTCATACCTGAAAGCAGTAAATGAAAAATGTGAAACTGACCTTGATACCTCATAAACGCTTTGGCTGAAAGAAAGGTTGCGATACGTTCATGGATAAAATCGATGCCATGTTGATTACATTATTACAGGAAAATGCCAGAGCGCCGCTGAAGCTCCTTGCGTCTAAAGTATTTCTGTCTGCTCCGGCTGTGTCTTCCCGAATCGATAAACTAGAAAAGCAGGGGATCATTCTGGGTTATAACACTGTTATAGATCGGCAGAAGCTGGGATATCATATTACTGCTTTTATTAATCTGGAATTGTCTGCAGATCAAAAATCGGAATTTTATCCGTTTATCAGCAGTTGCCCAAATGTTTTGGAGTGCAACTGTATTACCGGCGTATATTCCATGCTGATCAAGGTAGCGTTTCCGTCTACACAGGAGTTGGACACATTTATTGGAAAGATCCAGCGCTTTGGAAACACCTCCACACAAATCGTGTTCTCGACACCGGTGCCGCACCGCGAAATTATTGTAGAACCAAACACTTGAGTTTAGAACAGCACAATTGATAAAATGGCCGCATTGTGAAGCACAGTGCGGTTTTTTTGTGCCATAAAATTGACTTTTCCCAGCTGAACTGGTATAATAGGAGAAAAGACGTTGCCGTATGAAGCATGACTGTTGGCTTTTATGAGATTGCTTTTGATTTGACAAGGAGGTGCAGAGTAATTGCTGCATATGATTATAGGCGGTGCAGGCTGTGGAAAATCCACGCGGCTGATTCAGCTGCTGCAAAAGCAGGTCTCTGCCGGAGAACATGTTCTGACATTGGTGCCGGAGCAGTTTTCCTACGAATTTGATCAGAAATTATACAGGATCCTCGGCCCGATCGCATTCAATCAGCTGGAAACGCATAGCTTTAAGTCTATGGCGCGGGCGGTTTTTCAGCGATTTGGCTTCGTACCGGACGGTAGGCAAAATGCAGATGACCTGACACGGACGGCGCTGCTGCATGAAGCGGTGCTTTGTGTTTCGGAACGAGAAAAAAAGCTGGGACTTTTGGAAAAACAATGCCGTCAGCCGTTGTTCATCCAAGAGCTTTCTGCGATGTTTTCTCAGTTTCGCCGCAGCGGTATCCAGCCGGAGCATCTCTATGCCTCCAGTGCATCACTCAGCGGCAGACTGCAGGAAAAAACTTTAGATCTGTTTGAGATCTATCAGAAATACGATCAGCTTTTGGAACAGCATCAACTAAAAGATACGGAAAGCGATTTGACAGAAGCCGCAGCGATTGCCAATGGTCAGGATGCATTTTTGGGAGATGTGCTTTGCCTGGATGAGTTTGAAAGCTTTACGAAAGACGAATATGAAATGCTTTCTGTGCTGCTTTCCTCCTGTAAGGAAATCTATATCGCTCTGCGGACTGATGGCACAGCGTCAACTCCTTTTTCGCTATTCCAAACGGTACAAGACACCATGAATCAACTGACGCAGATGGCGAGAAAACTGCATATTCCAGTAGAAACCATATGCTGTCAAACGCCTTACCGCTTTCAATCTGTCGAACTACAGTGGCTGAATCAGCATGTATTCCGCAGTACACAGATCTTTTCCGGTGCGGCACCACATCTGCACATTTCTGAGGCGCAGTCCCCGAATGAAGAAGCGGACTATGTCTGCGCCACGATCCGGCGGCTTTTGGCGGCAGATCCAACCCTGCGGTGCCGGGATATTGCAGTATTGTCCAACCAGATGTCTGATTATAAAAGCATTCTGGAAACTGCTATGGAGCGCTATGAACTGCCTTGCTATGTGGATGAGAAAGAGTCCATGAGATATACGCCGCTTTTGGTTTATGTGCACACATTGCTTGGATTGCTGCAAAGCAAACAGCCGGATACTGAACTGCTGCTCCGTCTAGGAAAAACTGGACTGACACCATGTGCCGCGCAGGAAATTGCAGAGTTGGAGAACTATTGCTATACCTGGCAGATCGACGGAAAAACATGGCGTAATCCGTTTACTGGCGGCGATGCAAAAAAACCGGAGCTTGTCCGGCAAAAGCTGATGTATCTGTTGGAAGATATGCAGCAGAAAATGCACGGCTGTCATACCGGAGCAGATTTTTGTGCTGCTTTCTATGACTTTCTGACCGATCAGCATGTGCAGGAACAGCTGGATCAACAGCTTTTGTCAGTGACAGAAGAGCAAAAACGGATGGCATTGCAAAAAGAGTGGGCATCTGCCTGGAACAGCTTCATTGAAATCCTGGAGCACCTGTCGGCGCTTTATGCGGAATTGCAGTTGCAGCTTTCGGAATTTTGTGGTATTCTGAGCGCCTTGACCGGAAGCATTCAGCGTGCAACGCCGCCGCGGACATTAGATGCTGTTTTGATTTCCCAGGGAAGCACTGCTCGCCTGAATGCTCCGAAAATCGTGTTTCTGTTGGGCGTGTGTGAAGGCGTATTTCCGGCATCTCCCAGTGGAAGTGCAGTTTTTTCGGAACGCGACTGCCGGATCTTGGAAAAGCTGGAACTTTCTGTAGCGAAGCCCCAGGAAAGCCAGATGGCAGATGCAAGACTGGCTGCATATAAGCTGCTGTCCTCTGCTTCTCACGCGCTGTATCTGACCTATCCGAATGTGAATGTCACTCACGAAAAATGCTATCCGTCCTCTGTAGTCACACAAATGCAGCGGATGTTTCCCGAAGCGCAGACCTTGCGTCAAAGTTGTGCTGCACTGGGCACTTCTTATTATAGTGCAACCATGCATGCGGCATATTATCAGTATGTGCAAAATTATACAGAACAATCTGCGGATACTGCTTCTGTGGAGCAGCTTCTTCGGGAAAATCCGTTGTATGCCCACCAATTGGAAAATCTTTCGCGCTTGACAAGGAAACGGGAAGAGGATGCGCCGGCATTCGATGTACCAGATCCTGAACTGATGGAGCAGTACCTGGGTGATACCATACAGCTTTCCGCATCAGCACTGGAGCGCTATCAGAAATGCCCGTTTCAGTATTATTGTCAGGACATTCTGCGGCTGTATCAGCGTCAGAAAATACAGATGACTGGTGCAAACAACGGCAGCATGGTGCACTATTGTCTGGAACAGATCCTGCGAAATCATGACAAAGAATCATTTCTTGCACTGCTGCCGGGACAGCTGCAAAAGGAAATTGAGACGCTTGCCGCGGCATACTGGCAGGAAAATATGGGCGGTGACTTTTCCAAAAGCGGCAGAGAGCAGGCAATCTATCGACACGCAGTTTCAAATGTTCTGCCAGTGCTGCTTCACCTCCAGGCGGAATTTCGTCAGTCTGCTTTTACTCCATACAGCGTAGAATTGCAGATCTCTCCCCGAAATCCGGATTTTCCGCCAATCTGTCTCAAGACGGCACATGGTCAGACGGTACGCCTGATCGGAAAAGTAGACCGTGTGGATCTCTGTCAAGACGGAGACAAGCAGTGGGTGCGTGTTGTGGATTATAAAACCGGGAAAAAAGAATTTTCTATGGGAAATCTGCTGTACGGTCTGGATATGCAGATGTTAATTTATCTGTTTTCTATTCTGTCTCCGGGAACTGCTCTGGCGGGTGCCAGTCCGGCAGGCGTGCTCTATCTGCCGGCAGGAAAGGTTCGCAGCGACCAGGAGCGCGGCAGTGCTGCACCGCCGGAAAAAGCGGAAAACGATGCGTATAAAATGAATGGTGTATTACTGCGCGACACCCATTTGCTGCAATTGATGGAGAAAAAAGGCGAAGGCATCTACATTCCGGGGAAAGTGGATGGCAATGGTCAACTGGATACGAAGCGGCAAAAAGGAGAGTTTCTGACAGAGGAGCAGATGCATAGTCTGCGCGGTTATGTTTTAGATCAGCTGAAGACTATGGCAGAGCGCGTATACCGCGGAGAGATCGATGCGCTTCCGCTGCAATTCTCTGACAACGATCCTTGCGCTTTTTGCGCATTTGCCAATGTCTGCGGCAATTCAGAACTGTGCCGGAAGCAGCCACTGACAGAAAGCAAAGCGCAGCGGGAAAAGAAAATGTTTGAGATCCTGGAAAAAACCAAAAAGGAGGAAATGGACTGATGGCATGGACAGAACAACAAAATGAAGCAATCATCCGGCGCGACTGCGGTCTGATCGTTTCTGCGGCAGCAGGAAGCGGAAAAACATCCGTTCTGGTGGAACGTCTGCTCCGGATCCTGATGGATGATAATCCCAAGCACTGTGTTCCGGCAGATCAGATGATCGTTGTGACATTCACCAAAGATGCGGCTGCAGAAATGCGTTCACGACTGTACCAGGCTTTGGATGAGCAGCTTCAGCAGCAGCCAGAAAATCAATGGCTTTATCAGCAGCAAATCCGTCTGCAAAATGCCCATATCAGTACGATCAGTTCCTTCTGTTTTGAACTGATCCGGGACAATGTGGCGGAGCAAGGAATAACCGCCGGTTTTCGCGTGCTGAACGAAACAGAAAATCGTCTCATCGCCTCTAAAGCGGCAGATCGTGTGCTGAATCACTGGCATGCAGAACATCCGGAAAAAATGCAGTTTCTATGGGATTGCTTCTGTGAAAAGGATGATAAACCGCTGGAGACTCTGGTTATGGAATTGCATACGTTTCTGGGTTCTGTTCCTTTTCGGGATGTATGGAGCGAAAAGGTCATGGAGGGACTGCGGCAACCGTTGGAACGATCGGAGTATCACCATCTTTTTCTAAAACAGTTAGAGCAACAGGTACAGACTGCTGTTCGACTTGCCAATGAAGCGGCTGATCTGGCAGCATGTGCCTATGATTCCGTAGCGGACAACAATCTCCTTCCGCGGGTCGAACTGGATGCACAGTGTCTGGAAAAGGTGCTGCACCTGCTTCAAGCACAGGAAAGTGATGCGCAGAAGATTTCGTCGATCCTTCAGGAAAAGCGCCAAAACTGCGGTCAGTTTCCGAGAAAAAATAAGCACACTACAGATTTGGAAGCATTTGAACGTGTCAAGCAGCTGCGGAAGCAGTATGAGGCGATCGAAAAAAAGGTACTTCAAATTCTGGAACTGACTTACCCTTATGAGGCAGATGATCTGGCGGTAAATGCGCGTCTGATGCCGCTTCTGTTGGAAATAGAAGCGGAATTTTCTGCGGAGATCTGGAAGGAAAAGGTGTGTCAGAACGCGCTGGGATTTGATGATGCAGAGCGCATGGCACTGGAACTTTTAGCGGAATTGACACCAGACGGCAAAATCCGTCCGACAGCACTGGCGAAGGAGTTGCAGGATTATTACCGTCTGATTATGATCGATGAGTATCAGGACTCGAATAATAAACAGGATGATATCTTCAAGCTGCTTTCCCGAAACTGCATCGTGCCGGAGACAGGCGAACTGCGGTACGGCGATAATGTATTTTTGGTGGGAGATGTCAAGCAGTCAATTTATCGGTTCCGTCTGGCAAATCCGCAAAACTTCGTTCATGCGATCACAGATGCCGGCAGCGCAGAAAGTGTCTGCGATCACATTGTTCTGAACCGCAATTTCCGCAGCGTCCCTGCGGTACTGCATTTCGTCAACTTCATCTGCGGCAGTCTGATGTCTGCGGCATGCGGCGATGTGGAGTATAATGAGGCGGAATCTCTGCGCCCCGGATCTGCTGTTGCAGAGCTGCTGCCGCCAGAGCAGCAAAAGGTCACTGTGGCAGTGCTCTCTCCAGAGGAGGATGCGGTGGAGGATATCCAAGCGGTGTATATGATTCGGAAGATCCAGCAGATGATCGATGAAGGTGTTCCTGTGGCGGAAAAAGACGGCTCGCTTCGCCCTTGTCGTTACGGTGATTTTTGCATTTTACTGCGCAGCAATGCTTATTGCAGTGCCTTTGCGCATGCTTTGGAAGAAGCGGGTATACCGGTGCAAAGCCCCGAAGAAACCGGCTATCTTCAGGCACGGGAGATCAGCGTTTTGCTGGATATGCTTCGTGTGCTGGATAATCCGCTGTTGGACACCTCTCTTGCGGCGGTAATGCTGTCACCAATGTTTTGGTTTACTGCGGAGGAAATGATGCAGATTCGTATGCTTGCCAAGACAGCATGCCTGTATCATGCTGTCTGCCTTGCGATCGGAGAAACGCCTGCAGAAAAACCGCTACAGCTGCCAGTACATCTTATAGAGAAATGCCAACGGCTGTATGATACCATACAGAAACTGCGTCAGGCATCCGGCATGATGACTTTAGAAGCCCTGATCCGCCGCATCTATGACACCACAGATTTTCTTTCTGTGATGCAGCTGACGGAAAATGGCGCACGAAAGCGCGCGAATCTGAATTTGCTGCTGCAGTATGCGAAACAATATGAAGAAAACACGGATGCAGCCCACGGTGGTGTGTCTGGATTCCTGCGCTATATTGACTGGCTTTTGGAAAGCGGCAACGATTTTCAGCAGACCACACTCTCTGCCGGAGAGGAAAATGCAGTGGCAGTCAAGACTATGCATCGTTCCAAAGGCTTGGAATATCCTTTTGTCTTTCTAGGAAAGCTGGAGAAAAAATTCTCAACGGATGACAGCAAGAAAAATGCGCAGTTTTCTGAAAAAGGTCTGGTGGGATTCACAGTAAAGAATCCAGAGCAGTATACCCGCATCAAGACAATGCCTTTTACTGTCATTGATGCCGAGAACCGAAACGCCATGAAGAGTGAGGAACTGCGTCTGTTGTATGTGGCAATGACACGGGCGAAGCAGCAGCTGTTTTTGACGCTGGATCTGAAAAAGATCCGCACCAAAAAGACAGATCACCTGGCAAACTATAGCATCTCTATTCTCTCAGACGGCACACTGCCGCTGCAAATGGTGCAGGATGCGGATTCTATGGCAAAATGGATCTGGATGTGCCTGGTGCTGCGCCATGATTTGCAGCTGGCAGAGGCTATAGACTTACTGCCGTGCACCTGGCAGCAGCCGAAATGGGGCAGTGCAGCAGAGATCACCTATGCATTTGACGTGCCGGAAGCTGTGTCTGCCGTGGAAGCACAACCGGAAACTGTTGTGCTGCCGGATTTGGCAAAGGTGGAGGAACTGCGTCAGCTGACCGCGTTTCAATATACGTCTCCGGATACGGAACGAGAATCATTGCTCAGTGTTTCTGCGATTCAGGAAACTAAAAACCATTGCGCGCCGGTTTGGAAGCGTCCGGACTTTCGCCGGAAAAAAGGCGGACTCACTGGGGCAGAGCGCGGAACAGCGATTCATACATTTTTTCAATATGCAGATTTTCAGCTTGCGCAAAATGATGTCTCAGCAGAAATTCAGCGTCTGCAAAAGTTTGGATTCCTGACACCAGAACAGGCAGATGCTGTAAAACCGGAAATTCCGGCAGCATTTTTCCGGGATGCACTGTATCAGCGGCTCTGCCGTTCCAAGCGTGTACTTCGGGAACAAAAATTCCTGGTGCAGTGCCGTGATCTGAGTGCAGATCCAGAGGCGGCAGCAATTCTGCACCGCTATGAAAATTCTGACAGTATCCTGAAAGGCATCATCGACCTGGCATTTCAGGAAGGTGACGGATTTGTCCTGGTGGATTATAAGACCGACACGGTTTCTTCTCCGGACGATCTGATTCGCAGCTATCGGGAACAGCTGATTCTATACCGCGGTGCGCTGCAATGCATTACCGGTATGCCAGTGCGTCAGTGCTATCTTTACAGCACACATTTTCAAAAGAGTATTGAGGTAGAAATATCATGATGAATTTAACCGATATGAAAACGGTTCGCTCTATTTTAGGAAAGCATGGGTTTCATTTTTCCAAAAAACTGGGGCAAAACTTTTTGATCGACCCGTCTGTTTGCCCGCGGATCGCCGACGAGGGCAATGCAGCTTCCGGTTACGGGGTGTTGGAGATCGGCCCCGGCATCGGAACGCTGACGCAGCAGCTGGCACTTCGGGCGGAAAAGGTCACTTCAGTGGAACTGGATCAGCGCCTGCTGCCGATCCTGGAGGAAACCGTAGGGGAGTTTGATAACCTGCATGTGCTGCACGGAGATATTCTGCAATTTGATGTGCCGCAGCTTCTGGAGCAGGAATTTCCGGGGCTTCGTGTAGCAGTCTGTGCAAATCTGCCTTACTATATCACAACACCGATCCTGATGCACTTGTTGGAAAGCGGTGCACCGATCGACTCTATCACAGTTATGGTGCAGAAAGAGGTGGCAGAAAAGCTGCAGGCACCGGTCGGCACAAGAAATTCCGGTGCAATTACGGCTGCTGTCAATTATTATGGTACTGTAGAGATGCTGTTTACCGTACCCAGAGACAGCTTCCTGCCGCCGCCGAATGTAGATTCCGCGGTGATCCGGATCGATGTGCAGAAACGCTATGCAGATCTGATTCATGATCCGGAGCATTTCTTCGCCATGCTGAAACACGGATTTTCCCAGCGCCGCAAGACACTGGTCAACTCTCTTTCTGCCACCATGCATTATGAAAAAGTTTTTTTGCTGGAAACGCTTCGAGGTTTGGAACTGCCGGAGACAGTACGCATGGAAAATCTGACGATGGAGCAGCTTGCAGCATTGAGCAATTGTCTCTCGGTCAAGAACAGCACGGGAACGGAAAAAGTGTGAATTTTTCTGGAATTGTAAAAAACCACTGGACAAACTGCGAAAAGTGTGGTATACTAGTATCAATGAAAGCGTGTGTCTGCGGATACACTGAAAAAGCGATTCCTTTAAGTTGATCCCGTGAGGTTGACAAGGCGTTTCATCAATCGGATATGATTCTTCTGCATCATGGGGAATGGTGCAGAAGCTGTAAGCGCTTGCCTGTCAAAAAACGGGTGAGTGCTTTTTTGTTGTGAAAATTCGGGAGGTGCATATGGAACAGAAAGCGATCATCATGGACGAAAGCGCCATGCGCCGTGCAATCGCCCGGATCACCTATGAGATTCTGGAACGGAACCGCGGTGCAGAGCATTTATGTATTGTGGGTATTCTGTCCCGCGGTGTTGTACTGGCTGAACGGATTGCCCGAAAAATATACGAGTTGGAGCATGTGCAGGTAGAGTTTGGCGCGTTGGACATTACGCCGTTTCGGGATGACCGCATTGCAGATGCATCCCATACTGCAAAGAGTACCATTCACTTTCCGGTGCAGGATAAGTGCGTTGTGATCGTGGATGATGTGCTGTATACCGGGCGAAGCTGCCGCGCTGCCATTGATGCAATTCTGGCTATCGGCAGACCTCAGTGTATGCAGTTGGCGGTTCTGGTTGATCGTGGGCATCGGGAGTTGCCTATTCGCCCGGATTATGTGGGAAAAAATGTTCCTACTGCACAAAGTGAAACGGTGCAGGTTTCGGTACAGGAAATTGATGGGACAGACTGTGTTGTGATTTATCAGAACACTGATGCAGAAATGAGGGAAGAATGAAGCAGACGATTTTGATTCGAGCGGTACAGCTGGTGCAGGGCGACGTTCTGCCGCGCTGTGACATGCTGCTGAAAGACGGCGTGATCGCTAAACTTGGAAAAGGTTTGACAGATGCAGCCGATGTTGTCATCGACGGTTCTAAGCTGACTGCTTTGCCGGGGCTGTTTGATATGCATGTTCATCTTCGGGATCCGGGGCAGACACATAAAGAAGACATTCTCACCGGAGCTGCTGCGGCACTGGCAGGCGGCATCACCGGAGTTGCCTGCATGCCGAACACGACCCCGGCAATTGACAGCACAGAAACGGTTCGCTATATCTGTGAAAAGGCATCGTCTACCGGCGTAGAAGTGCACCCGGTCGGCTGTATTACCAAAGGACTCAAAGGCGAAGAAATGTGCGATTATACCGCATTGAAAGAAGCCGGCATCTGTGCCATTTCTGATGACGGCAGACCTGTAGAATGCGCCGAGACCATGCGTCGGGCGTTGATCCAGGCAAATGCGCTGGGGCTTCCTGTGATCTCCCATTGCGAAGATCTGTCCATCATCGACGGCGGCATTGTAAATCGCGGTAAGGCTTCAGAAACGCTTGGTGTCAAAGGCATGGATCGTGCGTCTGAGGATTATATCACGGCGCGGGAAATCATTCTGGCAGCATCTGCTGATGTGCCGATCCATATTGCACATGTCAGCACCTATGGCAGCGTCGAGATCATTCGCCATGCAAAGGCACAGGGCGTAAAGGTGACCTGTGAGACCTGTCCGCACTATTTCCTCATGACGGAGGAAGCGGTTCTCGGCGGCGATGCGGATTATCGGATGAATCCGCCGCTCCGGACGGAAAGGGATCGAAAGGCTGTGCTGGAAGGCGTTCTGGACGGCACGATCGACTGCATTGTCACAGACCATGCCCCTCATGCGCCAGAGGAAAAGGCAGATTTTTATCATGCGCCCAACGGCGTGATCGGTATGGAAACATCACTGGCGGCATCGCTGAAGCTGGTGCATGCCGGACTGATGACACTGCCGGAACTGGTAGAGAAGATGTCTGATAATCCCCGGCGTATCCTCGGCTTGCCGCAGCACAAGCTTGCAGTTGGCGAACCGGCAGATCTGACACTGGTCGATCTGGAACACCACTGGGTTGTCGATCCGGAAAAAATGCATTCCAAGGCGAAAAATGTGATCTGGAAGGGGAAGACACTGGTAGGAAAACCGGTGTATACCATTACAGACGGCGTGATTCGCTATACAGATACAGAGTATACAAAATAAGAAGCGGCAATATCGCTCAAGAAAGGAACCGATGCAATGGGTTTTGACAGACTGATTCAAAAAATTGACGAACTGCACAATCCGTCCGTAGCCGGACTGGATCCGCGCCTGGAATATGTGCCGCAGTTCATTCAGGATGCCAGCTTTGTGAAGCTGGGACATACACTGGAGGCAGCGGCAGACGCCATTCTCCAGTTTAACAAGGCACTGATCGATGCGCTGTACGATGTCGTGCCGGCGATCAAGCCGCAGGCAGCTTATTATGAAATGTACGGTTGGCCGGGTGTCCGCACACTGGCAGAGACGATCCGTTATGCGCAGAGCAAAGGCATGTTTGTCATGACAGACGGCAAGCGCAATGATATCGGCGCAACCATGACCGCATATGCAACTGCACATCTGGGCAAGACAGAGGTAGGCGGTGTGGAACTGGAACCCTTTGGCGCGGACGCACTGACTGTCAACGGCTATCTGGGAACAGACGGTATTCAGCCGCTGCTGGATGTCTGCGAAAAGTATGACAAGGGCATTTTTGTTCTGGCAAAGACCTCGAATCCGTCCAGCGGTGAGCTTCAGGATCGAAAGATCGGGGAAAAGCCGGTTTATGAGATCATGGGTGAAATGTGCGAAAGCTGGGGCAGCAAACAGATCGGTGCATACGGTTATTCCGCAGTCGGCGCAGTTGTCGGTGCAACATACCCGGAACAGCTGACAGAACTGCGCAAGAAGATGCCTCACACCATGTTCCTGGTGCCGGGATACGGCGCACAGGGCGGCGGTGCACAGGGTGTTGCCGGCGCATTTGATGAAAACGGCAGAGGTGCGATCGTCAACTCTTCCCGCGCGATCATGTGCGCATGGAAGAAGCAGGACGGCTGCACAGAGGCTGATTTTGCTGAAGCAGCAAGAAGAGAAGCAATCCGCATGCGTGATGATATCACTGCATATCTATAAAATTTTTCGGACTGGAAAGGACTGGTGTCATGTCATTATTGGAACGAGGCGATAACGCCTATCTGCTTCTGGCAGACGGAACAATTTTCGAGGGCTTGCATTTTGGTGTCAAGGGAACTGCAATCGGTGAGGTCGTATTTACTACGGGTATGACCGCATATCAGGAAACCTTGACCGACCCCAGCTATTATGGACAGCTGGTCACACAGACATTTCCGCTGATCGGTAACTATGGTGTGAATGCAGCAGACTGTGAATCGGCACAGTCCTATATTCATGGCTACATTGTTCGGGAATGGTGCAATACACCGTCAAACTTCCGCATGGAAGGCGATATCGACAGCTTCCTCAAGGAGCAGAATATCGTAGGAATCTATAACATTGATACGCGTAAGCTGACCCGCATTATCCGGGAAGTCGGCGTTATGAACGGCGTGATCACTACAGAAGATGTTTATGCCAAGAAAGAAGAACTGTTGGAACAGGTTCGCGAATATACCATCAAGGATGCTGTTGTTAGCGTAACCGGTACAGAACCGCGCACCTACAGTGAGGGCACACCGAAGTATAAGGTGGCTCTGTATGACTTTGGCTATAAGCGTAACATCCGGAACGAACTGGTAAAGCGCGGCTGTGAAGTTGTTGTACTTCCGGCAACCACAAGTGCAGAAGAACTGAAAGCAATGCATGTGGACGGCATTATGCTCTCCAACGGCCCTGGAGATCCGTCGGAAAATCAGGCGATCATCGACAACGTGGGCGAGATCGCAAAACTGGGTATCCCGATCTTCGGCATCTGTCTGGGACACCAGCTGTTGGCATTGTCTCAGGGATGTCATACAGAGAAACTCAAGTATGGTCACCGCGGTGCAAACCAGCCGGTAATCGACCTGAACAGCCACCGCACCTATGTTACCAGCCAGAACCATGGCTATGCGGTTGTAGGAGAGAGCCTGGATCCGGCAGTGGGTACAGTGTCTCATATCAATGCCAATGATAAGACCTGTGAAGGTATTCGGTATCACAAGATCAACGCCTTTACAGTACAGTTCCACCCGGAAGCACACGGCGGTCCGCTGGATACGGCATATTTGTTTGACGAATTTGTTGCTGTGATGGAAAAGGAGAAGAAATAAGTTATGCCATTGAGAAGTGATATTAAAAAAGTTCTCGTCATCGGCTCCGGCCCGATCATCATCGGACAGGCAGCTGAGTTTGACTACGCAGGAACACAGGCTTGCCGTGCGTTAAAGCAGGAAGGTCTGGAGGTTGTCCTCATCAACTCGAATCCGGCTACCATCATGACCGATAAGGCAATGGCAGACAAGGTTTATATTGAACCGCTGACGCTGGATGTGGTAAAACGCATCATCCAGATCGAAAAGCCGGACAGCTTGCTGTCCACAATGGGCGGTCAGACTGGTCTGACTCTGTCTATGCAGTTGGCAGAAGAAGGCTTCCTGGAAGCCAACGGCGTGAAACTGCTGGGTGCAGATCCGCTGACCATTCATAAGGCAGAGGATCGTCAGGCGTTCAAGGATACGATGGAAAAGATCAACCAGCCGTGTATTCCGTCAAAGGTCGTAGAAACTATCGAAGATGCAGTGGATTTTGCCAAGACCATCGGCTATCCGGTAATCGTTCGTCCTGCATTTACTCTGGGCGGCACCGGCGGCGGTATTGCTGATAACGAAGAGATGCTCCGTGACATCACCAAGAACGGTCTGCGTCTGTCTCCGATCACGCAGGTTCTGATCGAAAAGTGTATCAGCGGCTGGAAGGAAATCGAGTTTGAGGTAATCCGTGACCGTAAAGGTAATGTTATCACCGTCTGCTCCATGGAAAACTTTGACCCGGTCGGCGTACACACCGGCGACAGTATCGTTATCGCTCCCACCGTCACGCTGACTGATCGGGAATATCAGATGCTGCGTACTGCTGCGATCAACATTATTTCCGAACTGAAGGTAGAGGGCGGCTGTAACTGTCAGTTTGCCCTGCATCCTACCAGTATGGATTATGCAGTTATTGAGGTCAATCCGCGTGTGTCCCGTTCTTCTGCACTGGCATCCAAGGCGACTGGTTATCCGATCGCGAAGGTTGCTGCAAGAATTGCCATCGGTTATACCCTGGACGAGATCGTAAACCAGGTTACCGGAAAGACCTATGCATGCTTTGAGCCGGCACTGGACTATGTGGTAGTCAAGTATCCGAAATGGGCATTTGATAAGTTTGTCTACGCAAAGCGTACACTGGGCACTCAGATGAAGGCTACCGGTGAAGTTATGGCGATCGGCACCAGCTTTGAAGAGGCGATCATGAAGGCAGTCCGTTCCACAGAATTGGGCGTAGACTCCATGAATATGAAAAAGTATGAGAAGATGTCTCTGGATGAGATCATGGAGCATCTCCAGGTTGTAGATGATGAACGTGCATTCCAGCTGTATGAGGCAATGAAGCGCGGCAAGACCGTGGAAGAACTGCACGAGTTGACTATGGTAGACTGCTGGTTCCTGAACAAGCTGATGAATCTGATCGAACTGGAACGGGAAATGGCAGCCAAGCCGCTGACTGAGGAACTGTATCTGCTGGCAAAGCAGTATGGCTATCTGGATGCGACCATCGAACGCATTTCCGGTCAGAAGTGCCCGACACACCGCCATGCTGTTTATAAGATGGTTGATACCTGTGCAGGCGAGTTCAAGGCAGAAACACCGTATTTCTACTCTACCTATGACGATGAAAACGAAGCAGAAGAGTTCATCGAGCGTCAGCACAGCGATAAGAAAAAGATTATCGTATTCGGTTCCGGCCCGATCCGTATCGGTCAGGGTATTGAGTTTGACTACTGCTCGGTACACTGCGTATGGACACTGAAAGAAATGGGCTGTGAGGCGATCATCTGTAACAACAACCCGGAGACTGTTTCTACAGACTTCGATACCGGTGACCGTCTGTACTTTGATCCGCTGACCAAGGAAGACGTTGCCAATATCATCAACACCGAAAAGCCCTATGGCGTAGTTGTACAGTTCGGCGGTCAGACTGCCATTAAGCTGACACGCTATCTGGCAGATATGGGTGTCAACATTCTGGGTACTTCCGCAGACGACATTGATGCTGCGGAGGACAGAGAACGCTTTGATGAGCTGCTGGGCAGATGCGGCATTCCGCGCCCTGCCGGTGAGACTGTCATGACAACCGAAGAGGCACTCAAGGCTGCCAATGACCT
Organism: uncultured Ruminococcus sp.; assembly: GCA_934463425.1. Taxonomy (GTDB): domain Bacteria; phylum Bacillota; class Clostridia; order Oscillospirales; family Ruminococcaceae; genus Ruminococcus_C. Next base: position 112,859 of record CAKSJP010000001.1, read on the forward strand.
GGGCTATCCGGTTCTGATGCGTCCGTCTTACGTTCTGGGCGGTCAGAATATGATCATTGCACATTCGGACAAGGATATTGAAGAATATATGGCGATCATCACCAGCCATATGATTGAAAATCCGGTGCTGATCGATAAGTATATGATGGGTACTGAAGTTGAAGTCGATGCCATCTGTGACGGCAAGGATTTCCTCATTCCTGGTATCATGGAGCATGTAGAACGTGCCGGTGTCCACTCCGGTGACTCCATCTCCATCTATCCTGCACAGAACCTCAGCGAGAAGATCACCGACACCATCGTTCGTTATACCGGTTTGCTGGCAAAGGAACTCCATGCTGTTGGTCTGATCAACATTCAATACGTTGTTTACAACAACGAGGTTTATGTCATCGAAGTAAATCCGCGTTCTTCTCGTACAGTACCGTATATCAGTAAGGTTACCGGTATTCCGATGGTGGATATTGCCACAAAGATCATGCTGGGTGAAACACTCCAGAGTCTGGGCTACAAGTCCGGTCTGTATCCGAAGGGCAAATATGTTGCAGTAAAGGTCCCGGTATTTAGCTTTGAAAAGCTTCAGGATGTAGACACCATGCTTGGCCCGGAAATGAAGTCTACTGGTGAGTGCCTAGGTATTGCAACCAATCTGGAGGATGCATTGCTCAAGGGTCTGATCGCAGCCGGCTATGACCTGAAAAAGGAAGGCGGCGTGCTGATCTCTGTCCGTGACAGCGATAAGCAGGAGATCATTGAGATCGCAGACAAGCTGGCTCGTATGGGCTTTGAACTGTACGGCACGAGCGGTACGGCAGCTGTGCTGAATCACAATATGATCGCCACTAATCTGGTCAAGAAAATCTCTGACGGCGAGCCGAATACCATCACGCTGTTGGAAAGCGGTAAGATCCACTATATGATCTCTACTTCCGCAAAGGGTCGTCTCCCTGCAAGAGACAGCGTAAAGATGCGCCGTAAGTCGGTAGAGCGTTCGATCTGCTGTCTGACCGCCATTGATACTGCAAAGGCTCTGGCAAATGTACTGGAATCCGGCCGCAGCATTGATGATGTAGAAATGGTAGACATCACAAAAATCTGACGATTGAAAACCATTTGAAATTCACGCAAACCGTGGCGGACGGGAGAGATTTCCCGCCCGCCATTTTTGCACTGAAAGGAGAAACTCATGGCATATGAACAGATGCTTGCGCCGGTACTGGAAAAACAGGCGCTTGCAAAAAATATTTATCGCATGGTTCTGCAGTGTCGCACGATTGCGCAGCAGGCAGTGCCAGGACAGTTTGTGCACCTGCTTCCCACAGGCTGCACCCTGCGCCGTCCCATCTCCATTTGTGAGATCAACCAGACTGCTGGAACACTGACCATCGTGTTTGAAGTGAAAGGCAGCGGTACAGACACTCTCGCCAATGTGCGTGTTGGTGAGAACTTGGACATTCTCGGGCCGCTCGGTCGCGGTTTCACCATTTTACCGGACGCAAAGCACATTGTTGCGGTTGGCGGCGGTATCGGCAATCCGCCCATGCTGTCTCTGGCACAGGTGTACGGAAATCGCGCCACAGCGATCTGTGGTTTTCGTTCCGCAGGCATCGTCACGCTTCAGAACGAATTTTATGCATCTGGTGCAGAGACCATTCTCTGTACAGATGACGGCACTGCAGGCAGACATGCCCTGGTCACAGAGCCGCTGAAAGAACAGCTGGCAAAGGGCGGCGTCGATATGGTCTATGCCTGCGGCCCGCGCCCCATGCTGAAATTTGTGGCAGCTGCTGCAAAGGAATACGGCGTTCGCTGTGAAGTGTCGATGGAAGAGCGGATGGGCTGCGGTATCGGCGCATGTCTGGTATGTGCCTGCCAGTTGGAAAAGGAAGGAAAGTCCGTTATGGGACACGTCTGCAAAGACGGCCCGGTATTCCCGGCAGAGGAGGTTGTTTGGTAATGGCAAATTTAGCAGTTGAAGTGGCAGGCGTTTCTTTAAAAAACCCGATCATTCCGGCATCCGGCGTGTTCGGTTACGGCAGAGAATACGAAAAGCTTTTTCCGCTTTCCAAATTGGGCGGAATTGCCACGAAAGGCACTACCGGACAGCCTCGTCCGGGAAATCCGGCACCGCGTATTGCTGAAACTCCCAGTGGTATGCTGAATTCGGTAGGTTTGCAAAATCCGGGCATCGATGCATTTCTGGAACGGGAACTGCCCAATCTGCTCACAAAGGATACCGTGATCCTGGCAAATATTGCAGGTTCAACCGTTGATGAGTGTGTCTCTATTGCTGAAAAGCTGGATGAGACCGATGTGTATATGATTGAACTGAATATCTCCTGCCCGAATGTCAAAAAGGGCGGTGCAGCATTCGGCGTACACTGCGACAGCGCAGAAATGATTACCGCAGCAGTACGAAAGGCAACCAAAAAACCGCTGATCGTCAAGCTGTCTCCCAATGTCACGAGCATCACAGATATTGCAAAAGCTGTGGAAGCTGCCGGGGCAGATGCCGTGTCACTCATTAACACCCTGTTGGGCATGCGTATCAACATTGAAAACCGCCGTCCGATCCTGCGCAATAACGTGGGTGGTATGTCCGGCCCGGCAGTTTTCCCCATTGCTGTGCGCATGGTATGGCAAACCGCCCAGGCAGTTTCCATTCCGGTAATTGGTATGGGCGGCGTATCCAGTGGTACAGATGCTATTGAAATGATGATGGCAGGCGCGCGTGCTGTACAGGTAGGCGCAGCGATTTTCACAGACCCTTATGCGCCGGTACGCATTATTGATGAGATGAATGACTGGCTGGATTCCCACAACATCGCATCTGTGCAGGAGATCATCGGCACAGTGCAGCCGTGGTAAGCGAGGGACTGCATATATGATTTTGATGGGTGTAGATTTTGGCGATGCCCGAACCGGGCTTGCCGTCTGTGATAAAGGTGAAATGCTGGCTTCTCCGGCAGGAGTGATCTGGGAAAAAGATTTCATACAGTGTCAGGAAAAAGTGGCTGCTGCTGCAAAAGAGCACCGTGCAGAGCTTTTGGTAGTGGGATATCCCAAGAACATGAACGGTACTGTGGGAGAGCGTGCTGAATTGTGCCAGAAATTTGGAGATGGTCTGAAAGCACTGACCGGACTTCCGGTTGTAATGTGGGACGAACGCTGTACAACGGTTTCGGCACACTCTTATCTGAATGCTACGAATACCAGAGGAAAGAAGCGGAAAGCTGTGGTAGATGCGGTTGCAGCAACTATCATTCTGGAAAGCTATATGGCATATCGGAAAAACCAGGCGAATTCGCAAATACAATACTAGGTCTAAAAAGTAAAACAGCTCCATGCGGTGATTTAATTCCACCAGACATGGAGCTGTTTTTCGTTATGGATATGTCATTTACTTTGCGTCTGTCCAATCAGTGCGATGCATAGGAATGTGCTCTGCACCGAGCTTTTCCAAATTCTCGTGAATGTTTCGCTTATCCGCTTTTTGGATCATATTTTCTCTGGCGCGTTTAAACTTGTTTACCTCGCCATGACGACTCGGGCCGCCGACACATCCGCCGTCGCATGCCATGCCCTCAATGAAATCGCCAGAGAAGCGTCCCATTTTCATCATCAGCAGAGCCCGCTTGCAGGCATCTGTGCCGTTGCAGCGTTCCACATTGACTTCGTCAGTCACGCCTTGTTCTTTCATGCCTTCCAGAACTGCATCAGTTACACCGCCGCTGTTGCCGAACCACTTGCCAAATGTACTGGATTGCTGCGTTGTTTCTTCAGTTTCGCGGATGGTGATGGCTTTGGCGCGAATGATTGCACGAATTTCGCCGAATGTCATAGCATAATCAGCACTGCCGGGAATATTCTGATCGATGACTTCGCTTTTTTTAGCAATGCATGGTCCGACGAAAACGGTAATTGCTTCCGGATCTTTGGATTTGATCCAACGGGAGACTGCACACATGGGAGAAACCGTTGTGGAGATATTGTCGATCAGATCCGGATAATGCAGCCGAATCAAATTGACAAATCCAGGGCAGCAGGAGGTTGTCAGTTTTTTTCCTTCACGATATGCTTCTGCCCATTCTGCAGCTTCAGCATAAGCAGTCATATCGCCGCCCAGACCGACTTCGATCAGATCTGTAAAACCAACTTCTTTTAATGCGTTGCGCCAGCTCTCAAATGTGATGCCCTCACCGAATTGTCCCTCCGTGGAAGGCGCAAACATTGCATAAACATGCTTCTTGTCCATAATTGCCTGACAGACATCCACCATGCAGGACTTAGAACTGATCGCACCGAATGGGCAGCTGTGGATGCATCTGCCGCACTGGATGCATTTCTTTTCATCAATAATGCAGATACCGTTTTCGTCCATGGAGATTGCACCCACCGGACAGCTGCGGCGGCACGGACGGATCAGATCGGCAATTGCATTGTAAGGACAGGCCGCAGCACACTTTCCGCATTCCCGACATTTCTGCGGATCAATATGCGCGCGGGTTCTGCCGATGTCGATGGCGCCGAAATTGCAAGACTGCTGACATGCTTTTCCCATGCACTTCTGACAGTTGTCCGTAACGACATAACGTGAAATCGGGCAGTCCTCACAAGCGGCCTGTACCACCTGTACCACCAGGTCGTTGTGTGCCCCTTGGGGCGCTTTCCCTTCCGCCAGACGAATACGCTGCCGCACGATCTCGCGCTCTTTGTACACACAGCAGCGGTATTTTGCCTTAGGTCCAGGCATCATCCGATAAGGGAGTTCTTCTTTTTCTGCTTCAAATTTTCCGGCAAAAACCAGTTTTGCCACTTCACATAAAATATCATGCTTGATCTGAATGATCGTACCGTCATTTGTTACCATAAAAGCCCTCCATCATGTTCTCGAAGCTTACGATTCTTATTATACCATGAAAATTGCGGTTTGTAAAGGCAATATAAAAATTCGCACAACAAAAAAGCCGCCTCTAGGAGACGGCTTCTGGAAGCGCTGTGCGGATTTTGTACAGTGCACCTCAGAAAAAATGGATTCTTATAGAAGCGGCAGAACCTGTGGGAGAATGGGGTTCATATGCATGTCTGTCAGCCCGAAGTTCATATTTTTATAGCACCATGCCGCTCTGCCAATATGATATTTATCAAAAACAGAAGTGATGGTCTGATACCAACGCAGGGTGCTTTCTGTGTCGGCAATATTGATGACACCATATTCACCGCAATACAGCGGAACGTCATACTTTTCAGCCATTGCAATTGCATCGGCAAAATTTGCCTCAAAGAATGAAGCTTCAATGTCTTCAATGCCGCTATGCAGAAAAGCTGTCATATATTCTTTATTGAAAGCTGCGGAATATCGACGATATTCATTTAAGTCATTCGGATAGGAAATACGAAAATCACGGGGCATTCCCTTGACCCACCTTGCAGCTTGATGCGTGAACACAAGCGGTTCATAGCAATGGAAATTGTAAACGATGTGCGTATCTGCCGGCGGATTTAAAAGCGGAACGCCATCCGCACCGTTGTGGTGGATACCGCCCACTAAAATATAGATGTTCGGCGCAATAGAGCGGATCGCATCAATCGCCATCGCTGCGATCTTGTTCCAGTCATCAGCAACCTCGTCATCAACTACTTCGTTGAGCAGTTCAAACGCGACGATATCGTCATCCTTGCCGAAGCGTTTGGCAAATTCTTGCCACAGTGAGATAAAACGCGCCTGTAATGCCAGATCGCTGAAAAATGCATTGGCATTGCGCTGCTGATCGAAAGAGTATCCTACTGTTTTATGAAGATCCAGGATCATATGCAGCTGATATTTTCTGCACCATTCAATACAGCGGGCGATCCACTGAAAACCGCTTTCTTTTAAGATGCCGCCTTCTGATTCCACCAGTTCATAATCTACAGGGATCCGGACATGATCCAACCCCCAACGCGAAACGGCTGCGAAATCCGTTTCTGTTATAAATGTCCGATAATGCTGCTCGGTGTATTCCTGCTGCGAAAACCAGCCGCCAAAATTAATACCATGCTGAAAGCCTTCCCAAATTCGCATGATGATGCCCTCCTGTCAATTGAAAATAGCAGTGGCTTTTTGTTTGTGTTCCAAAATGGAACGATGAGAGATAGCACTGAAACATTCCAAATTATTCCAGTTTTCTTATCTCCAAAAATATCTGCATTTTCATTTTACGAGAAACCTCAAAAAAATGATACCAAAAAACTTGCTTTTTTGGTAGAAATGTGATATAATAATTTTATAGGAAATGGGGCATCAGATATGTAAATAGCGGCTTTTTTTTCCTTGTAATGACTATAAATTTTTGAAGTGCGCAGAAGAAAAAAGAACGGTAATACAACAGAAAAACGCATTTTTGTATTTTAAAAAGGTGCATAGAACCAGTGTTAAAAATCTGATATGGCTATGCGTTTTTACGATGTTCACATTCGACAAAATTTAGAATTTATACATATTTAAAAACGCTTCTTAGAGCAATGTCATATGTGGCGGTCAGATATGTTTTAGGATGATACTGCTTTAAAGATAATGAACAAGGGGAAAATGGTATGACAATTGAATTAGAATGGCAAAAAATGGAACAGGAACAACAAGAAGAGGTTCGTCAGCATGATCCGCCTGAAGTAGAGTTTGCTTTCTATAATCAGGTGCAGCAAGGAGATGTTGCAGCGGTCAAGGAAAATCTGGACACCCGGCAATACCGAAAGATTGCCATGCAGATGATGCTTTCACAAGATCAAGTGCAAAATTTCCGTTATCACTGCATTATCTGTGTGTCTATGGTTACGCGGTTTTGCATCGAAGGCGGCATGCCGGGAGAACAGGCATATCGCATAAGCGATTTCTATATTCGTAAAATCGATACAGCAACAACTGTTGACGAGATCGAAAAGCTGCATGACGCAGCATGCATGGATTTTGTCAAGCGCATGCAGCAGCGCAAAAACGGGCAGGTCTGTTCCAAGCCCATCACCCTGTGTCTGAATTACATCTATGCCCACATGCATGAAAAAATCTCTACAGCTGATCTGGCAGAAGAAGTGCATTTGCATCCCAGCTATCTGTCCCGGTTGTTTCGGGAACAGATGGGATGTACGCTGCATGAGTATATTTTGGAACAGAAGATCCAGACGGCAAAGCGCATGCTGCAATTTTCAGATCGTAGTTATGCAGAAATAGCGAATCTGCTGGCATTTTCTTCCCAGAGTCATTTTATTCAGGTGTTTTCTAAAAAAGTTGGTGTTACACCGAAGCAGTTCCGGGAGTCCGGCTATCGTTCCACACTGATGGGCAGAGAAAAATAGAGCGCATCTGCATACCACTGCTGCAAAATGCGCTCTTATGAATTGGAAAAAGATCAGGATTATGCCATGACAACTGCGTTGCCCAAAAGCTTGAACTCCCGGCAGCTCTTGCAAAGATCATTCAGGAATGCAGCAATGCTGCGGTCACGGAGATTTCCTTTAAAGTCAATGTGGAAAACAACATCAAAGCTGCCGTCTTGAATCGGGCGGCTTTCGATTTTTGTCATGTCCAAACCGTACAAGAAAAATTTATTCAGAATGCGGCTCAGGCTGCCCGGTTCGTTAGGGATGGACAGCATCACAGAAATCACTGTGGCATCTTCCGCTACCTGCATATCCTTCGTAATGCAAATGAACTGTGTGAAGTTTGGCACAACATTGGAGATGCGGGACGCCAGAATTTCCAGGTGATTGTGTTTTGCGCATTCTTCTGAACAAATCGCAGCAATAGAACGATTCCCGGATTCTGCCACCATTTTTGCGGCAGTGGCAGTGTTGCTGTATTCCTTGGGATGCAGATGCCGCCCATCCAGAAAGTCGCTGCACTGTGACAGCGCCTGCGGGTGGGAGTATACATCCGAAATGTTTTCCAGTTTTCCACCGGGCAGTGCTGCCAGACAATGCATGACTTCTACCCGGTTCATTGCGGTGATGAAAAAGCTGTACTTTCTCATGAGGTCAACGGTTTGTGTGACTGTGCCGGAGGTGCTGTTGTAAATAGGCAGAACGCCATATTCCAATTCGCCGGATTCCACGGCTTCAAAAACCTGCTCAAAAGTAGGGTAGAAGCGAATGCAGCGCCCAGGGAAAAAGGCTTGCGCAGCGGTTTCGGAATTTGCGCCGACAGTACCCTGGCAGCCGATTTTTACAGCAGCTTGCATTCGGGGTTTCCTGATCTCCGGTGCAGTTTCTGAAGCAACCAGCATTTTTTGCTGTAACTGTGAGCTGATGCTCATCATGTTGGCAAACATGGTACGGGATGCTAATCCCAAACCGTCTTTGGCATTGTGTTCAACGCGGTCCAGAATCTGCTGTTCTCTGCCGGCCTGAAAAACCGGCATATTGTGTGCCTTTTTGTATCGTGCGACATCCTGACACAAAAGCATGCGTGCCTCAAATAAGTCCTGGATCTGCTGGTCCAGGCTATCGATCTTATTGCGAATTTCACTCAGTTCCATGTGGTGTTCCTTTCTGTAAGAAGCGTATTTCTGCTTTTATAGGGGAAAATGGTTTTCCCGGCTTTGCAAAAGTGCTTGAAATTGCAGAAAACTGCGCTATCTTCTATTATACATAATTATTTTTCAAAAATCAAGATATTTTTTTGAATAGCTATTGAAAACAGCAGTGGTTTTGTGATATAATGAAATGTACGCGCATAGAGAACGAATGATGTTGCTGTGCAAAACTGCAAAAAAGGAGGGCGACGAAAATGCGGATCCTGGGAATCGATCCGGGATATGCCATTGTCGGATTCGGCATCGTGTCTTATCACGGCGTTGATTTTACACCGTTGGAATACGGTGCGATCACTACAGAAGCAGGAACACGTTTTGCCGGTCGTCTGCGGGCGATCTACGATGATCTGGATTATCTGCTGAAACGCTTTCAGCCGGATTGCATTGCCATTGAACGGCTGTACTTTACCTCCAATCAAAAAACGGTGATCGATGTAGCGCAGGCACGCGGCGTGATCGTCCTCTGCGCAGAACAGCACCAGATCCCGTTGTATGAATATACGCCTTTGCAGGTCAAACAGGCAGTGGTGGGCTATGGAAAAGCAGAAAAGCGCCAGGTTATGGATATGACGCGGCGCATTCTGAAATTGGCACAGATCCCGAAACCAGATGATGCTGCAGATGCCCTTGCTCTTGCGATTTGCCATGGACACTGCGCGACCGGCGTACAATTACAAAAAAGAGTCATCAAAGCAGGAGATACCATATGATATATAGTGTACACGGAAAGTTGATTGCGAAAGATCCGGGGCTGGCTGTAGTGGAATGCGGTGGTGTGGGATATGCCTGCCGCACTACATTTCATACGCTTGGACAGCTGGGCAGTGTGGGAGAAACGGTTTTTCTCTATACAGTTATGAATGTTCGGGAGGATGCTGTGGAGCTTTTTGGCTTTTCTGCGCAGCAGGAGCTGCAGTGTTTTCAGCTGCTTACTTCTGTTTCCGGTGTAGGTCCCAAAGCTGCACTGGCGATCCTGTCCGACCTGACACCAGATCAATTTCTGTTGACAGTGGCATCCGGAGACAGCAAGTCACTGACCCGCACCAAGGGTATTGGTGCAAAATCTGCACAGCGTATTGTGATGGAGTTAAAAGATAAAATTTCCGGAGACGCTGCAGGACTGTTTGCAGGCTCCGGTGCAGAAGAAATTGCTGCCGCATCGCAGTCTGGCGGCAGCGTAGGAGAAGCGATCGAAGCGCTTGTGACACTAGGCTATACCCAAAGCGAAGTAGCACCCATTGTTGCCAAGCTGGATGCGACTCTGTCGGCTTCTGATCTGATTCGGCTGACCTTGCAGGAATTTGGCAAGCAGCGCAATTTCTGAGAAAGCGGGTGAACCAAAAGAATGATCGAAACCAGTGATATGCAGTTTGAAGAACGCGTGGTGACACCTCGCGAAGTGGAGGAAGACCACGAAGCCGAAGTCTCTTTGCGTCCGCAAACGCTGGTAGAATATATTGGACAGGATAAGGTTAAGGAAAATCTGGCAGTGTATATCGAAGCGGCAAAGCGCCGCGGCGACCCGCTGGATCATGTTTTGCTCTATGGCCCTCCTGGCTTGGGAAAGACGACGCTGTCCTCGATTATTGCTCACGAGATGGGCGTAAACCTCAGGGTGACAACTGGCCCGGCAATTGAAAAAGCAGGGGATCTGGCAGCGATTCTAACCAATCTGCAGCCAAATGATGTCCTGTTTATCGATGAGATCCACCGGCTGAATCGTCAGGTCGAAGAGATCCTTTACCCGGCGCTGGAGGATCATGCCATTGATATTATCATGGGAAAAGGCCCATCTGCGCGTTCGCTGCGTGTGGATCTGAACCCATTTACATTGGTGGGCGCAACAACCAGAGCCGGACAGCTGTCCAGTCCGCTTCGTGATCGTTTCGGCGTGATCCTGCGTCTGGAACTGTATACCACAGAACAGCTGACGGATATCGTCCGCAGAAGCGCCATGCTTCTGAAAATTCCCTGTTCCATAGATGGTGCAATGGAAATCGCGAGCCGTGCCAGAGGAACACCTCGTATTGCAAACCGACTGCTCAAGCGTGTGCGCGATTTTGCTGATGTGATGGGAAATGGCGAGATCACACAGGATATCGCACATATGGCACTGGATCGTCTGGAAATCGACGAACTGGGGCTGGACAGCAACGACCGCCGCATGTTAGAGATGATCATCAAAGGCTACAGCGGCGGGCCGGTGGGATTGGAAACCCTGGCATCTGCACTTGGTGAAGAAACTGTGACATTGGAAGATGTCTGTGAGCCGTATTTGATGCAGCTTGGTTTCTTGGCAAGAACGCCCAGAGGACGATGTGCAACGGCGCTGGCATATCAGCACTTAGGCTATCAGCAGCCAGATGTAAACGGCGGCATGGACGGACAAATGACATTTACTGCGGAATGACGCAGAGAGTATAGAGCATCCCGCAGATCTGCGGCGTTTGATGCTGACATATGGAAAGGAAATAGAACAATGGGTAGATTATTTGGGACTGACGGCGCAAGAGGCGTCGCCATTACAGAACTGACATGTGAAATGGCAATGCAGATCGGCAGAGCAGCTGCGCTTGTGCTGACCAAAGAAACAAAACACCGCGCAAAAATCTTTATCGGTAAGGATACCCGAATTTCTTCCGATATTCTGGAAGCTGCGCTCTGCGCCGGAATTTGTTCTGTCGGTGCCGAAGCGGTACAGCTTGGTGTTGTGCCGACACCGGCTGTGGCATATTTGGTGCGGACGCACGGTGCAGATGCAGGTGTAATGATCTCTGCCTCTCACAACAGCGTGGAATTTAACGGCATCAAATTATTTGCTGCTACCGGTTATAAACTGCCGGATGCCATTGAAGAAGAAATTGAAGCATTGATCCTGGATCATCCGGAGCAGATCACATTGCAGTCCGGTACAGCTGTAGGGGAGATCTCCCGCTATGATGCAGCAAAGGAAGACTACATTTCCTACCTGGCGGGATGCATCGGAACAGATTGTACCGGTATGCGTGTGGCATTGGACTGCGCAAACGGCAGCTCTTCTGTAACAGCAGAAGCATTGTTTACACGACTGGGTGCAAAGGTACATATGCTCAGCGCCTCTCCTGACGGCACAAATATCAATAAGAACTGCGGTTCTACCCACATGGAAAATCTGAAGGAATACGTCAAGACCCATGACTGTGATCTGGGTCTGGCATTTGACGGTGACGCAGACCGCTGCCTGGCAGTAGATGAAGCCGGAAATCTGATCGACGGCGACAAGATTATTGCTATTTGCGCACAGGCACTCCAGCAGGAGGGAAAGCTGAAGCATAATACTGCAGTTGTCACGATCATGAGCAATCTGGGCTTCTTCCATTTTGCCAAGGCAAATCAAATTGCCACCAAGGCAACTAAAGTAGGCGACCGCTATGTTTTGGAAGAGATGCTTTCCGGTGGTTATAACATCGGCGGTGAGCAGAGCGGCCATATCATTTTCCTGGATGAGGCAACCACCGGTGACGGTGAGCTTTCCGGCATCAAACTGATGGAGATTCTGAAAAAATCCGGTAAGAAAATGAGCCAGCTGGCGGGTGTTATGGAAACGTTCCCGCAGGTGCTGTATAATGTTACGATTCAGCCCCAGAAAAAAGGCCATTGGCAGGAAGATGCTGCGATTGCGGCAGCTATTGAAACCCATACGGCACTTTTGGGAGACAACGGTCGTATTTTAGTACGGGAAAGCGGTACTGAGCCGTTGATCCGTGTCATGGTGGAAGGAAAGGATGCTGCGCAGATCGAAAATGCTGCGCAGGCAATTACAGAACAGGTAAAGATTTTTGCCGCATCATAAGCATAAAGGAGTAGCCCAAAATTGAGAATTGCAAGTGGTTGGAAACAATATCGTATTTTAGACACTTCTCAGCTGGAAAAATTGGAAAGCTGGCATGATGTCACATTAGTTCGTCCTGATCCGCAGATCATCTGGAAAACCCCGAAAACGCATCCGGCATGGAAAAAGGCAGACGGGCATTACAGCCGTTCTTCGTCCGGCGGCGGCAACTGGGCATTTGCAAAAAAACTGCCGACCTCCTGGGAAATGGACTACGAACCCTTAGGGCTGACCTTTAAGATTCAGCCTACCGGATTTAAGCATACCGGGCTGTTTCCGGAGCAGGCGGTGAACTGGGATTGGATGGCAGAACAGATTCGCAATGCAGGCCGTCCTGTTTCTGTGCTGAATCTGTTTTCGTATACCGGCGGTGCAACTCTGGCGTGCGCTTCTGCCGGCGCGTCGGTATGTCATGTAGATGCTTCAAAAGGCATGGTGCAGTGGGCAAGAGAAAATGCCGCTCTGTCCGGTCTGACAGAAAAGCCCATTCGCTGGATCGTAGACGATTGTGAAAAGTTTGTGGCACGGGAAATTCGCCGCGGCAGAAAGTATGATGCTATTCTGATGGATCCGCCCAGCTATGGCAGAGGTCCCGGCGGTGAGGTCTGGAAACTGGAAGAAAATATCTACGATCTGGTAGAGCTTTGCGCCGGTGTCTTGTCAGAAGATCCGCTGTTTTTCCTGCTGAACAGCTATACTACGGGGCTTTCTCCGGCAGTAATGGGATACCTGCTGGGCAGCGTTTTGAAACCGAAATTCGGCGGAAATGTGACTGCTGATGAAATCGGCTTGCCGGTAGAGCAGAGCGGCATGGTGTTGCCATGCGGTTCGACAGCCATCTGGACACGCTGACATGTTCCGAAAGCGGGGACTCGTCCTTCTGATCGGCTTGCTTTCCCTGGCGGCAGATGGTTTTGCCGCGTTGATACAGTATCTGGATCGGCGTTATGTCTACGGAGATCCGCCGAATGGCTTTTGGGAGCTCCTGTACTTTTTTGCACCGTTTGGGCTTTTTGCTGCCGGAGTAGTCATTGTAATTGTTGTTTTACTTTTTGTTATGAGGTAAAAATAGCGCAGAGCGTTCGATATTGATGTGATTCGCTTTGAATAAATGGAGGGACACTATGGAAAATCAGATCACAGCAGAGCATCTGTCATTTCACTATGTGGACGAAGAGGGAAAGGCAGTGTCACCGGAAATTCTGAAAGATCTGTCGCTGACCTTTGCACCGGGTTCCTTTACAGCAGTTTTAGGCCATAACGGCTGCGGAAAGTCTACTTTGGCAAAGCATATGAATGCCATTCTTCTGCCAACCGGCGGAAAAATGTGGGTTTCCGGGATGGATACTTGTGATGAGGACAAGCTGTATGAAATACGGCAGCATGTGGGAATGGTGTTTCAGAATCCGGATAACCAGATCGTTGCGACTATTGTGGAAGAGGATGTGGCATTTGGTCCGGAAAATCTGGGACTTTCTCCAGAGGCGATACGAGAACGCGTCGATGATGCATTGAAAGCGGTCGGTATGTATGAATACCGTATGCATGCACCGACACAGCTTTCCGGCGGTCAGAAACAGCGCATCGCCATTGCCGGTATTATCGCCATGCGTCCCTCCTGTATTGTCCTGGACGAACCTACGGCTATGCTGGATCCGAAAGGGCGCCTAGAGGTCATGAAAACGATTCGCATGCTGAATCGTTCTTATGGGATCACCATAATCCTGATCACGCACTATATGGAAGAGGCGGCACAGGCGGATCGGGTTATTGTAATGGATGAGGGTGCAATTTTGTTTGACGATACACCAACTGAAGTTTTTTCACATGTGGAACAAATGAAAGCAGTAGGCCTGGATGTGCCCCAAGTGACAGAACTGGTGTATGAACTGCGAAAATGCGGCATTGCACTGGATGCGCATATTATCAGTGAAGATGCTTGCGTAGATGCAATCCTGCATCACAAGTGCTGAAATGAGGTGGATGAGTGGCAACCATACAGACGCAAGGTCTGACCTATTGCTATGGCATAGGAACGCCTTTTGAAAAAACTGCGGTAGATCATGTGGATTTGGAGATCCAGTCGGGTTCATTTGTGGGAATCATCGGGCATACCGGTTCCGGAAAGTCCACGCTGATCCAGCATCTGAACGGATTGCTTCGTCCGACGGAAGGAAAAGTTCTTCTGGACGGTACAGATATCTGGGCAGACAAGACACAGATGCGAAATATTCGGTTTCGTGTTGGTTTGGTGTTTCAATATCCAGAATATCAAATCTTTGAAGAAACTGTAGCAAAGGATATTGCTTTTGGTCCGAAAAATATGGGACTTGCAGCAGAAGAAGTGCAGGCGCGGGTGCAGGAAACGGCAGATATTGTGGGACTGTCAGAGGAAATTTTGGAGCAGTCTCCGTTTTTGTTGTCCGGTGGTCAAAAACGGCGCGTGGCGATTGCTGGTGTTATGGCAATGCGGCCGGAAGTGCTGATTTTAGATGAACCGACAGCTGGATTGGATCCTCGGGGACGTGAAGAGATTTTACAGGAGATCGAAGCCTATCGCCGTCAAACCGGCGCAACGATTCTGCTGGTTTCACACAGTATGGAGGATGTGGCGCGTCATGCGGAACGGATTTTGGTGATGAATAACGGAAAGGTGTTCTGCTATGACACGGTCGCAAACGTGTTCCGCCGGTCACAGGAATTGCAGGCGATTGGACTGGCTGTGCCACAGATCACACGCGTTTGTGAGGCACTTCGCGCAAGTGGCGTTCCGCTGAGTGAAGATATTTTCACTGTAGAGCAGGCGAAAAATCAGCTGCTTTCGTGGTATCACAGAAAGGGGACGCAGGGATTATGCTGAAAGATATTACCATTGGACAATATTTTCCTGGCTCCAGTATCGTGCACCGCATGGATCCGCGGTTTAAGCTTGTGATGACGCTGCTGTTTATCGCAATGCTGTTTATGGGACAGCATCTTTATTCTATTTGTTTTGGCGTGATATTCTGTATCCTGGCGCTTGCCTGCTCCAGGATTCCGTTTAAGCTGATCTGGAAGAGCATCAAACCGCTGATCCCAGTGCTCCTGATTACAGCAGCGCTGGATCTGCTGCTGGTGGACAGTGGTGATGTTTATTGGAAGTGGCATTTTCTGAAGCTGACAGAGGGTGGAGTACGGACAGCTTTTCTGATGGTTATCCGGATCATTGTGCTGTTAGCAGGCTCTTCCCTGCTAACGTATACTACGTCGCCCATTGCATTGACGGATGCCATTGAACGTCTGCTTTCACCTTTGAAAAAGCTGCATGTTCCGGTGCATACCTTTGCGATGATGATGACGATCTCTCTTCGATTTATTCCGACATTGCTGGAAGAGACAGATAAGATCATGACTGCACAAAAGGCGCGTGGCGCAAGCTTTAGTGAGGGAAATCTGCTGCAGCGCGCCAGGGCACTCGTGCCGATTTTAATCCCGCTTCTGGTTTCGTCATTTCATCGGGCAGAAGAACTGGCGACTGCAATGGAATGCCGCTGTTACCGCGGCGAAACCGGCAGAACCAAAATGCGCCAGCTGCATGCCGCAGCGTGTGATTATATCGCTATGATGATAACGCTTTTGCTGTTTGGGGCGGCTGTAGTGGTTAAAATCATTTTATAAGGAGACGGAAGACCATGGAAATGCAGTTGCTTCAGGCAAGAGCGATCGGCAGTCAAAAAAAACAGAATACAAAATACTGGCTGTTGCTGTCATTTTGTATTCCGGTAGTGATCATGGCATTAGGGTTTGCACTTCAGGAAGTGTTTCCTTTTGGTGATCGGCAGATCTTAGTCACAGATTTCTGGCATCAGTATTATCCTTTTTTGCGGCTGCTGCATGAAAAACTACAGCATGGCGGCTCACTGCTGTACAGTTGGGATACAGGACTAGGAACGAACTTCTTATCCATCTTTGCTTATTATGCAGCTAGTCCGCTGAATCTGCTTACCATATTTGTGCCGGAGGCATTTCTAAGGGAAGCTGTCACGCTGGTACTTTTGCTGAAAATCGGCTTTGCAGGTCTCTTTTTTGCATTATTTTTACGCGGAACATTTCGGCGCAGCGACTTTTCTATCTGTATTTTTTCTGTGATGTACGCACTTTGCAGCTATATCCTAGGGTATTATTGGAACATCATCTGGATCGACACCGTGGCGCTTTTGCCTTTGGTAGTACTTGGATTGGTGCATCTGGTGCGTGACGGGAAATATCGCTTATATATGATCGCGTTGGGACTTTCTCTGTTCACCAACTTTTATATTGGGATGTTTACTTGTATTTTCGCTGTGATCGCTTATTTGTGCCTTTGCGTATGTTATCTTCGGCCGCGGCAAATTCCGGGACGGACGGCAGCAATGCTGATCGGTTCTGTTATGGGCGGTGCATTGGCAGCGGTTGTCTTGCTTCCTGCTTATTACGCTTTGCAGTTGACATACAGTGTCAATAACATTTTCCCCACAACAGTTCAGTTCTATGAGAACTGGCGAACACTTGCGGCAGATCTGCTTAGCTTTCACGCGCCGACTGCGAAAGAGGGCTTGCCGAATCTGGCGTGCGGTGTATTGCCTCTCGCGCTGATGGGACCGTTTTTGCGGTCCGGCAGCATTCGTATTCGTGAAAAAGTCGCTGCAATTCTGGTGCTTGCATTTCTGCTGATCAGCTGCAACTGCAATGTGCTCAATTATATCTGGCACGGCTTTCATTTTCCCAATATGCTGCCTTATCGCTTCTCTTTCCTGTTTTCGTTCGTTTTGCTGACAATGGGATATCGTGCGTTTGCAGTTGCTCTGGCAGAAAAGTTTCGGGTCTGGGATATCCTTGCAATGTTAGCGATGGCAGCGCTCATTTTCGCACTGTCCTATGGCATCCAGGAAAACCAGGCGGTTTACTGGTCTGTTGCTTTGATGTTGCTGTATGCTGTGATTTTACTGCTGTTTTTCCGGGAGATCTTTGGAAAAAAACTGCTGTATCTTTCGCTGTCCATTGTGCTGGCGTTTGAAATGTTTCAGAATGTAAAGCTGGGAACAGAAACAGTTTCCACATCAGACCGGATAAGCTATCCATCCTGCAGCACTGAGGTTGAGTCATTGCAGCAGCAAATTGAACAGCAGGATGAAACATTGTTCTATCGGACAGAAATGTCCACATGGTACACACTGAATGATCCGGCGCTGTACGGGTATCATGGGCTGTCTCAGTTTTCGTCTATGGCAAATGAGAATGTCACCAAATGGATGCGCGCACTGGGTTTGCCGGCATCTGAGGCAGGGAATCGCTATTATTATGGCGGCGGCACACCGGTAACAAATCTGTTTACCAGCATCCGTTATCTGATCAATCGGAGCGGTTCTGTTTTGGATGCTGTAGAATGGCAGCAGATCGCATCCCAAAACGGCAGCACTGCTTACCGCAATCAATATGACCTGCCCATTGGATTCTGGACGAATGAAACACTCAGTACCTATGAAACGCTGCCTGATGCCAATCCCTTTGAGAATCAAAAT
Organism: uncultured Ruminococcus sp.; assembly: GCA_934463425.1. Taxonomy (GTDB): domain Bacteria; phylum Bacillota; class Clostridia; order Oscillospirales; family Ruminococcaceae; genus Ruminococcus_C. The sequence goes on from CAKSJP010000001.1 coordinate 130,837, forward strand.
ACGCTGTTCCGCTTGGCGACGGGAATTGAAACGCCGCTGTTTACTCGTGTGGAGGTGGACAGTGTGGCATATACCGGTGCAGAAGCTGTAAAAAATGACTATGGCAGATATACCTATCAGGCAGATGCCGCAGCCGAAACCAGGACATTGCAGTATAATTATGTGATGCCCAAAGAAGCATCTCTTTATGGCTATATGGATGTATCCAACGGGTCTGGTGTTACAGTGCAGCAAAACGGAAGCTATGTCGGATCGTACAATAATGGGAATCAGCCATATCTCTTTTCTATGGGAACAGTTCCGGGGGGCGTTTCTGCCGGTCTTTCTGTCAATTTGCCTGCAGATGCAGTTTCCGGCTCTGTCACGGTATATGTTTATGAAATGAACCAGGCGGTACTGGAAGAAGGGTATGCAGCGCTGCGAGACGGCGGAGTTTCCCTTACAGATTTTTCCGATACCAAACTGACCGGAACAATGACTGCACCTGCAGATGGACTATGTTATTTCTCGATTCCGTACGATTCCGGTTGGCGCGCAGAAGTCGATGGGGAAAAGGCAGAGATCATGTCCGTTGGAGATGCCATGACCGCAATTCCGGTTTCAGCCGGAATGCACACCGTTACACTGTATTACTGCCCGAAGGGGCTTTCAGCTGGTATTTGTTGTACCGGTGCTGTGATTCTGCTTCTTGCTGCTTCTTATATACTAGAGAAAAAACGGGGCAGGTCATTTCTGGAGCCTGTTTCTGCCAGGCAGAAAGAAAAAGATGAAACAGCAAGCACAGAGAATGTGGAGGAAACACAAGGATGAGAAATCTGAAAGTGACGATGAGCTTTCGCGGAACAAAGTATCACGGTTATCAGCGTCAACCAAACGGTATTACGGTACAAGAAGTAGTAGAAGACGCACTGTCTAAGCTGCTGAATGAACCGGTCACCATTCAGGGGTGTTCCCGGACAGATACTGGTGTACATGCCCGGGAATATTGTTTTACGCTGCAAACAGAAAAGAATTTGCCGGAGCGCAATTTTATCCGCGGTGCCTGTGGCTATCTGCCGGAGGATATCTCGATCTATCGCGTAGAAGAAATGCCGATAGATTTTCATGCGCGTTTCAGCTGCAAAGCCAAAGAATATATGTACCGCATCCACAACAGCGAGAGCAAGAATCCTTTTACCACAGACTTAGAATTGCTGTATCGAAGAAAAATGGATATTCCGCTTTTGCAGGAAGCTGCAGAACATTTTGTTGGAGAACATGATTTTGCGACATTCTGTACAAATTACACAGAAAAGCAGAATACCATTCGGACAATCTACGACATAACCATAGAAAAACAGGAGAATACAGTGATACTGCTTGTCAAAGGGAATGGTTTTCTGTATAATATGGTTAGGATACTGGTTGGAACGTTGCTAAGCGTAAACGAAGGACGCATTGCTGTTTCAGATTTAGATGATTTGTTAGCATCGAAAAATCGCATCCTTGCCGGGATCACAGCGCAGGCACATGGACTCTACTTAAACCGGGTATTTTACGAAGATGTCCAGTAGGTTTGTTCAGAAAGGAGATCACCAAAAATCATGAGTTATGATTCGGATGATATGATCGAAAAACGAAAGCGCCGCAGTAAGCTGCGTGCCTTTCGGAATTTGCTGATATTTTTGCTGCTTGTTGGATTCTGCGGTTATTTGTATATGCAGCGCGATATGTGGATTCCCAAATTAGAAGGGATTGGCAGCCGTTATGATTCGGTAACACAAAATGATGGCACACTGGCAGAAGGAAATTTTCCGCTGACGATTTCCGGAAGCTCCAGCTACCAGGTGAATATTGTAGATGACACGCTGTTTTTGCTGCATGATGCATATTTGGATACCTATTCTTTGCACGGAGATTCCGGTGATACGCGGCAGCATGCTTTTCAGAACGCAATGCTCCAGTCTTCTGGAAAATATGCGTTACTGTACGAGAGCGGCGGTACGTCGTTTCGTTTGGATACCAAGCATAAGAATATTTACAGCAAATCAGTCGATGATGACATCATTTCCGGTACAGTCAGCAGCAATGGTTCTGTTGCATTGATTACGGAATCCAGTTCTTATGCGTGTTCTATTTTGGTATATGACAATACCGGAAAACGTATCTATCAGCGAAATTGTGTAGAATATGTGGTGGATGTTGTATTTCATAAGGACAGCGATGGACTGTGCTTTACATCAGTACAAGTAGAAAACGGTGTAATGAACAGTACTGTGACAAGCGTATTGTTCAATCAGGTGGACACAAAGTGGACTTCTCTTCCGTTGGAAACATTAAGTGTCAAATCCGGATTTTCCTCTGAAGGAGAATTGTGTGTCGTGGGAAATACTGCGTGCGCATACTATAGCAGTACCGGCGAAATGTTAGGCACATACAATTATAACGGCACGTTGATCAGCGCAGATCTGGAAAACGGAAAAGCAGCATTGATTATTCAGGACGATCAGAAGCGTGACACTTCTTTGGTGCTCTTGAATAAGTCCGTATCCAGCCCGAAGGTGGTTCCCATTGACAGCACTGCAGAACTGGTGCGTGTTTTTGACGGAGATGCAATCGTTATGAGTCCGGGCAACATTACCTCTTATGACTTTTCCGGCAGCGCTGTGGCGACTGTAAAACTGGAAGGTGCTTATACGTCCTTCCTGAAGCAGGACGGCTATCTGTTCCTGTTGGGTTATAATCAGATCGACCGTGTAGACTTTAAGGAGTAGCTTGTGGAAACATGGATGAATCAGACCTGGTGGCTTTATGATCTGACAGCTGCAGCAGTATTGGTACTTTGCATTTGGGGTGGTTGGCGGCGAGGTCTGATCGGCTCCGTTGCCGGTTTGCTCGGCTATGGTGCAGCTGCACTTCTGGCTGGTGTTTTAGCACAGCCGGCAGCAGGCTATGTCTACGATCAGTGGTTGGAAGAACCATGTGTTTCTGTTTTGGAACAGAAAATGGAAGCCTATCACCTGGCAGATACCATACAGCAGACATTGGGGAATTACGGAATCCAATTGGACAATGCGGCATTGCAGCAGATTGCAAATCATCCGGACAATGCTGCCGATCAGCTCTATGCAGCTGTTTCGCAGGAAACTGGATTACCGGAGGAAATGTTAAAGCAAGGCCTTTCCGGCAGCATTGACAGTGCCGCCTCACAGATGTTTACTGGTATGCCGGAATGGATGACACAGGCGATTCTGCCGAAGCAAGATACAGAGCAGCTGCAGAATCGAGCAGTACAATCTGCGGCATTGGTGCTGTCCAGTAATACCCATGACGCAGCTGTACAGCTGACAAAACTGTATATTCGTCCGGTGTTGATACAATTGATAAAAACATTTACTTTTTCCGTTCTATTCCTCTTGATTTCTGTGCTTATTCAAGGTATAATAAAAGGGCTGTATGCTTTGCGGCAAACGGATGACGGTCATTTGACAGATCAGACAATCGGTGCGGCAGTTGGTGTAGTACAAGCGATTTTTTTGTTAGTGTTAATGGGAAAGTTAACGGTATGGATCGTGCAGCATGGGGACAATCAGATTGCTTTTTTTCAGGAAGCAGCAATTCAAAAAACAGTGTTTTTCCGATATCTTTATGAATGGATCAAATAGGATGTGGGCAGATGCCTGTGAGAGCTTTTTATAAAATCAGAAAGGTGTGTAAGAAATAATGATGTTATGCAGTCGATGCAAAAAGCGGCCTGCAGTTGTATTCATTACAGCGATGCAGGGTGACAAAAAGAAAAATGAGGGGCTGTGTTTGGTTTGTGCAAAAGAAATGCATGTTCCACAGATTGATGAATATATGAAGCAAATGGGCATTTCTGATGATGAGCTGGAGCAGATTTCCAATCAGATGATGGATATGATGGATGGTGAAAATTTTGAGATGGGCGGGTCTGATGTAATGCCGCAGTTCATTCAGAATATCATGAAAGACCCGGGCAAGATACTGGATAATTTTAAGAATGCTGCAGACGGAGAAAATCTGCCGAAAAGTACAGACGATGCGGCACAGGGGGATTTTACAGAGACGCCGCGCCGGGAGCGCCGTTCTAAGCGGAAAAAAGAATTGAAGTTCCTGGGGAATTACTGCACCAATTTAAGTCAGCGTGCTGCGGACGGAAAATTGGATGCTGTGATCGGACGGGACAAAGAAATCGCCCGTGTGATTCAGATCCTGTCTCGTCGCACCAAGAATAATCCCTGCCTGATCGGTGAACCGGGTGTTGGTAAAACGGCAATTGCAGAAGGAATTGCCCTGCGTATCCATGCCGGAAATGTCCCCATGCATTTGAAAAATAAGCAGATCTATCTGTTGGATCTGACTTCTCTGGTTGCCGGAACACAATTCCGCGGACAGTTTGAGAGTCGTGTAAAGGGCCTGATTACTGAGGTGAAGCAGGAAGGGAACATCATTCTGTTTATTGATGAGATTCATAATTTAGTGGGAACAGGTAACTCAGAAGGTTCTATGAATGCCGCCAATATCCTAAAGCCGGCACTGTCTCGCGGCGAGATCCAGGTGATCGGCGCAACAACCTTTGAGGAGTACCGCAAGTACATTGAAAAGGATTCCGCATTAGAGCGCCGCTTCCAGCCGGTAACTGTAAATGAGCCGACAATCGAGGAAACAATCGCGGTTCTCAACGGCATTGCAAAGTACTATGAAGCATATCACCGGGTGCATATCTCTCCGGAAATGATTCGCCTTTGCGCAGTATTGGCAGAGCGCTATATTACGGATCGGTTCCTGCCGGATAAGGCAATCGACCTGTTGGATGAAAGCTGTGCCTGCACCAACCTGCGTTCTCCGGAAATCGAAGCATATGATATGCTTGTGAAGAAAAAGGAAGAACTGGAGGAACAGGAAAAGGCTCTGGAAGATGAAACGGAAATTGATTATGAAAAGCTGGCGCAGCTGAAGGGCGAACTGATTCGGTTAAATGCAAGCCTGGAGGAAGCATCTAAAAAATTGGAAAATGTTCAGGTAACAGGCGATGATCTGTCAAAGGTTATTGAACTATGGACAGGAATTCCAGCGCATAAAATTGCCGAAACTGAGTTCACAAAGCTAGCGCATCTGGAAGATCGTCTAAAATCCCGAATTATTGGACAAGACGAAGCAGTTGACTTGCTTTCTAAGGCTATCAAGCGGACAAGAGTACAGCTCAGTCCGCGCCGTCGTCCGGCATCGTTCATTTTTGTAGGACCTACTGGTGTTGGTAAAACGGAATTGGTAAAGGTTTTGGCTGAGGAACTGTTCGATTCTAACGAACCGCTGATTCGGCTTGATATGACGGAATTTATGGAAAAGCATTCGATTGCGAGAATGATCGGTTCTCCTCCGGGATATGTCGGCTATGATGAAGCTGGTCAGTTAACAGAAAAGGTACGCCGTCGTCCGTATTCCGTAATCTTGTTTGATGAGATCGAAAAGGCGCATCCGGATGTCATGAACATTTTGATGCAAATTCTGGATGAAGGCAAGATCGATGATGCTCAAGGCAGAACCGTCAGCTTTGAAAATACAGTAATTTGCATGACATCCAATGCCGGTTCTACCGATAAGAGCATCGGCGTTGGATTCAATCGAACAGACACGGAGATCTCCAAGGAAAAGGCAATAAAAGGACTGCGGGAATTCCTGCGTCCCGAATTTATCAGCCGAATCGATGAAATTGTGGTATTTCGGAATCTGGAAAAGAAGGACTTCGAGAAGATTGCAGCACTGATGCTGGATGAAATGAAACAGCCGCTGGCAGAAAAGAACATTGCGTTGCAGTATGACGATGCGGCGCTGATCGCAATTGCAGAAGAAGCATATGGAAAGCCCTATGGCGCTCGTGACATTCGCCGCGTTATTCGGCAAACAGTGGAAGATCAGGTAGCTTCTTTGATTATTGCACATAGCGGTATTATCAAAACGCTGCTGGTTTCTGCAAAGGACGGCAAAATTGAAGTTACTTTTCAATAATTTGAAATAAGCGCAAAAAAGGGAGAGCCATTCGTGGTTCTCCCTTTTTGATGCATGATTTTGGTGCGTATAAAAATAAAAAACAGCTTCTGTCATTTACAGAAGCTGTAAAAATTGGTTGGGGTGGAAGGATTTGAACCCTCGGAATGATGGAGTCAGAGTCCACTGCCTTACCGCTTGGCTACACCCCAGATTATCTGTCATCTACATCAGGCGACTTAATTAGTATAGCATAAAACAAGAAAAAAGTCAATGGTCTATTTTGTAAATGATAAATGAAATATTTTTTATTGATATAAGAAATAAAAACAGCTTCTGTCATTTACAGAAGCTGTTAAAATTGGTTGGGGTGGAAGGATTTGAACCCTCGGAATGATGGAGTCAGAGTCCACTGCCTTACCGCTTGGCTACACCCC
>CAKSJP010000002.1 GCA_934463425.1 uncultured Ruminococcus sp.
ACGTGCCTGCAAGCTGTTCGGCGCAAAGTATGCCAATGTACAGCCCCACTCCGGCGCACAGGCAAACACTGCCGTATACTTCGCACTGCTCCAGCCGGGCGATACGGTAATGGGCATGAGCCTGGCACACGGCGGTCATCTGACCCACGGCTCTCCGGTCAACATCTCCGGTAAGTACTTCAACTTCGTTCCCTACGAGCTGGGCGATGACGAGTACATCGACTATGACCGCGCCGAGGCTCTGGCGAAGGAAGTCAAGCCGAAGCTGATCGTTGCCGGCGCAAGCGCATATCCCCGCATCATCGACTTCAAGCGCCTGTCTGAGATCGCAAAGTCTGTGGGCGCATACCTCATGGTAGACATGGCGCACATCGCCGGTCTGGTTGCCGCAGGCGTTCACCCGTCTCCGGTACCCTATGCGGATGTCACCACTACCACCACCCATAAGACCCTCCGCGGCCCGAGAGGCGGTCTGATCCTCACCAACGACGAAGAGCTGGCAAAGAAGCTCAACAAGGCTGTATTCCCCGGCACACAGGGCGGCCCGCTGATGCATGTGATCGCAGCAAAGGCAGTCTGCTTCGGCGAAGCACTGAAGCCGGAATTCCAGACCTACGGCAAAACTGTTGTAGCAAACGCATCTGCTCTGGCAGACGGTCTGACCAAGCGCGGCTTCCGTCTGGTATCCGGCGGCACAGACAACCACCTGATGCTGGTTGACCTGCGCCCCTTCGGCGACCTCACCGGTAAGGAATTTGAGCGCCGCCTGGACGAAGTGTTCATCACAGTCAACAAGAATGCCATCCCCAACGACCCGCAGAAGCCGTTCGTCACCAGCGGTATCCGCGTGGGCACTCCGGCAGTCACCACCCGCGGTCTCCAGCCGGCTGATATGGATATCATTGCACAGGCAATGTACCTCACCGCATCTGACTTCGAGAACAAGGCAGAAGAAGTCCGCGAGAGCGTCTGCGAGCTGTGCGAGAAGTATCCGCTGTACGAATAATCCATGCACACACCTCTTGCAGACCAGATCCGTCCCGCATCCCTGGATGATGTGGTGGGACAGCGCCATCTGCTCGCTCCGGGAAAGCCCCTGCGGCGCATCATCGAAAGCGGCAAGATCCCCAACATGATCTTCTACGGGCCCTCCGGCGTAGGGAAAACCACAGTGGCGCGCATCATCGCCGACAGCACCTCCATGACGCTCCATAAGCTGAACGGCACGTCTGCCTCTACCGCAGACATCCGGGACGTTGTGGCAGAGGTCGGCACATTCTCCGGCATGAACGGCATTCTCCTGTACCTGGACGAGATCCAGTATTTCAACAAGAAACAGCAGCAGCTGCTCCTGGAATACATGGAAAACGGGCAGATCACCCTGATCGCCTCCACCACGGAGAATCCCTACTTTGCCGTGTACAATGCGCTCATCAGCCGTTCTACGGTGTTTGAGTTCAAGCCCGTTCCGCCGGAAGAGATGGAGCGCGCTGTGGCACGGGGCTTCCGCTGCATGGCGGAACAGCTAGGCGAAGAGATCCGCCTGTCAGACGGTGTCTGCGGCTGGATCGCCCGGGGCTGCGGCGGCGATGTCCGCAAGGCCATGAACACCGTGGAGCTGATCGTCCTCTCCGGCGAGCACACCGAAAACGGCATCGTCATCTCTGATGCACTGGCACAGGAGCTCACCCAGCGCAGCAATATGCGCTATGACCGGGACAATGACCAGCACTATGACCTGCTGTCCGCTTTGCAGAAATCCATCCGCGGCTCAGACGAAAATGCAGCCCTGCACTATACGGCAAGACTGCTTGCGGCAAATGATCTGCTGTCCGTCTGCCGGCGGCTTCTGGTGATCGCCGCAGAGGACGTAGGACTGGCATATCCTCAGGCCATCGTCATCACAAAAGCCTGTGTGGACAGCGCACTCCAGCTGGGACTGCCCGAAGCCCGGATCCCTATCGCAGAGGCAGTCGTTCTCCTCGCCACCTCGCCAAAGTCCAACAGCGCCTACGAAGCGATCAACGCGGCAATGGCAGATGTGGAGGAATACGGCGCGCCGGACTTTCCGCGGCATTTGCAGAACAAGCACTTCGACGGCGCAGAAGCAAGCGTCCGGGGACAGCACTACCGCTATCCCCACAGCTATCCCAACCACTACGTCCGCCAGCAATACCTGCCGGATATCCTCAAGGATAAGGTGTACTACCACTTCGGCGACAACCGGCAGGAACAGGCGGCGGCAGTCTACCGCAAAAAGCTCCTGGACGAGGACAAGACCTGACGGGACAAATAGCCGAACGCGGCATCATAAAGACCGGACGGCTTCAGCTCGCGCTGGATCAGCGCATTGGCAAAGCGGATGGTCTGCTCCAGATCGGGAGAAAAGTCGGCAATGCTCTGGCATTCTCCGCTGCGCAGATCCTCCAGCATCACGCCGTAAAACGGCTGCGAAACGCCGTCCTGAATGATGCTGCCTGCCGTAACACGGTAGATCACCCGGTTGCTGCCGTATACCTCCATATACACCACGTTCTCCGGGCGCTGCAATACACGGTCCGTTTTTCTGCTTGTTTTCAGTTTCATGGCTGTACTCCTGTTCTTTCGGGGGAAATTTGTTCTCTTTCTGTCTATCAGTATAGCATGTTTTCCCGGAAATGGAAAGACTGAAAAACCGCTTTTTTTGTCGGTATTCCAGATATTTCCTCGAATCTGCGCAAAGGCATCATACAAAGAACGCATTGCGTTAAAAAGAAATGTAATCCTTGTAAAATCCACAAGTTTCCGACGATTTCAGTCAGAAATCTTTGGCGGAAATGCGACTAGACGAAAGCATATGATGTTGCTATAATAGAGAAACATGCTTTTTTTGAAAGGGGATCTCTGTTATGACAAAGGATATGACCGCCGGAAAGCCGCTGGGACTGATCCTGCGCTTTTGCGGGCCAATGGTATTCGGCAACATTCTGCAGCAGCTGTACAGCATGGTGGATACAGTGATCGTGGGGCGCTATCTCGGTGCAAATGCACTGGCCGGCGTTGGCGCTACCGGCGCCATCAGCTTTTTGGTGGTGGGCTTTGCCACCGGTATCTGCACCGGGCTGTCCATTCCTGTGGCACAGGCCTTCGGCGCAGGCGATTATCACAGCATGCGGAAGAACATCTCCAACTCCTATTATCTGGGGGCACTTATCGGCGTTCTGCTGACCATCCTCACCATGATCGGCACAGGCACGATCCTGCACTGGATGAAGACCCCGGACGATATCTATCAATACTCTTACGATTATATCATCATCATCTTCGGCGGCATCCTCACCTCTGTGCTGTATAACAGCCTGGCGGCGATCCTGCGCGCTGTGGGGGACAGCAAATCGCCGATCCTGTTTCTGGCGATCTCCTCTGTCCTGAACATTATCCTGGATCTGGTTTTCCTGGTAGGGATGCAGTCCGGCGTTGCCGGCGCAGGCTATGCCACTGTTATTTCACAGGGCATCTCCGGCATTCTCTGCCTGATCTATCTATACAAAAAATTCCCCATCATGCGCTTTCAGCACGGCGAATGCAAGCCGGAACTGAAACGCTGCGGCCGGCTGCTCTCCATTGGTCTGCCCATGGCACTGCAATTTTCCATTACCGCCATCGGTTCGATCATCCTGCAGACCTCCGTCAACAGTCTGGGCTCTCTGGCGGTTACCAGCGTTACTGCTGCGCAGAAGATCTGCGCCATTGTGATGGGACCTCTGGAATCCCTGGGCATCACCATGGCGACATTTTGCGGTCAGAATCTGGGTGCGAAAAAATTCTACCGCATCCGGGACGGCATCCGGCTCAGCATGTATGTTTCCATGTGCTACTGTGCATTCTGCATCGCCTTTCTCTGGATTCTGGGAAAATACACCGCGTACCTGTTCTTAGACCCGTCTGAGACAGAGGTCATCCGGCTGGCGGTGCAGTACATGCGCCTGAATGCCCTGTTCTATCCGGTACTCGGCGTTCTCTTTATCCTGCGCAACTCTCTCCAGGGCATGGGCTACAGCCTGATGCCCATGATGGCAGGTGTCAGCGAGCTGGCAGCCCGTTCTCTGGTCTGCTTCGGCTTCGTCCCCGCCTTCGGCTATATGGCTGCCGTTATGGCAAGTCCCGTGGCGTGGATCTTTGCTGACGTGCTGCTGATCTCGGTCTACTTTGTAGACATGCGCAAGCTGAAGCGCCGGCTGGTTTCGGCAGAAACCGCCCTTCCGGCATAACCGGTACACACTCTCTTTTGAGCCACTTTCAGAAAGGATACCCTATGAAAAAAATCATTTCCCTGGTCAGCGCAGCTGTGCTCTCCGCAGCACTGCTTCTGCCCCAGGCTACAGCGCTCTCTGCAGCAGCAGAAGCGGACGTGCTGGATTCTGCGGCAGATATGGTCATGCCCGCAGCAAACGGCGTGGCAGATACGCTGCCCTATCAGCTGCGTTTCGTTCCGGAGCGCAACTTTGTCACCGCAGACGAAGTGGCAGCCGGCGATGTGGTGATCCCGGCGGCAGTCTATCTTACCGGCAGCATCGGCAATACCTTTGGCTCTGCCATGGTAAAATACGGCGCTTATCAGAACGGCGAAAAGACCAGCAGCGTCTATTTTCAGGATCTGGTCACCGGCGACAGCGCACACAAAACTGCTGCGGAACAGACCTATGAAAGCAGCCGCGGCAGCTTTACCACAGACTTTGTGCCCTATTGCTTTGGCGCAGTTGCCGGAAAAAACAACAAGTACTCCAGCAAATCCCCCATGTTCACCACGAAGGAATACGCCTGTGACCCCATCTTCGGCTCGACGCTCACCAGCGCCGGAAACGGAAAGATCACATTCCGCGCTTCCTTTTACACCAACGCCGAGGACCGTAAAAACGGCGCAGCCAAAACGAGTCAGGACTTCACCTGTGATGTCACACTGGACGAAAACGGAAACGGCGTATACTCCTATGACTATATTGACCAGTCAACCTTCCAGACTGTCACCAAAACAGCCGTTATCCCCCGCTATCAGCCCAACACACCGGAGGGCGAAAAGATCCCGGATTCCTGTGACAGCGTCATGTGGATCGCCGGTTCGTCCCAGCTGAAGGACGGCGCTTCGTTCTTTGGCACGCCCTCAGACGAATTTCCGCTGTTTCAGGTGAATATCGTCATTGAAAAGGGCACTGCTCCCGGCATTTATGACATCCGCTTCCTGGAGGACAGCGATGTGACAGCCGGCGAAAATCCCTGCCAGCTGCTCAACAGCAAGAATCAGGAAGTTATCACAAAGCTGGCGGGCACTTCTATTGCCGTTGGCGTGGAAAATGTCTCTGTCACCCAAACCGTTCAGGATGAAGCGGCATTCTACACCGCAGACAACACACGCGTCATCCGCGCCGCGGATTTTGCAGAACAGATCCTGGCAGATGTGACCTACAGCGACCAGACCACGGACAGCGATGTCAACATCACCAATCTGGTGGACTGCTATGGCACAACACCTGAGGAACTGTACGAAAAGCAGAGCCAGGACTTTCTTTTCGTCTCCGAAAATATGCCGCTGTACTGCAACGGCACGATCCTGAAATGGAAGGACTCGGGAAAGAATGTCACAGAAAATGTTCTGATCGGTCAGAAGGGTGATCTGAACCATGACGGAGATGTCAACAGCATGGACGCTGCGCTCCTGCTCAGCTATGTTGCCAACGTCTCTGTAGGAAACAGCGCCGCATTGTATAAGGGCTCTCTCACCAATCCGGCTATCGAAAACTTTATGTTCTATCTCATGGACATAGATACCTGCTCAAAAACCGGAAAAACAGATACTGCAAGCCTGAACAGCATGGACGCCGCCATGATGCTCTCCTATATTGCCAACAAGTCTGTGGGCAATTTTGCAAGCTGGGATTCCTTCATGAAATAACCGACACAACAGAAAAAGACCGCCGGGCTGCATGGCTGCAGTTCGGCGGTCTTTTGCATTACAGAGCCGGAACAGGCTCTCCTACGGTATTGTATTCCGAGAAAAGTAAAACGCACGTCTGAGGGAGCAGACGTGCGTTTTAGTAAGGGGATTTTTATGAAAAAAATTTTTAAGAAAGGATATATATATTATACCCCCGTCTACCCCTCCTGTCAATAGAATCTTAGAATGTTTACAAAAATTCTATATAACAAATACAATCAGATGCAACATTTTGGATTTCCGCCCTTTTTCAAGGGCATTTTGCAAAAAATCACACGTTTTTCGGCGGTTTATTTTCAGGATCCGCTGTGTTTTCCGGCAGATGGACATCCATTTGCGGATACGGAATGGAGATGCCGCTGCGGTCGAACGCCTTCTTTACGCTTTCCAGAAGACGATAATGCAGCGGCCAGTAGTCCTCGCTCTTCGTCCACACCTGAAGCTGGAGCGTTACGGCGCTGTCATCGTGGCTGAGAACGACCACCTTAGGCGCAGGCACATCCAGCGCCTCCGGCGCCGCCTTGACCTGTTCCAGCAATACAGTCCGGGCAGCGTCGATGTCGTCCTCATAGCTGATGCCGAAGTTCAGGTCTACCCGGCGTGTTTCCTTGTCGGTATAGTTGATGATCTTTCCGCTGGCGACCACGCCGTTGGGGATGAATACTGTTTTGTTGTCCGCTGTGACGAGGCGGGTATACAAAATGGTGATTGCCTCTACCTTGCCTGTAACACCGTCTGCTTCAATGGTATCTCCCTCTTTCAGCGGCTTGGAAAACAGGATGATAAAACCGCCTGCCAGATTGGACAGACTGTCCTTCAGCGCCAGACCCACTGCCACGCCGGCAGATGCGATCACTGCCACAATGGAATCCATGGGCACATCCAGGATCGAAAGGGCAATGACGATCAGCAGCACATAGAGAATGATCTTGGTGACCGAGCGGATAAAGCTGGACATAATGCCGTCCATGTTCGACCTTTGAAACGCCCGTTTCAGAATGCGCATGATCTGCTTGACCAGAAAAAAGCCGATGAGCAGAAACAGCACTGCGAAAATGAGAGACGGCAGCTTGTCCAGAATGGGCTGAAAGATCTTATTCAGCACGCTGGAAGTCTGCTTGACTTCTTCTCCCACGGTATTCACAACATCCTGCACTGCCGGCGCAAGCTCTGTGGTGCCTGTGGCAGTGTCTGCGGCGGCCGTCCAGAATGCCGAAAGCATAAAGAGTGGATTCATAAAAAGTACCTCCTGTGATAGAATCATCGCACATATGACTTATTATACCTTTTTTTGCAGAAAAGGTCAAGGCAGCGCTGCGCAAAAATGGGCATACTAAATATGCATCTGTAAATACATGCACTTTCCAGTTGACAGGTCTCGTTTTTTCTGGTAAAATAATGTTAGAAATTATTCCATAAAAAATGAGGTATCCCATTATGCGCTCCAAAAAAGAATCTGCACAATCTCTCAGCTACCGCATTGCACTGGGCGGCATTATCGCTGCGCTCTGTATCGCCTGTATGTTTCTCACCGGCGTATTTCCCATGTTCTATCTGGTTCTGCCCATGCTGGCAAGCGCATTTATTTACATCATGGCACTGGAGACAGGCTGCTACTGGGGCTTTCTCACCTATTTGTCCGTAGGACTGCTGTCTGTTTTCGTCACGCCCAACAAGGATGCCTCTCTGGCATTCCTGTTCTTCTTCGGCTATTTTCCCCTGCTGCGTCACCTCATGGAACGCTTTCGATGGAAATTCCTGGGCTTTCTGCTCCGTATGGCAGTGTTCAACGCCGCCGTACTGGCATTTTTCTGGGTGTCTGTCTATGTCCTGGGGATGGAAGAGCTGTTGGAATCCCTGGGCGATTACGGCAAATACGGCGGCTGGATCCTGCTGGGCATCGCCAATGTCATGTTTCTCTGCTATGATTTCAGCATGGGGAGCTTTCCTGTGCTGTACCGCCGCTATCTGAAACCCCGCATTTCTCCCGGCGCACACCGGGAGTCCTGAAAGGAGCATATCCATGTCTGAGAAAAAAGAACGCATTGCTTTTTTTGATACCAAGCCCTATGACCGCGTCTGGTTCGACCAGCTGAACCAGCACTATCACATCAAATACTATGAGCACAAGCTGACCCCGGACTCCGTCTCCCTGGCACAGGGCTGCCGGGCGGTGATTCCCTTTGTCAATGACACCCTGGACAAAACCGTCATTGACGGGCTGTGCGAAGCCGGCGTGGAGATGATCGCCCTGCGCTGTGCCGGCTATAACAACGTAGACCGGGACGCTGCCGCCGGACGCATCGCCGTGGTGCGTGTGCCGGGCTATTCTCCCTATGCCGTGGCAGAATTCACCATGGGCCTGCTGCTGACTCTGAACCGCAAGATACACAAGGCATACTTCCGCACCCGTGACTTTAACTTTTCCCTGAACGGGCTGGTGGGATTCGATCTCCACGGCAGAACGGTGGGCGTCATCGGCACGGGAAAGATCGGACAGATCTTCATCCGCATCTGCCGCGGATTCGGCATGAATGTGGTGGCATATGACCCCTATCCGATGCCGGACGTAGATTTTCCCTACGTCTCCCTGGAGGAGCTGCTGCACCAGAGTGATATCGTCTCTCTGCACTGTCCGCTGACGGAACAGTCCCGGCATCTCATCAACGCCGACACCATCGCCCAGATGAAAGACGGCGTATACCTGCTGAATACCTCACGAGGCATGCTGGTGGAGAGCGAAGCGCTGCTGGATGCCCTGAAAAGCGGCAAAATCGCCGGCGCAGGACTGGATGTTTACGAAGAAGAGACCGAGTTTTTCTTTGAAGACCGCTCTGACACAGTCAAGCGAGACACCCTGCTCTCCCTGCTGGTGTCCATGCCGAACGTGGTGCTGACTTCGCACCAGGCATTTCTCACCAACGAAGCGCTGCACAACATCGCACAGGTCACCCTGGAAAATCTGGATGCATACTTCAAAGACGGCACGATCCTGAACCAGGTACAGTAACCCAACGGACACGGTGCGCCGTGTCCTTACATATAGAACCTGTCTTCACAAGCGTATACCCGTGTCTTTTCGGCAAATTTTGCTGCATACTGCGTGAAAAACACTTGCCGGGCGAGAGCCCGCCTGCGTATTTTTGCCTTGTCTGCAACAAAATTATGCTCGAAAATCCACACATATTTCTTGTGAAGACAGGTTCATAGAAAGAAGGATTTCACCATGCTGCCCGAAGCAGTTATCAAACACATTCACGCCAACCAGGACGATGCTGTAAAGACGCTGTCCCGGCTCATCAGCTTCCCCAGTGTTGCCGCACCGCAGCCCCAGGACGGATACCCTTACGGCAAGCCTGCCGCAGATGCCCTGGACTTTATGCTGCACCAGCTGGAAGAACTGGGCATGACCTGCACCAACTATGAATACCACATGGGCGCTGCCGACTGGGACGCTTCCCTGCCGCCGCATCTGGGGATTCTGTGCCATCTGGACGTTGTCCCGGCTGTGCCGTCCAACTGGCAGTCTGACCCGTTCACCGCAGAGATCCGGGACGGCAGGCTCTACGGCAGAGGCGCCATTGACGACAAAGGCCCGGCGGTAGCAGTACTGTATGCCCTCCGCGCCATCCGGGAAGCCGGCATTCCCCTGCGGAAAAACGTCCGGTTTCTCCTGGGCTGCAACGAAGAAAACGGCTCTACCGATCTGGAATACTACATGGCACACCACACCATGCCGCCGCTGGTATTCACCCCGGACGGCAGCTACCCCATCATCCACCTGGAAAAGGGCATGCTCCGGCTGAAATTCACCAAGGAGACTGCTGACCCCATCGCCCAGTTCTCCGCCGGCACTGCACCCAACGCTGTTTCGGCAGATGCCGCTGTAAGCCTTTCTGCGGCGTTCTGCGGCACAGCAAAACCAGGCAGTCAAATTACCCGGCAAGACGGCAAACTCGCCTACAAGGGCATTGCAGCCCATGCTTCCACGCCGGAAAGCGGCGACAACGCCATCACCGGACTGCTGACCTATCTGGGCAGTGACAGTGCCTTTGCCGACTGCCGGGCGCTGACAGAGCTGTTCCCCCACGGCTGCACCGACGGCAGCGGACTGACCATCGCCTGCGCAGACACCGAATCCGGCGCACTCACCTGCATTTGCAGCATGCTCCATGTGGAAAACGGTGTGCTCACCGGCTGTGTGGACATCCGTTTCCCGGTCTGCACCACCAAGGAGGCAGTTCTGGAACAGGTGCAGGCTGCCTTTGCCGCAAAGGGATTCCGGTGTGAGGCGAGCATCCAGAGCGATCCCCACCACACCCCCAAGGACACGCCCTTTGTACAGGACCTGCTGGCAGTCTATGAGGAGCAGACCGGCACGCCGGGCGAGTGCATCGCCATCGGCGGCGGCACTTATGTCCATGACATTCCCGGCGGCGTGGCGTTCGGCATGGAATACCCCGACTGGGACTACCATATGCACGGAGACGATGAGTTCCTGCCGCTGGAACAGCTGGAGGAAAACACCCGGATGATGGCGGCGGCGATCCTGCGAATCTGCGGGGAATGAAGGCGAAATGAAGATGACCAAAAAAGCGTTAGAAAGAAAATTACATGAGTTAAACATTGACAAACGCGCATATGACCTAAATGGCGGCCTTCCAAATGAGACATATTGCATAGAAGAATCTAATGGGAAATGGTATACTTACTATTCAGAACGAGGAAAACGCACTTCATTCAATTCGTTTGAAACAGAAGAAGAAGCATGCCAGTACTTTTTGGATTGGCTCAAGTATACTTTTCATATCTGATATAATATCAGACTTTGCAGTTCTTAGAAGAAAGTATAAAGCAGGAGACATAAATATGTGGTTCAAATATAATATAAACGGCATCACAATGCAGCTTCAAATCACGGGATATCAAAAAACAGATTTACAAAATTGGGATGATTGCTGGTGTCATATTGTGCTGCATTTAGAATCTCCAACATGGTTGGCTTTTCACTTGGAAGATGAATGCCTGCTTTCCTGTGAAATTGATAGCCTGATACATAACTTAACACTTTTCTGTAATGGTCAGCTTTCTGAAACCGTCACAATGGAATGTATTGAACCAAACTTCTCCTTTGTTTTTGACCCGGAAGAATGCGCAGTCAATTGGAATATTTTTTTCTGGGCGGACAAGGGCACTATAACAGACAATCATCTATCCCTGGCATTATATGAAGATGGAGCTTCGGCGCTTTTGACTTATCTCAAGATTGTCACCGGAACTTTATCTGAACACAGCCCTGTTGTCACACAACTGATCAAAAAAAACATCCTCTGTTAAAAAGGAGAGAAACCATGACACTCACCCCCAACCTCATTGCCTGCCTTGCCATCGGCGGCGCAGGCATCCTCACCGCCCTGCTGTCCATCCCCTTTTTCCGGCGGACAGGAAAGCTCCGGCGGCGCTGCTCTGCCCGAACAGAGGGAACTGTGATACGCTATCACTACCAGCCAAAGCAAAGCGGCGGCCCGTCTATCGCTCCGGTGGCGGCATTTCAGGTGAACGGTGTAGGCTACACTGCCCGTCTCCACTATAAGAGTGCGGCGACCGTTTCCAAATCGGCGATCTTTTTCCGGAACGATGCCGACCCGAAAACCTGCATCGCCGTGCGGAACGACATTTTTCACGCCCGGCTGGAGTATCGTCCCCGGAGCATGGAGGAAATGGCACGGGAGACCTGGCGGCCCGGCAGCAGGCTGCCTGTGGTCTATGATCCGGATGATCCCAAGTGTGCCTACATCGACCATGTGGTATCCAAGGCAAGCGTGGCAGGCATCACGCTGCTGTGCGTCGGCATAGGGCTGGCTGGGCTGGCGATGCTGGGCGCAGGATTATTCTCATAACAGACAGAAACAAGCTCAAAAAAACAGACATGAAAATCACGTCAACAAACTCCTATGATTATTGGGAAAAGCGGGGAATCAAAAATGAAAATACAAAAGAAAAGACTGCCGGACAATATTTCCCGGCAGCTGGAAAAAATCGTAAAATTTGTAAAAAAGCAGTTTTCAAATGTAAAATCAGCATTGAAAAATCTGTGGAACCGTCTCAGATCACTGCAAAGGCAGCCAGCCCGGCAAAAAAGCCAGTCCGTCCCGGCACAGAACGCCCCGGCAGCCGTGCAAAAGCGACACATTCGCTATGACCGTATACTCCTGGCTGCACTGCTGCTTCTTCTCATTGTATTTCTGCTGGTCATGCTGATCCGCTGTGCCGCAAACAGCGGAAAACCCGATGTACAAACAGCAAATGCACCGGCAGTCACCACCACCGCAGTCACAACACTCTCACCGGAACAGCTGCAGCAGCGCCATACGCTCTATCCGCAGGCCATCACAGTAGTAGGCGATTCCATTGCCTCCGGCTTTGCCCTGTATGACGCTATTCCGGAAGAAAACGGTCTGGCAAAGGGATGCATTGCCATCCGCAACATTCACGATTTCACCTTTGCAGACAGCAGCGGCACAGAAAAGGATATTCTGGAGATACTCCAGGAAAAACAGCCGCCGTACATCTACTTATCCATGGGAATGAATGACATCAATCTGCTCAGTGCAGAGGAATACACTGCACAATACGCCGCAGAGATCGAAAAAATTCTGAACCTCTGTCCGGACAGCGATATTATTGTTGCCGGGATCACGCCCATTCTGCCCACCTCAGATTTCACCAGCAATACCAACATTCAGCAATATAACGCTGCCCTGGCGCAAATGGTACAGCAGCTGGGCAAAGAGAATGTTGCCTACTTTGACGCATACGCTGTAATCAGCGACCCGGTCTCCGGCGGTCTGGCTGAAGCGTACTCTGCCGGAGACGGTGTGCATCTGGGGACTGCCGCATATCCTGCCATGCTGGATGCGCTCTGCCCCCTGCTGGACACCATGCCTGTTCCGCCGGCATTTCCGGCACTGGAACAACGTCTGACCGAGACTACCGCCACCGAAACAACTGCTTCCGGCACAGAATAACAGCACACAAAACACTGCACAAAATGACGGCTTCTTTGTGCAGTGTTTTTTTGTGCTTTACGAACATTTAACGCCAAAATTTGTTGGAAATTAACCTTTCTGTGGTATACTGTTAGCAGAACCCCTCATAAATTCTGCAATTCACAGAAAGGATACCACACATGAAAACAAGCAAGCAAAAACGATTTGCCGCCATTTTCGCCGGAATGCTCTGCGTCAGCTGTCTGAGCGCGCCCCTCGCCGTGGATGCGGAATCCACCGGAACTTCCGGTGAAAACGACTCCATCGCCGCAGCAGAGGAGCTGCCGCTGAATACCGCAGTTTCCGGCGATATTTCCGCAAAAGGCGACAAGGATTTCTACAAGCTCACTCTCCCGGAGGACGGCGTGCTGCAAATTGGCGTAACTGCCAGCTGGGTCTCGGACTTCGGGGACAGCTATCGCATCACATTCTACGATGCCGCCGGCACTGAGATCAGCCAGGACGACAACGTCCACAGCAACACCCAGTTCCCGGCAAACGGCTGGACAGCCGGCGTGTACTATCTCTCCCTTGCCCCTATCTACACGGACTATCCGCCCGCAAGCACCTATACCCTCACCGCAAACTTCACCCCGAAGAGCCAGTGGGAAAGCGACAGCGCCTATGAGTTAGAGCCAAACGGCAACTTCAACACCGCTGCACCCATTGCACTGGCTGCACCATGCAAGGGTGTTTTCAACAGCTATCAGGACACGGACTACTACACCTTCACCACCGACCAGCCCGGAAAGCTCTCTGTCACCCTCCGGGACGAGACACAGAGCAGCTATTATCTGGGCTGGAGCGTGTTCCTCTACAACGGCGATCGGGAGCAGATCGGCGAAGCGAATCTGGCGCAGGGCACTGCCGCAGTGACGATCCCGGAGCAGGGCTTTGACCCCGGCACGTTCTACATCCAGGTCAAGACAAATGCCCTGACGAACGAGAACTGGTTCAGTGCGGAGCAGTACACTCTCACCGCCGACTTCACTCCCACAGACGGCAGCTATGAGAGCGAACCAAACGACTCCCTCAGCCAGGCAGACGAGATGCAGCCGAACGCGCCCATCACCGGCAGACTTTCCGCCTACAGCGACACCGACTATTACAAGGTGACACTGGACAGCGCCGCCCAGTTCTCTCTGGCATTGGAGCACGCGCTTCCGGAGAATCTCAAAAGCGACACGCCCTGGCGTATCCAGTGCTTCCGGTATGACGAGGCTTCCGGCAGTCTGGCGGCTGAGCCGACGCTCTCCATGGACGCAGCGCTGGGAGACACCGTGACCGAAAGCGAAACGGCGCTGACACGGGGCGGCACATTTTACATTGCCGTGACAAGCACCACCGCCGCAAGCGACATGGCGTACACCCTGACCATGCACACCGAGACCCTGACCTATGAAAAGGGCGATGTCAACAGCGACGGCACAGTCAACGCCATGGACGTTTCAGCGCTGCTGGTATCCTCTGCGAGACAGGCGGTAAGCAGCACCGAGGGCGTTCTCACCGGCGCAGGGGTTCTGGCGGCAGATGTCAACGAGGATGACGAGATCAACGCCATGGACGCTTCCTATATCCTCACCTACGCCGCAAAAATGGGCGCAGGACTGGATGCCAGCTGGGAAATGCTTCTGCAATAAGAAATCGATTCCAGATAAAACCAAGGTAATTTCCGCGCGTGAGAGCCATCAATTTAAACAAAAAGAGAAAAAAACGGCGTATTCTTTTACGAAATATGCCGTTTTTTCATGAAACGCCAAAAAATATCGTATAAATTGTTGCGGTGGCGCTTAAATTATGCTATAATAAAGACAGAAATACAAGAAAGGGGTTGCGTGAAATGAAGCAATCGACCAAAAAGCTGCTGGCACTTCTCACCGCCGGCATGCTCTGCACAGGAAGTCTGGGATTCCTCCCGGCATCGGCAGAGACCGCGGGTGAGACAGACGAAAACAACACCATCGAGACCGCTGAAGCGATCGAGGTGAATACGGAGGTAACTGGAAATCTGGCTACTGAAGATGATGTGGACTATTATCGTTTGGATCTGGCAGAAAATAGTTTGTTGGAACTGAGTTTTCAGCACAAGGATTTAAACAGCTCCGGAAGATATTGGAAAATTACAATTGCAGATTCTGATGGAACCACTCTCCAGGAATGGGATAACAACGGCTCTCAGACAGTCTATAAGACACCGCAAATGGGATTTGGGGCTGGAACCTATTATCTTATCGTTGAAGGTGATGGTTATCGTTACAGTGACGTTAACTATACGATGACTGTCACCGCTAATACCACTGGTTCTTTTGAAACTGAAAGAAATAATACACTTGAAGATGCAAGCGAAATTCTCTTAAATACACCATGTGTCGGTAATCTCTACAAAGATGGAGATATTGACTATTATAAGCTGACTTTGACCGAGGATAGCTTATTAGAATTGAATTTTGCACACAAGGATTTAAACAGCAGCAGCACATGTTGGAAATACTCTATTGCAGATGATGAAGGTACAATTCTTCAAACATGGAACAATGAAGGTTCTGATATAAATCAAAAGACACCCAAAATGGGATTTGGAGAAGGAACTTACTATATCATCGTAGAGGGTATAAGTCTTTTTTACAGTGATATCAATTATACATTAACTGTAAATTCTGATAACACTGGCAGCTTTGAAACCGAAAAAAATGATGCCGTTGAAGATGCAAGTGAAATTGCTTTGAACACACCTTTTGTAGGAAA
The DNA here is from genome assembly GCA_934463425.1 of uncultured Ruminococcus sp. Lineage (GTDB taxonomy): Bacteria > Bacillota > Clostridia > Oscillospirales > Ruminococcaceae > Ruminococcus_C. The sequence continues at coordinate 15,766 of CAKSJP010000002.1, forward strand.
TCTCTACAGAGAAAGAGATGTGGACTACTACAAACTTACTCTGACAGAAGACAGCATGCTTGAACTGAATTTTCAACATAAAGACCTGAATAGTTCAAGCAGATACTGGAAATTCTCTATTGCAGACTCCGACGGAACTACACTTCAAACATGGGACAATGATGGTTCTGATACGAATCAAAAAACGCCGAAAATGGGATTTGAAAAAGGAATCTATTATCTTCTTGTAGAAAGCGATGGATTTTATTATAGTGATATCAATTATACAATAACTGTAAATTCCAGTACTTCCGGCAACTTTGAAACCGAAAAAAATGATTTGATTGAAAATGCAGATGCTGTTCCTGTTGCAACTGCTTGCACCGGAAACCTTTATCGTGAAAGAGATGTGGACTACTACAGCTTCACACTGGAGAACACAAGCAATGTTTCTATTATGTTCCAACATGTTGACCTGAACAGCTCAAGCACCTACTGGGAATACTCCCTTTTGGATGAAAATGGAAAGGAGTTTTTCATTCAGGATTCCAAGGGAACTGATGTGAAAATCACTTCGGATTCTACAAAGTTGGATGCCGGAACATACTATGTCAAAGTAACTAGCGATAGTTTCTATCACTCCGACGCCAACTACACCCTCACCATCAACGCCGACGAGATCACCTACCTCAAGGGCGATGTCAACAGCGACGGCACAGTCAACGCCATGGACGTTTCAGCGCTGCTGGTTTCCTCCGCAAGACAGGCGGTAGGCTACACCGAGGGCGTTCTCACCGGCGCAGAGGTTCTGGCGGCAGATGTCAACGAGGATGACGAGATCAACGCCATGGACGCTTCCTATATCCTCACCTACGCCGCAAAAATGGGCGCAGGACTGGATGCAGACTGGGATTCGCTCATCGGAAAATAAGTTTCCTCTGAGGCAATACCGTGCAAGGCTTGTGCGGTGTCTGTCCTATATCATACGCAAAAACGGCTGCAAGCTCTGTGCTTACAGCCGTTTTTGTATCCGATGCCTTTTTTGCAGGAAACGGTTTATTTTTTCTCTGCCATGCCCAGTTCGATGGCCTTGAGATTTGCTTCAGTGAGGTGCGCGCGCTTCGGCGGAATGCACTTCTCCATTGCCTTTTTCACGGTCTCCATGCTGAACAGGCTGGTCTCCGCCAGCATTCTGCCCAGCAGCACCATATTTGCCGCGCCGTTCAGTCCGGCATTGGTCGCAATATCCGTTGCCGGCAGAGAGATGGCGGTAATATCTGTGCGCTCACAGGTCTCCTCCACGATGGAGTTGTCGAACAGCACCAGACCGCCCGGCTTTACCGCATCAATAAACTTGTTGTAAGACGGGCCGTTCATGGCGATGAGGTAATCCGGTGTTGTCACCAGAGGAGAACCAATCGGCTCATCTGAGATGCAGACGGAACAGTTTGCCGTACCGCCGCGCATTTCCGGGCCATAGGACGGCAGCCAGCTCAGCTCCTTGCCATCCATCAGACCGCAGTATGCCAGAACCTTTCCGGCAAACAGGATACCCTGTCCGCCGAAGCCTGCTAAAATGATTTCAGTTGTCATGCCTTTGCGCCCTCCTCTGCGGTAACATCCTTATACACGCCCAGCGGATAGTACGGGATCATCTTATCCTTGACGAACTGCATGGACTCTGTGGGAGACATGCCCCAGTTGGTGGGGCATGTGGAAAGTACCTCGATGATGGAAAGACCGCGCTTTTCCTTTTCATTCTCAAACGCCTTGCGGATCGCTTTCTTTGCCTCACGGATGTGGGGCACACTGTCGATGGCAACGCGCTGTGCCAGTGCCGTACCGCTGAGAGTCGCCATCATCTCGCAGATGCGGATGGGATAGCCGGCAGTCTCTACGTTTCTGCCGAACGGTGTGGTCTGGGTCACCTGTCCCGGCAGCGTGGTGGGTGCCATCTGTCCGCCGGTCATGCCATAGGTGGTGTTGTTGATAAAGATGACCACAATGTTTTCGCCGCGTGTGCCCACATGGACGGTCTCAGCTGTACCGATGGCAGCCAGGTCGCCGTCGCCCTGATAGGAAAAGACGAACTTGTCCGGATTCACGCGCTTCGCACCAGTCGCCACCGCCGGCGCTCTGCCGTGGGGCGCTTCAATTACGTCGCAGCCGAAATAGTTATAGGACATAACGGAGCATCCTACCGGAACCACACCGATGGTGTCCCCCTCGATGCCCATTTCATCAATGACTTCGCAGACCAGACGGTGTACGATACCGTGGCCGCAGCCCGGGCAGAAGTGTGTGGACACATCCAGCAGGGACTTGGGATGATCAAATACAACAGCCATTATTCTGCACCTCCTGCCAGTTTTTCGATCTCCGCCAGTACTTCTGCCGGAGTCGGGATCACGCCGCCGGTTCTGCCGAAGAACGATACCGGCAGACGGCACGCAGTTGCCAGACGAACATCATCGATCATCTGACCCATGGACATTTCCACATCCAGGATGTGGGAGGCGTGCTTGGTCGCTTCGCACAGTTCCTTCTTCGGGAACGGCCACAGCGTCTTGGGACGGAACAGGCCTGCCTTAATGCCCTTGCGGCGTGCGGCAGTCACTGCGGACTTGGACACACGCGCCGATGCGCCGTATGCGGTAACGACGATCTCCGCGTCCTCACAGCAGTACAGCTCTGCGTCTGTCTCAGTCTCTTCGATAATGGCATAGCGCTTAAAACGCTCCTTGACCTTTGCCTCCAGCAGCGGCGCATCCAGATACAGGGAGTTGATGATGTGATGTTCCCGCTTGTTGCCGTGACCGCAGGCTGCCCAGTCGGACTTGTCCGGCAGGGTGGTGCGGGGCTCCGGGAAGGTCACCGGCTCCATCATCTGACCCAGCAGACCGTCTGCCAGGATCATTGCCGGCATGCGGTACTGGTCAGCCTTGTCGAACGCCAGTGTGACGGTGTCCACCATCTCCTGCACAGAACACGGCGCATACACCAGAATATGAAAATCGCCGTGACCCATGGCGTGTGTTGCCTGATAGTAGTCAGACTGCGCCGGCTGGATAGAGCCCAGACCCGGGCCGCCGCGCTGTACGTTGATAATCAGCGCCGGCAGATCAGAGCCTGCCATGTAAGAGATGCCCTCTGCCTTCAGCGAAACGCCGGGAGAAGAGGAGGATGTCATGGCACGGACACCGGTAGAAGCAGCGCCCAGTACCATATTGACAGCTGCGATTTCCGACTCCGCCTGCAAAAAAACGCCGCCGGATTTTTCCATACGCTTTGCCATATACGCAGACAGCTCGGTCTGCGGTGTGATCGGATAGCCAAAGAAGCACTTACAGCCGGCGCGAATTGCCGCTTCTGCCAATGCCTCGTTGCCCTTCATCAGACTTCTTTCCATTGGTTATGAACCTTCTTTCACTTTTGAATGGTAATTGCACAATCCGGACAGATCATTGCACACATGGCACAGCTGATACATGCGTCCTGATCGGTGCATTCTGCGGTAAAATATCCTTTTTCATTCCGGTGTTCTTTTTGCAGGGCAACGATCTGCTTGGGACAGACCGTCACGCAAAGACCGCACCCTTTACAGCGTTCAAAACGAACCTGCATTTTCTCCATACTCCTCACTCCTTTCTGCGTGAGCTTTCTACAAAACACTTATCAAGTAAAGCGTTGTAAATCAAAATTGTATCAAACAGGATTGTCGGGGCAAACACGGTTCGCCCGTTGATGCGTTTCTGAATATCCCGGACGAAAGATGTTCGCCTGCGGAAAGCTCATTTCACACTTCCCATACCGGCTTCACAAACACATCCACCGGCAGCCCGTTTGCAACAGCGACCTCCAGATCCCGCCGATAGGTCGTGCTGACCAACGGCAGCTCTGCCTGCTTTGCGATCTCTTCCGCATAGGGCACTGCCTGCAGGATCGTCTCTGCTGTGGTCTCCTTCCCCAGATTGGAGTTGTTCACGATCCCGGTATGACGCATCCGGGAGACCGCCTCGATCTCGTACATAAGTTCCAGAGTCTCCCGGGGTTCTTCCGTGAGATAGCGATAGCGGTTCACCACATACCACATGTCCAGCTGATCGGGAACATAGGCAGAAAATCCCTCTGCGTACCGACCCAGACCGATGGCACCGGCATCATCGCCGCCCACATCTACGATCAGATATCCCGGCTCATACGCCATGCGCTCCATGTCGAAGGAGATCGCCGGAATATCCAGACTGGTGTTGGCGTACATAGACGCTGCCAGAGTTACGCCGTGTTCTTCAAACAGTTTCGCAAAGTCCGCAGTACGAAAATAAGGATTGACAATGTCGAAGTCCACGATCGTCACCTTTTCTCCGGCATCTGCCAGCTGTAGGGCAAGGTTTACCGCCAGGTTGGTTTTTCCCGAACCGTAATGTCCGGTAATAATGGTAATTTTCTTCATAGATGCTCCTCCCCGCAAGTTGCCCTGCGAATCCGTTTGTCCTCTATTATAGCATATTTTATGAAAAAATGCAACAGAAAATCCTGGATTTTATACGAAAACGAAAAGCCGCACTCTATTGCAGAATGCGGCATGCTTTCATTTTCTTTTGCAACAGCCATTCACACGCGTGTCAGTCTGCCCTCCCGGCAATCCAATTCCGCCAGCTGCTTCATCACACAGTGCATCTTCTTCCCGGTGACATTCCGGGGCAGCTCTGTGACAAAACGGTAATAATGCGGCCGCTTATAATTGGCAAGCAGCGGACTTTCCTTACAATAGCGTTCCAGCTCCAGTGCCGTCAGAGATTTGTCAGCCGGAATGATATACGCCGTCACGATCTCACCGCGCTTCATATCCGGAACAGCCGTGACGATACAGTCTGCCACGCCGGGATGCAGGTTCAGCACCTCTTCTACTTCCACCGGGTAGATATTTTCGCCGCCGGAGATAATCATGTCATCTTTTCTGCCCACAATACGGAGAAAACGATTCTCGTCCCATGTGCCCAGATCGTTGGTATAGAAAAAGCCGTCATGAAACCGCCGCTTCGTCTCTGCAGGATTGCCGAAGTAAAACGCCGCCGACTTGGCATCTGAACGAATGATGACCTCGCCCACCTCGCTGCCGTCCTGTGCCGCCAGGTCGTCCGGCGAAGCCGTGTGGTCATCATAGACCCGAACCACCCGGACATCATCATCCACACAGGAACGTCCGGCGCTGCCTGCCATCTCCGGCAGATCATCCGGCCGCAGAAACGTGTTCCAGAACGTCTCTGTTGTACCATAGCCGTTGAAAATACGCGGTGTCAGAAGCTTCTGATACCGGATGCAGTCTGCCCTTTCCAGAGGACTGCCCATGGTGACGATACCGCGCAGACTGCTGAGGTCTCTGGGATGCTTCTGCTGCTCTTCTGCCAGAAGCTCCAGCACATTGGGGACACCGATCAAAAAAGTCAGACCATATTTCACCACAGCATCCAGTGTCTGTGCCGCCTGAAATCTTCGCTGAATGACCACTGTACCGCCGGCGTACAGTGTCGGGGTGATGCCGCCGGAATGCAGTCCGCCCCGGTGAAACCACGGGGTGGTATTCATGGAAACGTCGCTGAAAGAAAATGGGAAATGAATCATCACATCATGTGCCGACAGCACCTCGTTGATACTGGTGAGGCAGACGCTCTTCTGTCTGCCGGTCGTGCCGGAGGTAAACAGCCGCAGGGTCTCGTCATACGCTGAAAGCTCCCAGGGCAGCTCCGGTTCTTCTGCCGGACAGTCAGCCGTAAACGCAGCATAGGCATGTACTGCCGCCGGGTCAGTGGTCAGCAGGATGCGCGGTGTATGCGCGGTTCTGGTCAGCGCCAGCTCCACCTCTGCCTGCACCTCCGGCTCGGACAAAAACACCTTTGGACTGCTGTTGTCCATACAGTCGGCGATCTCTTTGGCAGAAAGCCGAAAGTTCACCGGACAGAATACCAGCCCCGTCTTGTGGCACGCCAGATAGGCGAACACAAACTCCGGACAGTTGTGCAGCTGTACCATGACCACATCGCCCTTCCGGAGACCGGCGCGAAGCAGCGCGTGAGAGAAACGATTCGCTTCCGCATTCAGTTCTCCATAATTCCATTCCCTGTCCTGTTCCGGATCAACCAACGCTTTTCGATTGGAAAACCGTTCTGCATTCCGCAGAAAGCCGCTGCGCCAGGTGTATCCCTTTTCAAAGGCACTGCGGAATTTTTCCATGGCACGCTGTTTTTCGTCCAGCAGACGGTTTTGCTTCACCTGCTGCAAAAAGCTCTCCAGATGCGCCGCTGCCCTTTCCAGTGCCCCGGTGGTATCGTCATTTTCCGCTGCCAGAACCATCTGTTCCATTTCCCGAAGCGCCGCCATCTCGTGCTGCTTCAGGCTGTCCGGCCGGCGGATACGATGGCTGCCGTATGCCGCTTTTTCTTTGGTACTCTTGCGATACATGATGCGTTTCCCCCTCAGAATGTGAAATATGCCGTGCCGTAGCTGAGACCGCCGCCAAAGCCGGAGAGCATCATGCTCTCTCCGCGTTTTACTGCGCCGCTGCGGACGCAGTCATCCAGCGCAATGGCAATGGATGCCGCAGATGTATTGCCGTACTTGGCGATATCCAGGAAAAACTTCTCCATGGGTTCTCCCAGCTGCTTCGCTGCCGCCTGGAGAATCCGTGCATTCGCCTGATGGCAAACATAATGCTGCGGATAGCCGCCCACCTGCTCTGCCACGCGCTGGATACTGCCGGACAGTGCATGCACGGCAAAGCTGTACACGGCTCTGCCTTCCATATGGACAAACTGCTGCGGTGCTTCCGGATGCTGTTCTGCAAAGGGATTGGTATCGCAATAGCTCTTGGGGCAATACAGCACCTCCGTATCACCCTGTGCACCGCAGTCAAACGCATAGCGGCTGTTCTCATCCAGGGTAATGACAGCTGCACCTGCGCCGTCTCCAAACAGCACACAGGTATTCCGGTCAGCAAAGTTGGTGACGCGGCTCAGCACTTCGCTTGCCACCACCAGGGCATATTTCTTTTCCGGCATGGTGCAGAGCAGCGACCGTGCCGTATGCATGGCATACAGAAAACCAGTGCATGCAGCGCACATGTCAAATGCCAGGATCTGCTCCGGCAGCCCCAGTTCTTTTTGCAGCAGGCACGCCTGAGAGGGGACGATGTTGTCCGGCGTAATGGTGGCGCAGATCACAACGCCGATCTCCGCCTTGGAGATACCTGCCATTTCCAGTGCCTTTTCGGCAGCTGATGCGCCAAGGGACAGGTTTGTCTCCTGGTCAGCAAAATGCCGCTCTGAAATACCGGTTCTGGTACGGATCCATTCATCATTGGTCTCTACGATGGTTGCCATGTCATCGTTGGTCACGGTTTTCGCCGGAACACTGCTGCCTGTGCCGCAGATGCGGATGCCGATGTTCTGTGTGATATTCATGTAGGGATTCCTCACTTTCCTCAGGATGTCTGCTTTGTTTCCTGCTCCATCTAGTATATCCCTTTTTTCGGATAGAATCCACCTACTCCCGTGCAAAATCGCTCTACTCGTTGGAGAATCATCGGCTCTCTTACAAAAAAAGGCATAGAATCGCAGCATGAAAACGATTTCATTACAATGTATCCGAAATCGTTTTCACAATTGCAGTCCTATGCCGAAGTGCTTGTTTTTTGCTGTTACTTTTTCCACGGAAACGGATATGGAATGAGCCACTGACGCCTTGCAGCGCAGCGCCAGAAATAGCACAGCACCACAGGCAGCTCCAGTACACCCGCCAGGGCAAAGATCACCGAGCCACCGGAAACGCCGAAAAATGTCACAAAGACAGAGAGCGCCGCACCCCAGATGATCCCGGTAATGGCAATGAAGATCCACGCCCGCGGCCACCAGAGGCAGGAAAAGATCAGAAATACCACAAAGGAAGCAGTCACCGCATAGCAGAGCACTCTGCCATCCCACTGATCCGCCACGCCCGGCGCCAGATATTGAAACAGACAAATCGCCAGAATTGCCGCCAGCCACACGCCTGCTATAGAGAGTAGAGTGATGAAAAAGTGCCTCCAGCAAAATCTACCGTCCGTAGAATCGACCGGTTTTGCGTGCTTTTTGGATGCTTCCGACTCTACTGAAGCTTTCGGCTGCTCCTGGGGCGGAAAAATCAGATCGTCCACAGAAACCCCAAAAATTTCAGCCAGCTGCACCAGTGTCAGAACGTCGGGAACGCCGTCGCCGCGCTCCCACTTGGAAATGCTTTTATCGGAATAATTGATCTTTTCAGAAAGATCAAGTTGTGTCATGCCCAGTTGCTTGCGATACCGGGAAATATTCCCGGCGATGGTCTTTCTCATGCTTTCATCTGTCATTTTATCGAACTCCTTTCCCAGATGATTTTCCGGATAATCACCGTTATTATAGCACAAAAAAAGGAGTTTTTGGTGAATTTCCTATGAATGTTCCTGCTGCAAAAAAGTTACTTGACAACCGCTGAAAACAGTGCTATACTAGAAACAGCTTCAGGGTACTGTGCAATTCAGAACCGGCAGTGAACGGCGTTTATGCCGCAGTCTGCGAACCAGTTTTCAAAACTGGCTGATTCGGTGTGATTCCGAAACCGACGGTAAAGTCCGGATGAGAGAAGCCGCGTAATGATATGACGTGTTTCCCCCATACAAAAATAATTTCAGCTGCCGGACGTGCAGCTGTCGAAACTGCCCTGTTATGCCTTTTGCATGATGGGGCTATTTTTATTTTCGGAGGTGTTTCCATGACAGAACATTCCTTTTATATGGAACGTGCCATTCAGCTGGCACGGCGCGGTACGGGCTTCACCAACCCCAATCCTCTGGTGGGTGCCGTGATCGTCAAAGATCACCGCATCATCGGTGAGGGCTGGCACGCCCGGTACGGTGACCTGCATGCAGAACGAAACGCCCTGAAGCACTGCACCGAAGACCCGTCCGGAGCGGACATCTACGTCACCCTGGAACCCTGCTGTCACCACGGCAAACAGCCGCCTTGCACCGAAGCGCTGGTGGAAAGCGGCATTCGCCGGGTCTATATCGGTTCCCGCGATCCGAATCCTCTGGTTTCCGGAAAGGGCGCTGCATTTCTCCGGGCGCATGGCATCGAAGTGTTCCCGGACTTTCTCCGGGAACAGTGCGACCAGCTGAACCCCATCTTTTTCCGGTACATCACCACAAAGATGCCCTACACCATTTTGAAATATGCCATGACCGCAGACGGCAAGATCGCCTGCGCCGGCGGTGCATCCAAATGGGTGACGGGAGAGGCTGCCCGTGCCCACGTCCAGCAGACGAGAAAGCGTGTCGCTGCCATCTGCGTGGGCATCGGCACGGTTCTGGCGGATGACCCCATGCTCACCTGCCGCTGTGAAAATCCATCACAGCCGGTACGCGTAGTACTGGATACACATCTGCGTATCCCTATGGAAAGCAAGCTGGTTCAGACTGCCGGCGAAGTCCCGGTCATTGTCTTTTGCAGCCGCCCGGACAGCGCCAAGAAAGCGGCACTGGAACAAAAGGGCGTAACTGTACTGGAAGCAGCATGCCAGGGTGAGCATGTTGCCATTGCGGATTGTCTGGCACAGCTGGGACAGCGCGGTCTGGACAGCGTCCTCGTGGAAGGCGGCGCATCCATCCATGCTGCGGCATTACAGGCAGGCTGCTGCGATCTGGTGCAGGTTTATGTCGCGCCGAAGCTGTTCGGCGGTGACGGTCTGTCTCCCATCGGCGGCATGGGCATTACCACGCCGGACGAAGCAGTGCTCCTGTCCGCACCAACAGTGACACGGCTGGGACAGGATCTGCTGCTGGAATACGCCCGAAAGGAGTCATGCTGATGTTTACCGGAATCGTAGAAGAAATGGGCACGGTGCGGCGGCTGAACCAAGCACCGAACCGATGTGAACTGGAACTGACGGCATCCAGGGTACTGGAAGGCACTGCCATCGGGGACAGCATTGCTGTGAACGGCGTCTGCCTGACCGTCATCCGCATGGGCGAAGACCACTTCACAGCGGATGTCATGCCGGAGACTCTGCGGCGCAGCAACCTGGGGCTGCTGAAACCCGGCGCAAAGGTCAATCTGGAACGCGCCATGGCGGCAAACGGCAGATTCGGCGGACACATGGTTGCCGGACACATTGACGGCACAGGAAAGATCCGCTCCATGCAGCCGGAAGGCAACGCCGTATTGGTGACCATCAGCGCCGCACCGGAACTGCTCCGGTATGTGGTGGAAAAGGGTTCTGTCGCCATTGACGGCATCAGCCTGACGGTGGCGAAAGTTTCTCACACGGACTTCACTGTGAGCCTGATCCCCCACACCGGCGAGGAGACCACCCTGCTGCGCCACCGTCCCGGAGAGATGGTCAATCTGGAAACGGACATCATCGGAAAGTATGTGGAAAAGCTGATGCAGCCGAAAAGCGACGGCGTGACACTGGAACTGCTGCAGCAGAACGGTTTTTTCTAAATTGAAATAAGAGAATCTCATAAACCATACTAGCAAGGAGGTCATTTCTATGGCAATTGCATATAACACCATCGAAGAAGCTTTGCAGGACTTGCGGAACGGCAAGTGCATTCTGGTGACAGACGATCCGGATCGGGAAAACGAGGGCGACCTCATCTGTGCCGGACAGTTCGCCACCACAGAAAACGTCAACCTTATGGCAAGCGCGGCAAAGGGTCTGATCTGCATGCCCATGAGCCATGACAACATTGTCCGGCTGGGACTGACGCAGATGGTTTCTCACAACACAGACAACCACGAGACGGCGTTTACGGTTTCTATCGACCATATCGACACCACCACCGGTATTTCTGCGGTGGAGCGTGGTCTGACGGCTCGCATGGCAGCCGATCCGGCAGCACACCCCGGTGACTTCCGCCGTCCGGGACATATGTTTCCGCTGGAAGCCAAGCCCGGCGGCGTTCTGGAACGGAACGGCCACACCGAAGCAACCGTTGATCTGCTGCGTCTGGCAGGACTGACTCAGGTGGGGCTCTGCTGTGAGATCATGGACGATGACGGCACCATGATGCGCGGTGAAAAGCTGGCAGATTTTGCAAAGCAGCACGAGCTGTCCTTTATCACCATCCGGGAACTCCAGCACTACCGCCGGAATCACGACAACTTCGTAGAGGAAGTGGCACGGGCAGAGCTGCCCACCGTCCACGGCCATTTCCAGATGTTCGGCTTCCGCAACACCATCAACGGTGACGAGCATGTTGCTCTGGTCATGGGTGATGTGGCAGACGGCGAGCCGGTGCTGTGCCGGGTTCACTCCGAATGCCTGACCGGTGATGTATTCGGCTCCTGCCGGTGCGACTGCGGCGAGCAGCTTAGCCGCGCGCTAGACATGATAAATGCAGAAGGCAGAGGCGTTCTGGTTTATCTGCGCCAGGAGGGCAGAGGCATCGGTCTGCTGAACAAGATCCGGGCATACAAGCTGCAGGAGGACGGTCTGGATACCGTAGAAGCAAACATCAAGCTGGGATTTGCGCCGGATCTCCGGGATTACAGCGTGGGGGCACAGATCCTGAAACACCTGGGCGTAACCTCCCTGCGGCTCATGACCAACAATCCGGAAAAAATTGCCGAATTGGGCGAATACGGGCTGACTGTTGCAGAACGTGTTCCCATTGACATTCCGGAAAAGCCGGAAAATCTGCGGTATCTCAAAACCAAGCAGTTCAAAATGGGACATTATCTGCATTTTTAAAAGAGGAGGTGAGCATCCATGCACATGATTCATCATGGAACCATTCCGATTTTAGCTGCCCTCTGTATTCTGGCAACTGGCTGCGGTTTTACCGATACTGTGCCAAAACAGCAGACGGCAACAACCGACGCAACAGAGACAGCAACCGCTGCAGCTACAACCATCTCCACAGAAAACACAACTGCAACTGCGAAAACTGTTATCATAAAAACCAAAGCTGCAACGGAAATGAAACCAGATACAACCACCGCAGAAACAGCTGCTGCCCCTGCTGAAACAAATATATACGCAAAAACTGCCGGAACCTGGTATATAGACGGCGATACGGATGCTGCATATTGGGTGATGGACGGCAGCGGCAGCATTGCTGCCTACTATGCTTCGGATCAGCTGGAATACAGCGGCTATTTGCAGTGCGCAGATGAAAACGGCGAAGATTTTTTGGTTTATCAGAATGACGGCAGTTATGTATGCAGCTTTTATTTTGATGGCAGCGACACCCTTTCTATGGAGGGTGAATGGGGTCCTATCCAATTTCAACGATATTAAGGCATTGCCGCACAAAGCTGCCCGGCAGTTTTGCACGCACTTTTTGTGCGGTATTGCCCTAAATAACAGGAGGTTCTTGTATTATGAAAACATTAGAAGGCATGTATGACGGCAAAGGACTGAAGATCGCCATTGTCGCATCTCGTTTCAACGAGTTTATTACAACAAAGCTGGTTGGCGGCGCTGAGGATTGCCTGCTGCGTCATGGCACTGACGGCGACGATATTACTTTGGCATGGGTACCGGGTGCATTTGAGATTCCCCTGGCTGCTAAAAAGCTGGCATTTTCGGGAAAATATGACGCGATCATTTGCGTTGGCGCTGTGATTCGCGGTTCAACGAGCCACTATGACTATGTTTGCGCAGAGGTTTCCAAGGGAATCGCACAGGTTGGTCTGGAATCCGGTCTGCCGGTGCTGTTCGGCGTTTTGACTACGGACACCATTGAACAGGCAATCGAACGTGCCGGCACGAAGGCAGGCAACAAGGGCTATGACTGCGCTATGTCCGCGCTGGAGATGGTCAGCCTTTTCAAACATGCATAAGGACAGCTTTCCACAATGTTGAAAGTGCTCTGAAAATCTGATATTTCCATAAAGTGAGTGAGTTTATGCAAAATTTCATTTTCTTTGATATTGACGGCACAATCATCTCAGAGGACGGCTATCTGCCGGAATCCGCAGTCCGTGCCATTCAGGCAGCACGAAAAAAAGGCAGCGCAACAATCATCAACACCGGACGCACTGCAATGAATGTAGATCCGTTTCTTCGGAAAATCGGTTTTGACGGCTATATTTACGGCTGCGGGACAGAACTGGAATATAAGGGCAAGATCCTGTTCCATGAAAAACAAACACCAGAACAAAGCCGCGAAATTGTTGAGCTGGTACGCCGCACCAATGTGGCTGTTTTGTACGAACGAAGCGATGCGATGTTCATCGACCAAAAAACGCGGCTTCTGCCTTATCTGCAAAAATTATTGGAGCTTTATGAAAGCAAGCATCTGCCGTTCGCAGATGTGCCGGAGGATGCAGACTGGTACACAGACAAATTCGTCATCTGGTACGACGAAAAAAGCGATCTGGAGGGCTTTCAGGCAGGTCTGACCGGCAAGTTCGATTATATCGACCGCGGAAACGGCTTTGCAGAAATGGTTCCCTGCGGCTGTTCCAAGGCCACAGGTATGAAGAAAATGATGCAACTTTTGGGCGCAGAGCGTTCTCAGGTATTCGCCATCGGAGACAGCCTGAACGATCGTCCCATGTTAGAAGCTGCCGGAACCGGCATTGCCATGGGAGATAACGCCGTGCTGCACCCCTATGCAGATTATATCACCGCAAATCTGGAGGATGATGGACTGGAAAAGGCTCTGCAGCATTTTAATCTGATATAAACCTACAAGTATTCTGATTATAAAAACGCCATTGCTGACAATATTGCAGCGATGGCGTTTTTTCGTACCTGATCGCAACAAAAAAGAGCCACCGCCCGAAGGCAATGACTCTTTGATAGGAACAAGTATTCTGAAATGCGATTATTCCTTTACGCCGCCCAGTGCTACACCAGCAACGATGAATCTGGACAGAATCAGATAGATCACAATGATCGGGATAACAGACAGTGCAACTGCAGCGTACTGTGCACCCAGATTAGGGTGCTTATCCTGACCCAGAACGCTCTGGATCATGATCGGCATTGTGAAACGCTTTTCATTGGAAATGATGATCATATTCTGTGTATAGAAGTTGTTCCAGTTCTGTACGAACGCGAAGATCGCCTGTACTGCAATTGCCGGTTTGCACATCGGAATTGCAATGGTCAGGAAGGTGCGGAACTCGCCGCTTCCGTCGATACGGGCAGCTTCTACGATGTCCAGCGGGAAGGAAGACTTCATATACTGACGCATATAGAATACAACGGCAGGTGCTGCGATTGCAGGAATGATCAGCGGAATGTAGCTGTTTGCCAGACCCAGAGTACCTACCATGAACTTTACGAAACCGGTAGATGTAACCTGAATCGGGATCATCATAACTGCCAGAATAAACGTATATGCACCGTCACGGATCTTGAAATCGTAAACGGTCAGACCATAAGAGGTCAGTGCGGAGAAGAATACGGTCAGAACTGTGGTACAGCCTGCAATGATCAGGGAGTTCCGGTAGCCCAGCCAAACGTTAAAGTTCGGGGACTGCGGGAATTCACCGCCGGCAATATTCTTGATATTGGTCATCAAATTACCGCCCGGCAGGAACTGCAGCGGCTGAGAACGCAGTGCAGCGTCCCCGTGGGTTGCGTTCATGACCATGATGTACAGCGGAACCAAGCAGATCAGTGCCAGCAGAATGCAGACAATGAAGCAGCCAGCCGATTTCAGCCTTTGCACCAGAATGTAATTGTCCTTAACACCAACATTTTCCATTATGCACCCAGACCTCCATTCTTAGCCAGCTTCTGCTGTTTCTTGTATTCCTTGACCAGAGCCTTACGCTCCTGCTTCTTCCGATGCTCGTCTTCATCACGGTTCATACGGAATACGAGAATACCCAGAGCCGCAGTGATGATAAACAGAATTACGGAAGCGGCACCGGCAATGCCGTAGTCAGGCTGGTGAACCTTTGCACCGGCACGGAACTGTTCATAAACGAATACCGCAACGGTACGCAGGTTTGCGTTGATTTTACCTGCACCTGTGTGATACAGATACGGAATATCGAACATCTGCAAACCACCGATCATGGAAGTGATCAGGGTATAAACAACCATCGGTCGCAGCAGCGGCAGGGTTACCTTGCGGAGCACCTGACCACTGGAAGCACCGTCGATCGCAGCAGCTTCGAACAGAGAGGGGTTGATACCCATGATACCAGACATCATCATGATCATGGTATTACCAAACCATAGCCACGTCTGAATAAACATAACGATGCCGCGGCTCCAAACAGCAGATGCTTCGAAGCTTACCGGATCGCTGCCTGCATTCAGCAGCAGTGTGTTGATTGCGGACAGCTGGCTGTTGGAAATAAAACGCATGAACAGAGCTGCAACAGATGCAGCGGTGATGATATTCGGCAGGTACATAACGACCTTAAAGAAGCCCACGCCCGGAATGTGCAGTTTCGAATCTGTGAACCAGACTGCCAGCAGCAGAGACAACAGGATCTGCGGAATGAAGTTACCAAACCACAGGATGATCGTGTTCTTGAACGAAGTCAGGAACAGGTCCTGCATTGCCTTTGCACGACGGCCCATACCTTCGCCGGAGCCGAACAGAATGGTAGCATAATTGTCGAAGCCGACAAATGTGCCTGCATCTGCACCGTTACCCTGAAAACTCAGGATAAAGGTCTGGATCAGCGGCCAGATCTGGAAGAAACAATACACGAGAAAGAACGGGGCAATGAACATATAGCCATATTTCGCATAGCTAATCGACTTAATACGACGTTGTGCAGCGGATGCCATTTGCACACACCCTTTCAAAAATTCAGTAGAATAGTAAGAGAAAAGATAAACATACGCCTATAGGACGCAATTATCCTATAGGCTGTACGTTCAATCATTCAAAAAGCGTTGAGAAGCCGAAGCTTATTCAACAGTGATGTCAGTTACATCAGCTGCAATTGCATCCAGGAATGCGTTCAGGCAGTCATCCTCAGAAGAGGTTACGCCATTGCAGTAATCCTGAACTGCGTTCTGCAGGTCAGTGTTGATCTTTGCATCATACTCAGAAGCAATGCTCATGTCGATCTTGTCAGCAGAGTTGAACAGGATCTGGAACTGATCCTGACCACCGAACAGCGGGTTGCTGTTTGTGCCAGCTTCAGTTGTAGCAGACATTACGCCCTTGTTGTTTACGAAGTCACCACGAACGTCTACATACTTCTGCATTGCATCTGCATCAGCAGTCATAGTGTAGATGAACTGGCCAGCTTCCTTAGCGTTATCGGTCTTCGGATATACGCAGATCCATGTGCCGCCCCAGAACCAAGATGTCGGGCCTTCGCACAGTGCATACTTGCCGTATGTAGAGCCGCCTTCGCCGCCTTCAGCCTGTTCCAGAGAACCGCCCTTAGCGATTGCCCAAGTCGGGAAGAAGAAGCCGAAGGTCTTGTTAGCCTGAGCACCGTCAGACTGACCCTGCGGGAGCCAGTCATCATTCCACTGAGTTGCACCAGAGATGTAACCCTTGTCGAAGTTCTCCTTTGCCATAGAGATGAAATCACCTACGGAAGAAGAATCCAGCTTGCCGTCGTTTACCCAAGACTTGGTTCTGTTACCGTTGGAGTAAGCTCTCCATACGCCGCCCAGAGAGTCAGCCATAGCAGTGGTGTTGCCAGACTTCTCATATACGGTAGCTGCGGTCTTCCAGAAATCATCCCAGCTGCCGACCTGTGCCTGCATATCTTCCGGAGAAGTTACGCCCAGATATTCTTCAGCCAGATCTGCACGGTATGCATAGCCGCCTGCTGCAGCCTGCCAAGAAGCACCCTTCAGGACGCCGTTCTTGTCCTTGCCCATAGCTACAGTGTAGCCATAAGCATTTGCATACATGTCTTCAGAGATACCTACTGCAGACAGCGGAGCAGAATACTCATCGTTGTTCTGATAAGCCATGTTCCAGTCAGCGTCGCAGAAGTACAGGTCAACGTCGTCGCCAGACAGGAATACCTGTGCGTACTGTTCGTTAGCCTCAGTACCGTTAGAACCAACGTTCTTGTAGTTGATCATGCTCTTGTCCATGCCGGTTGCATCAGCAACGATGTCGTACATGTACTGCAGGTCATCTTCGTTCCAGCACAGGATAGTCAGCTTGTCGCCGCCGTCCTTCAGAGAGCCGTCCGGTTCACCCAGAGCCGGGATCTCAACGTTTTCGTAACCAGCTGCAGATTCAACAGAAGATTCTTCAGAAGATTCTTCGCCCTCTGCCTCACTGCTTTCTTCAGCAGAGCTTTCTGCCTTAGACTCAGAAGAGCTGGAGCTTTCATTGCCGCCGCATCCTACGAATGCAGTAGCAGTCATTGCCAATGCAGCCATCAGAGCCAGTGTTTTTTTCAACTTGTTCATTGGAATTTTCCTCCTTAAATATATATATCACACTTTGTGCCGATTTGGCATAGCAGTGTAATAAACAAACCATTGCGCAGTGATGTTTCTTCTCACTGCATACCGATACTGTTCTCTGTAAAAATGGACAAAACAGACACAGAGAACATTGTTATGATAAGCCTAATATACAACAATTCAAATGAATTGTCAATGGCTTATACCGTTCTTTCATTTTTTTCAGTGATACAGTACAAAAAAACAATTTGTTTTTTGTGCATTTTCACAAGTATTTCAGAGGATTTTCCGAAAAGTTACAGAACGGTTAAAGTATAGAGTTTGCTCAAAAAAATGCAGTTACGGCGTAGTTTCCTCGATGATTTGCACATAATCCCGAAGCGCCGTGAATTTCTTTTCCGTCATACCCTCCACATAAAGCAGTTCATAGACAGAAGTATAAGCGCCGATCTGCTCCCGCAGTGACACAATCTGTGCTGCAAGCTCCGGGGAAACCACTTCGTCCGGCAATCGTACCAGTTCTTCCTCCGTCGCCCGATTCAGATCCAGCGGCAGTTCCAGCTCCGGCTGTGTTTCTGCCGGAATTTCCGGCACAGCCCCTTGCGCCGGCGCTTCTTGCTCCGGAACAATTTCCGGTTCCTGGACATCCTCCGGATCAGATTCATTCTCCACATAGATCAGGTCATAGACTGCGCTGAGCTTTGCCTCACCGATGCCGCTGACTTCCATCAGCTGTTCCCGATTCCGGAATCCGCCGATCTGACTGCGATAGTCCGCGATCCGCTCCGCCAGCGCCGCGCCGATTCCCGGAAGCTGTTCCAGTTCTGACGCATCTGCGGTATTCAGATTCAACGGAAATATCACAGTACGCACCGCGGCATCTGTTTGCTTCGTTTTCGCTGCGGTCTTCGTCCTGGCTTTGGTTTCCTTAGGTGCAGAAGCCGCAGTCAGAACAGCTGCCGCGGTTTCCGTTCCAAAAGTCTCTGTTGCGGCTTCTGTTTCCGTCATCGCTGCAAGGCGCTGCGGTGCAGTGTGCTTTGCAGTTGAAGCGGTGTGCTGCGCACCTTGCCAGATCAGGAGACCCATTGCCCCTGCCAGCAAAAGCAGGACGCCGCCCCGCACCAGCCATTCAGACCGTTTCTGTTTCATACGATCCCCTATCCCATCCTGCGGTACAGATTCTCTTTCCGCTTTCAGAAAAGGCTTCCGCAAGTCCACTGTCTATTCTAGCACATTTCACACAAATCTGCAAGTGGTTTCTGCGATTTTTTCTATTTTTAACAATATGCAAAATATCCTTTGGTGCTGCCCCAGGTTCACTTAACATTTTTTTGCAGCATCCGCAAAATATATCGCTTTTCACAAAAAAAGCAGAACACCGCCCGGCATCCTGCTTTTTTCATAAAATTTATCGTGCTGTACTATCTCAGATTCTTGCAACGCCTGTATCTCTCGCTGCCTGTGCAACCGCCTTTGCGACAGCCTCACCGACACCTTCTTCCAGAGGGCTGGGAATGATATATTCTGCAGCCAGCTTTTCCGGTGTCACAAAATCTGCAATTGCCTTTGCAGCGGCGATCTTCATTGCATCGTTGATGTCGCTTGCGCGAACATCCAGTGCGCCGCGGAAAATACCCGGGAATGCCAGAACATTGTTGATCTGATTCGGAAAATCGCTGCGTCCGGTGCCCATGACTGCTGCGCCGGCTGCCAGTGCTTCGTCCGGCATGATCTCCGGTGTGGGGTTTGCCATTGCGAAAATGATCGGATCCTTCGCCATAGATTTCACCATTTCCGGTGTCACGCAATTCGGTGCAGACACGCCAATGAACACATCAGCATCCACCAGCATTTCTGCCAGCGTGCCAGCTTTATGGCCGCTGTTCGTGATCTTTGCCATTTCTTCCTTCTGAGGGTTCAGATCGTCTCTGCCCTCATAGATTGCGCCGTGGCGGTCGCACAAAATAACATGGTGCGGATCCAAGCCCATTGCGATCAGCAGGCGGATGATTGCCAGACCGGCTGCGCCTGCGCCGCTGGTGACAACGCGGATATCATGGATATCCTTGCCAACGAGCTTCAGCGCATTGAGCATTGCTGCCAGAGTGACAACTGCGGTACCGTGCTGGTCATCGTGGAAAATCGGAATGTCACAGCATTCCTTCAGCCGGCGCTCGATCTCAAAGCAACGCGGCGCGGAAATATCTTCCAGATTTACGCCGCCGAAGCTTCCGGCGATCAGACGAACCGTTTCCACGATCTCGTCCACATTCTTGGAGCGGACGCAAAGAGGAATCGCGTCCACATTCCCAAAGCGCTTAAACAGTGCGCATTTGCCTTCCATGACCGGCATGCCGGCCTCCGGGCCAATATCGCCCAATCCCAGAACAGCGGTGCCGTCTGTTATAACAGCAACCAGATTGCCCCGGCGGGTCAGGTCATAGCTTTTGGAAACATCCTTTTGAATTTCCAGACAGGGCTGTGCAACACCAGGAGTATACGCCAGTGACAAGTCATCGGCAGTCTCCAGAGGTGCACGAAGTGTGACTTCGATCTTCCCCTGCCATTCATAGTGCAGTCTCAGAGATTCTGCTGCATAATCCATAATTTTTTCGTCCCTTTCCAACCATTTACCGGTGCTTTCACCGGAAGTCTTTTCTGCAGCAGCGATCGGTGCATCAATCCTGCTTCAGAAGCGGCAATTGTCTGCCCGGCAGCAATGCTGCTGGGATAGAAGAAAGTGCGATTTCCACTATTTATATAGTATAAACAGCACAGCGCATCCGATTCGCATTAAAGAGCCATCTGATCAATTACAGAACGCAGTGCCTCTCCGCTCTTCTGGAAGCGTGCAACTTCCTCTTCTGTCATCGGCGGTGTGATCTCACGCTCTACACCGTTTGCACCCAGTACGCACGGCAGGCTCAGACAGACATCCTTCACACCGTAATGTGTACCATCCTGGAGCGTAGAAACAGTCAGAACTGCCTTGGTATCCCGCAGGATCGCCTCGGTGATCTGGCTGACAGACAGTGCAATTGCATAATAGGTTGCACCCTTGCACTTAATAACCTCAGCGCCGCCGTCGCGAACCTCCTGTTCAATGGCATCCTTATCGCCCAGATTTTCTACGTTTGCACAGTATTCGTCAAACTTCATGCCGGCAATGCTGGACAGAGACCACGGGATCATAGAAGAATCGCCGTGTTCGCCGAATACATAAGCGTGAATATTCTTGATGTTCAGGCCTGCATGGTCTGCCAGGCAGGTACGCAGACGAGAGGAGTCCAGAACAGTACCGGAGCCGATGACCTGCTTCGGATCCAGACCAGAAACGCGGATCGCCTCATAAGTCAGTACGTCAACCGGGTTGCTGACTACCAGATAGCATGCGTGCGGCGCATACTTTACGATCTCCGGCATTACAGAAGCCATGATCTTCGCATTGGTCTTGCACAGATCAATACGAGTCTGACCCGGCTTTCTGGCAATACCTACAGTAATGATGACCATATCGGAATCTGCTGCATCCGGATAGTCGCCGTCGTGGATATCGCAGGACGGGCAGAATGCATTACCCTGCATAATATCCATTGCTTCGCCCTTTGCCTTAGGCTTGTTGATATCAATGAGCAGCAGTTCAGAGCACAGACCCTTGATTGCCAGCGCGAAAGCGATGGATGCGCCAACATTACCGGCGCCGAGAACGGTAACTTTCTTTCCCTTTTTCAGTTTCTTTTCCACTTGAAAATTCCTCCTAAAACCTTATTTTGGGCAGAGCCGTACAAAGTGCAGCTCTCCCTGAGAAACCATATTGATGCGGCAGCGGAGCGGTACATCATCTGCTGTCAGCAGCAGCTTTGCCGCTTCAGCAGAAATCAGAAAACGCCCTTGCCGAGTCATACAGGCAACCAAAACGCACGGGATACCGCCTTTCATTTGCCTATACAATTTTATTATAGCATGAACCGCAGGCTTTTGCAAGACGGAATCGGATTTTCCATAATTTTTGTCACATCGTACAGAATTTTCCCGTTTGAAAGCGACATTCTCTACAAAACGATTCCCCTTTTTTCTGCATTTTCGACAGTTTGCCCGCAGCTGACGGCTATGCACCGCTTTTGAGAAAGGTCTCTCAGTTTCAGTGTGAATTTTTGTGATAATTTCATGAAAACCGCTTGACAATGGGGTGAGAACGTGCCATAATAAAAGGGAAAACGGCTTTTTTCGGCAGACTGATTTTCCTACCGGAAAAAGAACCGGAAACTGTGGGCACACAGCACGGCTCTGCTGCGTCCCCACAAGAAAGGATGATGCAAATGCGGAAACACTTACGTCTGACAGCGGCGCTGACTGCCGGATGTCTCTGTCTGAGTGCACTGCCCGGTTCTGCGTTCGCCGTTTCTGCGGCAGACTTTTCTGCCAATTATGCAGAGGCAATGCAAAAGTCACTCTACTTTTATGAGTGTCAGCAGGCAGGGCCGCTCCCGGACTGGAATGAGGTGGAGTGGCGCGCCGACTCCACCATGACCGATGAAGTCACCGGCGGCTGGTATGATGCAGGCGACCATGTCAAGTTCAACCTGCCTATGGCATACTCCGCCTCTATGCTGGCATGGGGTCTGTATCAATACCCCGACGGTCTGGAAAAAACCGGAGAGATGGAGACCTATGTCAACAACCTCTCCTTTGTGCTGGATTATCTCGCCGCCTGTGATGAAGGCGACACCGCCGTCTATCAGGTAGGCAACGGCCAGATGGATCACACCTGGTGGGGTCCGGTTGAGCTGCTGGAATACGGCATGAAGGACAACGGCGCAGACTATACCAAGGCAAGAGCTGCTCTGCGCGGCACAGACTCTGCCGTATGCGGCGAGATGGCGGCGGCGCTGGCTGCCGGAGCATGTGCCCTCAAGGGCAGAAGCAGCAAGACGGGAGACTATCTGAAGCATGCCGAAAACCTCTTCAAGCTGGCAGACAAAACACGGAGCGACGAAAATTACAACAACAGCGACGCCAGCGGCTTCTACCGTTCTTCCCACTTCTACGATGAACTGTTTTACGCGGCAAACTGGCTGTACATCGCCACCGGCGAGCAGTCCTATCTGGACAAGGCTACCTCCTATATCCCCAATCTGGGAAAAGAGCTGGGTTCAGATGAACTGAAATACTCCTGGGGCATGTGCTGGGATGATGTGATGCAGGGCGGTCTGCTGCTCTACGCCATCAACACCAACGACAGCTTCTACATCGGACGGGTGCAAAAGCATCTGGACTACTGGACGGATTCTGTCAAAACGCTGGACGGCGGCGCAAAATGGCTCACCACCTGGGGCTGTCTGCGCTATGCCACAACTGCCGGATTTCTGGCAAGCGTGGCATGCGACACCGTTCTCAAGGGAACTAACACCGACAAATACCAGAACTTCTATGAAGATCAAATCAACTACTGTCTGGGAGACAATCCTGACGGACAGAGCTTTGTTGTCGGATACGGCGAAAAATCTCCGCAGAATCCCCATCACCGGACGGCGCATGCCTCCTGGAAAAATGCCCTGGACACGCCGGAAACCAACCGGCACATCCTGTACGGTGCACTGGTGGGCGGCCCGAACGAGGACGGCTCTTATGAGGACGATCGGCAGAACTACATCAACAACGAGGTTGCCTGCGACTATAACGCCGGATTCACGGCGCTGCTCTGCAAGATGACCGAAGCCTACGGCGGTACACCCGACCCGGATTTTCCGGAACCGGAAACCCGGGACAAGGAGTTTTATGTCGAGACCAAGCTGACAGAAACCTCCGGCGGCGTTACCCTGAGCTTCAAGCTCACCAATCACTCCGCATGGCCGGCACGGATCGAGGACAACTTGTCCTATCGATACTACATGGATCTGTCTGAAGTCATCGACGGCGGCTTTCAGCCAGGCGATGTAGTCATGCGCGTCGACCGTGACCAGGCGAAAATGTATGATGACTACACCCCGGCACAGATATCAGAACTGAAGCATTATAAGGACAACATCTATTATGTGGAAGTGACCTATCCGGACGGCAGAGTGGCGATGCCGATCTCTGAGGGACAGCACCAGTGCGAACTGATGCTGGCACTGATCTATCCCGATTATCAGACAGGATGGAATGCCGAAAATGACTATTCCAACACTGATCTGCTGAAAAGCCCGGAAGAATATGTGATCTCCGACTGCATCCCAGTATACCAGAATGGTGTGCTCATCTCCGGCAGAGAGCCGGACGGCAAGACGCCGGATATCACCACAGAGCCGCAGAAGCCGGAAGTACTTCCGGGAGATGTCAACAATGACAGCAAGGTAAGTTCCGCCGATCTGGTGCTGCTGATCCAGTATCTGCTGGGGAACAAATCCTTGTCAAAGGCTGGTGCTTCCAATGCAGACCTCTGTGCAGACAATGCCGTAAACGGACTGGATGCATCTGCCCTGCGTCAGCTGCTCACCGGAAAGTAATCCTGCTTACCGGAAAAGTACTGTTCTCAGACATACTCTTTCTTGACAAAAAAGTCAGTTATACACAAAGCAAATTATAAAGGGAGATATCAATTTAATATGGGTATCAAAGAATTTTTATTCAACAATGATTATTCGTTTTTGCTGCAGATCGCAATCATTTTGCTTTCTACCAAACTGCTGGGACTGCTGACCAAGCGGATCAGCCTGCCCCAGGTTGTCGGCGCGCTGGCTGCCGGCATCATCCTCGGCCCGATGCTGCTGGATGTAGTAGAGCGAAATGACCTCATCGTCAATCTGGCAGAACTGGGCGTTATCGTCCTCATGTTCAGCGCCGGACTGGAAACCGACATCCAGGAACTGAAAAAGGCAGGTCTCGCCTCCTTTGTGATCGCACTGCTGGGTGTCATTGTGCCTTTGGTAGGCGGCTTCTTCCTGGCAGACTTCTACAACACCGACCAGAATCCGGAAATGGCTTCGCTGTTCTGGCAGAACATCTTCATCGGCGTTGTCCTGACTGCAACATCCGTCAGCATCACCGTTGAAACCCTGAAAGAACTGGGTGCGCTCAATTCCCGCGCCGGAAACGCCATTCTGGGCGCGGCCGTTATCGACGATATCCTGGGCATTATCGCCCTGACTGTGGTTATCAGTCTGGGCGGCAAAAAGTCCGGCGACGGCGAAGCAGAAAAGAATTTCGGTTCTCTGCTGGTGGGCGATGGTGTTTTCTCTGTTGTCATCAACATTCTGGCGTTCTTTATCGTTGCTATCGGCGCAGCTGTGCTGTACCACTACTTCTTCAAGAAATGGCGTGAATCCAGCAATGAGAATCTGCGCCGTCACAACATCGTCACCTTTGTTTTCTGCCTGCTGCTGTCCTTCGTGGCTGAGATCTGCTTCGGCGTAGCAGATATCACCGGCGCATTCGTTGCCGGTCTGGCAGTATCCGGACTGAAAAAGAATGAGTATGTGGTCAACCGCTTCAACACCCTGTCCTATATGCTGCTGTCCCCCATTTTCTTTGCAAACATCGGTCTCGCCATGACACTGGACGGTCTGACCGGAAAGCTCATCGTATTCATGCTGCTGCTGATGCTGCTGGCCGTTGTCACAAAGGTGATCGGCTGCGGTCTGGGTGCAAAGATCATGCGGTATACCAACAAGGAAAGCCTGCAGATCGGTATCGGTATGATCTCCCGTGGTGAGGTTGCCCTGATCGTTGCCAACAAGGGTGCATCTGTAGGACTGATGAGCGAAAAGTTCATGACACCGCTGGTTATTATGGTGGTATTCACCACGATCGTCACTCCGATCCTGCTGAAGTTCGTTTTCCCGAAAAAGAAAGACAATGCCGGCGACACGCCGTCACAGGAACTGGCCGGACTGGAAAAAAGCGGTATTAACGCTGGTCTGGAAGAATCCTGAACTGAAACAGCAATACAAACCCGGTAGATACAGGTTGTAAAATAAAAACAGCATCAGTCCCGAGGCAGAACCTCTGACTGATGCTGTTTTTGTTTCCGATAGAAATTTACGCTGTTTCAGCAGCCAAATGTTGCTGTCCGCAGCTTTCGGACGATGTCGCTGGTGCTGCCGCCGCAGGTCTGGACCAGGTACAAGAGCACTGTGCCATCCTGGGGCGAAACGCAGAAATACGGTCCCGTCCAGCCGTCCCAGCCAAATTCTCCTGCCGGCACATTGGTCATGCACGCCTGCGGCTCTTCCAGAACCCGAAGGAGATTGCCATAGGTATAGCCCTTCAACTGCGGCCAGTCGATCCCTTCTTTCTGCGCCGCATTCAGCTGCGGTGTCGTCAGATAGCGCCAGGTATTCTCCCCGATCAGACGCATGCCGCTTTCCCGGTGAAAGCCCTTTCCTGCCAGCATGTTGGCAAACTGCATATAATCCCGAACCGTAGAGACCAATCCTGCACCGCCGGAGAAAAATGCCGGCTTTTTCCGATAATCCGTCATGCCCAGATGCGGATCCGGCTCGATCACCAACTCGCCCTTTCCGTTCTCCCAGCAATAATTGTACAGCTGCGCCAACCGTCCCCGCTTTTCTTCCGGAACATAAAAATCGGTATCCGTCATGCCCAAGGGCTTGAAGATATTTTCCCGATACAGCTCATCCAGGGGCATGTCTGCCGCCTTTTCCAGAACTGCGCCCAACACATCCGCCGATGCGCCGTAAGCCCACTTTGCACCAGGCTGAAACAGCAGCGGCACCTCTTCTCCAATACGCCGGGCAAGCTCCTGGGTATCAATCGGATGATCGGTATCATTCCGGCGGTCGATCTCGCCATAAAGCTCTCCCATCTTCTTTTGAGACAGGCTAAATTGATCAGGATACGGAATACCCGAGGTCATATTCAGCAGATCCTGGATCAGGATCTCGCGTTCTGCCGGAACAAGTTCTCCGTCTTTGTCAACCATCTTTTCCCGGAAAGAGGGAATATACCAGGAGACCGGTTCGCTGAGCTCCAGAAATCCGGCTTCCCACAGCTGCATGGTCATGACTGCCGTCACTGGTTTTGTCAGAGAAAACATCCGGAAGATCGCATTCTCCTGCATGGGCAGCTTCCGCTCCAGATCTGCCATGCCATATGCCTCACAGAGATACTCTTCCTGACCCCGGCAGACTGCAACACATGCCCCGGCGATCTTTCCCTCCTGGATCCCACTTTTTACAATACGCTCCGTCCGGTTATGCAGCCGAAGCTGATTCTGCAAGTCCATTTCCTGCGCCGCCTTTCTCTTCTGGCAAAATTTCATTTTATCCGGATAGCAAAAAATCCGTATCACAAAACATGATACGGATCTTTTGGTGAGATATGAGGGATTTGAACCCTCGACCCTACGCTTAAAAGGCGTATGCTCTGCCAACTGAGCTAATATCTCATTTTCGCTGCAAGCAACGTGTATTATTATAGCACAGTTTTTTATCATTGTCAAGTCCTTTTCTCCATTCTTTTTTCTTTTATCTATAGAAAAAACTAATAGAACTATTAGTTTCCGAAATGACGAGAAAAAGTTCGTTTTATAGATTGACAAAAATCGGAAAATATTGTATAATAACAATTGCAGACAGCTTCCAAAAAGATTCTGATCTGCGATCTCTTTTTTCGCAAAAACGAATGGATGCGGAAAAGCCGGATTCTGTTGGCAGACATTCTGAGCGCAGGCTCAGTTTGAATCCGGCAGATGCAGCCATCACATTTCCTGTTTTTGCGGAAAGAAGGGAAAACCGTTTGTATCTGGTAAAAAGCAGACAGACAGAAAGGAAGATGTTGTACATGAAAGATTCCGGAATCATGCGTCGTGTAGACAGTCTGGGCCGTTTCGTCCTGCCAAAGGAGCTTCGCCGTCAGCTGCAGATCGAATGCAACGATTATCTGCAGATCTACACCGAAGGAGAGAAGATCATCATTCACAAAGCACAGTGCAACTGCGCACTCTGTGGACGCACCGATGATCTGATCGATTTTAATGACAAAAAGGTTTGCAAGTCCTGCATCGGACTGATCAAGGATTATCTTTAATGAAAATGAAAAACGCCGCATAGAGCCGTATGGCGATAGACTGTTCCTCTATGCGGCATTTTTCTGTCAGTTGCAATTTTCAAAAAGCATCGAAATTGCGTGATATTCAGACTTTTTTTGAGATTCTCAAAAAAATCGAAAAAAAGGCTTGACAAGTCCCTAAAAGTGTGATATAATAGTTATTGTTGTGAGGACAACGGTTCTCAAAAACAGAAATGTGCCCATAGCTCAGCTGGATAGAGTGACTGGCTACGAACCAGTAGGTCGGGGGTTCGAATCCCTCTGGGCACGCCAAGTATTTCATCGGAAGTACGGAAATTTGCCTGTGTTGCATTTGCAGCATGGGTTTTTTTTCTACCCGGAAGCTGCCTGTTCAGCATATCTTCCAGTCTGCAGGCATAAGAATAAAAAGATCTGTACGATACAAAAAACCGCTCATACAATAATGTACAAGCGGTTTCCTTCTCTGGTGCCGACAGTGGGACTTGAACCCACACGCCATCGCTGGCAACGGATTTTGAGTCCGTCTCGTCTGCCAATTCCGACATGTCGGCGACGACTATATTATTATAGCACAGAATCGTTTTTCTGTCAAGCTTTTTTTGACAATTTTTTTGCTAGGAGGATAACACCGTGAATCTTACTGTACATATTCCCGGATTCGGTCAAATGTTCGGTGTTCCAAACGCTGTAGTAGATCAATACCTCAAGCTGGCGACACCGTCTCAGTTAAAAGTTCTGCTCTACCTGCTCCGCCATAACGGCCAGGTTCTGGAGCACAGCGAGATCGCCAGAGCGCTGGGGATGCCGGAGGAACTGGTAGAAGAGGCTGCGCTGTTCTGGTCGCAGACAGATTTGTTCGCTGTGTCCGAAACTGCCCCGGCACAGCCGGAAGCACCTGCGCCGGAAAAAGAAACCGCAGCGGCACGCACCAAAACCGCACCGCAAAGCAACCGTGTTCTGGCACAGCTCAGCAGCAAAAGCGGCGAAATGAGTCCGGTAGAAATTGCCGCCGCCATCGAGGGCTCTGACGAACTGAAAACACTGTTCCGCATGGCAGAACAGCAGCTGGGACGGCCGCTGCGCCATGTAGAGCAAAAATCCCTGGTCTGGATGCATGACTCCAACAACATCGGCAGCGACATTATTCTGACAGTGCTGCTCTACTGCAAATCGGTAGACAAGTCCAGCGTCACCTATGCCGAGAGCATCATCACCGCATGGTGGAACGACGGCATCCGCACGCTTCCGCAGGTGACCGACGCCATCAATGATATGGAGCACCGCCGCAGCTTTACCGGACACATCCGGAAGGCCTTTGAAATGAACCGCAAGCCCACGCCAAAGCAGCAGGAATATATTGATGCATGGCAGGACAAAAAGATTCCTCTGGAACTGATCACCTATGCCTATGAAAAAACCGTAGAAAACACCGACAAGCTCTCCTTCCCCTACCTGGACAGCATCCTTTCCCGATGGATGGCTGCCGGATACCGCACACGAACCGATGTAGATACCAAAGACCGCCCCGATCCCGGCGAGTCCAAATACAACAGCGGCAAAAATGCAGTTCCCAAAAGCGACAATGCAGCAGCATACGAATCGTTTATTTATAATATGAAAGACTAAGGAGCAAGTGTTATGAAAGAAGATCAACTTGAAGCAGCACGAAACATTATTTCCGCCCGGCGAATCAACGCCGAAACGGAATGGAGACTGCGTGTAGCAGAGATCCAGCAGCGGATCCCGGAGGTCACAGAGGTCAACCGCCAGCTGTTTCAAGCCAGCCGGGAGCTGATGCGCATCATCCAGAAAGGCGAAAGCACCCAGAGCCGGGTCGCAGAGCTGCAGCGGCAGAACATGCAGGCACAGGAACTGGTACGCCGGCTTTTAAAGCAAAACGGCTATCCGGAGGACTATCTCGAGATGCATTTCACCTGCGAAAAGTGTCAGGACACCGGATATTTTCAGGGAAGCTTCTGTTCCTGTCTGACCGATGTTCTGGCGAAGGAGTCCGCTAAAGCACTGAACAAAAGCGTTCACTTTGAACAGTGCAGCTTTGACAGCTTTTCCCTGGAATACTACCGGAATCAGCACACCGAAAACGGCATCAGCTGCTATCACGCCATGGAACGCGTCCTGTACTTTTGCCGGGAATACGCACGCCATTTTTCCACAAGCTCACCCAGCATCCTGATGTTCGGCAAGACCGGCCGCGGAAAGACACACCTCTCCCTTGCCATTGCCAACCAGGTGCTGCACATGGGCTACAGCGTCCTCTATGACTCTGTCATCAACTTTTTGCGTCAAGTAGAAAAGGAACACTTCGGAAAAGCCGGCAGCGATGATGATACGCTGGATCTGCTGCTCTCCTGTGATCTGCTGATCCTGGATGATCTGGGCACAGAATTTCATTCCCAGTTCTATCAGTCTACCATCTATAACATTATCAACGCGCGCATGAACCGCAGTCTCCCTACGATCATCAGCACCAACTTGAACTACGATGAGATCTCCCATCTGTATGATGAGCGTATCACCTCCCGGATCTACACCACCTATACCTGTCTGCAATTTGTGGGACAAGATGTCCGGGTTTTAAAGCGGCAGCAGGCACAGCAATAATTCTTTTTTTATTTGACAAATTATCCAACATATGATATACTAGTTGTTGAACGTATTTATAATTTTAGGCAACGCCGTACAAAGGAGCTGTTACATGATATATTTTTGCCCGCAATGCGGTCATCAGTTACCGGAGGGAATGTTTTTTTGCCCTGTCTGCGGTATGCCTGTGCCATTTTCCGCCGGAATGCTTCCGCCACCCTATCCCGCACCATCTCCGTCAACTCCCAGAACTGGTATGGCGACAGCGTCTCTGGTGCTGGGCATCTGCTCGATCTTATCCTTTCTGCTGATCCTGACAGATTTGACGTTATTTTATTTCCTCAGCATTCCTCTCGGAATCACCGGATGCATTTTCGGCGTTATGGCAAAAAAAGAGATACGCCGTCAAAATCCCAACGGCAGAACAGCAATGGCGACCAGCGGTATCGTCTGCTCGATCATCGGGCTCTGCATGGGCGGCATTTTTCTGATCTTTGCCACTGCTGTTATCATGTGGCTGCTTTCTATGTTGGTCTTTATGCTTTTCCGCGGATAGCCGCGGTATTTCCCAGATTTCCAAAAAAATTGATCGATCACGGAGGTAATCCTTTATGTTGACTTGTGAATCCTGCGGTAAAGTTTTGCCGGACAACACCAAATTTTGCTCTAACTGCGGCGCACCAGTTTCTAACAGCAGCGATGCTCTGAAACCGGACTCTGCCGACACACCCATGCCGGATACCGCCGCTGTACCGGAATCCGCAGCAGAAAGCGTTCCGGAACAGTCTGTGCCGGATGCAGTGCCGACATCCGCACCTGTTTCAGAAACTGCCATACCGCAGCAGGCGGAATCTAACCCATATGTGATCCCTTCCGGCGGTTCTGTTTCACCAAGCGCCCCCACAGGCAGACAGAACATTCCTGCTGCTAATCCGGTACCGCCCCAACAGCCAAACAGCTATTCTGCCCAACCGCAATCAAACAGCTCCGCTCAGCCAAACTGCAATCAAAAGCAAGGATATCCCAATCAAAATTATTACGGGCAGCAGAGCTATGGACAGCAGAACTACGGACAGGCGCAAAACCAATATGGTCAGTCTTATCCGCAGCAGGGATATCAGCAGCAAGGGTACCCGCAACAGGGATACCAGCAGCCGAATTACGGCAATAACTACTATCCGCCCCAGTACCCTCAGCAGAAAAAGACAGACGGCAAAGCAATTGCCGGCCTGATCCTGGGCATTCTTGCTCTGGTGACCTCCTGCTCCGGTTCCGGCTTTGTCTTTGGCATTCTGGGCATTATCTTTTCGGTACTGGCGAAAAAAGAGGCAGCGCGCGACCCCATGGGCAACCACAGCACCGGTGCAGCAAACGGCGGCATGGTCTGCGCGATCATCGGCATTGTGATCTCCGCAATTATGATCCTGCTGATGGCTGTCGGCATTGTCGGCGAGATCTCCAGCGATTACTATTCTGACTATGGAAACAATTACGATTACTATCAGGATGCCTGCCGCTTCTTCTTCGGATTTTAAAGCAGCGCCGCAGAAAACCGCATGACGGCTCATACACACAACTTGTCTAACACATATCTTTCAGAGCACACAGGTCATTTCTGTGTGCTTTTTTGTTCAGTTATAACAAATCTGAAAAACTGATATGGTATACTCTAATCCAGTGAGGCGGCGTATTCCGCAAAACTGCCGGAAAACACCGCCTCCTGAAAATTCTGACATCCTCACTCTTCATTCTGCAAAAGCGCACAGGCATCGCCGCCTGCGCGCTTTGCTTTTCACCGCAGGCGACGGTCTGCAACATTTTCAATTTTTTTCTTGACACATATTCTGCAATGTGATACACTAAAGGCAGCAGAAAAAATACAGCACGAAAGGAATTGACAGCACCATGTTCCGAACCTATGACCTCAGCGGCGTGTGGGACTTTTCCATGGCACAAATGGCAAAAGGCACATTTCCGACCGCTTTTGATGATACGATCACCCTCCCCGGCACCACCTCCCTCGCCAAAAAAGGAACGCCGAACCCCAGACGAGAAACCGGATTTCTCACAGATGCCTATGCCTTTGAGGGGCAGGCGTGGTTTCACAAAAAAATCTATATTGACCCGGATCTGATCGACTCCGACATGGGATGCTGCCCCATGAAGCTGACTCTGGAGCGCACCCGGATGACCACTCTCTGGATCGACGGCAAGCGCGTCGGCAGCTGTGACAGTTTGTGCACACCCCATGTCTATGACATCACCGCCTATGTGACAAAACCTCTGGTGGAAATTCTGGTTCTGGTGGAGAACACCGGCTATCCCACCAAAGGCGGTCACCTCACCTCGCCGGACACCCAGTCCAACTGGAACGGCATCACCGGTCAAATGACGCTGGAAGTGTTCCCGGATGTCTATGTGGATCATGTCCAGGCATATCCTGACCCGGAGCACAAAAACGTCACCCTCACTATGCAGCTCCACGGGGCATCCACCGCAAGCTTTACTGCCACCGGCAGCGTCATGGAGGACGATGAGGAGGACAGCATCCCCCTGTTTCAGGCGCAGCTGACAGCAGACGAAAATGGCATGGCATCCGTGACCATTCCGCTGAGTGAGGCATACTACGAGTGGAGTGAATATCATCCGGCTCTGTATTATCTGTTCTACCAGATCGACGAGGCAGACTGCGGCAGCGTCAGCTTCGGTATGCGGCGGTTCTGCGCCGATGGCAGCCGCTTT
Organism: uncultured Ruminococcus sp.; assembly: GCA_934463425.1. GTDB lineage: Bacteria > Bacillota > Clostridia > Oscillospirales > Ruminococcaceae > Ruminococcus_C. The sequence continues at coordinate 48,502 of CAKSJP010000002.1, forward strand.
ACCATCAACGGACAGCCCACCATGCTCCGCGGCAAGCATGACGGACTGATCTTCCCCAAAACCGGCTATGCGCCCACAGATGTAAACGAGTGGCTGCGTGTGCTGAGTATCGCCAAAAGCTACGGCATCAACCATTACCGCTTCCACACCTGCTGTCCGTCGGACGCTGCCTTTACCGCGGCAGACCTGCTGGGCATCTACATGGAACCGGAGCTTCCCTTCTGGGGAACTATCGCCGCACCCGGCGAAGAGGGCTATAATGAAACAGAGCAAAATTACCTCATTGCGCTGGGTGACAAAATGATGGACGCTTTCGGCAATCATCCATCCTTTGTGATGTTCTCCCTGGGCAATGAGCTCTGGGGCAGCCCGGAGCGGCTGAGTGAGATTCTGCGGCACTATAAGGAAAAAGACAGCCGCCATCTGTACACCCAGGGCTGCAACAACTTCCAGCACTTTCCGCTGATGATACCGGAAGATGATTACTATGTGGGGGTACGGCTCAGCAAAGACCGGCTGCTCCGCGGCTCGTTCGGAATGTGCGACGCACCTTTGGGACATGTCCAGACCGACCGTCCCAGCACCATGCACCAGTATGACGACGTGATCTTTCCCAAGCAGACAGACGGCGAGGGCGCATCCGACACGGAAGAGATCGAGATCCAGTACGGCACAGGGGTGAAAAAGGTACAGGTGAGCAAAACTGCCGGCGGACTCATTCCCACCAAGCCGGTCATCACCCATGAGATCGGACAGTATGAAGTCTATCCGGATTTCCGGGAGATCGACAAGTATACCGGGCCGCTGAAAGCCCGAAACTTCGAGATCTTTCGGGAACGTCTCGCCGCAAAGGGAATGCTGCACCAGGCAGACAAGTTCTTCCGGTGCAGCGGCGCACTGGCAGCGGCATGCTATAAGGAAGAGATCGAAGCAGCAATGCGCTCTCAGTACATCGCCGGATTCCAGCTGCTGGATCTCCAGGACTTTTCCGGACAGGGCACAGCTCTGGTGGGCATGCTGGATGCATTTCTGGACAACAAGGGGCTGATCTCCCCGGAGGAATGGCGGATGTTCTGCTCAGACTGCGTTCTGCTGGCACAGTTCCCGTCTTATGTGCTGATTACCGGTGAAATGTTTGCAGCAAAGGTCTCCATGCGGACGGTGCTGCCCCAGTCCGGCACAGCAGAATGGATGCTGGTCCGGGAAAACGGTGACACTCTGGGTGAGGGAACATTTCCGGTAAATGCAGATACCGGACTGGCAGAGATCGGCAGCATCTTCTGCCGGATGCCGGAGGAGTTGCAGCAGCCCGAACGGGTACACCTCATTCTGTCGCTGACGAACACAGATGTCTGCAACGCCTATGATCTGATGCTCTACCCCGCCATTGCCATGCCGGAACTGGAGAGCCGGGAAAAGCTGTGCATCACAGAAGATCTGGACACGGCGCTGGCGGCACTGGCAGACGGAAAGAAAACCGTCTTTCTGCCCCGGGAGACTGCCGAGAGCATTCCCGGCTTCTACTGCACGGACTTCTGGTGCTATCCTATGTTCCGTGACATCTGCAACTGGATGAAAAAGCCGGTTGCAGTGGGAACGATGGGACTTTGCATCCAGGACGATCACCCGGCGCTGGCACAGTTCCCCACGCAGGAGTACAGCACGCCCCAGTGGTATGACATTGTGACCGCGGCGGACTGCACCATTCTGGACGACACGCCGGCGGAGTTCACGCCCATTGTACAGATGATCGACAACTTTGAGCGCAATCACAAGTTAGGACTCATCTGGGAGGCAAAGGTAGGAGACGGCAGTTTACTGGTCTGCACCAGCCGCCTGTCCGAGATCGCCACGCGTCCGGAAGTACGCTGGCTGGCAAAGAGTCTGCTGAACTACGCAGCATCTGACAGCTTTGCCCCGGCGCAGAGCGTGACGGCGCAGCAGCTGCAGAAGTGGTTTCGGAAAAGCGAATGACACCGGCTGCCCTGCGGAAAAAATGAAAAAATCCCCTTGACAAAGGGGCGCAATCGCGTATAATAGGAATAGAAAGAGAGCATACCAGTAGACGGTCTGCTCCCATTAAACGAATTGAGATAACCGCTTAAGTTTGCAGCTTGGGGCGGTTATTTCTTTTTGTATGTTAAGTATGCAAGAATCGCACGAAAAACATTACAAAGAATGCTTACGAGAAAGGAAATCACATCCATCATCACGCATCACCTCCCATTCATTCAAAATGAATCATGGGAGCTGGAATCGACCAACCCGTCGCCCAGTGGAAATGGCGACGGCAGACTCGCCCAAGGATGGCGAGCCGCCTACCGTTTCCGGTGCGCTGCATCCTTTCTCGGTGCATTTTTCCACGAAAAGTGTTCTCCCAAATGAAACGTTCGTCTTTTGCACAAAATGAGACGGGCTTTTTTGTGATTTCAGACAAAAAGTGTGGGTTACAGTTGACTTTTTCCACACCACATGCTACAATAAAGAAGAATGTTTTTGTGACAAGGAGGAACACAAATCATGAAAAAGGAAATCAGAAAACGCTTTGCTGCCGGTATACTGAGCGCTGTTATGCTGTGCGCAGCAGTCCCGGTAACCGCAGCATTTACCGCGGGGAGCGCCGTGTCCACCGTCAGCGCTGCGGAGGACGACGGCACGACGCAGATCTACGGCACCGGATTTGAGGACGGCGACGTTTCCGCATTCACCGGCAGAGGCGGCGTGGAATCTATCACCGCCACTACCGACCAGGCGTACAGCGGCTCATACTCCATGTGCGTCAGTGACAGAGCGAAGAACTGGAATGGCCCGCAGTTCCTGCTGGACGATAAGTGCGAAGCTGGTGTACAGTACACCGTCAGCGCTGTGGCAAAGACCGAGTGGCATAACTCCATCAAGCTGAGCATGGAATACACCGATGCCAGCGGCGAGCGTCACTATAGCAATTTGCAGGAGCAGACCAGCAACGGCGACTGGGCAACCTTCTCCGGCATCAAGTTCAGCTTCTCCGAGGATGTATCCAAGGTGTATCTGTACTTCGAGTGCAATGACACTGCTACCATGTACATCGATGATTTCGAGGTACGCACAGCACCGGTATACCAGATTCAGAAGGATATTCCATCTCTGAAGGATGTTTATGCCAACGATTTCAAGATCGGTACCGCAGTGACCACCGAAGAGCTTGCACCGCAGTCCACCAAGGATCTCATCGCCAAGCACTTCAACAGCATTACCCTGGGCAACGAGCTGAAACCGGAATCCATTCTGGACAAGAGTGCGACCCAGGCATCCGGCAGCGAGACCGACCCGGTCATCAATCTGGCAAGCGCCAGAACGATCCTGAATTATTGCCGGGACAACAATATTCCGGTACGCGGTCACGTTCTGGTATGGCATAGTCAGACACCGGACTGGTTCTTTAAGGAAGGCTTCCAGGACAGCGGCGACTGGGTGTCCAAGGATATCATGCTCCAGCGTATGGAAAACTACATCAAAAATGTTTTCGCAGCTCTGGAAGAGGAATACCCGACCGTAGACTTCTACGCATGGGATGTGGTCAATGAAGCTTGGCTGGACAACGGCGTTCCCCGCACCGGCGGCGGACAGTCTGAGAATGCCAACTATTCCGGATGGGTCAAGGTATTTGGCGACAACTCCTTCATTGAGCCGGCATTTGAGTATGCCAGAAAGTATGCGCCGAAGAACACCAAGCTGTATTACAATGACTTCAACGAATATATGTCGCAGAAAACCGATGCGATCTGCAAGATGGCACTGGAACTGAAAGAAAAGGGACTGATCGACGGTATCGGCATGCAGTCTCACCTGGATGTTGGTTTCCCCACCGTTTCTGCATATAAGAAAGCACTGGCGAAGTTTGCAGAGACTGGTCTGGATATCCAGGTCACCGAGCTGGATATCACTACCTCTGATACCACCGAGGCAGGCTTTGAAAAGCAGGCTGAAATGTACAAGGGCATCATGGATGCCTGCGTAGAATACGCTGACAGCATTTCTGCAGTGGTATTCTGGGGCACTACCGATGACAAGAGCTGGAGAGCTGCAAAATCCCCGCTGCTGTTCAATGAGGACTACACCGCAAAGCCGGCGTTCTATTCCATCGTGGACGGCAAGGCGCCGGTGGTAACGACCACGAGCACTTCTGCCACCACTTCGGAGACAACCACAGAAACCACAACAGTCACCACCGGAACCATACCGGGAGATGACGTGATCCGCGGCGATGTGAACCACGACGGTATGCTGAACGGTTTTGACCTGGTACTGATGCGGCAGTATCTGCTGAACGCATCCGCAGATGATCGGAATCTGATTCTGGATTCCAGCGTTGACATGAATGCTGACAACGAATTCAACATCCAGGACGTTGTGACAATGACGAAGTACCTGTTGGGCGAATAACATTTTCCCTTTCATGATAGAAAAAGCACGGCACATCCGATTGCGGTATGCCGTGCTTTTTTGCATTATGATTCACAAGTCAGTGCTTTTCCATTGCCTGGCGTTCCCGTTCCAGCTCCTGCGCCAGCTGATAGACATTCCAGTTCTGGTTGGTTGACGTAAGGACTGCCTTGTGGGGGATGCGGATACCGGCGGTGCGCAGGGCAGCCAGCAGCTTGTCCATCCGGGAATTTTTCAGACCGCACATCACCAGCAGTCCGGTTTCCGGCAGGGTGGTTTCTGCGGATACAGGATCAGCGCCGGTGGCATAGCCGGCAAGACTGCCCAGGCTTTTGCTATAGTTCTCCGGTGTGACGGTTACCGTTCGCAGCCGCAGCTTTCCGGCGATTTGTTCCACTCCGGCAGTATCGGAGATGGCAATCAGTAAGAGTTTTTCCATGTGGTTTCTCCTTGTTATGATAACACCGCACAAGACTTTGTGCGGTGTTTCCTTATAAGTGCTTTCCCAGAGTGCCAAATTTCTATCATGTCATAAGCATAAAGAGAAATAACCGCCTGCAAATCGACCAGACTTGCGGCAGCTAACTCTCCTCCCGAAAACAGCAGAAGCAACCCGTCTGCTGTCGCGCACTCTTTCCACCTCTATTATACGCGAACTCATTTTCTTTGTCAAGAAGCTTTTTTCAGCGATTCCCTGCTATCTTGCTGGAAACGTCAGCCGGATTTCAGTTCCCACGCCCGGTTCACTCTCCACATGGATGGCTGCATGGTGCAGGGCTGCGCCATGCTTGACGATGGAAAGTCCCAGTCCCGTGCCGCCCACTGCCTTGGAATGGCTCTTGTCCACGCGGTAAAATCGTTCAAAAATGCGGCCTTGTTCTGCCGCCGGAATGCCAATGCCAGTATCCCGTACCCGAAACACGACATTTGCACCTTCCTGCTGTACTTCTACCCATACTCTGCCGCCAGGGCGATTATATTTCACCGCGTTTTCGCAGAGATTATACACCATCTCACTTAATACCTGCCGCACGCCGGACACCACGCCATGTGTTCCATTTGCCACCAGTGTCACACCGTTTTTCTTTGCCACAGATGAAAGCTGTTGCACCACATCCCGTGCAGTCTCCAGAAGATCCACCGATTCCTGTTCCATAGGCACTTGATTCTCATCCAGCTGAGACAGCTTAATAATATCTCCGATCAGCGTAATCAGCCGCTGTGATTCATCGTAAATCTTTCCGGCAAAGTGCGGGATATCCTCCTGCTTTACGATGCCGTTTCGGATAATTTCTGCAATGCCGGAAATAGAAGTCAGCGGCGTTTTCAGCTCGTGAGAAACATTTGCCGTAAATTCCCGGCGATACTGCTCCTGCGCCTCTTTTTCCGTCACATCCAGCACCAGGATCACTGCACCCACCAGATCTGATGCGCTGTCCGGCTGAGCGACCGGATTCGCCAGGATCTGGTATACTCTGCCGTCCAGTTCCAGATTTTCCTGAGCATGACGGCCTTTGAGAGCGCTGTCCGCGGCGCTACGAAAGCTTTCACTCCGGTTGACTGCCAAAAGATTCTCATGCGCCGTCCCTGGTTCCATGCCAAAAATATGCATGGCGCTTTTGTTATAGGATAGGATCTGATAGTTCCGGTCTACCACAAACAGCCCTTCGCTCATGTTTTCCGTAATCATGGTAAATTCCTGCTGCTGCTTGCGGATCTCCGCCATCTGCATCTCGATTTCCCGGTTCTGAACCGCGATCCGCTGCAGAAATGGTGATAGCTCATCATAGGTTTCCACCTGTTCCGGATGCTTCAGATCAATCGCACTGAGCGGTTTTACGATTTTTCGCGACAGCCGATAGGACATCACACCGGCAAGAATGCATGCTGCCAGCAAAATAAAGCAGATCGGTGAAAGCATTCCGCCCAACAGAAACCATACTGAGCTCTGGGACATTGCCAGACGCAGAACTGTACCATCGTCCAATCGCTGAGCATAATAGAGCGTATGCTCTGACAGTGTCGAGGACTTGCGAATACTAGTGCCCGACTCGTTTTTCAGCGCTTCCTGTACCTCTTCCCGCTTTGCATGATTTTCCATCTTATTTGCATCGCTGCGATTATCATACCGCACCGTACCGTCACTGCTGATCCAGGTGACGCGGCATTCGCTGTCAGGAAGATTGTCGAAATATTCCATACCATCCTGTTCCACACCCTGTGCCACAAAAGAAGCCGTAGTGCGCATCTGGTTCAGCATAGCAGATTCAAAATGCTCATACAGCACACCGGTAATCAATGCCAGACTCAGCAAAAGCACCGATATGACAACCATAATAATGGACTGAAAGATCTTTTTGGTCATGTCTCACCATCTCCCGAACGATAGCCGATACCACGAACGGTTTCAATATACTTGCCGCAGTCACCCAGCTTCTGCCGCAGATGACGCACATGAACATCTACCGTGCGGCTCTCCCCATCGAAGGAATAGCCCCAGATCTGATTCAACAGCTGATCTCGGGTAAAGACCACGCCCGGATTGTCCAACAGCAGACACAGCAGTTCAAACTCCTTGAGCGTAAGATTCACAGTCTCTCCATTCACCTGTACCACATGACGCGTCGGATTGACACTCAGTCCGCCCAGACACAGCACCTTTTCTTCTGTCGGTTTTTCCGTGCGGCGCAGCACCGCTTTGATCCGCGCCACCAGAGCCATCATGCCAAAGGGCTTTGCCACATAATCATCTGCGCCATTATCCAGACCAACCACCTGGTCATACTCTGTCCCCTTTGCTGTGAGCATAATGACCGGGAGCGTCTTAGTCTCCCGCTTGCTGCGAATTTTGCGGAGGATTTCCAATCCGTCCTCTTCCGGCAGCATAATGTCCAACAACACCAATTCCGGAAGCTGCTGTTCCATTGCACACCAAAACGCCGACGGCAGTCCGAAACCCTTTGCTTCCATGCCGGTACTGCGCAGCGTATAGATCACCAGTTCCCGGATGCTGTCATCGTCTTCTACCAAATAAATCATATTGCTGCCCTCACAATTTCAATAAAAAAGAGGGAACGTCATAGTGATGTCCCCTCCCGACGTTTTTTACCGTCTCTATCGTACCATATTCCCGCGGATTCGTCAAGCCGTTTTTTACGACAGCTTCACATGGTCTCCGGTAATGGCATAGATCACCCATTCTGCCACATTCACCGCATGATCGCCGATACGCTCCAGATATTTTGCGATCATCAGCAGATCCAGTGCACCCTCTGCCATATCCTGATTGGTGCGCACCAGTGCAACCAGTTCTTCGCGCACTTTCAGGAACAGCGCATCCACCTGGTCATCTGCTTTTGCGACCTTTTTCGCCAGATCAACATCCTTTTTCACATAGGAATCCACGCTGTCTGTCACCATGCCGATGGCAGCCTTCGCCATTTCCTTGATATGTACCTTGCTTTCATACTCCCGGAAGGAAACATGCTTGGTAATATCCGAGATATCGAACGCCTGGTCTCCGATGCGCTCCAGATCAGAGATCATTTTCAACGCAGAGGAAACCACGCGCAGATCCGTTGCCACCGGCTGCTGCATCAGCAGCAGGCGCATGCACAGCCGTTCAATATCGCGCTCGTACTGATCGACCTGCATTTCAATCCCACTCACCTTTTCAGCAAGACACTTGTTGTCCTCCAAAAGCGCCTGGATCGCACCGGAGATAGCATCCTCGCACAATGCGCCCATTTGTATCATTTCCGTATTCAGCATTATCAGCTGCGATTCGTAGTATTCTCTCATTATCCGAACCTCCCTGAGATATAATCCTCTGTCCGTTTATCCTGCGGTTTAGAGAACAACTGTTCTGTTTCTGCATACTCTACCACTTCTCCCAACAGGAAGAATGCAGTACGGTCAGATACACGGGTCGCCTGCTGCATATTATGCGTTACAATAATAATCGTATACTCTTTTTTCAAAGAAAGCACCAGATCTTCTACCTTTGAGGTAGAGATCGGATCCAGCGCACTGGTTGGTTCATCCATGAGCAGCACCTCCGGATGCACTGCCAGTGCCCGGGCAATACAGAGACGCTGCTGCTGGCCGCCGGACATCCCCAGGGCGCTTTTGTTAAGACGATCCTTTACCTCATCCCAGATGGCTGCGTCCCGGAGCGAACTCTCCACGATCTCGTCCAGCTTTGCCTTAGAACGAATGCCGTGAGTACGCGGTCCGTAAGCGATGTTGTCATAGATGCTCATGGGAAATGGGTTTGCCTTCTGGAACACCATGCCCACCCGCTTGCGCAGCAGGTTTACATCCATGTCGCCGTAGATATCCTCGCCGTCCAGGCGAATGTCTCCGGTGATCTTACAGCCCTCTACCAGATCATTCATCCGGTTCAGGGATTTCAGCAGTGTGGACTTGCCGCATCCGGATGGCCCGATAAAGGCGCTTACCTCATGCTCCGGCAACTCCAGATTGATGTTTTTCAGCGCATGAAATGTATTATAATACAAATCCATGTTGTGAATTGCGAATTTTGCCATAGTTGTTTTCTCCTCGTGGGATATGGATTGGGCGAATGATGGTGTACATAGTGATTTCTCGGTCAAATTTATCCCTCCGGCACTTCGTGCCACCTCCCTTTTCAAGGGAGGCAAATTATTTCTCACCATGTCCCCCTTGAAAAGGGGGATGTCAGCGTAAGCTGACAGGGGGATTTTATTGCAAGAACTGCTAAAATACCCCAGTGCAGCGCACTCCTCACCCTCTCACTTTTTTGTCAGTTTCTTTGCCGCATAGCCAGACAGGGCGTTAATGAGAATAACCATCACCAGCAGCACCACTGCAGTGGCATAAGCTGCCCCCATGTATTTACCCTCACACAACAACTGATACATATGTACTGCCAGAGTGCGGCAGGGCTTCAAGAAACCGGTGCAGACATCTGTAGATGTTCCGGCGGTATACATCAGTGCCGCAGTTTCACCTACGATACGCCCGATGGCAAGAATCACACCTGCCAGAATTCCCGGGACAGCACTGGGAAGAATGATGCGGAAAATCGTGCGCAGCCGTCCTGCGCCCAGTCCGAAGCTGCCCTCACGGAACGAATCCGGCACACTCAGCAGTGCCTCTTCGGTGGTACGCATAATCAGCGGCAGCACCATCAGCGCCATGGTGATCGCACCGCCCAACAGAGAGTAGCTGAACTTGCATGCAATGGCAAATGCCAGGAATCCGAACAAGCCGAACACAATAGACGGGATACCCTGCAAGGTTTCGGTGGTCATACGGATGATCTTCACCAGCGTCATCTGAAACTTGCTGCCGCGGTTGGAATACTCCACCAGATAGATGGCAGAGAATACACCGATCGGCACTGCGATCACCAATGTCAGTGCCGTCATAATCAAGGTGTTGATGATGGACGGCATCATGGAACAGTTTTCCGTGGTGTACTTCCAGGCAAACATCGACGGACGAATGTTCGGCACGCCCATGACAACGATGTATACGATCAGGCTCAGCAGCACGCCCACGGTGATAACTGCCGCCAGCAGCGTAACGATCAGGATCACCAGAGAACCGGGATGCCGCTTATAGGAAGCCAGCTTTTGCCGAAATGTCTGCTGGTTGATTCCCACAATATTCTTTGTATTTTCCTCGCTCATTTTTGCTCCTTCTTCTTCACCAGGGAAAAGCAGATGTTAATCAGCAGAATAAAGACGAACAATACCACGCCGGTGCCGATCAGTGCACCGCGGTGCAGATCTGTCGCATAGCCCATTTCCATTACGATATTCGCTGTCATAGTACGGACACCGGACAACAGGCTCTTGGGGATCACGGTCTGGTTTCCGGCGATCATGACCACCGCCATGGTCTCGCCGATGGCTCTGCCGATGCCCAGAATAATACCTGCCATGATGCCGGACTTTGCCGCCGGAAGCGTTGCGCAGTAGACGCTGCGCTCATGGGTCGCACCCAGTGCCAGCGAGCCTTCATAATAGCTGTCCGGGACAGCGCGGATGGAGGACTCGGAGATCTCGATAATGGTCGGCAGGATCATAATGCCCAACAGGATACCGGCAGTAAGAACACTTTTGCCGACGCCGAAGATGCTCTGCATGATGGGAACCAGAACCACCAGTCCAAAGAAGCCATATACAATGGACGGGATGCCAGCCAGCAGAGAGATCGCCGGCTTTAAGATCTTATACAGCTTTCGGGGACAGAAGCGTGCCATAAATACGGAGCACAGCAGACCGATGGGAACACCCACCAGAATGGCGATGCCGGTGGCATAAATGCTGCCGATAATCATAGGCAGAATGCCGAACTCCCCTTCCTGCGGTTTCCAGATCACACCGGTCAGGAACTTCAGCGGCCCGATCTCCGCGATCGCCGGAAATCCGTTCACAAACAGAAAGCCGCAGATCAGAACTACCGCCAGAATGGACACACAGGCTGCCATCAGAAAAACCACTTTCATGATGGACTCACGATATTTTTTCATGGATGTTATTCTCTCCTCTCTGAGAGGGTGGTTTCAACAAGTTTTAGGACTGCGGGTGGAAATTGTGGAAATACTGGCACAGTGGGGATGATACCTTTTCCGCACACCTGCCCGACTTTATTTTTACTTGGATTCCAGTGCAGACCACTCTGTGATCTCGCCGGTATAAATCTGCTTGATCTGATCCTTAGTGATCGCGTCCAGGCTGTTGTCCTTATTGACGATCACTGCGATGCCGTCCATTGCCAGAACAGTGCTCTTTACACCAGTCTCGGTATCCTTCAGTTCACGGGATGCCATACCGATATCGCAAACGCCCTCCTGGGTAGAAGTCACGCCAGTGGTGGAATCGCTCTGCTGTACATCAACGCTGACATCCGGATTTACGCTTGCATAAGCTTCTTTCAGCTTTGTCATGACCGGCGTTACAGAAGAAGAGCCAGCCACAACCACGCTGCCCTTTGCGCCGTTAGAAGTATAGCTTTCAGTACCCTGTGCCACATAGCCTTCTTTGCTGATGACTTCCGCAGCATCGGTACTCATAATGTAGTTGAAGAAATCCTGCGCCGCTTCACTCAGATCCTCACCGTCTCTGGTGACCAGATTGAACGGACGGGAAATCGAATAGCTGCCGTCTGCCACAGTGTCTACGCTGGGGGCTACGCCGTCTACTTCCAGTGCCTTAACAGAATCGTTCAGAGAACCAACAGAAACATAGCCGATGGATGCCGCATTGCCTTCCACTGTTGTCAGCATAACTGCGGTGCTGTTGGTGACCTCAGCGCTGGAGACGGTGTTGTCCTTGTCATCCTCCACGATACCGCACAGTTCGGTGAATGCACCTCTTGTACCGGAACCATCTTCACGGGTAATTACGGAGATTGCGCCGGATGCACCGCCGCCGCATCCGGTGAGACTGCTTGCCATTACGCCCAGTGCAGCGACTGCTGCTGCGATCTTTGTCATCTTTTTCATAATAGATACTCCATTTCCGGACACCGTTGTGTCCCTTCGCCAGTTCGGTGTGAACCGTGTTTCGCTTTTTTATCCTTGTTCCAATGAACAATGTTATTATACCAGGCCTATGTAAAGTCTGTTATCGCGGCAATGTGAAATCTGGGTTAAATGTTAACCCTTCCGGCGCAGCCTATGTTAAATCCTGAAATCTCACGAAATTTCGGCGTTTTTCAGATTGTTAACAGAGAAAACCGGGTCATGTTAAACGAAAAGGGATTGATTTTTTGCACCTTTTATGTTATAATTTCCGGGAAGGCGGCAGGATGGTGTGTAAAACAATTTGAGGATACGTTCCCGAATATCCCGGACGAACGATGTTCGCCCGTGGGTATTGACTCCTCCGCCCTGTCGGGCACCTCCTCTATGAGAGGAGGCAATATAGGCTCCTCTCATAGAGGAGCTGGCAGCCGTAAGGCTGACTGAGGAGTCACCATCACCACCGCCGCCAAATCATCAGAAAGGACAGATCTCTATGAATTTTACTGAACTTGCAAAAAAGCGCTGCTCCGTCCGTGCCTATGCGGACAAGCCCATTGCGCCGGAACATCTCCAGGCAGTCCTGGAGGCAGGCAGACTCGCGCCCACCGGCAAGAACCACCAGCCCCAGCGCATCCTGGTGGTACAGTCTCCGGAGGGACTGGCGAAGATGGCACAGGCCATGCACAACACCAACGCCTATACCGCAAAGGCAGTCCTCATGATTTGCTCTGACACCACAGACTGCTGGGTGCGCAGCTTTGACGGTCACTGCATTCACGAGATCGATGCATCCATCGTCACTACCTATATGATGCTTGCCGCGACGGAACAGGGTCTTGGTTCTCTGTGGGTAGAGCGCTTTGACACAGAGATCCTGCGGAAGGAATTTCACCTGCCGGACAACTATGTGCCGGATGCCCTGCTCTGCCTGGGCTATCCCCAGCCGGAAGCCGTCAAGTCTCCGGAACGCTATGACGCCGAACGCAAGCCGCTGGACGAAACCGTCTGGTATGAGACATATCAGGCATAAACAGCCAGGCATATATTTCACAGAATGCAAAAAGGACTGCCCCGAATGGGACAGTCCTTTTTTGTTGAAAATCATATGTTCTTTTTTCGTATGCGCCGCACCGCCGCAGGAATGCCGTACATCCCTGCCCAGATCAGCGCCATAAGCACCGGCAGGCCAATCAGGTGGCTGCCGAATACCTGCTCAAACCATACCAAAGGCGAACCGTCCGACGGGCGCGCCAAAAAGAAAAAGTTTGTTCCGAAGCGGCGGTTCACCAGGGACACCGGCACGCACGCCGCCGCCACACAGGTAAAGCAGAATGGCAGCCGCTTCCAGCTGGGGCGCAGAATGTTCCGCGCCAGAAGAACGCCCGGCACCATAACAAGCAGCCCGTGCAGGAAAAAGCTGTGCAGGCTATAGAAATTCCACAAGGGCAGCGAAAACCAGTTGGGAAACAGCAGCGCCAGACACGCGCCCGGCAGAGAAAGGCTGTACACCAGCTCCAACAGCAGCGGATGCGGTTTCCGCACGGCGGCAAATTCCAAAAAGATGGACAAGCCGCACAAGTCCAGCGGCAAGTAATTGGGGCGAAACTGTTCTGTCAGCAGCAGTGCGCCGTCTTTCAGCACCTCAAGCCCCAAAGCAGCCCAGGTCAGACCGCACAGCAGCCGATGTACCGTTTCCGGCTTCCAGCGGCGGCTGGTGCAGGAGACCGCCAGAACTGCCAGCAGCACACCGCCCATCCAGAGCAGATGCGCCGCCCCAAACAGCGGAAACCCCAGCCCTGCCGGAACTTCTTCCTGCGCTGTCCAGAAATATGTCATGACCTGCACCGCCTTTCCCGAAAATCGTCTCTCTTTTCAGTATACCACTTTTTCGGAAAAAAACAACCGTAAAAACCGAAACGATCGTTATTCGCTTTCGGGCAGCGCCGGTATCAGCTGTACCAGAAATTTCAGCAGCGAAATGGCATCTCTGCTGCTGATCTCCTTGTCTCCGTCACAGTCGGCATTTTTGGAAAAATCACCAAAAAAATAGAACTCGCATAAGATAAAATGTGTTTCTCAAAAGCACCGATGCGTGAAACTTCATCCAAAAGACGCGCATCTCATTTTATGGAAACACTCGATAAAACCGAAGGAGGAGCAGTCTATGCCTTTCATTAGTCTCTGCATGATCGTCCGAAATGAAGAAGCCGTACTGGGGCGCTGCCTGGATTCCGTGGCAGATCTGGTGGATGAGATCATCCTGGCGGACACCGGCTCTACCGACCGCACCAAAGCCATCGCCGCGGAATATGCGGCAAAGGTCTATGATTTTCCCTGGTGCGATGACTTTTCCGCCGCCCGAAACTTTGCGGTGTCTCAGGCTGTGGGAGACTATTGGATGTGGCTGGATGCCGATGATGTCGTAGAGGGCGACAACCACGAAAAGCTCCGGAAGATCCTGGAACACCCGGACGCTGACATGGTATATCTCCCCTATTGGCTCAGTTTCAGCCCGGACGGCACACCGCAGACGATCTCCCGCCGGGAACGCATCTTTCGCCGGGAGCGCGGCTATCGCTTCACCGGAGCAGTACACGAAGCGGTCATTCCGTCGGGAATATGCCGTGACGGTGACGCGGCAGTCTCACACCGAAAACTGCGCCCCAGTGACCCCGACCGCAATCTCCACATCTATCAGCAAAAGCTGATGCGCGGCGAACCCTTTTCACCCAGAGAGCAGTATTACTATGCCCGGGAGCTTTGGGATCACGGCGCATATCGGGCGGCGCTGCCCATACTGGAGCATTTTTTGGATGAGGAAAAGGGCTGGGCACCGGACCTGGTGGGAGCGTGTCTGCTCTGCGGCAGGTGCCGCCGAAAGCTGGGGCAGCCGAAAAAGGCATTGCATCGTCTGTTTTGCTCCTTTGCCTATGGCATTCCGCACCCGGAGATCTGCTGTGAGATCGGCAGCATCCTCCTGGAATCGCGGCAATATTCGGATGCAGCATTTTGGTATCACCTTGCCATGAACAGCAGCACACAGCCGCAGGAGGGCTTCTGGCGGCAGGAATGCTGTGATTATCTCCCTGCCATACAGCTGTGCGTCTGCTATGACCGCATGGGAGACATCCTGAAAGCTGCCGCATATAATGAACTAGCCGGAAGCTTCCGCCCCGGAGACGAGGCGGTCGCCTATAACCGGCGCTATTTCGCAGAAAAAGCGAACCCCCAAACCCCATAAGAAAGGAGCGATAGTTTATGGCATATTGTAACTGCGGGATTCCCGATCAGCCGGAGCGCTGCTGCATTCCGGCACCGCCGCCCATGCCCTGCTGCCTGCAGGGGCCTCCCGGTGTAACCGGGCCAGTTGGTGCGACCGGCGCGACTGGTGAAACCGGTGCTACCGGCGCAACCGGTGCTACTGGTGCGACCGGTGCTGCTGGTGCGACCGGTGCTGCTGGTGCGACTGGAGCAACTGGCGCGACTGGTGAAACTGGCGCTGCCGGTGCGACTGGTGCGACTGGTGAAACTGGTGCTACTGGCGCTACTGGTGAAACCGGCGCTACTGGCGCAACCGGTGCTACTGGTGCGACCGGCGCTACTGGTGAAACCGGCGCTACTGGTGCAACTGGCGCGACTGGTGCTGCTGGTGCTACCGGCGCTACTGGTGAAACCGGCGCGACTGGCGCGACTGGTGAAACCGGCGCGACTGGCGCGACTGGTGCTGCCGGTGCTACTGGCGCGACTGGTGCAACTGGCGCGACTGGCGCGACCGGCGCAACTGGTCCTGCCGGAACAGTTACTCCGGCAGACGCTGTAGCAGATGCAACCAGCACCGAAAATGTTGTAGAACAGTTTAATACACTGTTGACAAATCTGCGCAATGCCGGACTATTAAAAATCGATCAAATTTAAAACCGCATCACGCAATTCTGATTCAGATCCATTCAGCGAAATCTAACGCAGAAAAGGGCTGCCCCGCATACAAGGGCAGCCCTTTCTTTCAGCGATCCTGTACATTCCCGGTACAAGGTCAGCCTTCCAGTTCAATTGGTTTTCGCAGCAGTTCCTCCCGAATGCGCCAGAGCATCTCATTGTCTGCACGTTCCCGCATGGTAACAAAATAGAGAGAACCATACATCGGCAGGGTATCCACATAGATCCGCCCCAGCCGATTTTCATCCCGATCACGCTGAATGGTAGGCTCCAGTACAAACGCGATCCCGCGTCCCTGGCGCAGCAGTTCTTTCAGCACAATGAAGGAATCCACTTCAATGACTTCCCGAAAATCATAAAGCGAAATACCGCTGCGGCTCAGATGGCGCTGTACCAGAGTACGGATGCCGCAGCCTGTTTCCAATACGATCAGCGGCTGCTGCAAAAGCACATTCCAGGTACAGCCATACAAACGCTCTGCCAGTTCCGGACTGGCGGCAGCAATGATATTTTCCCGGCAAAGCTCCGTTGCCTCTACCAGCATATCCGGCAGTTCGCCCTCCATGATGATGGCATCCAGCATGCCGTTCTGCATCCACTTCAAAAGCCGCCGGGTGTTCCCCACATGCAGCTGTACATGCGGATCACTTTCCTGATTGGCATAGGCACAAAGCCGCGGCAGCGCAAAAGAAAATGTTGCAGACGGTGTCAGTCCGATATCAAAGGTCGCTGTCTCCTGAAGGCGCTGCAAACGCTTTCGGATCTCAACATTCTGCGCGCGCTGCAAAATGAACTTGTCCCGCAGATATTGCCCTGCTTCTGTCATTTCTACACGCTTGCCGTCATAATGAAACAGCGGACACTGATAAAAATGCTCCAGATATTTGATGTGCTGCGTAACAGAGGGCTGGGACAAATGCAGATGCTCTGCCGTTTTCGTATAGCTTTGCGTTTCACACAGCGACAGAAAGGTCTCCATTCGATAATCTAGCATAGATCTGCACCTCGCATGCTACAAACTATTTTTCCCATCGAATATACAGAACTTGCTTCAAAAGGTTTCGTATTCGTGCTTCTTGGGACGGCTCATCAAATTGTTCAGCGCCTGCTTCGGGTCTGCCCCGGCAAACAAAATCTGATACAGCTGCTCCGTGATCGGCATGGAAACATGGTGCTTTTGTGCCAGTTCCCAGGCGGCATGGCAGCAGTAATAGCCCTCGACCGTGCCTACCTGCTTGACTGCCTCTTCCGGAGAAACGCCCTCTCCAATGAGAATACCAGCGCGCCGATTGCGGCTGTGCATGCTGCAGCAGGTCACGATCAGGTCACCGATACCAGACAGACCGCCGAAGGTCTCTGCTTTTCCGCCCATTTTTACGCCGAGATTGGTGATCTCGTGGATGCCGCGCGTCATCAGTGCCGCCTTGGTATTATCACCGCACTGCAATCCGTCGCAGATGCCTGCCGCCAGAGCGATGATATTTTTCAGCGCACCGCCGATCTCACAGCCCACCGGGTCAGCATTGATATAAATGCGCAGCGTGTGACTGGAAAAGACTTCTTGAATTTTTGCAGCAGCGGCTTCATTTTTGGATGCAGCCACTACGGTGGTCGGCACACCGCGTCCCACCTCTTCAGCATGAGACGGCCCGGTAATGACACCCACAGCATTTTCCGGATACTCCGACTGGATGATCTGGCTCATGGTGAGAAATGTCTTTTCCTCCAGACCCTTGCTGGCATTTACCAGAATGGTGTCCTTGGTGAGGAACGGCTTTACACGCTGTGCCACAGAACGGATATACAAAGACGGCACAACAAAAACCACCATGTCGCTTTGTTCCATGCAGTGCGGGTCAGTTGTGAATGCAATGCCCTTGGGGATCTTTACCCCTGGCAGCTTCGTCTTGTGTTCACCGTCCCGGAGGATCGCTTCTACGATCTGTTCCGAAATATCCCAGACGGTTACCTGATGTTGATTCTGATATGCTGCGATCGCAAGGCTGACGCCAAAGCCGCCTGCGCCGAGAATGGTGATTTTTGCCATATGAACCTCCTTGTTTTCTGATTTTCAGTGTTGCGTTATTCCTGATGTGGGACAATGCTTATGAACACGTTTCTGTAGGGACGGATGCTCACATCGACCCGATTCCACAATTTTTCTTTTTCCAGTACGCTGCTCCTCGCTCACCTTATGCTTTCTTGGAATGGAACGAAAACTTGTTCTCATTCCCGGCTCTGAGTCGCTGGATATTGGTGCGGTGCATCCAGATGACCCACGCACCCATCAGTGCTGCCAGTCCGGTATTGAGCCAGAGATACCACATGGGCAGATCGCCGCGCTGCCAATACTGGAACAAAAACGTCACAATGGGGCAGCAGACCGATGCCACAATAGAACCGAGGGAGACATACTTCGAGATCGCCAGTACGACGGCGAAAATCAGGATCAGGCAGAGAAACACCTTCCAGTCGATTCCCAGAAAGACCGAAACGCCCACCAGAACGCCTTTGCCGCCTTTGAAATGATAATAGAGCGGAAAAACATGTCCCAAAATAGCGAAAATACCGGCAATATAGCCGATGAAATGCACATCGTTCTGCGCCGTCAGCCCGGTGTTCAAAAGCTCACAGATGCCCCGGGAGAGCAGTACGGCAATGATGCCCTTTGCCAGATCGCCCACCAGCGTCAGCGCCGCACAGCCCTTGCCAAAACAGCGCAGGGTATTGGTCAGCCCGGCATTATGACTGCCGTAGTCCCGGATGTCCTTGTGTTTCAGCAGGCGCACCACCAAAATCGAACTGTTGAAGCTCCCCAGCAGGTAGGACAGCGCCGCCGAAATCAAAATTGCTACTATCAGCATGATCGTTTCTCCTGTTACTTCTCATCTCTTGCCCGCTCGCGAACCACAAAGCGCACCGGCGTTCCCGTCAGTCCGAAGGTAGAGCGGATCTGGTTCTCAATATACCGCTGATACGAGAAATGGAACAGATCTGCACGGTTCACGAAAATAACAAACGTCGGCGGCTTGGTACTTGCCTGAGTCATATAGTAGATCTTCAGGCGGCGGCCCTTGTCCGAAGGCGGCTGGACACGAGTGGTGGCATATGCCAGTACATCATTGAGCATACCTGTAGAAATACGCATGGCATTCTGCTGATATACCTCGTGAATTTTCTCGAACAGCTTGGGCACACGCTGACCCGTCTTTGCCGAAATAAAAAGAAACGGTGCATAGGACATAAAGCTGAAATCCCGCTGGAGCTTTTCCTCAAACTCCTTCATGGTGCTGTTGTCCTTTTCGATCAGATCCCACTTGTTGACCACAATAATAGAAGCCTTGCCCTGTTCATGGGCATAACCGGCAACCTTGGAGTCCTGTTCCGTAAAGCCCTCTGTCGCGTCAATGAGGATCAGGCACACATCTGCACGGTCTACCGCCATATACGCGCGCAGCACGCTGTAATGCTCGATGCGCTCGGTGACACGCGCCTTTTTCCGGATACCGGCGGTGTCGATAAGAACGAACTTGCCCACTTCATTTTCCACTGTGGTATCTGTCGCGTCACGGGTCGTGCCGGCAATGTTGGAAACAATGGCGCGCTCTTCTCCGGCGATACGATTCACCAGCGAGGACTTGCCCACATTAGGCTTGCCGATGATCGCCACATGGATCGCGTCCTCATCGTCCTCCAGCTCGTCCTCCGGCGGCAGCAGATCATAGACTGCATCCAGCATATCTCCCGTGCCGTGACCATGCGCCGCAGAAATAGGAAACGGGTCGCCGATTCCCAGATTATAGAATTCGTACAGTTCCATTGGCGGCTCACCGATGGAGTCGCACTTATTAACTGCCAGAACCACAGGCTTTCCGCTCTTCTGAAGCATGCTTGCCACGGCGCTGTCATCAGCAGTTACGCCGCAGCGCACATCTGTCACCAGCACGATCACATCGGCGCGCTCGATGGCAAGCTCTGCCTGACGGCGCATCTGCTTGAGGATCACATCGTCTGTGACTGTCTCAATACCGCCGGTATCTACCAGCATAAACGAACGGTTGCGCCATTCGCCCTTCGCATAGATCCGGTCGCGTGTTACGCCGGGAGTATCCTCGACGATAGACAGACGCTGACCGATCAGCTTATTAAACAGGGTGGATTTTCCCACATTGGGTCGTCCCACCACAGCTACAACAGGTAATGCCATAGGGATTTCATCTCCTTTATTGTCATAACTTATATTTCAGATGAGGATTTTCGTTTGACAGCATCTTTACAGTGGAATGCATTGTCTCTTTTTGCACATCCGCCCGGTTTCGCAGGATCTTTCTATGCGAGTCATCTCCAAAAACCGACAAACATACAAAAAAGAGAGGCGACACCAGCCGCCTCTCCTCCTCGTACAAAACGAAATCGTCTTGTCAGTCAGCACTTATTCTGCATCGTCCATCTTCAGAACAGCAACGCCCTTGTAATATCCGCAGTTTTTGCAAACCTTGTGCGGAGCCTTAAATGCGCCGCAGTTGCTGCATGTGCTCATTGCAGGTGCATCGAGCTTCCAAACAGCAGAACGTCTCTTGTTACGTCTTGCCTTGGAGACCTTATTCTTCGGTACAGCCATGTCTTGGCACCTCCTTCTACTTTCGACAGTCGCAGGTGCCTTCGTTCAGATTACACCCACAGATATCGCACAGACCCTTACAATCCTCCCGGCAAAGCATCTTTGTCGGCAGCATCAGCAAAAGATCTGAGATTGCTGTCTCATTCATATCAATGCTGTCGTGTTGTGCCACCAGGTATGTGTCATAGATGTCCCCTTCGCTGTGCAGAGACGGTACAACTGTGTGAGAAAAGTCATACGAATAGTCCTGCTTCAGCTCAGTCAGGCATCGGTCACAGACCGCATCCAATGTACAGGAGACAGTATACTTCAGCGTCACGATCCCGGCGCGGTTATAGAACTCGCCTTTCACGGACACCGGTGCGGCAAATGTATAACCGCGCACCTCGGACAATTCTTCCGGTGTGATCGCATAATCCACCGGCAGATGCATACCCTCTATCTGAAAAATCTCCCGCAGCTGTAGAATCATACCTGCTTCCTTTCACGCATTGCATCATTTATTATAACAAATTTCACGCCGCCTTGTCAAGCCCTTTTTGAAAAAAATCGAAAAAAGCAGCGCATTACCGCATTCCGGGACGAATTAGTCTACGAACTTGGTAACAGAGGACGGCAGTTCAGATACGTCTGCCGATACTGTGAATGTTACGATAGAATCATCACCAGTCAGCTTGTCCAGCTTTTCCAGTGTGCGGCCCAGTGCCTCGAAATCAGCGCCGGCGATCTTCAGGATGCCGTCTACATAGATCTCCTTGATGTCATAGTTGCCAGCCAGCATGCCAGCAACGAAGCCATAGAAAGCATCAAAGCTGTCGATTGCGAACTGCTCGGTGTCGCACCATCTTACCTTATAGCTGATAGAGCGGCGCAGAGTCTCGCCTTTTTCGATGCAAACCAGGCAGCCATTGGTGTCCTTTACTGCTGCATTAATTTTATCGATAATGATTTTTGTTTTTCCGCTTCCCTTTTTACCTGTAATCAGTCGAATCATAATGATAACTCCTTTCGCACCGGTGATTCCGGCACTTGTTTATTCCACCACAGCCGTATTGCGGCTGTTGAATACATAAATTGGTCAGTCTGCCAGCTTTGCTTCCAGAGCAGCCTTCTGATCTTCATAGCCCGGCTTGCCCAGCAGAGCAAACATGTTCTTCTTATAGCTTTCTACGCCCGGCTGGTTGAACGGATTTACACCCAGCAGATAACCGGAAACTGCGCATGCCTTTTCAAAGAAGTAGATCAGATAGCCCAGGCTCTTCTCGGATACGTCCTCAACCTCGAGGATCATATTCGGAACACCGCCGTCTGTGTGTGCCAGTACGACGCCTTCCAGTGCCTTGCGGTTTACCACAGACATATTCTGACCGGTCAGGAAATTCAGACCGTCCAGGTTCTCTGCGTCCGGCTCCAGGAAAAAGTCCTGCTTCGGCTTCTTGATGTCTACAACAGTCTCAAACAGAATGCGGCTGCCTTCCTGGATATACTGACCCATGGAGTGCAGATCGGTGGAGAACACTGCGGAGGACGGGAATACACCCTTGTTGTCCTTGCCTTCGCTCTCGCCGAACAGCTGCTTGTACCATTCTGCCATGGTCACAAAGCTCGGCTCATAGGATACCAGCATCTCTACGGTCTTGCCCTTGCGGTACAGAATGTTGCGCAGTGCAGCATACTGATAGCAGTCATTGTTGTCAAAATCTGCGGTCAGCTCCTTCTGTGCCTCTGCCGCACCAGCCATCAGTGCTTCGATGTCACAGCCAGCCACAGCGATGGGCAGCAGACCAACGGCAGTCAGAACAGAATAGCGTCCGCCGACATCATCCGGTACAACAAATGTCTCATAGCCCTCTGTATCAGACAGGGACTTCAGTGTGCCCTTTGCCTTGTCAGTGGTAGCAAAAATGTGATCCTTTGCGCCTTCCTTGCCGTACTTCTTTTCTACCAGCTGCTTGAACACACGGAATGCCAGAGCCGGCTCTGTTGTCGTACCAGACTTGGAAATAACATTCACAGAAAAGTCTCTGCCCTCGCAGATGGAGATCACTTCGTTCAGATATGTGGGGTTGATGTTGTTGCCCACATAGTAGATGTCCGGTGTGTCCTTCTTCAGATTGTTATAGAACGGCGATTTCAGGAACTCGATCGCAGCGCGGGCACCCAGATAAGAACCGCCGATACCGATCACAACCAGTACCTCAGAATTTTTCTGGATCTTCTTTGCTGCTGCCTGGATCCGTGCGAACTCTTCCTTGTCATAATCCGTCGGCAGTGTCAGCCAGCCCAGAAAATCCGAGCCGAGACCGCTCTTTTCGTGCAGCATCTTTGCAGATGCCTCTACCTGATGACGGATTCCGGTCAGTTCATCCGGATTCACATAGTTTGCCAGATATTTTGTATTCAGCTTTACAGAAGACATAATACAATTTCCCTCCACTTTCTTCTCAAGGCGTCGGGCAGCGCGTGCAGCCGTCTCCAGAGGAACACCTTTAAGAGACCCGCCGACACACTCGTGCTGTCCAACCACTTTACCACTTATATCATACTATATTCTGCGGCAGATTGCAAGGGGTATCCGGATTCTTGTATAATCTTCACAAATCCATCAGCTACAATTTAAGCATTTTGACCGTTATTTCCCGAAGGGTATCCCAATAATTTCGGACATCCACAGCAGCTGCAGCAGCAACATCTGTCTCATAGAGCAGTGTATCGCCCTGATAGAACGCCGCCTGCCCCAATTTTTGACCTTTCCGCACCGGTGCCTGCACATACCGCGGCAGCACCATAACTGTCTCCAGTTCGCCGCAGCTGCGCGGGATCGCCAGACCCTTTAGCTTTCCCGGTTCTGCCAGAACAGCGCGTTCCACGCCGCCGCGGACCTGCACCGGATAGAGAAATTCTCCGGAAAAGCCCGGCTGTACCACCTTCCACCCGGAAAAGCCCTTTCGCAGCAGCTGCTTCGCCAGAGCAAAACGGCTGTCCGTATCGCCGCATCCCAGCACCACTGCCACGCACTGCATCTGACTGCGCTCTGCCCCGGCGGCAATGCTGAAGCCCTCTTTTTCGCTGTGACATGCCTTAAAGCCGATGCTGGTCTCATCCGTCCGGGCAAAGGTGTTTTCGTTCACCAGTTCTGTGGCATCGCCCCGGAGAAAATCCCGCCAGGTACGGAAATATTCCCGGAGACATTCCTGCTTCGCCAGTGCACAGCAGAGCCGTGCCAGATCTGCCGCCGTGGTATACGCCCCGTCATCCGGGCTGCCCCAGGGACTGGTGAACCAGGTGTCACGCATTCCCAGGTCAAAGGCACAGGCATTCATATCCATAACAAAGGTCTCCGTATCGCCGCTCACCGCCGCGGCAAGGACAATGGCGGCATCGTTGGCATTGCCCACGACTAGTCCTTTCAGCAGATCGCCCACCGTCATTTCTTCCCCGGCAGTGAGCCAGATCACAGCGCCTTTTGTTCCGGTAACTGCATCGGTTGCCGTGAGCACCGTGTCTGCTGTCCAGTTTTCCTGCTCCAGCTGCTCTGCCGCCAGATAGGCGGTCATCAGCTTCGCCATTGCGCCGCAGGGCAGCCGATCGCCGCTGTGGGACTCCAGCAGGAGCGTCCCGGTCTCTGCTTCCATCAGCGCATAGGCAGCCGCCGGGATCTCCGGTTCTTCCGCAGCACAGACCACCGGAACGCGCCAGAGCATCCCCAACAGCACCGCCGCACAAATTGCCGCAAGCCATCGTTTCATAGACATACCTCCCGTTTTGGAAAAAGCATATGCGGCCGCGTGCGTCAATATGTGTTTTTTGCGCAAATAGAAAAACGGCACTCCGTTTCCGAAGCGCCGTTTTCCCCTCTTACTATTCTACTCAATCTTTGAAAAAGATGTGTGTTCTAAAAACTTACTTGACGATGTACTTGCCGATAGACTCTACCAGCTTTTCCGGATCATCAGTGTGTGCCTGCAGCTTGATCGGCTTGGACAGATCCAGGCTGAAGATACCCATGATGGACTTTGCATCGATGGCATAGCGGCCGGACACCAGATCAATGTCATAATTGAACAGCATAACCTTGTTAACGAAATCCTTTACGTCGTTGATTGCATTCAGCTGAATTGTTGTCTCATACATAACAATTACCTCCTCTTGAAGGGGTCTACCTCTCGCCCTTCCGGTGTCACAATAAATTGCAGAACAAAAGCAGTTCCATCCCGACAATGACGTGCACACTGTCTTTTGGAAGCTTCAGATGTTTCTCTGTTCTGTACCTATAGTCTACCACGAAAAAATTTTCTTGTCAAGACGATTGCAACAATTTCGTCGATATAGTATAATAGAAGATGGAAACACCCCTGTTTTTTTGACAGTGACGTTAATTTTCATGAAAATCCAGTGAAAACGGCGCAAAGATTCTGCGGAAATTCCGTCGTTTTTTCTGATTGCAAGGAGGCATCATAGCAACTTGAACTGTTATTTCTATACATTTGGATGCAAAGTCAACACCTGTGAGACTGCCGGGATGCAGTCTCTGCTGCAAAGCGCCGGGTATACAATCGTCTCTCAGCCGGAGCAGGCAGACATTTTTCTGTTTAATTCCTGCACAGTCACCGCTTCAGGAGACAGCCGCCTGCATCACGCCATGCGCAAAGTCCGCCGGGAGCACCCGGATGCTCTGCTGGTTCTCACGGGCTGTTATCCCCAGGCGTATCCCGACGAAGCAGCCGCTATCCCGGAAGCCGACCTCATCCTCGGCACAAAACACCGCAGCCGTCTGCCGGCGCTTCTGGCGGAACTATGTCAGAACCACGCCCGGATCGCCGCTGTGGACAGCTACGGCACGCAGGATGACTTCGAGACGCTGCCCTGTGACACCATGCCGGACAACACCCGCGCCTTTCTGAAGATCCAGGACGGATGCAATTGTTTTTGCAGCTACTGCATCATCCCCTACGCCCGGGGACGCTGCCGGAGCATGAAACCAGACGAACTGCGGAAAGCCGCTGCCGGCTTTGCGGAGAACGGCTATCAGGAGATCGTCCTCTGCGGCATCAACCTGGGCTTTTACGGCATGGAGTGGGGCGGCTCGCTGGCAGAAGCGGTAGAGCTATGCGCCGCAGTCCCCGGCGTGGAGCGCGTCCGGCTGGGATCTCTCGAACCGGAACGCCTGACAGAAGAACAGCTCTCCCGGCTGGCGGCGCTGCCCCAGTTCTGCCCCCAGTTCCACCTGTCGCTCCAGAGCGGCTGTGACAAGACCCTGCGCGCCATGAACCGGAAGTACGACAGCGCCGAGTATGCCGCCATCTGTGCGCGCATCCGGCGGCATTTTCCCGACTGCGCCATTACCACAGATTTTATGGTAGGCTTTCCCGGTGAGACGGACGAGGACTTCCGGGACTCTCTGGCATTCGCCCGGCGGATGGGCTTCGCCGCTATGCATGTGTTCCGCTATTCGCCCAGAGCCGGCACACGGGCGGCGGCATTTCCGGAGCAGTGCAGCGGCGCTGAAAAAACTGCCCGGATGGAACAGGCGCAAAAAGCGGCAAAAACCGCAAAGGAAGCCTTCCTGAAAAGCCAGATCGGCACGGAGTTTCCGGTGCTTTTTGAGCGCGAGCGCGGTGACGGCTATCATGTGGGACACACCCCAAACGGCACGGTCGTGCGAATTTCTGCAAAAAATCCAAAAAAAAGTTTGCGTAATCGCATTTTTTGTGTTAGAATAGAAGAGAGTGATGCGGAGTGCTGCTATGGAACACTGGTCGCAGCAGCATCTGCAAATTCAAAATAAAGGAGATTTACCATGTCCGTTTTTCGTATTTATGTGGAGAAAAAGCCGGAATTCGCTGTTGAAGCGCGCTCTGTCCTGAGCGACGTGCAGACTGCGCTCCGTCTGAATGTCAGCAGCATTCGCATTTTTCACCGCTATGACGCAGACCATCTGACGGCAGAAGCTTTTGAGCGCGCTGTCCCCACAGTCTTTTCCGAGCCTGCTGTAGACCACACCTACACCGCGCTTCCGGCACTGGAAGAGGGCCAGCGGATGTTCGCCACAGAGTATCTGCCGGGTCAGTTCGACCAGCGTGCAGACAGCTGTGAGCAGTGTATCCAGATCCTGCTCCAGGGCGAGCGCTGCCGTGTCCGCACTGCAGATGTCTATGTTGTCACCGGCAATCTCACAGACGCCGAGTTCGACCGTCTGAAGAAATATCTCATCAACCCGGTAGAGCGCCGGGAAGCATCTCCGGAGCTGCCGGAGACCCTGGACACCAATTATACCATCCCGACTACGGTAGAGACCCTCACCGGCTTTATCGGTCTGTCCGAGGACGAGCTGAAAAAGTTCATCGCTGACTATGGCCTGGCGATGGATCTGGGCGATATCCAGTTCTGCCAGAAGTACTTCCGGGACACTGAACACCGCGATCCCACCATCACCGAAGTGCGCATGATCGACACATACTGGTCTGACCACTGCCGCCACACCACATTCCTGACCCAGATCACGGACGTGGACATCCCCACGGATTACATCAAGGACACCTATGACGCATACTGCACCGTCCGCCAGGAACTGGGCAGAGGCGAAAAGCCCATGACCCTCATGGATCTGGCAACCATCGCCGCCAAGAAGCTGAAGGCAGACGGCAAGCTGAATGATCTGGACGAGAGCGAAGAGATCAACGCATGCTCCGTCAAGATCAAGGTGGACATCAACGGCAAGGAAGAGGACTGGATCCTCATGTTCAAGAACGAGACTCACAACCACCCCACCGAGATCGAACCTTTCGGCGGTGCGGCGACTTGTCTCGGCGGTGCGATCCGTGACCCGCTGTCCGGACGTTCCTATGTGTACCAGGCAATGCGTGTCACCGGTGCGGCAAATCCGCTGGTTCCGGTAGAAGACACCATCGCCGGCAAGCTGCCCCAGAGAAAGATCACTGTCGGCGCAGCCAAC
The DNA here is from genome assembly GCA_934463425.1 of uncultured Ruminococcus sp. GTDB lineage: Bacteria > Bacillota > Clostridia > Oscillospirales > Ruminococcaceae > Ruminococcus_C. The sequence goes on from CAKSJP010000002.1 coordinate 75,958, forward strand.
GGCTACAGCTCTTACGGCAACCAGATCGGTCTGGCGACTGGTCATGTTGCTGAGGTATACCATCCGGGCTATATGGCAAAGCGCATGGAGATCGGCGCTGTGCTGGGTGCTGCTCCGGCATCCAACATCCGCCGGGAAGCGCCTGTGCCGGGTGACATCGTCATCCTCCTGGGCGGCAAGACCGGCCGCGACGGCTGCGGCGGTGCGACCGGTTCTTCCAAGTCCCACACCGTAGAGTCCCTGGGGCACTGCGGCGCAGAAGTGCAAAAGGGTAATGCACCGGAAGAGCGCAAGCTCCAGCGTCTGTTCCGCAACCCGACCGTAACACAGATGATCAAGCGCTGCAACGACTTTGGCGCAGGCGGCGTTTCCGTTGCCATCGGCGAGCTGACCGACGGTCTGGAGATCGACCTGAATGCCGTACCGAAGAAGTATGACGGTCTGGACGGCACAGAGATCGCCATCAGCGAGTCTCAGGAGCGCATGGCTGTGGTTGTCGCTGCGGAAGATGCAGACAAGTTCGTCAAGGAAGCCGGCAAGGAAAACCTAGAGGCTACCATTGTAGCAACCGTCCAGGCTGAGCCGAGACTGCGGATGCACTGGAACGGCAACACCATCGTTGACCTGTCCCGCGAGTTCCTGAACTCCAACGGTGCAGCAAAGCACACCGGCATCGCCATCGAAGCGCCGCAGCCGGCAGCAGAATCCACCCTCACCGACAGCGCAGACGCATGGACAGAGCTGCTGTCCAGCCTGAACATCTGCTCGCAGAAGGGTCTGATCGAAAAATTTGACTCCACCATCGGCGCAGGCACTGTCCTGATGCCCTTCGGCGGCGTATACCAGCTGTCTCCGTCCCAGGCGATGGCTGCCAAGATCCCGGTACTCAAGGGCGAGACCAACACCTGCTCCCTCATGGCATGGGGCTATAATCCCACTGTCAGCGAGCGCAACCCATACCTGGGCGCAATGGATGCGGTCATCACTTCCATTGCCAAGGTGGTTGCAGCAGGCGGCAGCTGGCATCACTGCTGGCTGACCTTCCAGGAATACTTCGAGCGCACCCAGAATGACCCCAAGCGCTGGGGCAAGCCCATGGCTGCACTGCTGGGCGCATTCAAGGCACAGCTGGAGCTGTCCTGCGGCTCTATCGGCGGCAAGGACTCCATGTCCGGCACCTTCGAGAACATCGACGTGCCGCCGACACTGGTATCCTTTGCAGTTTCCACTGCCAAGGCAGACAAGGTGGTCTCCACCGAGTTCAAGCAGGCAGGAGACAAGGTCGTAATGCTCCGTCCGGAGACCGACGAAAACGGCATCCCCAGCTTTGAGAGCATCCGTGCCACCTTCGACAAGGTCGAGGCAATGATCGCTGCCGGACGCATCCGTGCCGGCTGGGTCATCGACTACGGCGGCGTTGCTGAGGGTATCGCGAAGATGTGCTTCGGCAACGGCATCGGCTTCACCTTTGACCGCCAGCTGACAGATGCAGAGCTGTTCCAGCCCTGCTGCGGCGGCTTCCTGCTGGAACTCTGCGGCGATGCAGAGGAGGGCGAGGATGTGATCGGTTCTACCAGTGAAAAGCCGGAGATCGTCTGCCCGAAGTTCACTCTCCAGCTGGACAAGCTCCTGGCTGTCTGGGAAAAGAAGCTGGAACCGGTATTCCCGTGCCGCATCAAAACTACCACGGAAGTTCCGGAAAAGCTGTCCTATCCGAGAAAGACCACCCTGTCCGCTTCGATCAAGAGCGCACAGCCCCGCGTCCTCATCCCGGTATTCCCCGGCACAAACTGCGAATACGACACCGCACGCGTCTTTGAGCGCGCCGGCGCAAGACCCCAGACCTTTATCGTCCGCAACCTCTCCGCAGCGGCAATGGAAGACTCCATCACCACCTTTGCGGCGATGGTACGCCAGGCACAGATCATCATGATCCCCGGCGGCTTCAGCGGCGGCGACGAGCCGGAGGGCAGCGGTAAGTTCATCACCGCATTCTTCCGCAATCCGCGGATCATGGATGCTGTACACGACCTGCTGAAAAACCGCGACGGTCTGATGCTGGGTATCTGCAACGGCTTCCAGGCACTGGTAAAGCTGGGCTTAGTACCATTCGGCGAGATCATGGACATGACCAATGTATCTCCCACGCTGACCTTCAACACCATTGCGCGCCACCAGTCTATGCTGGTTCGGACACGCATCGCTTCCAACAAATCCCCGTGGCTGTACGGCACCGAGGTAGACGATGTGCACACTGTAGCCATCTCCCACGGTGAAGGACGCTTTGTTGCGCCGCCGGAGCTGCTGGCAGACATGGCGAAGAACGGTCAGATCGCGACCCAGTATGTGGATATGGACGGCAACCCGACCATGGACATCCACTTCAACCCCAACACCTCCATGATGGCCATCGAGGGTATCACCTCTCCGGACGGCAGAGTTTTGGGCAAGATGGGACACAGCGAGCGTATCGGTCAGAATCTGTACCGGAACGTACCGGGCGAAAAGGATCAGAAGATCTTCGAGAGCGGTGTCGCTTACTTCAAGTAATCGCCCATTGCCCCTTTGAAATAAAAAAACAAACAGCGATACTCCTTGGATTTGGAGTATCGCTGTTTTTCTATATAGCCGCTGTTATCAGATGGGATTCGCCGAAACACATTTCTCAAAAGCTCTTTCGCCAAACTGACGGCGTGCACATCACCAGAATGGGAAAGATTTCCAGCCGCCCCAGAAGCATATCCGCGGAAAGTACCAGCTTGGAAAAATTCGACAGGAATGAAAAATTCTCCATCGGCCCGACCCGGTTGATGCCGGGGCCGATATTGTTGAAACAGGTAGTCACCGCCGAGATCGCTGTGCCTAAATCTGTATCATCCAGAGAGATCAGCAAAAATGATACTATCAGCAGTCCCAGATACAGAACAAGATAGCTCATCACATGCTGCAGCATTTCAGAGCGCAGGATCTTGTCATCTGATTTCACCTGATTCACAGAGTTCGGATGCACCATTTTTCGCAGAGCAGCAAAACCGCTTTTCCACAGAATCACAAAACGCTGCACCTTAAATCCGCCGCCGGTAGAACCACCGCATGCACCAATGAACATGAGCAGCAGCAGGATCATCTGCGAAAACAAAGGCCAGTTGTTATAATCCGCCGTGGCAAATCCAGTGGAGGTCATAATGGAAGCCACCTGGAACACCGCATAGCGGAAGCACTTCCCCACATTCTCATAAATGGGATGGATATTCACCATAAGCAGCCCGGTGGCAGCCGCCAGCACACAGAAATATACGCGCAGCTCCGTGTTTTTCCGCACCTCCCGAAAGCGCCGGATCAGCAGGTAGTAATACATGGTGAAGTTGACGCCAAAAAGAATCATCGTCACCGTGATCACGCCCTCCAGATAGGGTGAATTATAGTACGAGATGCCGTCGTTTTTGATGCCGAAGCCCCCTGTGCCGGCGATGCCCATGGCATGACACACGCTGTCAAACAGCGGCATGCCGCCAGTAAACAGCAGGATCACTGTAATCAATGTCAGTCCGCCGTAGATCAGATACAGATACAGCGCCGAGGTCTTGCCCTTTGGGACAAGCTTTCCCACCTGAGGACCGGGACACTCCGCCTGCATCAGATACAGAGCATTTCCCGTAGAGGGCAAAATGGCAATGGCAAGCACCAGAACGCCCATACCGCCCACCCAATGGGTAAAGCTGCGCCAGAACAAAATGCCCCGGGGCAGGGATTCCACATCATTCAATATGGAAGAGCCAGTTGTTGTAAAGCCGGAAACACTTTCAAAAAGCGCGTCAATATAGTGCGGAATGCTGCCGCTGAGATAAAACGGCAGGGCACCCACTGCGGAAAAGATCAGCCACATCAGAGCGGCGATCGCCATGCCCTCTCTGGCGAACATATACCGCCGCTTGGGATGATACAGCACACCGGGCAGTGACACAAGTGCCATGCCTGCCCCAACGCACAGAAAGATCAGCAGGAAAAAGTATTCCCCATAATACAGGCTCACCAGCGCCGGCACAACAAACAGCGCCGAGGACAGAAGCAGTGCCATAGAGAGATAATGCAGTACGATTCCTTTGTTCATCTCGTCACCGCCTTAGCCCAGAATGTCTTTCAGACTGGAGAAATGGTGTTCCTTAGAGACGATCACCACAGAATCCCCCAGTTCGATCACGGCGCTGCCGTCCGGCACGACGATCTCCCGCTTTCGGATAATGGCGCAGATCAGAATGTTCTTTTTCAGCTGCACATCCCGAAGCGGCACGCCCACCAGATTTGGAATCCGGTCTTTGACGCGGAACTCGATCGCCTCCACCTGGTTGCCCACCAGATGGTAGAGCGACTCGATCTCGCTTCCGGCAGTGCTTGCCAGCGAGCGCACATAGCTCAGCACGTTTCCTGTGGTCAGCATCTTCGGCGAGACCACACAGTCCAGCCCCAGTTCTGATGCCAGGTCGATATAATTCTCCCGGCTGATCTTTGTGACGACCTTGGCGTTGGTGCTGTCCTTGGCAAACAGCGAGATGATCATATTCTCCTCGTCGATGCCGGTGAGCGCCACAAAGCCGTCCACATCCAGAACACCCTCTTCGATCAGCAGATCCTGATCTGTGCCGTCACCCCAAATGACGATTGCCTTTGGGAGCAGCTCCGCCAGCTTGTCGCAGCGTTCCTGATCCTTTTCGATGATCTTGACTTTCATGCCCACATTCAGCAGCTGCTTCGCCAGATAATAGCAGACTCTGCCGCCGCCCACCAGCATGACCGTCTTTACCTTGTCCTTCATAAAGCCGCTGGCACGGAAAAAGCGTTCGATGTTTTTGTGCGATGCCGCCACATGGATGCGGTCTCCGGCACGCAGCTGAAAATCGCCGCCGGGAATGAACACCTCATCCTCCCGCTGTACTGCGCAGATCAGCAGCTTTGTCTTGATCTTTTTGTACAGCTCCACCAGAGAGATACCCTCCAGCCAGGGAAAGTCCGGCAGACGGTATTCCACCAGCTCCAGCTTTCCCTTGCCGAACACCTCCACCTTTGCTGCTGAGGGGAACACCAGCACACGCATGATCTCATCCGCTGTGGAAAGCTCCGGGTTGATGACCATAGAGAGCCCCAGATCCTCCCGGATGAGGTGCATCTGCTGATAATATTCCGGCATCCGCACCCGGGAGATGGTTTCCTTCGCACCGAGCCGCTTTCCGATCAGACAGCACAGCACGTTCAGTTCATCATAAGGCGTGGCAGCAATGAGAAGCGTCGCCTTGTTGACACCGGCTTCCAGCTGCGTTTCCGCTGTTGCGCCGTTTCCTTCGATGCACATTACATCCAGCGTGTTCTGCACCTTCCGCAGATTGGACTCCTTGCAGTCCACCACGGTGATGTCATGGCCTTCCTGCACCAACATCGCAGAAAGCTTACTGCCAATTTTTCCGTTTCCGATAATTACGATTTTCATAGTAGCATTCACCCAATAACCGGCAAAGAAATTGCCCCGAAAATAATCTGTTTCTTTGTTGAAAAATGAACAGATTCTATTATAACATTTCTGCACCGGAATGTCAACGGATCACGCCAGACCGCAAACAGCATTCTAACACGCTTTACAGACAAAAAACAGCATCCCCGGAGAACCTCTCATTCCCCGAAGATGCCGCCACATTTTTACTTTTCTGCAAACACTGTACTTTTCAGCTGCTGCTTTGCCGCGTCGAAGTCCACCTGCAAAACCGACTCGCCGCCGATGTCTGCCCCCTGATAGGTGCCGTCTGCCGGGACGCGCTGCTGTGCCATGTCATAGGTCGCAAGCTTTAGCGGCGCAGAGACCGCATAGCCGTACAGAGACAGCACCGACATGTTGGTGGTCATCTTCGGCAGTGCACCCATGCACACCGAAACCAGCCGGAAGGGGTTGCTTTTCACCTTCCCCATCACCTGGCTCATAACGGTTCTCTGCCGCTCAGTACGCTCAAAGTCTGCATTGCCCACATACCGGATGCGGCTGTAGGAAAGCGCCTGCTTGCCGTCCAGTTTCAGTTTGCCGCCGCTTTCCAGCAGATCGTCCTCCCGGTCGTCGCCCATGATCTCATTGACTTCACTGATGAGGATCTCGTTGACTGCCTCCGCTTCCCGGTCGGAAATTTCCAGCTCCACGCCGCCCACGGCATCGATCATCGCCGCACACGCCGCAAATGTAATCATCACATAATCGTCGATGCGCACATCGAAGTTCTCCTCTATAGTATCCATCAGCAGCTCCGGGCCGCCGTAGGAATACGCCGCATTCAGCTTGGCGCTGCCCTGTCCCGGAATCTCCACATAGGCATCACGCATAAAAGAGGTCATATAGATCTGATGGGTTCTGGAATTCATGGACACCAGGATCATGGAGTCCGAGCGGCCGCGTTCTTCTTCCGGATCACGGGTATCTGTGCCAATGACCAGAACATTTTTCACATACGACGCATCCATGCTGCCGCTGGTAACAGTACGGTCTCCGGTGCTCACACGGTTCATACCCAGAATGCCCACCATAGCTATGGCGGAATACAACAGGAATACCACGACCACCAGCGTCAGCACAAACCGCAGCAAACGACCGAAAACCGACTTCTGCCGGCGGCGCGGTGCGCGGTTATGGGGCGTGCTCTGCTGCCGGGATTCTGCCTGCCGCGGTGCTTCCCGTCTGGGTACACTCTGTCTGGGTGCGCTCTGTCTGGGCTGACTCTGGCGCGGTGCTTCCCGTCTGGGCTGTCCATAGCTCTGTCTCTGGGCGCGCTGCTGCGGCTGATGATATGTCTGACCGCCGCTGTAACGCGGCGCTGCCTGCTGCCGGGGCGGCTGACCACCCTGGTGGTATTGTCCCTGCGGACGACCCTGCTGCGCATGATACCCGCCCTGTGCCGGGCGCTGTCCCTGTACCGGATAACCATTTCGGGGATAGCCGTTCTGGGGATAGCCGTTCTGGGGATAACCGCTCTGGGGATAGCCGTTCTGAGGGTAGCCGTTCTGGGGATAGCCATTCTGGGGATAACCGTTCTGAGAATAGCCGTTCTGTGCCGAATTGCGCACCTGCCGTGCGTTCAGCTGTTGGGTATCGTATTGATCCGTAGGCTTTCCGGATTCTGCGGCACGAAAGAACATGGTCTCTTCGCCGTCTGTATTATTCTGCTTGTGATTTCGTTCCACTGTGAAGCACTCCTTTCTGCTTACCGAATGCGTACTGCCAGGGATGTGACAAGTGTCAGGATCACATGGTAGATCAGGAAAAAGTAAGCTGTCATCTGTTCATATGCACTGGTCACAATATGGATCATCGCCAGAGACATGCCCAGCAGTCCGGCTGCCACCAGCAGGATCACGCCCAGAACCGCTGCACGGCGGACGCGTCTCGCACCCAGAAGCAGCGCACCTGCGCCAAATCCGGTATTTCCCACTGTCATAGAAGCGCTGACACATTCCAGATCACCGGTCTCCCGCTGAAACAGATGGTGCATGGATGCCGGAATGATCTTGAGATAAGCCTCCGGAAAATCAAACAGCGACGACAGCCGCCGCAGAGAAACAGAACAATCCACGCTCCGCAGGATCAGCGCTACCTTTTCCTGACGCAGTGCCTGCATCTGGCGCTTTACCTTCGGATCTGCCGTGATCCGGATGGAGAACATTGCCGCAAGCACACCGCTGACCGACAGATACAGCACATCGCCGTTTCCTTCTGCCAGTTCTGCTTCCCGCGTTTTTGTAGGCAGCCCTTCGATGTTGTGATTCGCCATCATCTCTCTGCCGCCAAACAGAACGCGCCGGTTGGCGATCCAGCCGCAGAGTCCCAGCCCATCCTCGCAGACAAATTCATCTACAGGACAAAGTGCCTCCCGATCCGGGATCATCTCCGCAAAGGCATTCTGGAGCATGCTGTCACCGTGGTGCACCAGACTGGCAGCATCCAACAGCACATCATCCATTTTCGCCCCGGAGAACACCTTCATGCCGCTGATCTGCACCGAGCCCTTGGGGAACAGATCGTTTGCCTCCACCAGCAGCGCATTGGTGTCAAAAAAGTCGTCTACGCTCTGATACCCCAATATGGCGCTGTTGGATGCCGCCGCCTTTTTCGATTCCCGTTCCAGCGGCAGATTAACTACCAGTGCACTGGCGGTGCAGCAGCATGCCGTCTGCAGCAGCGCCAGCATGGAGAACAAAAAGCTGAACCAGGGCATACCGAATGACGTGCCCATACGGATCAGTGTCATGCCCACGGCGATCACCACCGAAACACCGCCGCACAGCGGTGTCATGGTGCGGCAGAGACTGTCTGCCATATCTGTGGAATAGGAATACCGCAGAATATCGCAAAGCCCGTCTGCCTTTCGCACCGCAGTCAAAATGGGAATATCATGCAGCACACCCCGGGTGAGCAGCTCTGCGGTCTCCTCCTGAGAGACATAAGAGAGCACGCGCTTCTGTCCGTCCCGGGAGATCACGTTGACATTCCGCAGAGCACGGCGCACCATCAGCAGCCGCCCGATGATATTGCAGAACAGCGCAAACAGCGCACAGGGCACATAGAGATGCACCGTTCCCAGAGAGAGCACCTCCGGCGCAATGACAGCGCAGACTGCACCCAGCAGCGCCGGCAGCAGCGGCAGCACCGCCATGCTGTCGCTGTCTGCATGAAACCGCAGCAGATTCCACATGCCGTTTTTCACCGTGGGGAACATGATCCCCAATCCCAGCAGGCCCAGTGCCAGCTGGACAATGCTGTACCCTCTGGGAGTGATCAGCTGCGTCAACGCACCGCCGCCCAGCACCTCAGAACATGCCAGCACCGCGCCTGCCACTGTCAGAACCAGCATGGCTACAAACCGGAAAAACACCACATTCCGCAGATTTTCCAATGTCTTCTTCACCAGCTCCAGCTGATCCGGCTGCCGCTTTTCTGCATCCTCGCCAAAGGCATGGCTGCGCACCCGCTGCCGGATGGGATGAAAGCTCCCGGTCTGCTGCTTTTCCTGGTAGTAATAATCCTTTTCCTCGTCCCAGTGCCGCCGGGAGTGCGGCGGTTCTTCGGTAGTATGTACCGGCTCGGCGCGCTGAAATTCTCCGGTGACGGATTCTTTCAGATACGCGCCCTCCGGCGTGCGCCGCCGCCGTTTCTGATTTTTTTCTCTGGCGCGGGTGGAATCCTGCATCTGCCGCACATTGGGGCGGTGCCGCTGTTCCTGCTGCGGTGCTTCGCTTTCCACCAGCTTTACGGCACCGTCATAGCTGTCGCTGCCGTTTTCGGGATATGACGGCGTATAGCGCGCCTGATTTGCCGCACGGACAAAAGAAACATCCCGGCGCAGATGCTGCGTGGGAAAACGCTCCCGCAAAACCGGAGCAGCATCAGCATCTCTCGCTGCCTGTGCTGCCTTGTCCGCCTTGATATGAGAAATGGTAGACTTGATATCCACCAGCTGTTCCGCATCCTCCTGCGGAAGCTCCGGAACGATCTGGTCATAGCCTGCCTGCTCCTGCATCAGCGGACGGCGCGAGGTCGCTGCGCTGACCAGTTTTTCCGTTTCCAGCGTCCCGTGAGACAAGGGCTTGTCAGAGGTATGCCGGATGCCGGAGCGCTTTCCGTCCGCACTGTATTCGTTTAAGATCTCTTCTAATGTAAAGTTATGGTCTGCCATAGGTTCACTCCTGTGATAAAAACGTCACTTCGCCAGGCGCTGGCGCACTGCCTCGTATAAAAAGATCCCGGCTGCAACAGACGCATTCAGCGAGTTGACCTTGCCGCGCATGGGCAGGCTGAGCATGGCGTCACAGGTCTCACTGACCAGACGGCTCATGCCGAAGCCCTCCGAGCCGACAACAAATGCCGTGCCGCCGGTAAAGTCTGCTTCTGTATAGCTGGTGCCGGCAGCATCTGTGCCATAGATCCAGACACCGTTTTTCTTCAGCGTCTCCATGGCAGATGCCAGATTCGGCACGCGCGCCACCGGCAGCCAGCTTGCCGCACCGGCAGAGGTCTTTCCCACAGTCAGCGTCAGCGAAGCACTCCGGCGCTTCGGGATCACCACACCATGCGCCCCGGCAGCCTCAGCCGTCCGGATGATCGCGCCCAGATTATGGGGATCCTGAATGCCGTCACAGAGCACCAGCAGCGGCGGCTCGCCCTTTTCTGCGGCGCGCTCCAGCAGTTCCTCCAGGGAAACATAAGTGCCGCATGCACCCTCTGCAGCAACGCCCTGATGTACGGCACCGCCGGTCAGCTGAGACAGTTTGGACTCTGTTACAACCTTTACCGGGATGCCCTTTTCTTTGGCGAGACTGATGATCTCCTGGAGACCGCCGCTCTCCTGTCCCACATACACAAGATCAATTTTGGCGTCGCTGCGCAGCGCTTCCAGCACCGGATTGCGTCCGGCAATGCGGTCATTTTCGGTCTCGCTGCTGCCGGACGGCTTCTGTGCCCGTCGCGGCTGCGGTTTTCTCTGGCTCATAAGTGTATTTCCTCCGTTATCTCGCTGCGCTCTGTTTTACAAGCCCAGCGCTTCATTTTTGCACGATTCTCATTGCGCGTGTTCCCATAAAAATGAAATGCACATCGTTTCAGCAGGATTTTATGCAAACACGATTTTATTATAGCACATCCGGAGAGAAAACACAAGATTTTTCACGGGATTTTCAGATTTCCATTCTCTGATCGGCCGCAGCGCCGGCTCGTCCCTACCGCATCAGCAGGCACACCGCCGCCGTCCCAAGAGAGCTGAACAGCACCAGCAGCACTGTACGCAGCCAGAAACGCTTTTCCGCCTTCTCCGGCGCAGCCTCCCGGAGCAGTGCGTCAGCATCCTCCCGGGAGAGCTGCTGGGGCAGCTGGGTCACGCCGGGCTTCAGATAAAACACCGCCCGTTCAAAGTATAAGCTGTCCGGATGATTCACTTCGATGATCTTCTTTTGTACGCCTTTTACCATTGTTGTTTCCTCCGCAGTTCGGGTTTTCCATACGTTTCACAGGAAGTATGTGCACAATATGAATCATGCAATCAGGAGAAACCTGTTTTTCCACAAAATCAGCTGCTTCGACGAAAAAAATGTGGAAAACTCTGTGGAAACGGTGGAAAACTCACGCAGTTTCCAATATGATATCCCTCTGTGGAATCTGGTGGAGAATGCATTTTCCGCTGCACAGTTTATTCACATCAGCGGCAGAGCGGAAAGTTCTGTCCGGAACGGTGCTGCCGGGAGGCCGTTTTTCCCGAACAGCGGCACATCGCCGTAGTTCACCCAGCAATACCGTGCAGATCTCGGCGCATCCACGCCCTCTGCAGTAAGCTGCACGGTGTTTCCGTCCAGGACAGCCTTTGCCGGATGATACACCCCGTCTGCACCGGCGATCTCAAAGCCGGAAGGCGCTCCGTGCCATTCCATGCCCTGTTCCGCATGGTCGAAAAATACCGTCAGCACTGCGCCGTCCACTGTAAAGCTGCGGTAGATCGGGCCAAACGCTTCCAGTTCTGTTTCGCCGTAGACCAGCCGCCGCGCCTGAAGCGCCAGACGATGTCCCACCGGATGCTTGTCCACCGGATGGATGTTGCAGTATTCGCCGCAGTCCAGGATCACAGCAATGCCGGTATGCTTCACCGTCTGACAGACCTGCATCTGTGCCTCGCGCAGCCGGCTCCAGGTGCCGTTCTCCGGCGTGTCGGCAAACGCATGCATCGGCAGCTGCACCAGGAGAAACGGCAGCGTCAGATCTTCAAAGTCCTGCCGCCACCGGGCGATCAGCATCGTCAAAAGTGTACCATAGCAATCCGGTCGGATCTCGTCGTTTTCTCCCTGATAATAGAAAAATCCACGAATGGTATAGGGCACGACCTTTTGCAGCATATTGTGGTACATTCCCGCCGGACGATAGGGACTTTTGATTCCCAGAGGGCCGGGATAGCGGTTTTCGCCGCAGCGGCGGATGATCTCGTCCCAGGGCATATTGCTGTCCTCCTGATAGCATTTCTGCATCCGCTTTTCCCAGGCGGTATGATATGTCACATACTCGTCATAGGCGGCGATCATCTCCTCATCCGTCTTTCCGGCAGTGGCATCGGCATAATCCTGCAAATAGCCGTGTCCGGCAGCATGCGCCTGAAGATCCTTTTCCGGCAGCCAGCAGCTGATGGAAGAACCGCCGAAGTTACAGCCGATGATGCCCACCGGAACACCCAGGTGTTCTGCCAGTTCCTTTGCTGCCAGATAAGCCACAGCCGACCAGGTGCCGCAGACCTCCGGAGACGGCAGCTCCCAGTGTGCCGCATCCAGCGCAGCAGTATAAGCGGCATCCACAAAAGTATTTCGCGGCACCTGGAAATACCGGACGTTGGAGTTACCGCAGCGTTCCAGCTCCGCCGCGCCGTTTTTGGCATCCTTCAGCATAAACTCCATGTTGGACTGACCGCCGGCAAGCCATACCTCGCCAAACGCCACATCCGTAAAAACCGTCTCATTTACAGTCATGGTACAGCCCGTTCCGCCGGGCATCGGCGGCAGTGTCACGCGCCATGTGCCGTCTGTGCTGACAGCGGAAGAGACCGCACAGCGGCGCTCCGGAATGGAGACCGTGACTGTCTCCCCCGGTGTGCCTGTTCCAAAGACAGCAAGGGGCTTGCCGCGCTGAAGCAGCATGTGGTCGGTAAAAATTGTTGCACATTGTATCATAAAGTGATTCTCCTTGTCCTATTATGGTATCAGGTCTATTATACAGGGTTTTCGGAAAGCTGTCAACGAGGTGCGCTAGGAAAGCAAAAATGTTGTGAAGAAGAAACAGCAGACATTACTCTACTTTAAATTCAAATATCTTAAGTGTCGAATTTTGTCGAATATGTATATATGTGCATTTAAAATTTTATTATTTTTTTATTTTCATAGTGGAGAATATTATTTAGACTTATTAGATCACAAATGCTAATACATTTTACATTTAGAAGCTTGACACAATTATTCTATAGTGCTATAATAATAATAGCTTAAGCAATAGTAGAATCGTTTCAAGTCTTGGAACAAAGTAGGGAAAATTGAAAGAAGGTCATTTTCATGAACAAGACATGGAAAAAGTTGACTGCATGCACTACAGCAGCAGTAACACTTGCCTTAAGTGTTGGTTCTTTAAGTGCAAGTGCAATTACGCCAACAATTACACCTAATTTTGGCTTCGAGTATTCGGTATACACAGAACGAATTGCTGGAACAAATCAGGTGAAGGTCACTTTTCATACAACAAAAAATCCCGGAATAAGTGGATTAGGAATAACTTTTCTTTGCGATAGTTCTTGTACACCTGTAAGTGTTGACAGAAGTCAAACTAGCATGGCAACCGGAATTGGTTACGACCGCAAGCAAGGGTCAAAAGTTTATTTTACTTCTTCCTATGGATCTGCTGATGACTCATTTAATTATGATAAACTAGATGTAACTGTAATTTATAATGTTACTGGTGACAGCACCCAAAAGCATGAATTCAGCGTTGGTTTAACCGGTATTTTCCGATATGAAAAAGTTGGTGAAAACACCTACAGAAGCATTGGTGAACTGTATACCGAAAAAGATCCAGAATATAAAGAACTAGTAAACGAAACGTCTGTAAGCGTTGGGGTGAGTGCTGATAAAAAAGCGTTAGTTGGTGACTTAAACGGCGATAAAACAATTAACAGCTTAGATGTTAATTGTTTACAGCGAGTGATGTCATATGCAACAGCAGGAAAATACAAGGTTGATAATTCATCGCAAATCACTCTTTCTGAATTAAACAATGCAATTTGTGATTATCCAACTCTTTGGTCTGATATGCCCGGATTGATTTGCGCTGATATTGCAAATACTGACGGCAATAATGTTATCAATAAAAATGATTCGACTGAGTTGCTAAACTATATTGCCACAATCGGTGCAAGCTTGACATCTAAAAATGCATATATTGGTAAGCCTGTAACAGTATCTATTGTTATGTAACACGAAGGAGGAAGTTTTTATGAAAACAAGAAAGGCAATTGCAATTTTCTCTGCGGCAGTGATGAGCTTATGTGCGCTGCCTATGGCATCGGTAAGTGCTGCGGATGCAGCTGTTACGGGTGATGTGGACGGCGACGGCGTACTGACTGGACATGATGCGGCTGTTGTTTCTCGTTATTTGGTGAAGGGTGACATCAAATTGACAGACGAGCAGCTGAAAACCGCAGATGTCAACGGAGACGGTAAAGTCGATACAACAGACGCGGACTGGATGTATGACAATATGACATATGGCTTAGGCGGTTCAATCGGCGACTACAGCACCGTTGATAATGTCGCTTCTATCAATGCAATTCGCGCATCAGAAGCGCTAGTAATTGCAGCAAAAGAAGGTGTCGGCACACAGATCAAAGTGACCGATCTGCTTCCGACAAAAGAAGATATCATTTCCAAGACATACGATGAAGAAAATCAGATTTTCTGCACTAGAGTCTGGTTTGAAAATGGTTCTCTGACACAAGTACAGTACAATCTGCTTGATATGGACGGAGACGGAAAGATCACTTCTGCAGACGGAACAGGCATTATCACCATGTCTGCCTGGATTGGAATCATGGATACCAAAAGCAGCGATGAAACATTCCTGTTGAATCATGTATTCCATGGAAACTATTTCTACGGCGCATAAGCTTCCAGTTCAATAGAAAACAGACATTAAAAAACGCTGCCGGCAGCAAAAGCACTGCCGGCAGCGTTTTTTCCATCAAACCAACTTGACACATCTGCCTCCTCCATGGTACAATATCGAACAGTACAAGCACAGCAATTTGGAAGGAGCAGTAAATTATGGCAAAACAGCATTGGAAAGGCAGCGTTCTCCTGGCACCCGTCCCGCCCACTCTGGTCTCCTGTGGCACCATGGAGCACCCCAACGTCCTCACCATCGCCTGGACAGGCGTTTTGGCGACGCATCCGCCTATGACCTATATCTCCGTCCGTCCCTCCCGGTATTCCTATGATCTCATCCGGGAGTCCGGCGAGTTTGTCATCAATCTCCCCACCTCTGCCATGATGAAAGCCACGGATTTCTGCGGCGTGCGCAGCGGCAGAGATGTGGACAAGTTCGCCCAGTGTCACCTCACCCCAGAGCCGGCACAGACTGTAAGCGCGCCCATGATCGCCGAGTGCCCCGTCAGTCTGGAGTGCCGCGTCACCAGCACCAAAGAACTGGGCACACACACTGTTTTTGAAGCGGAGATCACCGGTGTCAATGTGGACGAGCGCTTTCTGGACAGCAAGGGCAAGCTGAATCTCCAGCAGTGTGGTCTGATGGCATATGCCCATGGAGAATACTTCGCCCTGGGCAGAAAGCTGGGAAACTTCGGCGACTCTGTCCGGAAAAAGAAAAAAACGGGAAAGAAACAGCCGGGAAAGAAAAAATGACTTTCCACGGAACGGGAAGATGTCATCGTAAAGGCGAATGGTGTTCGCCCTTACAGAATCATTTCACATATCGCCCCAGATGTGCAACTTGTGGAATCGGGCGGATGTGGGCATCCGCCCCTACAAATTCCTTCTCAACAAAAACAATTATAAAAATGATTTGTATAGAATCCCCCTGCATTCACCTTGACTTTTCCACAAAACCTGCTATAATATAGAAGTAGAAGGCAATGCTGCCTTCTTTCTGTATAACCGCGGCATTCCGGGACAGAATACAGATACGACCCGTTTCGCATCTGTCCAAAGGAGTGCCGCTATGAGCCAACAAAACGACAACACATCCAAAAGCAACGCCGAGCAGCAGCTGGATCAGGCGCAGCTGATCGAAGAGACCGGCGGCGTCCGGCCGCAGAACGCCAAGCATCTGATCCACTGCCTGAACATCATCGGGCAGATCGAAGGGCACAACATCCTGCCGGACGATGTCAAAACGACAAAATATGAGCACGTTCTCCCGGCGCTGGTCGCCATTGAACAGGATCAGAGCATTGAGGGACTGCTGATCCTGGTGAATACCATGGGCGGCGATGTAGAAGCCGGACTCGCCATTGCCGAGATGATCTCCGGCATGGAGACACCCACCGTCTCTCTGGTGGTGGGCGGCGGCCATTCCATCGGCATCCCCTTAGCGGTGAGCGCCGATATTTCTCTGATCGTTCCCTCGGCTTCCATGACGGTACACCCCGTGCGCACCACCGGCCTGGTGCTGGGCGTGCCGCAGACAACCATCTATTTTGAAAAAATTCAGGAGCGCATCACTGGCTTCATCACACGGCACAGCCGCATCTCCCGGGAAGCCCTGGAGCAGATGATGATGAACACGCAGGAGATGGCGACCGATATGGGTACGGTCATCTCCGGAGAAGAAGCAGCGGCATCCGGGCTTATCGACCGGATCGGAACGCTGCACGATGCCATTGCTGCGCTCTATCATCTCATAGAAACACGAGAACTGCCGGAACAGGACGCGCCCTGATCCCGCAGTTCCTTTCAGAAAGGCATAACATTGGCAAGAAAATCTGCTTCTCCCAAAAAAAGTGCAAAATCTGCACCGAAGAAAAAGCCGGCAGCCCGCAAAAAGGCTGCCGGCACTTCTGCTGCACGGACGGCGAAAGAAGAAGCACTGGAACAGCTGAACCGTCAGCAGAACGGCAACACCAAGTTTCAGTCTGTCATTCTCTTCACCTGCGCCGTGCTGTTCTTTTGTCTGGCGTTTATCCAAGGGGATTCCGGCTGGTATCAGATGCACCGGATCATCCGGGGCATCTTTGGATTTTCCATCCTGATCGTGCCCATCGTCCTGCTTATTACCGCCTATTACACCGAAAACCGAAAGGGCATGTCTCTCTCCCGGCGGCTGCTGGCAAGCTTCGGACTGGTCACACTGGTCAGCAGCTTCTTCCAGATCGTATTTGTGGGTGAGATCGAAAAAAAGGGTTTTTTCCGCACCATCGGCTATCTCTACTCCACCGGTGCAGACGATGCCTTCCGCAGCGGCGGTGTCATCAGCGCTCTGCTCGCCTATCCCTTTCTCCGCTTTATCGGCACACCCGGCGCCCAGATCATCATCATTCTCCTGCTCTTTGTGGCAGTGATGTGGATTCTGGACATGAGCATGCAGCAGCTGTGGTTCTATCTGAAATGGCCGTTCCGGAAGATCCGGGAGCTGTGGAACCGTGAGCCGGACTGGGCAGAAGACGAACCGGGATTTCCGGAACGCGCAGAAGCCGCGGCGGAAGAGGAACCGGAATTTCTCCTGCCGGAAGCGCCTGCGCCAAAGCTGTCGCGAAAGCAGCGCAAAACTGCGGCAGCAGAAGCCGAACCGGTTCCGGATGCTTCGGACATTCCGGATATCCCCGACTTCGTAGAAGATACATCTCCGCTGCCGCCGGATCTGGATGCTATAATCCGGGACAGCTACAGCCAGCCCCAGGACAATACGCCCTATGAGCCGGCATATGACATGGATATCGACATCCCCATTCCGGAGGACGAGCCGGACAATCCTGCCATCGTCTCCCCGGAAGAGCTGATGCAGGATCCGCCGGAGCTGGTCACCGAATCTGCACCGGCGGCAGCAGCACCAACACCGCAGCCCCCGGCAAGACCCTATCAGATCCCCAGCATCGATTTCTTGCAGAACGGCGTCAGCCGCGCCGGAGACCCTGCGGTAGATCAGGAAATGAAGGAAAAGGCAGGTATTCTGGTAGAAACGCTGAAAAGCTTCGGCGTAACAGTCCGCATCACCGGCATCTTCCGCGGACCGTCTGTTACACGATACGAAATTCAGCCTGCCGCCGGCATCAAGGTATCCAAGATCACGGGACTGGCAGATGATATCGCCCTTTCTCTGGCAGCACAGGGTGTCCGCATTGAAGCGCCCATTCCCGGAAAGCCTGCCATCGGCATCGAAGTTCCCAACAGCCACAAGGACACCGTTTCTCTCCGGGAGATCCTGGAGAGCGACAGCTTCTGCAGTTCCAAGAGCAAGCTGGCCTTTGCGGTAGGACGGGATATCGCCGGAAATGCAGTGGTCGGAGACATCGCCCGGCTGCCCCATATGATTATCGCCGGCGCAACTGGTTCCGGTAAGTCCGTCTGCACCAATTCCATTATTATGAGTATTCTGTACCATGCCACCCCGGATGAGGTCAAACTGATCCTGATCGACCCGAAGATCGTCGAGTTCACGGTCTACGAGGGCATCCCGCACCTGCTCATCCCGGTAGTCACTGACCCGAAAAAGGCTGCCGGTGCGCTGAACTGGGCGGTGCAGGAAATGCAGCGGCGGTATAATCTCTTTGCGGAGAACAGCGTCCGCGACCTGGGAGACTATAACGCCGCAGCAGCGCAGCCCGGCAGCGACCTGGAACCGATGCCCCAGATCGTAGTCATTATCGATGAGCTTGCTGACCTGATGATGACCACCTCCAAAGAGGTGGAGGACGCTATCTGTCGCCTGGCGCAGAAAGCCCGTGCCGCAGGCATGCACCTCATTATCGCGACCCAGCGCCCCACCACGGACATCATCACCGGACTTATCAAGGCAAATATCCCCAGCCGTATCGCCCTGTCTGTCATGTCCCAGGTGGACTCCCGTACCATCCTGGACACCGGGGGCGCAGAAAAGCTGCTGGGACACGGCGATATGCTGTACTTACCCAACGGAAAAATCAAACCGGTTCGTGTGCAGGGCTGCTTCACCTCCACCAAGGAGATCGAAAAGGTCGTGGACTTTATCAAGTCCCAGACCCAGAGCGAGTACAGCGACGAGATCATGGAGCAGGTGGAGCAGAACATCCCCGTCACCAAGTCCGACCGTGCCGCAGAAAAATCTGCCGGCAGCGAGCCGGAGCCGGGCAGCGATGAGGATATCCTGGAGCGCGCCATCGAAGTGGTAGTAGAAGCCGGCCAGGCGTCAACCTCCTCTCTCCAGCGGCGGCTGAAACTGGGGTATGCCCGTGCTGCCCGAACTATGGATGAACTGGAAGAGATGGGGATCATCGGCCCTTATGAGGGGGCAAAGCCGCGAAAGGTGCTCATGACCAAAGAACAATTGGCAGAGCGAAAAATGCGGCGGTTGAAATGATGCCATGAAACAAGAACTTCCAAAGCGTAAAAGTATCCGTCTGGAAAATTTTGACTATTCCGCATGTGCGCTTTATTTTCTGACAATCTGCACTAATTGTCCAGAGGCTTGCCTTTGGCAGTCCGTAGGGGCGAACATTGTTCGCCCGCAGTTGTCGGAAATTGGACGCCATGTACGCCAGACACTACAAAACATCTCAAACATTTACAGTAATGTCACGATAACCGACTACTGTATCATGCCAGATCATATTCACTGTATTCTGTGGATTCATCCGGACGATGACGGGCGAACAATGTTCGCCCCTACAGTGTCCCGAATTGTCAAACAGTTCAAAGGTGCTGTTACCAAACAAATCGGTTTTTCCATCTGGCAAAAATCATTCTATGACCACATTCTGCGAAATGACAAAGCCTACTTGCAGGCCGTCGATTATATCTATAACAACCCCATTCGATGGATTGCCGCACACGAAACAAATTCCTAAAGCGATACATTTGCATCCATTTCCAGGAAAATCTTCTGCGACAGCCCGCGTAGGGGCGAACATTGTTCGCCCGCAGTTGTCGGAAATCGAATGCCGTTTATACAAACTCATCCCGCCTGCCGCAATCCCATACAAGGAGCAAATACATGACCAACTTTCTCCCTGTCACCATGCAGGAACTTTTAGAAACCGGCGTATCCCAACCCGATTTTGTATACATCACCGGCGATGCCTATGTAGACCACCCCAGCTTCGGGGCAGCCATTATCACCCGGCTGCTGGAATCCCAGGGCTACAGTGTCGCTGTCATTTCTCAGCCCGACTGGCACACCGTCCGGGACTTCAAGCGGTTCGGCGAGCCGAGACTGGCATTTCTGGTGACCGGCGGCAACATCGACTCCATGGTCGCCCACTACACCTCTGCCAAGCGCAAGCGCAGCAACGATATGTACTCTCCCGGCGGTAAAGCCGGACTGCGCCCTGACCGCGCTGTCATCACCTACTGCCGGAAGATCCGGGAAGCATATCCGGATGCCGCCATCGCCATCGGCGGTCTGGAAGCATCCCTGCGGCGGTTCGCCCACTACGACTACTGGGACGACACCGTCCGCCCGTCCATTCTCGTGGACAGCGGTGCAGACCTGCTCATGTACGGCATGGGCGAGCATCAGATCACGGAGCTTGCACAACAGCTGGCAGACGGCGTTCCCATTCAGGAGATCACCGGCATCCGCGGTACATGCTATCTCACCGCGCCGGAAAACACTCCGTGGGGCGGCGTCCAGTGCCCGGATTATGCCCAGGTCTGCCGGGACAAAAAGGCTTATGCCAAGGCGACCCGGCAGCAGTATGACCAGCAGGATGAGATTTCCGGAAAAACAGTGCTCCAGCGCCACGGCGACAAGATGCTGGTGCAGAATCCGCCGGCACTGAGCCTGACCCAGGACGAACTGGATGCCGTCTACCGGCTGCCTTATCAACGCAGACCGCACCCCATGTACGATGCCCAGGGCGGCGTGCCGGGCATTGAAGAGGTACAGTTCTCCATCGCCCACAACCGGGGCTGCTTCGGCTACTGCAACTTCTGTTCCATTGCCCTGCACCAGGGACGGCGCATCACCTGCCGCAGCGAAGCATCCATCCTGGAGGAGGCAAAAAAGATCACTGCAATGCCCAACTTTAAGGGCTATATCCACGACGTGGGCGGCCCGACCGCAAACTTCCGGCTGCCGTCCTGCAAGAAGCAGGCAAAAGCCGGGATGTGTCCGGGAAAGAAGTGCCTTGCACCCGAACCCTGCAAGGCGTTGCAGGTAGACCACAGCGAATACCTGGACATCCTCCGCAAGCTGCGAAAGCTGCCCAAGGTCAAGCGCGTCTTTATCCGCTCCGGCATCCGGTTCGACTATGTGATGGCAGACAAGGACGACACTTTCTTTAAGGAACTGGTGGCAGAGCATGTCAGCGGTCAGCTGAAAGTTGCCCCGGAGCATGTGAGCAACGTGGTATTGGACAAAATGGGAAAGCCCCATATCGAATGCTATGAGGCATTTCAAAAGCGCTTTTATGAGATCACCAAGAGCATCGGCAAAAAGCAGTATCTCGTCCCCTATCTCATGTCCTCCCACCCCGGCAGCACCCTCCAGGAAGCAGTGAAGCTGTCCCTGTTTCTCCGGGACAACGGCATCCATCCGGAACAGGTACAGGACTTCTACCCCACGCCGGGCACGATCTCCACTTGCATGTACTACACCGAGCTGGATCCCTATACCATGGAGCCGGTCTATGTACCCAAAACACCGAAAGAAAAAGCCATGCAGCGAGCGCTGCTGCAATATTATCTGCCCCAGAACCGCCAGCTGGTGCTGTCTGCATTGAAGCAGGCAGGACGGCAGGATCTGATCGGCACAAAGCCGGGCTGTCTGGTCGCACCGGAACAGCACGCCGGCGGCAACGCAAAACCGTCCGGAAACGGACCGCGACACCCCAAAGGAGGTGCATCTCCACGAAACCGCAAACCATCTTCCAAAAAATCACGGCGGCACTGATCGCCGCAGCACTGCCTCTTCTGGGCGGATGCACATTAGACGATGCCGAGAGCTATCTCACCGAAACCATTGAACAGGCGTTCGGCGGAGAGGGCGGCGCAGAAGCCGAAAACAACGGCGGCGCAGGTACGGGCAGCTGTACCGTCTACTTTCTGGATGTGGGACAGGGCGACAGCGAGCTGATCGTCACCGACAAGGCGGCTGTGCTCATCGATGCCGGCGAACAGAGCGCCGCAGATGACATTCTCGCCGACCTGCAGCAATACGGCATCACCAAGCTGGACTGGATCATCGGCACACACCCCCACGCCGATCACATCGGCGGTTTTCCGGACATTTTGTCCTATGCGGCACAGAATAAGGAGCTTTCCATTTCCAATGTGATGATCCCGCAGCTGCCGGACGATATGATCCCCACCACCCGTACTTATGAAAAATTCCTGGACGGCGTAGACGAAAACGGTCTGATCCTGACACCTGCCACAAATATGACCATTGATCTGGGCAGCGCCTCTCTGGAGATCCTCCCCTCGCCGGGCAATGACTACAGTTCTCTCAACGATTACTCCGTCTGTGCCTATCTCACCTGCGGCGACACCAGCTTTTTCTTCACTGGTGACGCATCCAAGCCAGAGGAAAAAGATCTTCTGGCTTCGGGCGATCTGGACGGCATCCAGGCAGATGTGCTGAAAGTGGGACACCACGGCAGCCGGGAATCTTCTACAGATGCCTTTCTGGCACAGCTTCAGCCCAGCTATGCGGTGATCTCCTGCGGCGCAGGAAATTCCTACGGACATCCCCACAGCGAAGCAGTAGAACGGCTGCGGCAGTACTGCGGCGAGCAGATCTGGCGCACCGATGAAAACGGCACAGTCACCATACAATCCGACGGCGCATCTCTGACCGTCTCTACCGAAAAGTGAGGTAACGCTTATGATGATCCTGGATCGTTTTGAAGATACGCTGGCAGTATTGGAAACGGATGACGGCATGGTCACTGTTTCCCGGGAACTGCTCCCGGCAGATGTCCGGGAGGGCGATGTGCTGCGCCAGACGGCAGATGGTACATACACCTCAGATGCCGCAGCCACACAGGCACGCCGGGAAAAGCTGGCGGCACGGACGCGGCGGATGATGGGAAAGTGAGCGCCGGCAGTGTGTGCCGCTTCACGATGTGCCGCCTGACTGCAGAGAAAGAACAATGCCTGCCTGCCAGGTTGCAAGGGCGGCATAAAACGAATTTCCGTTTCTGTCTTGCATTTTTTCAGACAATGTGCTATACTATCCATAAACGAGATCATTTTACAAAGCAAAGTGAGGTAATATGGAAACAGACCATTTATGTATCGGCGGCGGCCCTGCCGGCATTTTTGCGGCGCTGACCGCTGCCGAAAAGGGCGGACGCTGTGTCATTCTGGAGCATAACAAGCAGTTGGGGCGCAAGCTCCGCATCACCGGAAAAGGACGGTGCAATCTCACCAACAACTGCGATCGGGACACGCTGCTGGCAAATATTCCGGCAAACGGAAAGTTTCTGTACAGTGCCCTTTCCCGGTGCACCCCGCAGGACGTCATGGCATATTTTGAAGGGCTGGGCGTTCCTCTGAAAACAGAACGGGGCAACCGGGTATTTCCGGTAAGCGACCGGGCGGAGGACATCGTCCAGGCACTGCAGAAGGCAGTGCGCATGGCAGGCATCCCGGTGATTCACGGCGATGCGGCACAGCTGCTTCTGGAAAACGGCAGATGTATCGGTGTGCGCACCGCAGACGGCAGAGAATTTCGGGCAGGGACAACACTCCTCGCCACCGGCGGACTGTCCTATCCCAAAACCGGCTCGGACGGTTCCGGCTATTCCCTGGCAGAAGCGGCAGGCCACACCATCGTGCCGCCCATGCCGTCTCTGATCCCTCTGGTCACAAAGGAAGCATGGTGCAGAGATGCCATGGGGCTCTCTCTGCGGAACGTGACGCTGCGGCTGTACCGGGGCGGGAAGTGCGTCTTTGAAGAACTGGGCGAAATGCTGTTCACCCACTTCGGCGTATCCGGACCGCTGGTGCTCAGCGCAAGCGCCCTGATGCGCAAAGGCAGTCCGGAGGACTACCGGCTGGAAATCGATCTAAAACCAGGTCTGACACCGGAACAGCTGGACAAACGTATCCAGCGCGACCTGACAGAGAACCAGAACCGGGATATGGGAAATATTCTCCGGGCACTGCTGCCGGCAAAGCTGATCCTGCCGATTTTACAGTTGAGTCGCATTGCACCAGACACTAAGGCGAATGCTCTCACCAAGACACAGCGCCTGGCGCTCCGGGACTGCATCAAGGCGGTTTCTCTGCATGTGAAAGCCTTTCGCCCCATTGAAGAGGCGATCATCACCCGCGGCGGCGTTTCTGTCAAGGAAGTGGATGCCAAGACTATGGCATCCAAGCGCTGTGAGGGACTGTATTTCGCCGGGGAGATCCTGGATCTGGACGGCTATACCGGCGGCTTTAATCTGCAGATCGCCTTTTCTACGGCATACAGCGCCGGCATCGCTATGGCAGAAGCCATTTGCAGATAACCAATGATGATATGCCAGAGCGTGTTCTCATATTCGGGACACGCTCTGACAATAGGATACATAAAGGAGTTTGTAAGTACTTATGAAAACGATCAACATTGCCATTGACGGCCCTGCGGGCGCGGGAAAAAGCAGTATTGCCAGAGAGGTGGCATCTCAGCTGGGCTTCGTCTATGTAGACACCGGCGCATTATACCGCGCCATCGCTCTGTTTTCCACAGATTATAAGACCCGAAAGGACTTTCTGGATGCACTGGAAGAGCACTGCCATCTGGAGCTGAAATACTTTGGCGGCACACAATGCATCTTTCTCAACAATGAAAATGTGACCGAAAAGATCCGCACTCCGGAAATTTCTATGAAAGCATCAGAAGTTTCCGCTCTGCCGGAGGTTCGGAACTTTCTGCTGGAAACCCAGAAGGACATTGCACGGGAGTTCAATGTCATTATGGACGGACGGGACATCGGCACGGTAGTGCTGCCGGACGCAGATCTGAAAATCTATCTGACTGCTTCTGCAGAAGAGCGCGCCAGCCGCCGCTATCTGGAGATGGAGGACAAGCCGGACAAGCCCACCTATGACCAGATCCTGGAGGACATCAAGCAGCGCGACTATAATGACATGCACCGCGCCGTTTCACCGCTCCAGCAGGCAGAGGATGCCGTCCTCATCGACAGCACTACCATGGGATTCCACGAGGTCTGTGAGGAGATCATGGATCTGATCGAACAGCGCCTGGATGTGGAGTAAAGAAGGAGGTCATTTTTTGCCGTATCCCATTGTCTTTTTCTTTTACCGCATCGCCTATTATCTGGTGCGGATCGCATTTTTCTTCTACTACCGCATCTCTTTTGAAGGGCGGGAAAACATCCCGAAGGGAACGGCGGTCATTTTCGCCTCCAACCACCGGAGCTATCTGGATCCGGTGCTGGTGGCAATGGCTGCGCCCCATCCCTTTAATTTTATTGCAAAAGAGCCGCTTTTCAAAAATCCCGTTTTTGGAAACTTTATCCGGCTCATGGGTGCATTCCCCACGGCAAACAGCAAGGATCCGTCCTATGACATGCTCTCTGAGGCGACAAAACGTCTGGAAAAGCGCCGCCACCTCACCATTTTCCCGGAGGGTACGCGCCACACAGACGGCAAGGTGGGCAGAGGAAAAAGCGGCGTCTGTGTTCTGGCGGCGCGCAGCGGAAAGCCCGTCGTCCCCATTGGGCTGGTCTTCGACTCCAACAATCTGCACTTCCGCAGCCGCATCTGCGTCCGGGTGGGAAAACCGCTCTACGCCGCAGACTACGGGCTGAATGCAGATTCTACGCCCCATGAAATGCACGCCATGCGCAAGGATATCATGGACAGCATCAAGACAATGGTGGAGGAAAATCCGCCGTTTCCGATCCTTCATGATGTGCCGAAGCACCGCACGACCTTTGAAATTGCAAAGGATCAGAAACGCGCCGCACTGGAGCAGCAAAAACAGGCAGAACAGTCTGCCGGAACACCGGAGGAATAACATCGTATGGCTGAAATTACTGTTGCCGAATCCGCCGGCTTCTGCTTCGGCGTAGACCGCGCCGTCAAGCTCTGCTATCGTGCGCTGGAAGAGCACCACAACATCGCAACGCTGGGACCTATCATCCACAATCAGGATGTGGTGGACGATCTCACCCGGCGCGGTGCGCGGATCGTGGACAAGATCTCTGATCTGCATCCGGACGAATGCGTAGTGATCCGCTCTCACGGTGTCAGCGCCAGCGTTTATGACCAGCTGGAACAAGCTGGAAATCCCTATGTGGATGCCACCTGTCCCTTTGTGGCAAAGATTCACAGAATTGTGGAAAAGCATACCAAATCAGGAGATTTTATTTTAATTGCCGGAGATGCCAATCATCCGGAGGTTGCTGCAATTGTTGGGCATTGTAAAGGGAATTGCTTTGTTTTTGAAAGTGAAGAAGCGTTAAACGATTTTTTTCAAAAAAATTTAGTGGATTCTCGCAAAAGACTTGCAATTGTTGCGCAAACAACGTATAATATATTAGTATGGGAAAAGTGTTTAGAAGCTCTTCCCAAGGACAACCCGAATATTATGGTTTACGATACAATCTGCCACGCTACACAGGTGCGGCAGTCCGACGCAGACAAACTCTCTCGCAAGTCAGATTTAATGATTATTGTGGGCGGCAGACACAGTTCCAACACCGTGAAACTGTATCATGTCTGCAACAGAAACTGTAGGTCTTATCATATTGAAAATTCGGATGAGCTTTACACTTTAGACCTGGGTGATGCTGAGAAGATCGGCATTACCGCCGGCGCGTCCACACCGGCACATATCATTAAGGAGGTTCAACAAACTATGACTGAAATCATGGATAACAACGCCGTGGAGGAGGATATCAACTTCGCAGAAGCTCTGGATCAGTCCTTCAAAAAAATACATACGGGAGAGAAGGTAAAGGGCACAGTATGCTCCGTTAACGATTCTGAAGCGATCGTAGACGTCGGCACCAAGCACACCGGTTATGTACCGCGCAGCGAACTGACAGATGACGCTTCTAAGAAGCCGTCTGATGTTGTTGCTGTCGGCGACGTTCTGGATCTGATCGTTACCAAGATCAATGACCAGGAAGGCATCGTCACCCTGTCCAAGAAGAAGGTTGACGAGATGAAGGGCTTTGAGGAGATCATCAAGGCAAAGGACGAAGGCGCAGTTCTGGAAGGTACTGTCAACGCAGCTGTCAAGGGCGGCGTAATCATCACCTATGCAGGTGTTCGCGTATTCATCCCGGCATCTCAGAGCGGTCTGCCGAGAGGCGCAGAGATGGATTCTCTGGTAAAGACCACACAGCGCTTTGTCATTCTGGAAGTCAATGAGCACCGCAGAAGAGCTGTCGGCTCTATCAAGGCTGTTCTGAAGGCTGAAAAGGATGCTGCAAAGGAAGCATTCTGGGAGACTGCTGAAGTCGGCAAGACCTATAAGGGCGAAGTAAAGTCTCTGACCAGCTACGGCGCATTCGTAGACCTGGGCGGCATCGACGGTATGGTTCACATCTCCGAGCTGTCCTGGAAGCGTATCAAGCACCCGAGCGAGGTTGTCAAGGTTGGCGACTTCATCGAAGTTTACATCAAGGATCTGGACAAGGAAAACAACCGCATTTCCCTGGGCTACAAGAAGCAGGAAGACAATCCGTGGGAGAAGTTCAAGGCAAACTATGCAGTTGGCGATGTCATCGATGCAACCATCGTTTCCATCACTCCGTTCGGTGCATTTGCACAGATCATTGACGGCGTAGACGGTCTGATCCACATTTCTCAGCTGGCTGACAAGCGTGTTGAAAATGTAAAGGATATCGTTTCTGTGGGCGATGTTGTCAAGGTGAAGATCATCGACATCGACATCGACAACAAGCGTATCTCCATCTCCATGCGCGCTCTGCTGGAAGATGAGGACGATGCTGATTACGAGGACTAATCTCTCCGTAAGCATTTGAATTGCATAAAACAAGGCGGCAGTACCGGGATTCCGGCGCTGCCGTTTTTTTTGTGAATGTATCATAAAAATGAATACTTGGGCGGCGATAAATACCGACTTTCTCAAATTGATTTAGGTGAATAATTTGTTTTATGCCTTGACATTTTCATTCGAATTTTGTATAATAAGCAAAGAGAGTATACATAAAACAGTAGGCGGATATTTCCACTCCCATACATTTTGAAATGGATGGGAGGTGATAAACTGTGGAACATTACATTACGTTATCTGAATTGATTTCAATTGGCATTTTCTTAATTGACTTTGCTGCGTTATTGTATAGGATTTTCAGTGATCATCACAAAAAGAAATAACCGCCCCAATAAGTTTCCAGCTTGGGCGGTTATCTCTTAACATCTCAATATGGGAGCATACTGTTTTTGTATGCTCTTTTCTTTATTTTATTATACCAGAATTTCATGATCGTGTCAAGAGACAACACGATTTTTTATGCACTTTTTTCAGAAAGCTGCCCCTTCCATCAAAGGCGGTTTTCTTTTTACACTTCTTCAGCGATCCAACGCCAGGGCTTATTTTTCCAGTATTCCCCGGCATAGTCAATGCCCACACGCACATCGGTGCGCAGTACCGGACGATCACCGTCGTCGGCGATCCACAGCTCCGGACAAGTGACAAAGCTGTCGCCGTTGAACTGCTTGTCAATTTGCAGATATTTTGTCAGCTTTGCCGGGCCGTTGTGGACTGCGCCGGCACGGATCAGCACGCCCTGGGGCTGCTCCGGCTCGCCGGTGATGACGTTCATGAGCCAGTGCATCCCATAACAGAGATAGACGTAGATCACGCCGCTTTCCCGATAGAGCAGCTCCGTCCGTGGCGTTCTGCCCTTCGATGCATGACACGCCAGATCTTCCTGGCCGCGATAGGCTTCTGTCTCTGCAATGCGCTCCTGCAAAACCGTGCCGTCCGGCAGCCGCCGGAAAAGCAGCTTTCCCACCAGATCGGGGGCAACCTCCAGACAGTCCCGGTGATAAAAGGCTTCTGTCAAACGTATTGCCGGCATGAGATACCTCCTCTTTTACTTTGCGATCACACATTCCGCCAGATCCAGATATTGCCCCTCTTCCAGCGTCACTTCGACACCATCCAGCAACTTACTGTTTGATGGATCATACAAGATCCCGGACGCAGCAGTCATCGGCGCAACGCTGCCCAGTTCTGTATAGACCGCATAGGACGGGTGCGGATCATGCGGTTCATCCAGATACGGCACAATGGTATAAGTCCCCGGTTCAATATCCCGTCCGACACAGAACATCCCCGGATGCTTTGTCGGATCATTGGGGACATCCTTCTTCGTCACATCATAACAAGTTGACCAGGAAAAGCTGAAATATGTGCCCTCTTCCAACTGCACAATTGTGGAAAACTCGTTCCAGTCGCCGCTGATCTCCTGTTCCTCTTCCCGGTCTGCATAGATACCGGCATAGAACCGATGATTTGCGTTTGGTGATTCCGAAATAAGGACATATTCCCCGGCCGGGATCTCTTCGCCGACCAAATAAGTTCCGGAGGAAAATACGCCGCTCTCCTGCATTTTATCCAGAGCCGCTGCGTCATTTGTGCTGTTTTCGGTACGATTCGCAAAAGCCATAGGCACACCGGAATGAGCGCGCATCACTGCCGCAGACACCACGCAGACCGTCCCCAAAAGGGCAACCGCCGCCAATGCGATCGCCAGCCAGACGAATTTATGGCTTTTTGTCCCGGCAGACGGCATCTGTGAATTTGTCGGCATTTGACAATATTCACAGATATCATGATACATTGGCGCACCGCAGTGCGGACAAACTCGTTTCATCCCTTAGTCCTCCCCTCGGCAGCCCTGCTCCGGCTTCACATACAGCGTGTGCTGATTGGAAAAGATCACCATACCCGGCTTTGCCCCGGCAGGCTTTTTCACATACCGCACAGCGCAGTAATCCACTGGAACCTGCGCGGAATCCCGTGCCTTGCTGTGATACGCCGCCAACTGTGCTGCTTCTTCCAGTACCTTCTGGGACGGCTCTCTGCCGCCGGTCTCCAGAATCACATGAGAGCCGGGAATATTCTGGGTGTGCAGCCAGATATCGTTTTTGTTTGCCGTTTTCAGCGTCAGCTGGTCATTCTGGCGGTTGTTTCGTCCCACCAGGACCCGTGTACCGTCGGATGCAGTAAACACCATCGGCGGCAGGGACTTCGGCGGTTTGCCCCTGCGCCGCAGCAGCCGGAGATAGCCTTGCTCTGCCAGCTCCGCCCGAAGCTGTTCCAGATCGTTTTCCGTCTCTGCACGGCTCAGGGCATCCAGCACGCTGTCCAGATACGCCAGTTCTTCCCTGCCCTTGGCGATCTGTTCTGTCAGGATCTTCTCCGCAGTGCACGCCTTCTTGTATGCCTGATAGTATTTCTGGGCGTTCTGGGGCGGTGTCAGGCGCACATCCAGGGCAATGTGCACCGTGGGGCAGTCTGCCTCGTAGAAGTCCTCCAGGACGGCTTCTGTATCGCCCTTATGCAGGCGGTACAGATTCGCCGAGATCAGGTCAGCCTTCCGGCGGTCGGTCTCCTTTTCGCCGCAGGCATCCAGTTCCTCAGACTGGGAGACGATACGGCGCTGAATACGCTCTGTGGCATGGAGCAGCAGATGAAACAGATCGTTTGCACGCTGTTTCAGCCGTGCCATATGGTCGCGGCTGGCGTAGAACTCATCCAGCAGCGCACAGGCAGAGGGCATCACCCGTGTCACCATCAGCAGCCCATACTGCTGCAGCGGCAGGAAAGAGAAGTCCTTGGGCTGCCCTTCTCTGGTGCTGACAATGGTGTATGTTTCCTTTCCCTGCTCCAGAATCTCACGGGTGCGCTTTATGGTAAAGCACAGGCGGTCTTTCTGGTCATCGGTGAGCGACTCTGCCCGGCAGGGCTGTCCCTTTCCGGTATAGTATGCCCATTCCCGCACCAAAACCGGCGAAACGCCCTCAAAGGTTTGCAGCAGTGCCTTGGAAAGCTCTCCCGTTTTCGCAGAAAGCACCGCCAATATCTGTTCCGGAGATGCCTGCAAAAAGTTCAGCCGTTCGTCCCGGGGCGGCATTTCATAGGGCAGCCCCGGCAGCACCAGGCGCTTGCTGGACATAGTGGCATCCACGCGCTTCATGCTGTCGATGACCTTTCCGGTCTCATCCACAAGAATGAGATTGGAATAGCGTCCCATGATCTCCATGGCGAGAGTCAGCTGCACAATATCCCCCAGTTCATTGACGCAGGAAAAATCAAAATACAGCACACGTTCCAGTCCGTCCTGCCGGATGCCCAACAGCTTGCCGTTCCCCAGCCGCTTCCGCAGGAGCATGCAGAACATAGGCGGTGCCTTGGGATTTTCGATGGCAACTTTTGTAAAATGCACTCTCGCCCGATCAGCAGCGCAGGAAAACAGCACCTTTGCACCGCCGGTGCGGCTGCGAAAGGCGATAATCAGTTCTTCTCTGGTGGGCTGATGGATCTTTTCAATGCGTGCGTCGATCAGCGACAGAAGCTCCTGCCGCACTGCGTGTAAATATGCACCGTCTAATGCCATGATGTTTCATCCTTTCTTGCGGCAAACCGCCGCCGACCTTACACCCCGATTTTCAATGTAAAAAGGGGAGTGCTACGGCAACACTTAACCCCGATCACGCCTTTTCCACAGCCCGATACTGCAGGATCTCAAAGGAGATCTGCGTGGACAGACTCTCCAGCTGTTCCAGCCGGGCGTGCTCCTCCCGGCCAGTCTTATAATAATATGGTGTCATCTGAAACAGATTCTGGATATCTCCCGGGTCATCCAGCTTGAGCCAGCTGTCCACATACTCTGCCTGAATGAGTTCAAACCCGTCCAGGGCATAATCCCGGACTGCATTGGGATACGGCACATCATAAATGGCTTCTTTCAGGCCCCACAAATGCTGCTGCCCCGGAATCACCATCAGCATGGTGCCGCCCTTATGCAATACACGGTGAAACTCCTCGCCGCAATAGGGCGCAAAAATGGTCATCAGCATATCGCAGCAATGATCCGCCACCGGCAAATGATACACACTGCCCACGGCAAAATGCGCGTCTGGACAGCGCTTTGCCGCCGCATCCGCTGCACTTTTGGAAATATCCACCCCATAGGTCTCCATGTGCATTCCTGCTTTCGTAAGCGCCGCAGCGACACCTTCGGTATAATATCCCTCGCCGCATCCGGCATCCAGCAGAACGCCGCCGGCTCTGCCATAGCGCACTGCTGCCTTTTCCAACGCCTGCAGCAGCGGTGCATAGTGCCCTGCATCCAGAAAATTTTTCCGGGCGCGCATCATCACTGCATTGTCTCCGGGATTTTTGGCATGCTTTCGGTTTGCCGGCAGCAGATTGACATAGCCGCTCTTCGCCATATCAAAGCTATGCCCCTGAGAACAGCTCCAGGCTCTCCCGCGATGCTGCATAAACGAACCGCATACCGGACATTTCCAAACACTCATGCTCTTTCCACTCCTACCAAAATCCTCGCCGGATCTGCACCGGCATTTGCGGTCACCTGTGCCGCCGGAAATGCCCTTTGCAGCTGCTGCGCCAGAATTTCTGCCGCAAAATGCTCTGTGGCATAATGACCGCAGTCGAACAGGGCAAGATTCTCAAACTCTGCCGCATACCACCGGTCATGCTTGATATCTCCGGTTATCAGCGCATCGCAGCCCTTTGCTGCTGCCAGCTCCAGCATAGATGCCGCCGAGCCGGAGCAATAGGCGATCTTCCGGACTGGCGTTTCCTTAGCAGAATACCGCACCGCACCGAATGTCTTTTCCAGTACCTGTGCCAGTTCCTGCGGTGTCCACGTCCGGATACTGGTGTCGATCCAGCCGAACCCTCTGCCGTCCGTCCAGGAGGGCTCCAGGACGCTCTGGGCGTTTTCCAGCGACAACGGCTCTCGCAACAGATCATGAGCATAGGCATTCAGTCCCACGGGAGACATATCCAGCGGTGTATGCACACAGACAGCGGCGATGCCGTGAGCAGCCAACTGATAGACCGGGCTGTTCTGCGGCAGCGCTTTCAGCGGCGAAAAGATCACCGGGTGGTGTGCCACAATAAGCTGTATCTGCTGCTGCACTGCCTGTGCAATCACTTCTTCTGAGATATCCAACGTTGTCAGAATGCGCTCTGCCGGCTGGGTCATGCTCCCCACCAGAAGTCCGGAGTTATCCCAGGATTCCTGTGAGGCAAAGGGCGCAAATGCGTTGATTGCTTCGTATACTTCTTTTACGGTCAGCATGCTGCTTCTCCTTTCGCATCCGTTTCCTGCAGCTTTGTCTGAACTGCTTCTGCCAGTGTTTCCCACGATTCAGCTTCGGGACGCTGTGCCTGCCGCAGCTGCTGTGCCAGCTTCTGAAAACGCTGTTGTTTCCAGTTGGCATAGCGGCGTGCGGTCTCCGATGTCCAGTCCAGTTTTCCCACTTCCTGCTCCAGCGCAGTCAGGCGGCAGGCAGTTCCGGCAGCGCGGGCACTGAATATCAGGTAAAACTTTTCACCCTCCTGCACCGCTTGTTCCGTCCAGGAAAAGCCCTGCTCCGCCATCCACTGCCGGAGGGTGGAAATCTTTGTCATGGGCTGCAGGATCAGATGCACCTGCTGCCGCCAGGGACAGCTTTCCAGGATATGCACAATGGTCTCACCGCCCATACCGGCGATCACCACATCGGTGATGCCCTCCGGCTGCACCTGTGTCAAGCCGTCACAGAGAAACAGCTCTGCCTGTTCCAATACACCGGCTTCTGTGAGCGTGCGCTTTGCCGCCTCCAAAGGTCCGGCATGGATATCCGTGGCTACGGCACGGGCACAGCGTCCGCTTTGCAGCAGTTCTGCCAGGAGATAGGCGTGATCCGTACCTACATCGCAGACAACGCCGCCCGATGTCACCTGTGCCGCACAGGCGGCAAGCCGTTTTGTCAACATGATCGTCTCGTTCCTTTCGCTGAAAAAACAAAATTGCTCCGCCGGGAACTACCACCAGGGCGGCAGGATTCACACGGGGAGCAATTCCATCAAAATTCTCTAAATCTGTTTGATATCTGAAAGGATCATCCCTTTGAAGATACCCAACAGGCTCTTACTGGGCATCGCCGGCTGCGATCTGCTTGTTCAGTTCTTCCAGCAGTTCGTCGGTATCAATGCCATGCACCATGCAAGCCTCTTCGACTGTCTCTCCGCGAGAAGCCGGGCAGCCCAGGCAGTGCATACCGATCGCCATAAACAGCGGTGCTGTCTGCGGCGCGATATCCAGAATATCACCAATAATGGTGTCCTTTGTAATTGTTGCCATATTCCTCACACCTCCTGTCTGTGCATCGTGCAGCATCATACTGCATTTCTGCAATCAATAGCGTTCCCCTAACGGAACAGCGCTATGCAGACAAAAAGAATCTTTCCGGCGAAACCGCCGCATCTATCCAAGTCCGGTAAGAGTTATGCCTCTTCCTTCATCTTTGCATAGCAAGCGCTGCAGTAAATCGGACGGCCCTCACGCGGCTGGAACGGAACCTTTGCTTCGCCGCCGCAGGAATCGCAGACAGCAGTGAACATCTCACGTTCCTGTCTCGGTGCGCCGCCGCGCTTTGCATCACGGCAAGCCTTGCAGCGCTTCGGCTCATTGGTGAAGCCGCGCTCTGCATAAAATTCCTGCTCACCAGCAGTGAAAACGAACTCATTTCCGCAGTCCTTGCATACCAAAGTCTTATCTTCGTACATAGTATAACCTTACCTTTCTCGAGGGATCCCGCTTTGGAGACCTCGTGCCGGAATGGTCGTCCGGCTGTTCAATTGAAAAAAATGTTCCTGCGGCAAAGTGCCGCACGAAGGATCCCGGTGCAATCACTGCAAAACATCATCCAGACACATTTTTCGTCTGGCGCGCTGCAGCGCATTATCCACTGATTTCACGGAGATGCCTAGCTGCTTTGCAGTCTGTGCATAAGAAGCACCTCCGAAGATCAGCATGCAAACCTGATATTCCCGCCGGGATAAGCGGCTCACCATAGCACAGAACATTGCACCTGTCTGCACCCGGCTCTGTGCGACAGAATCCGGCGGCAGGGCATCGTCCTGTACCTGAGAAAGCGGAGGCATATCAGATGCCCCCACAGGTAACGGTAGGTTGCGGCAGCGCCGCAGCGCAGATACAATGCTGTTTATAATGCATTTGCCTGCATAGGCAGAAAAAGGTACGCCGCGCATAGGATCATACCGGCATACCGCAGAAATCAGACCCAAAAAGCCCTCCTGTGCGAGATCCTCCGGCTCAGAAATGCCCTGAAACCGCCTTACCTGATGCCAGACAGCACCCGTATAGCGCTTCACGATATTTTCCATTGCCCCGCGGTCGGTTCTCGCCAAAAGCACAAGCTCCTCTTCCGGTAGTTGCTCAAAAGGTACCGGCTTCAATACGCATTCCCCTATCGATCCGTGAAATGACTCAGTTTGCGATTGCTCAGGAAGTACAGTACATACCACATTTCGGCTGTGCTGCACTTTTCTTATTATATCGGAAAACCATTGAAATGTCAATATCTATCCATAGAAATCTTGTCCGCATCCGGAAAACTGGCATTTCCCCTAGTTTTCATGATATCTTTTCTGACAATATGTACAGTTTTTTTGCGTGTTCTAAAAAGCAAAGACAGTACTGCACAGCTCTTAGGCGGCGATGCAAAAAACAGCAGCCGCATAAGGACTGCTGTTTTTGAAGGTTACTTCCGCTTTGAACGATTCTTGCGTTCTGTGTTGCGCTTGATGTCACACATCCGTTCTTCACTGTTCTGTTTAAACCGGGAGAGCATATCTTCAAAAGTCATCTCAGAAGGATCCTGCCGCTTTTTCGGTTCCCAGACGTTGGGCTTGCTGCGGCGCGGCGGGCGGGCGGGCTGCTGTCCCTGAGGAGTACCGTCACTGCTGCGTTCGCCTTGAAAGGGTCTGTTTCCGCGTTCGCCGCCGTGGTGGCTGCCGCCCCGGCGCGGTTTCTGCTCAGAAGGCTCTTCTGTCTGCTTCATCGAAAGGCTGATTTTTCCCTGGGGATTGGTGCCGATAACTTTTACGCGCACCTGCTGTCCCTCTGTGACAAAATCGCGGATCTCATTGACATAGCTCCGGGAGATCTCAGAGATATGCACCATTCCCATAGCATTTTCGCCGTCCGGCACCGGGATCTCCACAAACGCCCCGTATTTGGTGATGTTCTTGACTGTACCCTCATAAATTTTTCCGATTTCGACCTGCATGTAACTCCGTATCCCTTTCTCTTCTCACTGCTTCTTCGCGAACGACTTCAATTTCTCGATGTGTCATAAAACCGGTATTCATCCGGATATGCATAGTTGTACTCTTCCCGTGCCAGGCGTTCCATATAGCCGTCAATATCGCCGCTTTCCAGGATCCGTTCCAGATCCTCGTTGTCTGCGGTGAGATTGTCGATCTGCTTCTGCACCTGCTCCAGCTCGACTTTTTTCTCCGCAATGCTGGACTGGATCGAAACCACGCTGACGGTACAGCCGATGATCGCCACGATCACCGCTGTCCGGCCGATGAGCCGATAGATCCAGCGCGGCCTGCTTTTTTCGGTCTGCACTTCTTTTGCCACTGCAATGCCGCCTTCCGTTTCAAAAATCTGTTCTTATTATACAACATTTCTCTATCTCTCTGCAAGGGCAAATGCGAAAAAAAACTAGCTTTCCAAAAAACTTTGGCGAAATGTCCAAATTTCTTGTACATCAGAGTGCAAATCCGCACAACACCGTGGAATACCGGATACAGCAGCCAGCGGAAAAGCCGTCCGATTCCGGTCAAAATACGGCGCAGCAGCGGCACGGTGACGCAGCCCAGGGTACAGCAGTACAGCAGAAAGCCCAGTCCGCTTCCCAAAACATAATAGCCGCGAAATTCGCCCCGTGCCAAAGCTGTGGAAAAACAGAGCAGCGCACCCGACCACAGCAAAAGAAACAGCACATCCTCCAGCGCCGTCGCCAGCTTTCCGTGAGGCAGCAAAAGCCGCAGCGTCCGCAGCACATCAAAGCACATCCCCAGCGGCACGCCCAGCAGTACCGCATAGAGCAGCAGCCGGGTCTGTTCCGGAACGGTAAAAAAGGTCTCCAGTTCCATCATCGAAACAGCTTTCCCAGAAGCGACAGCGGGCCGCGGCGATCCTTTTCGCCGTATTGCAGCAGCCAGATGTCTCCGGTGATGGTCATATCTCCGGTCTCCACGCTGACATCATTGATATGGAGATTTCTGCCCTTGATGGTCAGCTCGCCCAGTCCGGTGAACAGGTTTATCATGCGCTCGTCAAAGCAGTCCACATCTGTGACGCCTGTCAGCGTCAGCTTCGCCCGATCCTCCAGAATCAGGTTATGGTGTCCGCCGGGAAGCGGCAGTTCTTTCTTTTGCATACAGATCTCCTCCTATTGATGATTGGGATTCGGTTCAGTATATGCAGCAAACCATGAAAACATGCCTTTGCAGGAATCCCCTTCGCTTTTTTTCAAGAGCGGATCGGGAATTTTTTTGCAAAAAGACTTGCTTTTTTTTTAGAGATGTGGTATAATACAAAAGATAATGAATGGATGCAGGTGTCTGTGCCCATTCAGCATGGACTGGCTCCGGAGACGCGGCGCTGTTCCGTGTCCCCAAAACTGTATGGGAGGAGGGATTCCATGAACGCACTGGAAATCATCGTGGGTGCTGTTGTTCTGCTGATCAGTGCTGTGCTGATCATCATCTGCATGATGCAGGAACAGAAGCCGCAGAATGCAACTGCTGCACTGACCGGCGCAAGCAACGATTCGTTCTATGACAAGAACCGCGGACGCACAAAGGAAGCACGTCTGAAAAAGATCACTTTCATTTGTTCTGTCGCTTTCTTTGTTTTGATCCTGTTTATGGATATTGTAATGCCGCTGCTGACAAAGTAATGGCAGATCGTCCTGTGCTTTATGTGTTTTCCCATGCTGGAACGGCACTGAGGCGCAGGATTTTTCTTTTTCCGGCGACATTCTCTCTTTCGCAGCATCCGGCGAAGCAGTCCGGAAAAATATAATAAGCAATGAGAAAGCCGCAATGGGCGGCTGAAATGAAAGGATTTATATTTTATGGCAAATACCCAACTGGGCGGCGCTGAGACCATCGACAGCTACCGCAAAAAAATCATGACCATCCTGAAAAAAAGCGGACGCACCCCCGTCAATGACCGCGATCTGGCAACCAAATGCCGCACCAACCGGGGCGGCGCAGCCAACTTCAGAAAGGCAGTTCAGGAGCTGTGCAAAGAGGGCGCGATCTGTGAGCGCCGCCGCGGCTATGTCTCCTCTGCCAACATGGGCTATTATCCGGCGACCATCGTTCGTCTGAGCCGCACCTTTGGCTTTGCACGTCCCGAAGAAGAGGGCGCGCAGGATGTATTTATCCCCGGCAAGTTCCTCCAGGGCGCAATGACCAAGGATCGCGTCCTCATCGGCAACATCCCCTCCCGCAGCGGCAAGCCGGAGGGTGAAGTCCTGGCGATCCTGGAAGAAGCCGACAGCAAGCTGACCGGTGTCATCATCGACGACAACGGCAGACTGATGTTCCGGGCGGACACCATGTCCAAGACACCCATCCAGATCCAGCGCAAGGACAGCGTTATCTATCACGAGGGAGAAAAGGTGCTGGCTGAAGTGGTTTACCGCGGAAGCCGCCATGCAGAGCACAA
This sequence comes from uncultured Ruminococcus sp., assembly GCA_934463425.1. Classification (GTDB taxonomy): domain Bacteria; phylum Bacillota; class Clostridia; order Oscillospirales; family Ruminococcaceae; genus Ruminococcus_C. Next base: position 114,438 of record CAKSJP010000002.1, read on the forward strand.
GGTCAAGATCGTGTACAGCTTCGGCGTTTCTACCCGTGCCAGTGTCTGTGCAGAAGCAATGCTGGCAGTGCGCGGCGTCAATGTAGACTTTCCGGAAGAGGTCGTTGCAGAAGCTGACAAGCTGGCGAATGCACCCATTCCCCAGGAAGAATACGAAAAGCGTCTCGACCTGCGGAATACCCCGATCTTTACCATCGACAGCGCACACTCCAAGGATCTGGACGACGCCGTTTCTCTGGAAAAGACCGAGACCGGCTATCGTCTGGGCGTGCATATCGCGGACGTTTCCCACTATGTCCGCCCCAAAACTGCCCTGGACAACGAGGCACTGGAGCGCGGCACCAGCATCTATTATGCAAACCATGTTATCCCCATGCTGCCCACCAGCCTTTCCAACGGCATCTGCTCCCTGAATCCCTGTGAAGATCGTCTGGCGTTCTCCGCACTGATGGAACTGGACGAAAACGGCGAGATCGTGAAGTATGACTTCCGTAAGACAGTCATTCGTTCTGCGGTCAAGGGCGTTTACAGCGAGGTCAACGAGATCCTCGCCGGCACTGCTTCTCCGGAGCTGCTGGAAAAGTACAAGGATGTCAAGCATATGATCCCGGTCATGAACGAACTGTGTGACATTCGTCTCCGGGAACGCAAGCGCCGCGGTGCACCGGAACTGGAGACTGCAGAGGGTGCGCTCATCATCAACGAGGAAGATGTCTGCGTGGATGTTGTGGCGCGGGAGCGCGGCAAGAGCGAGTGCATCGTCGAGGAAATGATGCTGCTGGCAAACGAGGCTGCGGCAAAGATGGCGCGGGAAAAGAACCTGCCCTTTGTCTATCGTGTTCATGACAAGCCTTCTCCGGAAAAGATCGAGCGCCTGGAGCAGATTCTCCTGCGCCTGGGCGTAGAAGTGCCGGTATTCACGGATATCAAGCCCCGCCATCTGGCAGAGATCCTGGACGGCGCACGGGGTACGGAGCTGTATCCGGTACTGAATGTCATGGTGCTTCGCTCTATGGCAAAGGCAGCCTATGCACCGGATCCCATCGGACACTTTGGTCTGGCGCTGAAGGATTATGCCCACTTCACCTCTCCGATCCGCCGTTATCCTGACCTGGCGATCCACCGCATCCTCAGCAGCTACTGTGAAAATCCGGATGCTGCGGCAATGCAGGAGCGTTTCAGTGCCTTTGTCATTCAGGCGTCACAACAGTCCAGTGACACCGAAGTCCGTGCCATCACCATTGAGCGGGATGCAGACGACTGCTACAAGGCAGAATATATGCAGCAGCACCTGGGCGAGATCTTCGACGGCATTGTCGCAGGCGTGACCGACTTCGGCTTCTATGTGGCACTGCCCAACACAGTAGAAGGTCTGGTGCATGTCTCCTCTCTGCCGGAAAGCGACTGGATCAACGATGACAGCATCGCATTCAAGGAAGAACAAGGCAGCAAGAGCTATCGCCTGGGCGACAGTGTCCGGGTACAGTGTACCAAGATCGATGTCAACAGCGGAAACATTGATTTTGCTCTGGTCGAAGAAGGACAGGAAGCCGCAGCAATTGAAAAGTAACGCATTACAAAATCCCTGGAAAAATTTATCCGCCAAAGAGTGGCAGCTGTGGGGCATTTCCATGCTGATTGTGACGATCTCCAACCTGGCAGGCGGCAGCTTTGATATGCTGACACTTGCGGCAACCTGGGTGGGCATCACTTCCCTGATCTTTGCAGCGAAAGGCAATGTCTGGGCACAGTTTCTGATGATCGCATTTAGCATTCTGTATGGCATCATCTCCTTTCGCTTCCGCTACTGGGGCGAGATGATCACCTATCTGGGCATGACACTGCCTATGGCGATCTGGTCGGCAGTCACCTGGCTGCGAAACCCTTCGTCCGGAAATACAGGCGAAGTCGCCATCCAAAAGCTCGGAAAGAAACAGTTCCTGATCCTGCTGGGGCTGAGCGCAGCTGTAACCATCGGCTTCTGTCTCCTGCTGTGGTATCTGGACACGCCGAACCTTTTATTCAGCACCATTTCCGTCACCACCAGCTTTCTGGCAGCATCTCTCACCATGCTGCGCTCATCCTATTATGCATTAGGATACGCGGCCAATGACCTTGTGCTAGTCATTTTGTGGGGACTTGCGGCAATGGAGAATCCGGGTTACATTCCGGTCATCATGAACTTTATAATCTTTTTCCTAAACGATATGTACGGCTTTCTCAGCTGGAGAAAACGGGAACAAATACAAAAACTGACATAAACGATCAAAGGGCGAACCTCTGTAAAAAGGAGGCTCGCCCTTGTTATTTCACGCAAAAAATCCCCGATGCAGACCGCACCGGGGATTCAGTGATTTCAGATATGTTTTCGCTTATTTGCGGTCCAGAATGTTGAAGATCGCCATGAGATCATCATCCACCGGCTGAGACTGCTGCGGCTGTGCTGCCTGTGCAGTGCCGCCGCTGACCTTTACGTCATCGACCAGAGGATTGTCTACCTTGATGGGCTCTTCCTCTGCCGGAGCGTCCGGGTCAACCATGTCAAACCCAGCAGCGATCACGGTGATTACCATCTCATCCTGCATATTTTCCTTGAATGCAGTACCGAAGATGAACTCGACATCGTCTGCTGCCTTGTCGGTAATCATCTTGGTTGCAACATCCACGTCGGAGGACAGGATATCCTCGCTCATTGCAATGTTGATCAACAGGCGCTTTGCACCAGCGATAGAAGTCTCCAGCAGCGGGCTTGCGATAACTGCGTTTGCAGCTTCCTTTGCCTTGTCCTTGCCGGAACCGTGACCGATCGCCATGTGTGCATAGCCTGCACCCTTCATAATGGTAGAAACGTCTGCGAAGTCCAGGTTGATATAACCCTCTTCTACGATCAGATCAGAGATGCTCTTGACACCGGTCTTGAGAACATCGTCTGCCAGCGCGAAGGATTCCCGCATGGTCAGCGGCTTATCCAGACCCTCCAGCAGCTTCTCGTTCGGGATCACGATCAGGGAATCTACATACTTCCGCAGTTCTGCGATACCTCTCTCTGCCTGAAGCATTTTCTGTTCCCGTTCAAACGCAAACGGCTTGGTAACTACTGCAACCGTCAGGATACCTGCTTCCTGTGCCAGACGTGCCACAACCGGAGCAGCGCCGGTACCAGTACCGCCGCCCATGCCGGCAGTGATGAACACCATGTCTGCGCCCTTCAGTGCTGCCTCGATCTCATCCTTGTTTTCTTCTGCGCTCTGCTGACCGACTTCCGGCTTGTTGCCTGCACCGCGGCCTCTGGTGAGCTTAGAACCGATCTGGATCTTTGTGGTTGCCTTAGAATTATTCAATGCCTTTGCATCCGTGTTGACTGCAATATACTCAATGTCATGTACATCCGAAGATGCCATGCAGTTCAGGGCATTTCCGCCGCCGCCGCCGACACCGATCACCTTGATATTTACATCGGGATCAAACGCATCTTCATAGATAAAATCAGTCATCTCAACATTTCCTCCTACAAGAACTTCCTGTATATTTTCCGCGTTGTCCGTTTTCTGCACACACGGATCTATTCTATAGAAATACACTTATTATTTTAACACATTTCCGCAGGCATTGCAAGCTTTTTTTTGAAATAAATCATGTTTTTCGCATTCTTACAAGATTTTCAGAAAAAAGCTGTCTCAAATTCACATTTTCATACAGATTCTTGCAGAAAACCTTACTGCCATTCCACTGCGGTCGTCGTTGTTTCTGTGGTAGTTGTGATCGGAACGCCGTTTTCGTCTGTCTCTGCCACAGGATTTCCGTTTTCATCGGTGGCTGTGGTCTGAAGCGGCGCTGTAGTTTGCTGCTCTACAGCATCCTTATCCCGATAAGAACACTGATGATCTCCCACCATAGTCAGATATCCCACCTTGTCTGCCGGAAGCTGCTCCAAAACGGTTTCTGCCAATGTGATCTTATAATCCATATCGCTCCAGTTGCCCAGAGAAAACACCACCCTGTTATCAAACGTCAGGCTGATGTTATATTTATCTGTCACATCGATCCCTGTAACAGGACATTCCAGTCCCTTGGAGACCCGCGCCGCGACGGTCTGAAAGATCTTATCTTTTTGATGGTCTTTGGATGCCAGCTGCTGTCCCGGCTCCCGAACGGCTATTTCAAATCCGGTGATGGTGGGAAGCGCCGGATCCGCATCGGGACTGCTTTTCAAAATCTTTCCGGCAGCACTCACCTGCAGTGTGCCGTTAGAATCCGTCACATTGAATGCGGCTTCACTGGGTGTAACGGTGATCACCAGGGTGTCCGGAAAATTTTTCTGGATCGTAACACTGTCCACAAATACCATGCGCGCCAGGATATTTTCCTTGATCTTGCTGCTGTCCAGCCGCATCATATTGTCTCCGGTATGTACACCGGAGGCTTTTGCCACATCTTCTGCCGTATACTGGGGGGCATCTCCGGCGATCTCAATGGTCTGAATGTTAAAAAACACCGTCATCGACAGAGAAACGCCCACGCCGATCACCAGTGCCATTACCAACAGTCCGTACAGCGGACGCATCCGATTCCGGCGGCGTCTGCGCTTGGAACTCGCCTGGCTCTGGATCTCTGTTTTTTCCACATCCTGCATTGCTACTGCTCCTCACTTCTTTTTTCAGATCGTATCTTCTGTTCGGGTGATCTTCGCGCCTGCACTGCAAAGCGCCTGTTCCATCGTCTCATAGCCCCGGTCAATATGGGCGATCTGGCGCACCTCTGTTTTGCCCTGTGCGCCCAATCCGGCAAGTACCATTGCTGCGCCGCCCCGCAGATCAGTGGCGGCAACCGAAGCACCGCTCAGGGCACGGACACCAGTCACCACGGCGATCCTTCCGGCCACCCGGATCTTTGCGCCCATTTTTACCAGTGCGTCCACATGGCGATAGCGATTCTCAAAAATATTTTCCTCCAGAACGCTGACACCATTCGCCAGGCTGAGCATTGCCATAAAGATCGCCTGGGCATCTGTGGGAAATCCGGGATGGGGCATGGTTCGTACAGACGGTATCGCCCTAAGACGGCGGGGCGCTAACAAATGCAGGCGATCCGGTTCGGGAAAGATGCGGCATCCGGTCTGTTCCAACAGCGGCAGCATATTTTCCATGGAGCGAACATCTGCATTGCGCAGACACAGCGTCCCGCCTGTGATCGCCGCCGCACCCAGATAAGTGACTCCGGCGATCCGGTCTGGCATAATGGCATAACGGCTGCCGCGGAGCTGTTTCACACCGCGGATCACGATAGTACTCTCGCCGTCTCCGGAAATGTCCGCACCGCAGGCGCGCAAAAACGCCGCCAGATCGCAGATCTCCGGCTCGCGCGCCGCATTGTGCAGCACCGTCCTGCCCTTTGCCAGAACTGCCGCCAGCATAATGTTTTCCGTCGCGCCCACAGAAGGAAACGGCAGATGGATCACTGCGCCGCAAAGTCCTTCCGGGGCAGTGCAGTCCAGCTGACCGCCATGTACAGAAAACTGCGCACCCATCTGCTGCAATGCATCCAGATGCATATCAATGGGGCGCGGTCCGAGTTCACAGCCGCCGGGATAAGAAACATGACAGCTGCCGGAACGCCCCAGAACTGCGCCCAGAAAAATAATAGACGAACGCATCTCCTGCATCAATGCCTCCGGAATGGTATCCGAACGCAGATCGCGCACGCCCACCGTCACGGTATGCTCCTGCATCATACAGCGGCAGCCCAGATGGGTCAGGATCCGGCAGGCAGCAAATACATCCGTCAGCCTGGGACAATTCTCCAGAATCGTCTCACCGTCACAGAGCAATGTCCCTGCCAGAATCGGCAGAGCGCTGTTTTTTGCTCCGTGCAGAAAGATCTCTCCTTCCAGCGGTATGCCGCCCTCAATCACCAGTTTTTGCAATCCGCATCACCTCTTTTTATTTTCAGTGTATGCGGCTGCAGAAAAATGGTGAAACGGGATTATTTTGTCTTTTGGTACAGTCCGGAGATCACATTCCAGATACGCTCGTCGGTATCCGTGATCTCCAGTGCCTTTGCCTTCTGTCCCATCTCCGTCAGACGGGAACGGTCTGTATAGAGCTGTTCCACTTCCTGAATGATTCGCTCCGGAGAAGCGTCCTTCTGTTCGATCACAATGGCAGCGCCGGCATCTCCCAGCACATTGGCATTATGCAGCTGGTGGTTTCCGGTGACAATAGGAGACGGGATCAGAATTGAACCGCGTCCGGCTGCCTCCAGCTCTGCCAGCGTCGAAGCACCCGAACGGCAGATCACCAGATCAGCCGCCGCCAGACAGACATCCATGTCATTGATATACTCTGTGATTCTCAGACGGTCACTTTTCATGGGAATACCGGCTTCCTGCATTGCCTTCGGGAACGATTCCTTCCCCATGCCGCCGTAGCCGTGGATATGGTTGATCGCCATGCCCTTTTTTACATGCCACGGGATCACCTTTGCCATTGCCTCATTGATACATCCTGCGCCCAGGCTGCCGCCAAAGGACAGGATGCACATTCCGTCATCGAAGCCCAGCTGCTTTCGGGCAGCTGCCTTGTCCATGCCGGCGATGCCGCCGCGCACCGGAAGACCGGTCACCGTATAGGCGCAGTCCGGATGCAGATAGTCCAGTGCTTTCTCCACAGTGAGCATCACATGGTCCACTTCCTTTGCCAGCATCTTATTGGTGACACCGGGAAAAGCGTTCTGCTCGTGGATGGCGCAAGGGATCCCCATATGCGCTGCCGCATGGAGAATCGGCCCTGCCACATAGCCGCCGGTGCCAATGGCGATGTCCGGCTGGAACTGTTTCAGGATCTGCTTGGCGCGGTGCTGTGACGTTGCCAGATAGTATGCCGCTTTACAGTTTCGGCGAATGTTCTTCCAGCTCAGCTTTCGCTGAAAGCCTGCCACATGCATGGTCTCCATGCGATAGCCTGCCTGAGGCACGAGCCGCGCTTCCATGCCGTTGGGTGTTCCCACAAAGAGAAATTCCGCAGACGGTTCATGCTGCTTGATAATCGATGCAATGGCGAGCGCCGGATTGATATGACCGCCGGTGCCGCCTCCTGCCAATAATACTTTCACGCGTTACCTCCCAGCGGTCGCTCCGCTTCTTCTGTCTGTTTCTGCGGTACAGCAGATTTTGCTCCCACGCGATACCGCACACGAGAAATATTCAGCACGATTCCCATTTCTGCCAGCTGCAGGATCAGCGCTGTTCCGCCGTAGCTGAAAAACGGCAGGCTGATACCGGTATTGGGAATGAGATTGCTGACAACTGCAATGTTAAAAAATGCCTGCAAGCCAATATGCGAAGTCAGTCCGATCGCAACTAGCATCCCGAACTTGTCACGGGCATGCATACCGATATAAAATCCGCGGATGACCAGCATCGCAAACAGCAGCACAACGGTCAGCGCGCCCACAAATCCCAGTTCCTCGCAGACAATGGAAAAGACAAAGTCATTTTTTGTCTCCGGCAGGTAAAGATACTTCTGCCGGGATTCGCCCAGTCCCAGACCGAACAAGCCGCCGGAACCGATGGCAATCAAAGACTGACAGGTCTGCCAGGTATCACCCAGGCTGTCAGAAAACGGGTCGCGCCAGGAGGCGATACGCTTTCCGATATAGGCATAGCTGTCAGACATAATAAAACCGATCAGCAGCGCTGCGCCAACTGCCACAATCCCGAGGATGAAAAACTGCTTGATATCTGCACCGCCCACAAAGATCAGGATGATGCAGGTCATGGCGATCAAAACCGTTGCCGAAAGGTGCGGCTCTTTGATAAGCAGTGCCGCCGGTACTGCTATAGCAAACAGCAACGGCAAAAGTCCCTTGCGAAAACTGCGCATATTGTCATAGTTCCTGTCGATGATATAGGCAAAGAAAATGACAATGCCGATCTTCATGAGCTCTGAAGGCTGAAAGTTAAAGCCGCCGATGGCGATCCATCGGGTCGCACCGCCGTCAGTGACACCGATGCCCGGAACAAATACCAGGATCAGCAGAAGGATCGGCAGGATGTAAGCGCAGACCGCAATGAATTTTTTTTGCAGAAAATGATAATCCACCAAGCATAGCCCGCACATGATCACCAGACCAAAAACTGCATTCTTGATCTGGCTTACAGCATAATACGTGCCGTCTTTTCCCTCTGCGATCGCCCAGGCATAACTGGCGGAGAACATCATGACGATGCCCATGACCAACAGCGCGATAATGATCAGAAAAAACGGAAGATCGACTTCGCCGTACCGCACATTCCGCTGCCACAGGGGCAGCGTAAAATGATGCTTTTTGTGTTTTGTTCCGGCAGCTGTTTGTTCCGCCATATGCAACCTCCTTTGGCCTTGCTGCTTACAGAAGCACCAGCAGCAGTCCGCACAGTCCGGCAACTGCGCCGAACAGAGAAAATGTGATCACGATCTTATACTCACTGAATCCGCTCATCTCAAAGTGATGGTGGATCGGTGTCATCTTAAAGATGCGGCGTCCCTCGCCGTACTTCTTTTTGGTATACTTAAAATAGGTGACCTGGATCATGACAGAAAGCGCTTCCAGAATATATACCAGAGCCACCAGGATCATGCTGAGATGCTGATGTGTCGCCAGACCGATGGCTGCCACTGCCGCACCCAGATACATAGAACCGGTATCACCCATGAAGCATTTCGCCGGGTGCAGATTCCACACCAGAAAGCCCAGACAGCCGCCGGCGAGTGCCATTGTGAACAGCGTGTAGCTGCCCATCTGGAGTCTGCTGCAGATCAGGGTAAAGATCAGCATTGCCACCAGTGTCACCGTACCGCAGAGTCCGTCTACGCCGTCAGTCAGATTGACTGCATTGGTCAGATACAGGATCACCAGCACCATCAGCGGATAATAGAACCACTTGATGTCAAACGAAGTGAAGCCCAGTCCGATGGTGGTGTCCCGGTCGCCCAGCCAATACATTGCCGCCAGCCACAGCACCGCTGCCACTACCTGCAGCACGATCTTCTGCATGGGCTTCAGACCCTCGTTCTGTTTCTTCGCCACCTTTGCGAAGTCATCGATGAATCCGATCACGCCGAACAGCAGACAAAACAGCATGCAGCTCAGTACGCGAAGCGCTTCACGGTTGCTGAGGGTAGAGACAAAATCCGTCGTCCCGAAAAAGCGGTACAGCGCATAGCCGACGCAAGTGGCGATTATACTGCCCGCAATAAACAGGATGCCGCCCATGGTGGGTGTGCCCTGCTTGTTGGCATGCCAGCTGGGGCCAAAGTTGACCTTGATGGGCTGACCGAATTTCAGCTTGTGCAGCCAGGGCAACAGCGCCTTTCCGCCCAGGGCGGCAATGACAAACGCCAGCAATCCTACGAGAATGTTAATCCAAAACGGCATGATCCGTTTCCTCCTCCTGCTCAAAAATTACGTCGATGCAATCTTCCAGGTGCATGCCGCGGCTCGCTTTGAACAATACTGCATCACCCGGACGGAGATACTGCCGGATCACACGGCACAGCTCCCGGCGGTCTTCGGTATGATACACCGCCACTTTCTGCATCGCAGCGCGCTGTGCCAGATAAAAGGACTCTCTGCCAAAGCAGAACAGTGCATCTACTTCGCTGTTCGCCGCCATATCGCCTACCAGCGTATGCAGCTGACGGGACATCTCGCCCAGCTCCAGCATATCGCCCAGAACAGCAACATGTCTGCCCTTGCAAGGCAGATCACGGAGCACCGTCAGTGCCGCCTTCATAGAATCCGGACTGGCGTTATAACAGTCCGCAATGATGGTATATGCGCCCCGGCGGTAAATATTCTGACGCAGCCCCACGGTGTGATACTGTGCCAGTGCCTTGCAGATCTGCTCCGGCGCAATGCCCGCCAGTCTGCCCACGCAAAACGCTGCCAGTGCATTCATCACATTGTGATCTCCGGCGCAGGGCAGTTCTGCCGGATAGAGCCTTCCGTCCTCTGTCTGGATGGAAAAGCTGGTGGACTGTGCCTGACGCTCCACATGCACCGCACGGACATCTGCCTTGCTGCTGTGCATGCCATAGGTGATGACCGGACGGGACAGCTCTTTTTTCAGCGGTGCAAGCAGCGGATCGTCTCCGTTCACCACCAACGGCGCATCCTCTGCCATGCCGTCCTGGATCTCCAGCTTTGCCTGACGGATGCCTTCCTGGGTCTTGAGGTTTTCAATATGCGAATAGCCGATGTTGGTAATGACGCCAACAGACGGCTCAGCCGTCCGGGAAAGGCGGCTGATCTCGCCGAAATGTGACATGCCCATTTCGATGACGGCAGCCTCGTGGCTGTCCTCCATCTGGAGCAGTGTTTTCGGGAGGCCGATCTCGTTGTTCAGATTTCCCTGGGTTTTCAGGGTGTTGAACTGCGATTCCAGCACACAGGCGATCATTTCCTTGGTGGTTGTCTTTCCGACGCTTCCGGTGATACCCACCAAAAACGGATGGAATTTTTCCCGATAGAACCGTGCGATCTGCAGCAGTGCCTTTCCGGTATCCTTTACCACCAGGCAAGGACAGCCTGCAACGGGTCTATCTGTGACCGCCGCAGCAGCGCCGGCTTCGATTGCCTGCTTTGCAAATTCGTTTCCGTCAAATTTTGCGCCGCGCAGCGCCACAAACAAACAGCCCTGCGGCAGATCACGGGTATCTGTGCTGACACAGGTGATCTCTGCCTCCACCGGCACATCACAGTCCAGCACGGATTTTAACTCTGACAACATCCAAGGTTTCATCTCAATCTCCCCCAGTTTCGTTTATCGCTCAGGAACAAGCGGCAGACAGTCACGCACGATCTCCCGTTCGTCCATATGAATATGCACACCGTTTTTCAATACCTGATAATCTTCATGACCCTTTCCGGCGAGAACGATCACATCCTCCGGCTGTGCCAGCTGCATGCTCCGCAGGATGGCTTCCTTCCGGTCGATGACAACCTCATAGGGCACATTGCTGCCCTCCAGTCCGGTGAGAATGTCGGCGATGATCGCCTCCGGCTCTTCGTCTCTGGGATTATCCGAAGTAATGACCAGGAAATCCGCATAGTTCGCCGCAGCCTTCGCCATCTTCGGGCGCTTGGTCGCATCCCGGTTGCCGCCGCAGCCAAACAGGCAGATCAGCCTGCCCTTGGTGTATTCCTTTACGCTCCGGAGAATGTTCTCCACCGCATCCGGCGTATGAGCATAGTCACAGATCACGGTGAAGTCCCTGCCGGTAGGAATCACCTCACACCGGCCGCGGACACCGGTACAGGTCGCCAGCGCGCTGCGGATCTCTCCCATGGGCAGCCCCACGGCATGGCATGCCGCCACTGCCGCCAGGGCATTGGACACGTTAAACATTCCGGTCAGATGCAGATCTACCGGATAGGACTTTCCGCCGCAGCACAGCCAGAAGCTTGTGCCGCCGGCGCGGAGCTTGATGGCATCCGCATAGAAATCCGCCTGACCGCAGTTATCATAAGTAATTACCGGACAAGTCACTTCATCCCGCAGCCGTCTGCCATAAGCATCGTCTGTGTTGATGATCGCCGTATCACAGCGCTGGAACAGCAGCTTCTTTGCCTGGTAGTAGTTCTCCATCGTGCCGTGATAATCCAGATGATCCTGCGTCAGGTTCGTGAACACCGCGGCTTCAAAATGAGTCTCTCCAATGCGCTGCTGTACCAGACCGAAGGAAGAGACCTCCATGACCACATCGTCACAGCCTGCCTCAGCCATCTTGGCATACAGCGCCATCAAATCATATACAAAGGGGGTTGTATTGTCGGTATGGACGATTTCATCCCCGATCTCATTCTGGATCGTGCCAATCAGACCCACCTTATGTCCGTTTTCCGTCAGAATGTGCTTGATGAGATTGGTGATGGTCGTCTTTCCATTCGTACCGGTCACGCCGATGAAATGCATTTTCCGCTCCGGATGCCCGAACCATGCGGCACAAAGCTTTCCGTAGAGTGCACGGGTATCATCTGTCATAATCTGCCGGTCACCCAGTCCCAGATCATGATCTACCAGAACCGCTGCCGCGCCCTTCGCCAGAACGTCTGCCGCGGCGGTATGCCCGTCAAATCGTTCTCCGCGAATGCAGGCAAACAGCATGCCCGGCTGTACCTTTCTGGAATCATCGGTCAGTCCGGTGATCTCCAGATTTTCCAGACTGGTTTTCGCGTTTTCTTCCAAAAGCGTATACAATTGCATTTTTCTCATCCTTTCTGTTGATGAAGGTATGCGTTAATCGGTTGCCTCTCCGGCGGACAGCGTCAATGTGATGGAAGAGCCGCGCTGCAGCTGTGTTCCCTCTGCAGCAGACTGGCTCTTGACCAATGCGCCTTCGCTGCTGGCGGATGCACCCATCAGAGAATAATTCAAGCCATAATAGGACAGGGTCTCGTTTGCCTGCGATGCGGTCATGCCAATGAGATTCGGCACAGTGACCAGATCCCGTGTGCTGGTCTGTTCGGTATACAGCAGCACCTTTCCGCCCTTGGCGACACTGGTGCCGGTAGTGGGCGACTGTGAAACTACTGTAGATCCGCTGCCGACTACTTCATATGTCAGTCCCAGCTGTTCCAGCGTGGACTCTGCCGCACTCAGTTCCGCATCCTGGAGCAGCGGAACGGCAACATTCATTTCCTTTGCCTCTTCGTCCGTGTACTCCGGGTATAATCCCATATACGGCAGGATCTCTTCCATGATGTCCCGTGCATAGGGCGTTACGACCTTAGAGCCGTAATAGCCGATCTCCGGGTTCGGATAGTCTGCCTGGATCAGCATAATGAGTTCCGGATCATCTGCCGGCGCAAAGCAGCAGTACGATGCCACATAGTCATCTTCGATGTCCCTGGTGGCACGAATTTCCGCCGTACCGGACTTACCGCCGATGCGATAGCCCTGGATATAGGCGTTATGAGACGGGTTGGTGGAAACGACTGCTTCCAGCTGCTCCCGCATGGTTTTTGAGGTTTCTTCCGAAACGATCTGCCGCTTTTCGGCGGTAGAGTTTTGCAGGACAGTGTTGCCGCTGCTGTCTACGATATGATCTACTATATAGGGCTGTACCAGATAGCCGCCGTTGATGGCAGCCGAATAGGCGGTGATCAGCTCCAGAGCAGTCAGCTCGTTGGTCTGTCCGAATGCGCCGGATGCCAGATCGACCTGTGTCATATCATCTTCCTTGATGTAGCTGCCAGAGGACTCACCCGGCAGGTCGATGCCGGTCTTTTCTGTCAAGCCGAAGCCCTGGAGATAATAGCTGAACTTCTGCACACCCAGCCGCAGACCGATCTCCATAAACGCCGGGTTACAGGAATTGGTCAGCGCCTGAGTAAAGGTCTGCGAACCGTGACCGGAACGCAGCGAGCAGCCAATTTTCGCGTCCTGCACCTGTAAATAACCGCCGCAGAAGAAGGTATCGCTGTTCAGATCGATCAGATTTTCCTCAAACGCTGCCGCCGATGTCACAATTTTAAAGGTAGAGCCCGGCGGATTGATCTCGCTGATTGCCTTGTTCCGCCACTGCTTTTCTCTGGCTTCCAGGTACGCGTCCTGATATTCGCTCTCCGGCAGTTCTTTCAGCTGTGCCGCAACCACAGGGTCATAAATTTCCGACGGGTTGTTCAAATCGAAGGACGGACAGGTCGCCATGGCATAAATGGCACCGGTTTTCGGGTTCATGATGATGCCGGTGGCACGGTCATTGACCTCAAACTTTTCCACCATCTCCGACATGCTCTTTTCCAGATAATACTGCATGGTGGAATCCAGCGTCAGATACAGGGATGCGCCGTCCTCCGCCTCATAGGTGGTGGAATAGCGGTAGGGCATTTCCTCGCCGTTTGCCGCCTGTGCCGAAATGATTCTGCCGTCTACGCCGGAGAGATAGTCATTGTACTGATACTCCAGACCATACTGTCCGTCGCCGTCACCATTGGTGAAGCCGATCACCGCTGCAGCAAGCTCATTCTGGGGATAATACCGCCGCGTGGTCGCTTCTGTGCCGATAAATGTCAGTTTCAGCTTATCAAAATAGGAAGTGATGGCATCTGCCTTATCCTTTTCCACCTGTGTCTGAAGCACATAATACCGGCTGTCGCGGGAAAGTCCCTCTTCGATCTTGGAAACGTCGATTTCCAGCGTCTCCGACAAAAATGACAGAATCGACTGTTTCAGCTGGTCTATATCCACCAGATTTGCAGCCTGTTCGCCCTTTTCCTGGGCAGCCGCCTGTTTCTTGCTGTTTGATTTTTCGATCTCATCCATTTCATCCCGATAGAGCTTCGGATCTATGTACACATTATATACTGTAGCGCTCCACGCCAGAGCCGTTCCGTTGGCATCATAGATCGCGCCGCGGTTGGCATCCAGCGTCATCGTACCAAAATGGTAGTTATTTGCCATATCCTCATACTTTTTATTATCGACGACCGACACCTTGAACAGCTTTCCTGCCACTGCCGCACTCATAGCAACCAGAATCGTCATGCCCACTGCTGCCCGGCGGCGCATAACTGCGGAAGCAGGACGTGATGCCTTTGCCTTCTGGCTTTTCTTTTCCTTATATTCGTTGATCATGCGCACGTTCGGCACACCTCCGTTTTCTATGTGATCCTCCAAGGCGTTCTTATGTCTATATAATAGAATCAGGCAGGGAATCGTTGCCATTACCCCGCCTGTTTCAACCGTCTGTTCTGTGCTTTTGCAGAGACGGGAATTTCTCGTTCTGCGGCAACAGATTCCCTTGCCGCAGAATGTATGCAGGAACGGGGACACCGCCTTGCAACGGTCACCTGTCCGGCAGCCATATTTTTGTCAGCCCGACTGTGTGCATTCCTGCCCGGTAACTTTATGTGAACTAACAGTTCTGCCCCTTCCCTCGTCTGTTCCGAAGCAGCACTGATAGTCAGCAAGAGTGATGTGATACTGTGCCGCCCATTTCATTGTATGGGCATCAGCCGCGGAGATATGCCACAATATCCTCAAACTTATGCTTGAGCCGAACAAAAATGTTCTGCTCCTCTCCGTCGATTTCTACAGTATCCTCTGTCTGTATCTCAATATATTGGATCTGGGACTGATCCAGCTTCTGGAGTCCCAGGTGATCTTCTGCATAATCCTTGATGTTTCGGATGGATGCCTTACCTTCCAATTCCGTCTGCATCCGCACGTTTTCGCTGCGCAGTGTGTTCAGCTCTGCATTTGCCTCTGAAATCGAGGTATAGACCTCCGTCAGCTGCACATAGCTGTTAATGATAACGCTGAACATCAGCAGTGCCAGAACACCTGCCAAAAAAACCTTCAGCGCTGCACCGCGCTTTGAGGGCGCGATCCGAAAGACAAAAATACCGGAAGAAGGCGCTTTTTCCTCCTGCGGTTCTCCGTTTTCCGGCACTGTTTTTTTCTCTGATTCTGCCATGAATGGTCAGCGGCTCCTTTCCAGAACCCGCAGTTTCGCGCTGCGGCTGCGGCTGTTTTCCTGCAATTCCTCTGCACTGGGCGCAATGGGCTTTCGGGAGACCAGTTTTGCCTCCGGCGTTCTGCCGCACACGCACTGGGGAAAATCCGGCGGGCAAATACAGCCCTGACACCACTGTGCAAACTGTCGCTTTACCATGCGATCCTCCAGGGAATGAAAGGTGATGACCGCCAGTCTGCCACCAGGCTTCAACACAGAAAATGCTGCTTTCAGCCCATTTTCCAGGTGTTCAAATTCGCCGTTGACCGCAATGCGAATCGCCTGAAACGTCTTTTTACAGGGATTTTTCATGCGCCGCACCTTTTGCGGGACGCTGCTTTTCACCAGTTCTGCCAGATCCAATGTGGTATGGATCGGCTTTTCCGCCCGCGCACGAACGATATTCCGCGCAATGCTCCGGGCAAAGGATTCCTCCCCATAAGTAAACAAGATTCGAGCAAGTTCCTGTTCCGAAGCGGTATTCACCAGTTCCTCTGCGGTCATGCCGGTCTGGCTCATCCGCATATCCAAAGGTGCATCGTGGTGATAGGAAAATCCCCGGGAATCCTCGTCCAACTGGTGGGAAGAAACTCCCAGATCCAACAGCACACCGTCCACCGGCACTGCGCCCATCTCCGTCAGCACTTCCTGCATTTCGTCATAATTATGGTGCACCACCGTTGCCGGATAAGCCGCAAGCCGCTCTGTTGCCACTGCGACTGCGTCGGGATCACGGTCAAATCCAATGAGCCGGCCGCCTTCTGTCAGGCGCTTTGCAATCTCCGTGGAGTGTCCGGCACCGCCGACAGTTCCATCCACATAAATACCGTCCGGGCGAATTGCCAGCCCATCCAGCACCTCGTGCAGCAGCACGGGAACATGTTTAAATTCCATACCTAAAATCCGATTTCCTCTAACATTTTCAGCATCTTCTGGGTATCAAAAGTTGCGTTCAGCGTTTCCCAGCGAGACTTTTCCCAAATTTCCGCTTTGTTGTTTGCACCGATGATGACAACATCCTTTTCCAGCCCGGCGAACAGGCGCAGTTCCTGTGGAATCAGCACACGCCCCTGCTTATCTGGTACAAGAACAGCTGCGCCGGAAAAAAGCCAACGCCGCAGCTGACCGCCCTTCGATTCCGGAAGCGCAGCTACTTTTGCCGACAAGCGTTCCCACTCCTCATCTGCATAAACAGTCAGACACGGCTGATCCAGTCCTTTCGTCACATAAAAAGCTGTTCCCAGGATCTCCCGCAGCTTCGTGGGAAAGTTCATGCGTCCCTTGGTATCAATATTGTGATAATAGGTACCCATCAGAGATTGCACAAATTCCGCCGCCTTTCTGTTATAGGAGACCACGGCAAAGTGAAAAATCATGCTCCACATTCAGGGATTCTTCCCCACTTTTCACCGCTATGTTATTATTATACCGTATCTAACCTAAAATTGCAAGGACGCAGCGAAAGAAAACGAAAAAAATATGCCCGAAAAAATGGATTTTTTTTAGATACCTTGCACAAAATTCAGGCATCAAAAAAGGACGAGCCGAAGCTCGTCCTCTTTTTTTAGAAACGCATCAATGCGATTCAATTATTCGTTAATTGCTGTAACGACACCAGAACCTACGGTTCTACCACCCTCACGGATAGCGAAACGCAGACCTTCTTCGATAGCGATCGGCTGGATCAGTTCAACATCCATTTCAACGTTATCACCAGGTGTGCACATTTCAACGTCTGCCGGCAGAGTGATGATACCGGTTACGTCAGTTGTTCTGAAATAGAACTGCGGTCTGTAGTTGTTGAAGAACGGAGTATGACGGCCGCCTTCTTCCTTCTTCAGAACGTAAACCTGACCCTTGAACTTAGTGTGCGGGTGAATGGAACCCGGCTTGCACAGTACCTGACCACGCTCAACCTGGTCACGAGTGATACCACGCAGCAGTGCGCCAACGTTATCGCCAGCTTCTGCGAAGTCCAGAGACTTACGGAACATTTCCAGACCAGTTACAACGGTGTTCAGCTTTTCTTCAGACAGACCAACGATTTCAACCGGCTCGTTTACGTTCAGCTTTCCGCGCTCTACACGACCGGTAACAACGGTACCACGACCAGAAATGGTCATAGTATCCTCGATCGGCATCAGGAACGGCTTTGCATCGTCACGTTCCGGAGTCGGAATGTACTCGTCAACAGCATCCATCAGGTC
>CAKSJP010000003.1 GCA_934463425.1 uncultured Ruminococcus sp.
GATGAACCGAATACAGGATTTGAGCCGAGGTTGATCTCGGCTCATTTTTTTGCCCGCTGGTCTGGTTGGCGGTTACTTTTTGTTCTGTATTTTTTTGATATAATGTTAGTTGAATAATTGAAAAAAGGAAGTGCTATTATTTAAAAACAAAAGAAAAGATACAAAACAAGAAGAATTATGCGGAGTAACTGTTTTAAAATAAATGGGTTTGCATGGAACAGAAGAATAGAAATGATAAAAATTCTTGATAAATCGGCATGTCAATTATTCTTTCTTTTATGTGATATTCAGTTGCTTTCAGCAAATATTCTGCATTTCATACCCAAAAATATTACAACTTGTACCATAAGTCATTTTTTTGTCGATTGATGTGATATAATCAAATTAAGGCAATTACTATTGTCTATAAGAAAACTATGCAATTATTTTATGATTTGCAAATACATTTGAGAGAAAGGAGGGTGCAGGATGAAGTCAACTGTAAACATGTTTATGGAGCTATTTAGAGGCATAGTTGCTGCATTTGCGTTAACAATTGCAACAATCTCCGCAAATTCTGCCTGCATGTGGATTACATATCAATCAAAATTACCAGATGATGTGCGAAATCTGCGCAATTTTTAATTTGTATCAAATATATATTCAGAGAGGAGAATGGTGATGAATAACAAATTAACTCGTATTCTTGCCGGGGTATTATCAATTTTATGTGTCGGTCAAACAGCAATGACAGTTGTCAGCAGTTCCGAAAAAACGACTGCTGCTGAATCTTTTGCTACACCAGTGACAGATCAGAATGAGATTGTCTATGCAAACGATCTTACGATTCACGGTTATGTACAAAAAGGTACAGTTGACGGTTTCACGGCAAGAGACAACGAACCGGCATATGTGCGAATTTTTAACGGTGATTGGGCTGAAATCGCATATACAGAAGTGAACAGTGACGGAAGTTACAGCGTAACTGCAAGCGGTTCGGAAGTGTATCATGTCAAATATGAATGCAACGGTTATCTTCCGTTCTATCTCAAGGATTTTGGAACGGGAAGCTATCAGGTGGGTTCCGGTGGTTCTGATAATATTGTAACACTTGTGCCAGGTGATACAACATACAATGCAGACAATGACAACCAATGGAGCGATGACGTTTTAAACAGCAGCGACGTTACATATGTGCAGGAATGCGTGGGAGAAACGTCTTATGTGGCAACGGATTTCAACTTGTCCATGGATCTAAATGACGATGGACAGATCACACAAGAAGAACTAGATGAATTCTGTGCATTCTATACAGATTTATCGGAAGGTGAATTTTACGACCTGGCAGATGAAAGCGCAGATATCGACTACTTTGATGTCAATGACGATGGCATTATCAATCGTTATGACTACTATCTCATGTATGATTTGGTGTACAACGAGAGAAGTCCCGAAATTGTAAATATACCTGATCTTACCGGAGACGGCATTTTTGACATAAATGATTTACAGCCGTTCTGGAATCGTATCAGCACAGCAAATGATCCAGACAAATGGATCTGGGTTTACAATCATGATATGAATCGAGACGGCATTGTCAATATAGACGATTACATTACAGAAAAACTGGACTATTACGGAAATCCGCCGTTTCCGTCAGAAAAATATCAGTCTTACATGGACAAGAACGGAAACGGATGCATTGACAGTTCTGACGTAGCATGGTTCCAAGCGGCTTATGATTTATATGGAGATTTAGACTGGGATCATGCGTTCAAGAAAACGTTGACACTTAATGCAAACGGAAAGTTTAATTGGAGCCTGAATCTCCACGACACCGATCTGAATTTAAACGGCTATGCACTTTATGTCGGTGACAGCATGTCCTTCACTACGGATATACCATCTTTTTGGTCAAACGGCGAAGGTGCAGAACTGAACATCTGCGGCGGACGACTGGAAACAGGAAACAATCTGGTATTCCGAACAGCTTCTCCAGATGGCTGGGACGGAACTACAGGACAAAACATGTATCTGAATGGCGGTTCTGTTGTAATCGGAGGTGATTTCAACTTTGGTCAGGCAAATTGCTATGATACAATCTGGATGACCAATGAAAATGATTATCTGGAAATCAACCATAACTGGAATTACATAACTCTGACCGACATGGAAGGCAAATGGACAGCCGGAATGATCAACTTCCAAGGCCCGACATGGGAAGTAAATGAAGCTTCGGGTGAAAAGTCGGTTTACTCCTCCGGTACACATTCTATTCGCTTCTATTACCCCGACGGAAAGCAGACGATTCTATGGGATAATCCGAATGAATATATCAACGCAGAGGATGGCACTCCAAATACCCTGCGCACATTCAACTTTAATTACATTGACCCGACAACCGGCGAATGTCTTGGATTGATCTTCCCGAATGGCTACAGCGAGGAATTGTATTGGTTCCGGCCGTGGTTTAAGGTAGAAGAAACAGTCGACTGGCTTCCATTAGAACAATGGGATAACTATCCTGATACCGATGGAGATGGACTGCCTGACAAGGTAGAAATGTATATTGGCACAGATCCAACCAAAAAAGATACCGACGGCGATGGTCTGACTGACTACGACGAGCTGTTTAAAACATTCACCGATCCCACATTATATGATACTGACAGCAATGGTATTAATGACGGTCAGGAAGATTTTGACGATGATAATCTCAACAATATTGAAGAAATTGAAAACGGAACAGATTGTTATGATGAGGATACAGATGTAGATGGTTTAACAGATGGTGATGAAGTCAAAATTTATCATTCAGATCCATTGAATGCAGATACAGATGGTGATACGTTGACTGATGGCGATGATGTCGCCCTTGGTTTCGATCCTACTTTGCCGGATACAGATTTCAATGGAATCTTAGACTGCAATGAAAAGATAAGACAGACATTGACACTTAACGTAGATGATGATACAAATCCAATTGAATCGGTTACTGTTTCATTTAAAGGCACAGGTAATATCAATAAAAATACATCCATCACGGACATCATGGGAAAAGATGTTCTCTGTTCCAATATTGTAGGATTAGTGGGAAATCCGTATGATATTAACTCCACCTCACAGTTTGATGAAGCAGAACTCAGCTTTAAGATTAGAAAGAATTGTCTCGGGGAAACTGCATTTGACGATCTTGCAATTCTGTGGTATAATGAGGATGAACAAACGTTCGAGCTGATTGATTGCACATTGGATTCTGCAAACAGTGTTGTAAAGGCAACTTTGCCGCATTTTAGCAAGTATATGATCGTGAATCGAAAAGAATGGGCTGAAGCTTGGGCAACCAGCCTGGATTACTCGAAGTATGATTCATATGATATTGTATACGCAATTGATTGTTCCGGAAGTATGGAAGATTTAGATCCGGAACCTAATGAAAGCGGAACCGCCAGCAAACGTCATATGGCAGCCAATAATTTGATTGGCGTAATGGAAGAAAATGACGAGGCAGCGGTAATCGGATTTAATTATACCACCAGCTTGCTTTGTGATTTTACAAGTGATCAAAGTAATCTAAAGTCAGCATTGTACAATTTATATCAGGAAGGTTCCACCAACTTTAATCCTGTTCTGAGCGAATCCATATCCAAATTAACAGCACATACCGAAACGTCTGAAGAAACGGTCGGAAAAATGATAATTCTGATATCTGATGGCGGTATGCTGGATGATTTGGATGAACCGTTAAATGAAGATTTGTTGACTGATGCGAAAGAAGCGGATATTAAGATTTACACAATTGGTGTAGGCGCAGAAGTCGATGAGGAGATTCTTCATAAAATTGCAGAAGCAACCGACGGCGAGTATTATTATGCGTCAACGAATGATGAGATTTCTGATTTGTACAATGAGATCGGTGTTGCCAGAGCAAAAGAAATCGATATGACCGATTTCGATGAAGACGGTTTGCCGGATATTTTTGAAATTGTCGGAATGCAATTGCAGGATGGTACTGTTATTCGTACTGATCCAAGTAAGTCTGATACAGATGGTGATGGGTTACTGGATGGAGAAGAAATCACTATTTATTATGATGAGTCAACTGGAACGGTAACTTTTACAAAAAATTCTGATCCGAATCTTGTGGATGCAGATGGAGATGGTCTTTGGGATAACTGTGATCCAAAACCAAATGATCAGTATAATAAAGGCTACTATTTAACTTTGACATCTGGAGATAATGGCACGTTAGCACAACTACAGCATTGGCTTGTTGAACTTGGATATCTTAATATGGATAATAATCCGTACGGAGAAAATTATGGACCGATAACACGCACTGCTATTTATATTTATCAAATGAATCATGGCTTGCAGTCAACTACAATGATAAATGGAAAAGAAACAGCTATTGAAAATATAGACGATTTAACATATGCTACAATTGCAAATGATTACTCAAATAATTTTGGAAATGGTGAGGACGATTATCTAAATTACGTGGATGGTATTTCAACAAAACCGTACTTTAATTCTATTGAAATAACCTCCCCAAAACTATCAGAAGCCCAAAGTGCATGTGGTGTAAAAGTAATAAAAAAAGATAATAGCACTATTAAAGATGACTCTGCAAGTACATTTTATTTGTATTTTTATGATTACACTGAGTTGATTAATTCAAAAATGAATGATAATATTTTATATCTATTGCATTTTGCTTATCTTTGGGGAGATATAGAGTCAGACCCCTCGATTGCAGACATGGTAATGATTGAATTTTTTGATAAGGTTAGACCTAAAGGGGACTGGGATTATAAATTAAAAACATCTTGGGAAAAAGAATTTGATGATATTCCATACATGACTATAAGCTTTCCATTTATTCTGCGTGGCGATTTTTGTAGCGCAGAAAAATTTGGAAATGTTAATTACGGATATGTAGGAAAAGCAATAGGATTCTCAGAAGAAATTTTAATTGCTGGTGGACATGCAGTTTCTGTAATTACAAGTCACCAACTAGAAGATGAAGATGATATCAATAATGTAAAAAAAGGATTTGAATATTTTGACAGTGACATTAATGAAAAATAAAATTTATCTTTTGTTTTTTGCTTTCTCAGTTATACTGTTACCGATTCTCTTTGTGTTATTCTATATATGGATGCAAGATTCCAATTATTACTATATAAATAATTTTATGGAACATAAAGCACAATTTGTAGAAGCAGCAGAATTGAAATTAAATGAATCTAATGAAAATAAAGATCAAATAATTCAGAAAGAATTATTTGATACTTGTCGAGTCGATTCAATAGATTTGTATAACTTTTCCGGTGAAAAAGTTTACATATCTTTTTCAATGTATGATTCTTCATTTTACCCATCTACTGAATATGAGTATAGAATGATTATATATCAACCAAATAACGAATTGCCTGAATTTTTAGATAAATATTACAACAGGAGAATATCTAAAAATTGGTTTTATGTTACTAATTCACACAAGAGCTTGCACAACTTTTTCTTAATGCTTGCTTTGGTATTATTTATATTATCCGTTTGGATTATTGGAATAATTCATATATTAAAAAAATCACACTTTAGAAAAAAATAATTACATCTTATTCTTTGCTAATATTTAAGCAATTTTTTAGGGAGAACTAAAAATAATTTTTATTATTTTACTTTTGTAAACGATTTTATTTCTATATCCGATTTTGAGAAGGTTGTATACGAATCATAAGATTAAGTGATTATATAAAAAACTATATCTTCCCTCCACAGCAACTGCCGAAGAACTCGGAAAAGCTGTTTTAGATGTGCTTCAGGTTGCTGAAGATTTCTATGCAAATGCGGATTCAGAACAAAAGTCATAAGCCATAATTTAATCCACAAACGGAGTAACCCCACCTCGGCGCGGTTACTCCTTCTTTTTTACCATGAAGCTCTAAGAATTATTTTGAAAAAGATTGAAGCTGAATTTATTTTTATTAAAAGTCAGAAACCTCCAATGTATCTCTCTAACTTTTTTGCATTTCATACCTGAAAACTATACCACTCGTACCATAAGTCGGTTTTTCTGTTAGATTTTATGCTATAATACTATTAGGATGAATTGTCTCATCAAAACGTACAATCAATATACCTATAGTATCTGCGAGAACTATGGGAGGCTTCAGAGAAAGGAAGATGTATTATGAAATCAACAGTAAACCGTTTTATGATGATGTTTGGAAGTGTATTTGCCGCATTCGCACTTATGATTGCCACTATATCCGCAAACTCTACCTGCATGTGGATTACACATCAGCCAAAACTAACGGATGATGTCAAGAAGCTGCGGAAGTTCTAATGTTTGCAACGGTATCCGAAAAAATTGTGAGGAAATTAGAGCAACAACACATTGTATCAACTGAGCAAAGTTCGATTTATCAATATGGGATTAATCAAGCATTGAATACCATGTTGAATGTTTTCACGTTTCTGGTCATTGGCTTGCTGTTTCATATGGTAGTAGAAACTGTTATTTTTACAGCTGGATATATTCCATTTCGGATTTACGCTGGAGGGTTTCATGCGAAAACACCATGTAGATGCTGGCTATTATCTGGATGCATGCTCATAGTTGTTCTAACGCTACTTTTTTATGTAAAGCAATTTTATACCGTTTTTCATATCATTTCTATTGTTTCTGCAGGGGTGATTCTATGGAGAATGCCTGTAGAGGATTTCAACAAGCCTTTAGACGCAACAGAAAAACGTGTCTATAAAAAGCGTGGCCTAATTGTATTTACAATAGAAGCTATACTTGTAGTATTGTTTCAAATTTTTCATATGAATCAAATCTCAAACAGTCTGCAGATGGTTTGGATTACGCTTAGTATTATGCTGCTTTTGGGAATGTTGAAAAACACATTAATCAAAAATCATAACTAAACAGCATCATTATTATTTTCAAATAAGAAGATGGTATCATAGTGATGACTTTTTGTAAAATTAAATGAAACATTGAAAGGATTATATGTCATGAAAAAGAAAATTATAGCAAGTTCTCTTGCCGCTGCATTGTTAATGCAGTCTGTAGCCGCATTGCCGGTATCAGCCGAATCGGAAGTAGTGGCATTGAGTTATGTGTATGACGATTATGAAATCACATACGATGTGACAAATTCGTGGGGCGATACAGAAGTTGTATCAATTACAATAACCAATACGGGAGAGGAAACCATCGAAAATTGGATGCTGTATTTTGATCCAAATGGTGATATCCAGTATACAACAAATGCGGAGCAAAAAACAACATCGGATGGTTTTGCTTATTTCAAGAACAGCGGATATAATGCGGATATCAATCCTAATGCATCAGTTTCTTTTAGCTATGCGATAAACGATTGTGAGGAAACACCGGACTTCTTTGCACTCTGTCAGACAAGAGCGGAAAAAGCGGAAGGTTATACGTTATCACTTCAAGTAAATCAAACTTGGGGCGATAGCAACGAATACTTCAACGGTGAGATTATCATACAGAACAACACCGATGAACCGATTGAAGCATGGGAGCTGATGATTGACACCAATTTTACAATCACAGAAATTACAAACAGTTGGGCTGCAACCGTAACCGAATTGGAACCTTACAGCTATATGCTGAAGGGAACTTACACGGGTACAGTTTATGCAAATTCCAGTGTTTCGCTTGGCTTTATTGGTGTTAAGGATGGCGAAGCGGAAATTATTGATTATTCACTTACTGAGGTGATCGTTGACGAAGAAGTAATCTATAATTTCATCTATGATGATGATATTGATTGGAGTGAACTGCCGGATTCTGATGGAGATGGATTGCCCGATGAATTTGAAGAAGAATATGGCTGTGATTCAATGAATTCAGACAGCGATGGTGACGGATTGCCGGATGGTTATGAAATTCTGAAAGTAGGCTCCGATCCTGCAAATGCACATTCTTTGGATACAAATCTTTCTGATGGAGAATATGATAACGATCAGGATGGATTAAGCAATTATGAAGAATATATGCTCGGCACAAATCCGCTTGTGGCAGATTCTGATTATGATGGATTGTCCGATGGTGATGAAGAAAATGTGTATGGAACGGATCCGCTAAATCCGGATACAGATGGAGATGGTCTATCCGATGGTGATGAGATTGCGCTTGGACTAAATCCTTTGGTTTCGGATACGGACGGTGATGGTGTTCCGGATGATGAAGAACTGTTTAATCAGAGCAAAACCTTTGATGCGGATGAAGATGACACTATTGTCCAGCAGATTGATGTGGCGTTTGAAGGAACTGGCTATATCGACTCCACAACAAGTGTGAAAAGTGTCATGGATGTGGACTGGATGTGTTCCAATGTTGTCGGACTGATCGGTGATCCTTATGATATTTCATCCGATTCGAAAATTACAGAGGGAACAATTACGTTCCATGTTGCCGCAGAAGCACTTGGAGAAAGTGCATTTGACGATTTGGTTGTTCTGTGGTACAATGAAGAGGAACAGCGTTTTGAAGAGATGGAAACCACTCGGGACAACAGCGATGATACGCTATCTATTACAACTACGCATTTTAGCAAATATTTGATCGTGGATTGTAATAGATGGTATGCAGCATGGAATGCAAACTATTATCCATCGAGCAATATTGACTTACACACAGCGATCACTATAGATTGTTCATCAAGTATGAACAGCAACGATCCGAATAGATGCAGAGTTGATGCTGCGAAAGGATTTGTAAATGTCATGCGTGATAATGATATGGCATCTGTGACACTGTTTGCAAGTCACGTAAGTACACAGTCTCTTGGTACTCTGACAAAAGATAAAGACTTATTGAAAGAAACAATTGATAATGTAACATCCCTTGGCATTACAAATTATGAAGAAGCGCTTCAACATTCTATCAATAGTTTGGATGTTGATAATAACACATCTTCTGAAAACATTATAATTTTCCTCTCTGACGGTTATCCAACTAATGATAGCGGATATGCTATTGACCCGTCTGATTTCGATTATTCTGTTGTAGATACAGCAGCTGCAGCGGGAATTAAAATTTATACAATCGGTTTAACAGATAATGTTTGTGAGACTATTTTGGAAGAAATGGCCGATAGAACCGGTGGTGAATACTTCTATGCCAATACTGCTGAAGAATTAGTTCCTTATTTCTTAAACATTAATGTTACAGAAAAATACGATACCACAACAGACACGGACGGCGACGGTATTCCAGATTTATTTGAGATTTATGGTATGCCGGTTGCAAATGGCTATGTTCTTTTCAGCGATCCTCAGATGAAAGATACAGATGGCGATGAATTAGAGGACGGCGAAGAAGTTAGTGTTATGTATGTGAATGATGATGCAGATACAAAACTTGCGGCGGAATATATTTCGGAGTATTATCCTGATATAGAAGTCAATGCTTGTGGTGGCATTTATTTTAAAATGACTTCAGATCCGGAAGAAACTGATACAGATGGTGACTTGGATCTTGATAATGCTGATCCAAATCCTATGTATTATCAGCTAAATGGTTATTTTGCAAAAAAAATGGGAGAACTACAGGAAGCAGCAAGAGAATATTACGGTGATTCATATACTTATAATATAAATGATAAATACAATGGTTGCAAAGATTTATGGCTGTGTAGTTATTACATCAGACAATTTAATAAAAACTATACATCTTGGAAATGGGACTTCATGGCTGGAAGTGATACAAGTTTTGTAACATATATCAGCAACAATTATCCAATTCTTAGCGATTATTTTGCTAAGACTAAAGAAATATATGTAAATTCAGAAGGGCAGACTTTAGACTTATACCATTGTTTTGCAACTCTGTCATCACTTATGGATAATAAGACATGGCAATGGGCTAGAGATCTTACAGGTTGGGCAGGCGATTTACAAACAGTAATAAATCAAGCGTATAGCAAAACATATACTGAAGGAACATATGAAAATATTGGCTTGGCTTTATATGACTTGATGGGCAATGACTCATATAATTTTGGTCTGAAGGATTTATATGGAGATATTGATGCAGTTAATATTGAAACTTTGATTAGATCTGGAAATAGCGAAATTGAATCATTGCTTAATAATTACTACAGTTTGTATGAAGTTGAAAGAAACAAAAACTTTATATCTAATGCAAGTATAACAACTGATTTAATCACGTATTATATAGCCTCTGATAAACAATTTATAACGTGTACTCTAAACGATTCAGATGAAGAACTTTGTATTATTGCGTTCAAAAACTATCTGCAAGATACTTTGGAGGTTCAAATACCATGATAAAAAGAATTTGTTTGTTCTTCGCTTCTTTTCTTGTTATGTTAGATTGCATTCCGATAGTGTCTTTTCAGGCTAGAGCAGAAGATACTGATTTAGTAGAAAGCGGAGCGGTGGAAAAAGATGTATTTTCATATAATTTAACAGACGGCGTTATGACATGGACATTCCATCAAGACAACGCAACTATCACAATCGAAGATGGAAATTGTGTTGTTGATGGTGATGTTCTATCGTTTAATATCTTTGTCGGGTTATTTGAAGAAGATAGCGAAGGAAATGAAGATTCTGCCTTCCTTGCAGAATGGATGAATCAGAATCCAATTGACCAGATTACTTTTTCTGATAACGTTAGAAAACTCGATACAAAATTGTTTTCAACATGGTTTTTTAGAGATTCTTTTCAGATTTTTCTGGGAAACGGGATGGAATATGTTGGAAACGACGCGCTTAATAGCTATACACAAATCGAGGAATTGATTCTTCCAATCAGTCTACAACAAATCGGTGATAATGCTTTCGACAACTGTGTAAATTTGACAGATGTAACTGTTTTATCAAGTGATGTTTTTCTTGATAATTCCGGCATTGGATACTATTGCGGTGAACCATTGGACAATATGACCATTCGTGGTTATCGAAATTCTCCAGCCGAAACTTACGCAAACGAAAACGGTTTCACATTCATTGCATTGGATGATCAAATTACAACGACAATCACAACAGAAACAACTACCGATATTGTCACAACAGAAGAAACCGGAACAACAACTTCAATCGAAAATACCACCACAACAACAGAAACAACTACCGATGTTGCCACAACAGAAGAAACCGGAACAACAACTTCAACCGAAAACACCACCACAACAACAGAAACAACTACCGATATTGTCACAACAGAAGAAACCGAAACAACCACTTCAACCGGAAACACCACTGAAACAACAGAAACAACTTCAATCACTACGACCACTACGACAGATGACACCACCCTTCCACAAACTGGTTATTCCAAATGGTATCAAACCGCTGCTGCATTGGCTGTATGCATGACGGGAATCGGCGGAGCAATGGTGATCAGTTCGGGTGTTTTGAAGAAGAAAAGAAGATAAACTGCAATTGTAAAATCAGAAAAAGCACCATGTTTCGAACGCGATTCCAAGCATGGTGCTTTTCTATCATCAGGAGGAAATGCATATGAAATTTGTGAAAAAAATTGTAAGTGTATTAGCTGGCTGCGGACTTATTATGCTTAGCATTCCGTTTTCAACGATTCCGGCAGACGCTGCTATTCTTTACACCTTAAATGACGGCGTACTGACGATTAAATCGCAGGGTATCATTGAAAAATATAGTGATGGAACAAAATTGCCATGGTACGATGAAAGCGATCAGATCACATCGATTGTATTGCAGGATGGCGTTACAGGAATTGGTGATTCGCTTTTTTCTGGTCTTACAGCACTGGAAACAGTTGATTTTCCTGCTACATTGACTTCCATCGGAACCAATAGCTTCAGGAATTGTTCTTCGCTAAAAAGCATAGATCTGCCGTCTTCGCTTGTTTCTATTGGCATTGGTGCATTTGGAAATTGTACACAGCTGCAATCTGTCACGCTTTCCGAAGGATTGGAAAGTATCGAAAGCTGGGCTTTTTCCTATTGCTCGGAATTATTGGAAATCCAGTTGCCTGAAACACTGACAGAAATTGGCGACGCCGCATTTTATGAATGTTCCTCATTGACAAGCATCACAATTCCTCAAAATGTAACGGCACTCAACGAATTTACATTTGTTGCCTGTTCTGCATTAGAGGACATCACGATTGAGGGGGAATTGACTTATCTTGGCGGCGGTGTATTCGGTGGAACAAAGTGGTTTTCTGATCAGCCGGATTGGGTGATTGTGCAGGATAAATTTTTGCAGACCTACAAAGGATCGGATACAGAACTCGTCATACCGGATGGCGTGGAATTCATTTGTGACAGAGCATTTACGAATAAAAGCATTCAATCGGTGATCCTTTCTGATTCGGTCAAATCAATCGGTTCAAGTGCTTTTGCAAGTACAGATTTAGAAACAATTGATCTGAATCAGGTAGAGACTATCGGAGAAAGTGCGTTTAATGGGTGTCCAAATCTGGTATCTTTGACGATTCCGAATACGGTTACATCGATAGGCGGAATGCTAACGAGTGACTGTGGTTCTCTAATTGATTTGCAGCTCAGTAATTCGATTACTTCCATTCCAAGAAATGCATTCTACAAATGCACCGCATTAACAGAAGTAATCATCCCGGATTCAGTAACTGAAATTGGAAGGTATGCTTTTTTAGGGTGTGATTCATTGGAAAAAATATGGATTCCGGAAAGTGTTGTTGATATTGAAGACTATGCGATGGGGTACACCGGAAGTAAAGTTTCAGAAATTCTGACTATTTATGGATATTCTGAGTCGTCGGCTGAAGCTTATGCAGTTGAAAACAATATATCATTTGTTGCAATATCGTCTGAAACAGTTGCAGGCGATGTCAATCATGATGGATTTTTTACAATTGCGGATGTTGTTTTATTGCAGAAGTGGCTTTTGGGAAATCCGGATGCTGTTTTAGCAAATTGGAAAGCAGGTGACCTGTGTGAAGATAATATCATTGATGCATTCGATTTGTGCCTGATGAGACAAAAAATCATCAAAAAAAGTGCGTAATGATTCGTTTGGCTGAACAGAAAGGCGGTGCGGAAGTTGCAGAAAAAAGCAAAAAAGTGGATGCTGAGAATCGGTCTGGCTTTCATGATTGTGGGAATTGCCATATTATTCATGTTTGCCTATCAACGCATCAGCCGTGAGTTGTACAAGCAAAAATTACTGGAAGAATGCGTTATTCTAGAAATTCCAGATCTGAACATCAAAGTACCGGTCATGGACGGCACAGACAAGGAAACGCTTTCTGTTGCAGCAGGGCATTTTCCGGATACGGGAGAGGTTGGCTCCGGCAACTACTGTATTGCTGGACATAACAGTACGATTTATGCGGAGATTTTCAATGATTTGGATGAAATAGAAACTGGCATGGATGTGATGCTGTACGACAATAACGCAGATCGCACCTGTTATATTTATACGGCGATGGAATACTTTATTGTAGAACCGGAGGAAACGTGGATTCTGGATGATTTCGGGGATAACCGGCTTACTGTTGTCACTTGCACTGATGACGGCACACAGCGGCAAGTGGTAGTTTGTGTGATAATATAGTTACTATTTTCACTGCTTGCTGAAAAAGCTGCAATCGCATTCAAGATTGAAAAACGAATTATATTTGACGGAGTAAATCAAGCCTTTAAAGCGAGTTTGCTCCGTTTTTTTACCCTATTTCGTTTTAAAGGCGAAACGGGGATTTTTTATGCCCTTTTTTCAAGTATGGCAATGCAGCATTGCCGGATATCCATAAGCCTTCGTTTGATTTTACATCGAACGGAGGTGAGAAAATGGATCAAAGATATAAAAAAATTGAAATGTCTGATATCAAAGAGATCATTATAAAAAGAGGATTCTACTATCTGCCGTTGTGCAGGTTTTACGATACTTTCAGCGGATGCAGATACATAATTGTGACTGAAGATTCCCAGTTTGCAGAGAAAAAACCCGAATTCGCAAAGGAAATTATCATGACATCGGAAGAATTTGAACCGTATGCAGAAATATTTAACGCATACCTTGCCAATGAGGACAGAGAACGAAAACGACAGCATCTTCACATGGATGAAGGATATGCGGAAGATGAAGAATCGGACTTGAAAATATCTGATTTTGACTGGAATCCGGTAGTGAACACAGTACTTGCCAATCTGCAAAATGAGCAGATTCACCTTGCCTTGAAGCAACTTACGGAAATACAGAGAAAACGTGTGGAATTGTTCTATCTTTATGGCTGGACAGAGCGTCAGATTGCAGAATACGAAGGGGTAAACAGATATGCTGTCAGGAAGTCATTAGACCAGTCGATAAAAAAACTAAAAAAATTTTTGTAAAAAGGGTGTGCAAAATGCCCTTCCCATTCCCCTCTAAGTAGAAGGGCATAAAAATCCTTCACGCATCTTGACAATTGAATATCCAGCATCGGGAATACGTGAATCCTGCGGGCGGTGTAACAATCGTCAGCCAGAGAAGCTATACGCCACGACCTCAAAAGAGCGAGCGAAAAATATGCAGCTTCCAAATCCGGAACAGCTTTCCGGAACGGCAATGAAACGCAGGAGGACAATGCTACTTCCGTCCAGTCACAGCACCCCTTGGTCGGGGAATCAGGCAATGAGGGCGGCTCCGGGAGAACCCCGGAGGGATGAGATTTCCATGAGGTGAATACGCTGTTCATCGTTCCCGATGTTCCGCCGTGACGGGTGCCTGGGGCAAATATCACGGAAAATCGTCTGAGAAATCAGACGAAGGCAAAACGTTAAAGTTATACCGCACTGCCTTTTTGCTAAGACAAATCAAATCCAGCAGTGCGGATATAACGCAAGTGCAGGAGCATTTTTTCCTGCATTTGCGTTATATATCAAAAATGGAGCGTGGTAAATTGAAAGAAAAATTAAGTTGGGATGAAATCAGAAATCTGATTTTGCATAGAAAAAAGAAAATTCATTACGGTGAAAATTGCCGTAAATGCGTCTGGGCAGATACAAGATCGGGAAAAATCTTGTGTTCCAGATATCAATGCGTAAAGGAGAGAAAATGATGCATAAGTACGGACAAGCTGAATATGCCTATGGGATTCTCCGGCAAATTTCAGAGAAACTACTTGCCGAGGAAATTTTGACGGAGGAACAATTGAAACAGCTGAATGCACTAAACAAAGAGGAATGCTTTCGTCAGTTCTGCACATCTTTGGCGGCGTGATTTCGTTGGATTTGGTGATACCATTTCTCATGAAAAAGTGGTATTGTATGTAGTGAAAAAAATCAGATGGGAGGTGCTAATGTGAATCCAAATGTAACAGTAATCCAACCCACAATTCCAGTAGAACAGGAGCAGAAAATCCGGGTTGCGGCATATTGTAGAGTCAGTTCCGATTCCGCAGACCAGCTGAATTCGTTCATGGCACAAATGCGGTACTATGAAAAATTCCTTGCCGACAGTAAAACCGAAACACTGGTTTCGGTATACGCCGATGAAGGCATAACTGGCACCCGAATGGATAAACGTGAGGAGTTTCAGCGGATGCTCAAAGACTGCCGCAGGGGTAAAATTGATCGTATCATAGCAAAATCAATAAGTCGTTTCGCACGGAATACCAAGGAATGTCTGACCGTTCTGCGAGAACTAAAATCACTTGGAATTACGGTACTTTTTGAGAAAGAAAATATCGATACGGCGAACATTTCAGACGAGATGATGATCACGCTGATGGGCGGATTAGCACAGGAGGAATCGGTGTCGATTTCCCAGAATATGCGGTGGGCAAATCGAAAACGCATGGCAGATGGAAGTTATAAAATCTCCTGTCCGCCCTATGGTTTTTCCATCTGCAATGGACGATTGGAAATCAATGAAACAGAAGCAAAAATTGTCAGAAATATTTTCACATGGTACTTAAGCGGCTATGGAATTACGAAAATCGCAAATATACTGAATGATTTGAAAATTCCAAGCAGTATCAGTAAATCGGCGTGGTCATTTTTCAGTGTAAAATATATTTTGAAGAACGAGCGATATATTGGCGATGCGGTTTTTCAGAAGACGTATAAAACGACAACTTTGCCATATATGAAGAAAATAAATCATGGAGAGTATGAAAAATATTATGTTTCTGGAATCAATGACGCCATTGTGGATAAGTTAGATTTTGAAAAAGTGCAGGAATTGCTGGCGATTCGGGGACAAAAAGCACAATCTGCATGCTGTGAACATCCGCTGTCCAGAAAGCTTATCTGCGGTTTTTGCGGTGCAACTTTTAAAAGGAAACGCTGTCGTGAAAAATATTACTGGGTGTGTAGAACGCACAATGAGAATGCGGAAAAGTGCGGCGGACAGCGGTTGCCAGAATCAAAAATTTATGAAACGTTTATGCGGGTTTACAATAAGCTGAAATCGCAATACAGCGTGATTTTTCCTCCTATAATTTCACAGCTTCAGGAGCTGAAAAACCGCAAATTCAGCGGCAATCAGCAGTACATGGAGATTGCAAAGGAAATCGCCAAACTTAAGGAGCAGAATCACGTACTTGCCCGGCTGAAAACAAAAGGATTTCTGGACGAAGCAAAGTACCTTGAGCAAATTGCTGAACTCAATTCCAAGATTAACAAACTCAGCCGTGAACAGCATAAAATCGTGCGTTTCGATGATGAGGACGATATGATAGATCAAATCAAGGATATCGCTTCAATCATTGAAAACGGCATGGAGCTGATGACGGAATTCAATGAGATCATGTTCGAAAGTCTGGTTGAGAAAATTATTGTGATTAACCAGAATGAACTGGAATTCCATCTGTACGGCGGTCTGAAATTTACCGAAAGGCTGGTGTAAAATACATGAAAAACAGAACAATCCCATTTGGCTACATGATGCGGAACGGAGAAATTCAGCCAAAGTCAACGGAAAGCAAAGCCGTGCAGAACATATTTCAGGCTTACTTAAACGGCAGTTCCCTGCTTGCCATTGCAAATTGGATGAGTAGTCAAGGCATTCCTTACAATGGCATCGATTTTGTGTGGAACAAAAACATGATAAAGCGGATTCTGGAAAATGAAAAGTATCTGGGCAGAAACGGCTATCCTGCAATCATTGATGAAGATATGTTTTGCAGAGCAAATATGCGGAAGAAAATTAAATCGACTACAGTCGTCGAGATTTCTGAGGAGCTTCAGGCAATCCGCAGTCTTACATATTGTGCGGAATGCGGTCATCGGATTTCAAGAATCGGCGGCAATACGCACTCTGAAAAATGGGACTGCCGCAATCCGGAATGCTCACGATTCAGCCACAGAATTACAGATCAGATGCTGATTGGAATAATCGTCGCTGTTCTGAATACAGTGATTGCAAATCCCAATTTGCTTGATGCTGATGCAGAAATCAGCAGATATACGCCGAGTATTGAGATAACCCGTCAGCAGAATGAAATCAGCCGCTTGATGGAAACTCCTGATGTTGATTTTGAAAGTGCGAAAGAAGAAATATGCAAGCTTGCAGAACTGAAATATGACTGCTGTACCTACAGCAATAAACCGCAGAAAACAACGCAGTTGCGAGAAGTTCTTGCAAGTCATGAACAACTGAATACGCTTGACATTGGCTTACTGCAATCCTGTATTTCACGGATTCTGGTAAGCCATTTTTGCACCGTTGAAATCGAATTTATCAATGGCGTTGTCATCAAAAATATCATAGAAAGGAAGATGCAAAATGACCACAGCGCCCAATGTCAGGGTAATTCCTGCAAAGCCGCAAACTACGGAAAACAGGGATAAATACCATCAGCTTAGAGTGGCGGCATACTGTCGTGTATCGACGGAACAGGAGGAGCAGCAAAACAGCTACCAGGTTCAGATCGCATATTATACGGATTTGATCAATCGCAAAAAGGAATGGACACTGGCTGGCATATTTGCCGACGAAGGAATTTCCGGCACTCAAGCAAAGAAAAGACCGGAATTTTTGAAAATGATACGGCTGTGTAAAAAGCAGAAAATTGACATTGTGATTACCAAGTCAATATCAAGATTCGCCCGAAACACTGTGGATTGCTTGGAGTATGTGCGGCAATTAAAAGACCTTGGAATCGGCGTCATCTTCGAGAAGGAAAACATCAACACAATGACCATGACAAGTGAATTTATGATTGCTCTGTACGGCTCATTTGCTCAGGCGGAGAGTGAGTCCATCAGTAAGAATGTCAGCTGGGGCAAGCAAAAAGCTTATGCAGAAGGCAAGGTGGCGTTTCAATATTCCAAGCTTCTGGGATATCAGAAAGGTGCAGATGGCAAGCCGGAAATTGTTCCTGATGAAGCGGAAACAGTCCATTTGATATACGAATTATTTCTGGACGGATTGAGCTTCACAAGAATAAAGAATGCTCTTGAATCTAAAGGGAAACTGACTGCCATGGGCAATCAGATCTGGAGCGAATCCAACATCAAAAGCATTCTGAAAAATGAAAAATATGTGGGCGATGTGCTTCTGCAAAAAACATTTACTGCTGACTGCATTACCAAAAAGGTTGTGAAAAACAATGGCGAACGCCCTATGTATCTGGTGACAAATCATCATGCACCGATTATCGACAGGGATACGTTTAATCGTGTACAACAAGAACTTGCAAGGCGTTCCAGTAAACGTAAAGTTTCTGATAAAACCACAACCGAACAAGGTAAATACTCCAGCAAATATGCACTTTCCGAACTTTTGATATGTGGCAATTGCGGTACGCTGTATCGGCGATGTACATGGACGGCTGGCAGTAAAAAGCAGATTGTCTGGCGATGTATCAGCCGTCTGGATCATGGGAAAAAGTATTGTTCCGAATCGCCGACCATTCATGAGGACAAGCTGCATAGAGCGATTCTGAAAGCAGTGAACGAATATCTCGGCTGTGGAGATGAGATTGCTAAAATTTTGAAAGCAAATATCGGCTCGGTTCTGGAGTGCAAAAACCAACAGGAAATTTTGAATCTGGAACAGCGGCTGAAAGATTTAGATAAAGCCCGAAACGACTTGATATCGCTGATTACTGGCGGCGGATGTGATGAGAATAAGCTGGACTGCGAGTTTGAAAAAATTCATGCAGAGGAACAAGAGATAAATGAAAAGCTTTCGGAACTCCGAAAGAATGCAGAGATTTCAACGGATACGCAGAATAAAATCGATTCTGCCATGGAAATGCTGGCACATGAAAACTTTCAGGTTGAAGTGTTTGACAATGTGATTGTCCGCAAGCTGATTGATTGCGTGAAAGTGCTGTCGAAAGAGAAATTACTGATCGTTTTCAAGGGCGGCGTGGAAGTAAAAGCACAGATGGAAAAATAACGAAATATCAAGAAAAACGGCTTGCATTGCAGGTCGTTTTTTCATGGGAGATGAGAATTTGTCAGGAAATTTTGACGGGATTAAAACGCAAAAATTTGGCGTGGAAATTGAGTGTACCGGATTGACGAGAAACGCAGCCGCAAGGGCAATCGGCAGAGTATTTGACAGCGTGCCGGAGCACTTTGGCGGCAGTTACGATAAGTATCATATTTGTGATAGCAAGGACAGAAAATGGGCAGTTGTTTATGATTCCAGCATTCGGCGTGTGGACAAAAACGGCGGTAATGCGTCAAGAGAGTATGCCGTGGAAATCGTCACACCGGTGCTGGAATATAGCGATATTCCACTGTTGCAGGAAATTGTCCGGGCGGTCAGAAGCGCTGGCGGTGTGACCGGAGCACAGTACAATTGCGGTATTCACATTCATGTAGACGGTGCACCTTATACGGCGCAGAGTTTGCGAAACTTGGTAAACATTTTTGCCAGCAAGGAAAACTTCTTGTTTGATATGCTTCAGGTATCGCCTATGAGAGAAACTTACTGCCAGAAGGTGGACAGAGATTTTCTGGAAAAATTGAACAAAGAGAAACCTAAAACTATCGAAGCAATCCAGAAATTGTGGTATAGAGGCGATATGGATGAGGTGCATCATCATTACAGTTCCACTCGCTATAAGGCTTGTAATTTGCATAGTTTTTTCGCCAATGGGCATTGGGAGATGAGAGCGTGCAACAGTTCTTTGCACGCCGGTGTGAT
Source organism: uncultured Ruminococcus sp. (assembly GCA_934463425.1). Taxonomy (GTDB): domain Bacteria; phylum Bacillota; class Clostridia; order Oscillospirales; family Ruminococcaceae; genus Ruminococcus_C. The sequence continues at coordinate 20,095 of CAKSJP010000003.1, forward strand.
CAGATCTTACGTGACTCTTGCGCTTGCCATTTCTAATGCTGCGCTGACAAAAAAGTTTTGTTCTCCGCACATTTCGGAAAGTGATAATCTCCGTTACAGTGCAAGGGTCTGGCTGATCTCGTTAGGCTTAAATGGCGACGAATTCAAAAATTGCCGCAAGCATCTGATTTCCCATCTGGACGGCTGTATTTCATGGCGGCATCCGGAGGATGCGATTGCTCAACGGGAACGGCTGAAGCAGGAACGTATTGCCGTCCGTGAGCAGCGTGTCGAGCCTGTAAGCGAGGTTCAGGAACAATGCGAAAACGTACCCGATGAGCCGGATGAAGCCGTTACGAACGATTTTGAAGAGGAATACGAGGAAGAAGAAAGCATGGGCTTTTTCATGTCGATGTAAAGGAGTATTTTTATGGGTAAGAAAATTTTATATGCTGCATACGGAAGCAACATCAATCTGGAGCAGATGGCGTATCGCTGTCCGAATTCGACAGTTGCTGGAGCAGCGATGCTGAAAGGCTATGAGCTGCAGTTCCGGTATCATGCTACCGTTGCACCGAATGCAGAAAGCGAAGTTCCAATTTTGCTTTGGGAATTAGAGGCACTGGATGAACGTTTTTTGGACAGATACGAGGGTTTTCCAAAATATTATCGCAAGGAAGGCATTACTCTTGAACTGAACGGAGAATCTGTTGAAGCCATGGTTTACATCATGAACGGCGACAGGCCGCTGGAATCTCCAACGGCGGAGTATTATGATATCATTGAGCAAGGCTACAAAGAAAATAGTTTGGATATGAGTTACTTGGAAACAGCTTTGGCGGAGGCGATTCAGTCGGAGAATCTGGAAATGGAAGAACAAATGCAGATGAGATGGGAGATGTGAATATGCTGTATCATGGCTTTTATGTGAAGATAACGTCTTTGAGAAAGATTCAGAAGGAGAAAAAAGACGGGAGTATTACTCTTTGCGATGGATTTCAGATTGAGATTTTTTCTGACAGGTTGGAAGAAATTCCAGTGGATGTGTTCATGGCGGCGGTTGGGTTTGAGATTTTGAGTAATTCCGTGCAGGATGCGGAGGAGTTTGCAAAGGATGTGATTGATAGCGAGGAAAAGGAGTATTTGCGGCTGTTGGAGGAATATGGCGAGAATGATTGACCAAATCATGTGAAAAACGACTATTTGGTGCGAATCTGTTGACATGAGATTTTTTTATGTTATGCTGATCTTATGGAAGTGTTTTGGCTATAAGTTTTAATAGAGATATTGAGAATGTTCAAAAATGTTTCGTGCTATTTAAAAATGAACGAAATCCATGAAAAGTATTTGTCGAATATTGTCGAATGTATTGACGATAAGATGGGAATCTTGTATAATTATAATAATAAATGTCGACGACAGTGGATAATTTTATATTATGCATTGAATGTATTTGTAAGTCCTTGATGTTTTAAACTGAAAATGAAATTTAATGTAAAGGAGAAATGTTATGCAGGATGAATTTAATACGAAACTGGAATCAATGTATGTAGGTGTTGATGAGTTGAGTTGTGATCTGCCTTTGTATAATGCAATAGGGAGTTCAGGAGATAAAGTGATATATGAGGGAATTGAGTACGATTCAACAATGATCAATGCGTGGGAAGTGTTAACTGGCTCCAGTACAGTACAAATTGGCGGACGATGCTGCAATCAGCATTGTACATCAAACCATCCAGATGATCTCGTTGGAGCGCATGTTGTCTTATCACAGCCTACACAGGCTTTGCAGCCCGATGAGGAATTTTATATAGTTCCATTATGCAGAGGTTGTAACAGCAGCGGACCAGGAAAAAATATACAATTGAGGTGTGCGGTAAAAGCGGCTAGAATGAGTTGGATTGGAAAATAAGGAGGTAGTTCATATGAAAAATTTACAAGTAACAGAAAAGGTACAGTTATCCGTGGGATTGAAGTTTACATTTATGGGAGTAGATCTGAGTTCCTATTACAAAAAGACAGCAGACGGCTATCAGATTTTCCTGGCACCTGCGAATGTTTCCAATGACGTACAGCTTACACTGAAGGAAATGATTGGTCAGTTTAACGGCATGGCAGGCGAAGGCGCTCTTTCTGAAGATGATGTTAAGAGCAAGATTGCAGAAGAGGAAGATCCTCAGGTTGTGAATGCAATTGATTTTGATTCTGTCAAGTTCTGCTTGAAAATGCTCTTCTTGAATATTGAATCAAAGAAAAACGGCGAAACGGAAGAAAAGACAATCGAATACGCACTTTCGCTGCAAATCAATGCAGAAGGTTTGATTCCAAAGGAAATCAAGATATTCCAGATCGACAGCCTAAGCTTCAATATCTGGAATACGCAGCGTCAGACTGTGCTGGAAAAAATGGCATTGATAACACCTGATTCATTTTAATTGATGAAAAAATCCGATATGGTGAATTCAATGGAAGAAAAAACATTTTCCATGAGCGTTGGTGTTCGTGGAACGATACTGGGTTATGAAGCAGCGGCATCATACAGTGTACTGCATGGCGAAAGCTGTTTTCAAGGGAATTTGAATATCAACAATGCTGATATGACTGCAATCGTTGCATTGATTGATTCTAAGCTGTCTGATGAATTACACACACTTCTTCCGGATTTTCTGACACATAGATCTGCTGAATTGCGTTTCAGTTATGCTTATGATCATGAGATGTTTTTTGTGGATATGCAGTCGTTCCGTGTTACAGCGATTCGATTAAAAAATTCAGATGGAAGTTACTCTGGCAGCGGATTCTTATGTGAAATTTCAGAACAAGAGAGTTCAGGGTTCGTTGCAGAACTTATCGCAAATGCCAAGCGTCTGATTGGCATTGATAATTTTTATCTGTATATTTCCAAAGGATTGCAGCCGGTTAATATTGGCAGACTGTTAGAAGCTTTTCATAAGACGGAAACATTGCTGCCTCCTTCCAGATTCTACGAAAAAAACAGTTTTTGTTTGTATTCCGAATATTACTTTTCACAGGAATGCAATGGGTTGCTGGACCTGTTTTTTCATGAGCTGCTTGGTATAGAAAATCTGTCCTTTTTCGCGGGAAAAGGACAGCAAGGCGCATATTTTGTACTTTCCGTCCCACAGATCTCTAATGACATTATCAGCATACAAGAATTATTTCTGGAACTGGATACTGGTAAAGCTGACACGATCTTTCAGGCCTCCGGGATGTTTCAGTTAATGGCAATTCCCGAAATGTCTTTTTGCGTTGACTGTAAATTATCTTCCAGTTCACTGATGCTGTCGGCATCTGCCATTCCGAAAGAACCAATCAATCTTTTCGGTGCATTTTACCTCGGAAACACTTCTCTTACAATTGGATATAACAAGGGGTTGACATTTGGCATTGTCGGTGAAATTTATTTAAGAAAGTTGTATCTATTTGCGGCGATGCAGTTTTCATACGATGGAATCTTAAAACCGCAATTATTATGTTTTGCTACCAGTCGACTTTCCATATCGGATTTGATTGAAAACATCACGGGTCTTTTGATTCCAGGTATCAAAGCACTTGATATTATTTCTATCGACTACTTTGATTTTGAATGTAGAAATAAATTTCAGATGGAATGGTTTGAAAAGACTGATTTATCGCAGATTGCAGCATTTTTTAATGATAATATTACGGCATCTCAGCTTTCGATTGATGTAAATACAATTTCTATAGGACGAATACCGCAGGATGATGGATATGCGCTTGTGGATAAATATAGAATGCGTCATTATTATGTGGATGCAGACGGTGTTTTGTATCTGCGTCCACAATTTTATTATTCAGATGTGGCAGAACCCTTCACAATTGGTAACGGCATGGTTGTCAGTGCGGGAATATTCTTTTGTGCAAAAATTTGTGTGTTTCAATTGTCTTTGAAAGTTTTGTTTTCATTCCGTCAGCAGGAAGGTGCACTGGCGTTTGGCATGCTGTCGGATATTGATTTGGGAATAATCAAAATTACATCCTCTGATTTTCAACAGGAAAATCCTATCCCAATTCCGGAAAACAGCGTTCTGTCACAATTTCTGGATACGACAGCGAAAGGCGTTGCATTTTATCTGCAAGCATCTCAAAATGATGTGTCATTTTATTTTGACGGTAAAATATCAATAGCTGGATTGACGGAAAAACAGGCACAATTGTATTATCAAAAAGGCTTGATCATTATCAATCTGGAAAGTACATTCTGGGGCATGACAACGCATCTTTCTTTGAATGTGAACTATCAGAGTTTTCAATCGTTGAACTTTGATTTTCAGTTTTCTTTTGATACATACAAATTAGAAGAAACACTGACAAAGGTAAAAGATCGATTGAATCATGCGATCGAAGTTTGCAGAAAGAAAATTAATGACGCAACGCAATCACTGGAAGATGCAAAAACAAAGGTACGGAAATTGTACGATGAAATCTCATACCTAGATCATCAGATAGATGCATGCAGGAATAGACTTCGCAATATGGGATGGTTCAAAAAAATATTTTATGCGCCGATTATCGGATGTGAAATAGCAGGATATGAAATTGCAAAAGGAGTGCTTTATGCATCTATTTATGTTGCAGAAGCAGCACTTTCAGTGGCTCAGGCAGCAGTGCAGTTTGCCGGAATGCTCGGTGAAGGGGTACTTCAGCTTGTAAAGGGTGTCATCACATCGGTTACATCCTTGTTCTTCATTCGCAGATTAGCAGCAAGATTATCAGCGAATCCAAGTGAATTGTATATGCAGTTAAGTATTGACTTTGTTGCGCTTGGAAAGGAATACAGTCATGAATGGTCAGTACAGAAAACGTTGATGCAGGATTCGGTGAAGGGAAGAGAGGTCATTTCTGACAACATGATGGAGAAAATAGAACCAGATGTAAAGGATCTGGAAAACGGCGTTGTATCTAATGTTTATCTAAAAGAGCGCTACAGGAATTGTGTTCAGTATCATGATCAGAAGTTTGATATATCTGAAGCGGCTCATGTATTGGAGCGAAATACAGAAATGATGCATTTTGTTCAGGATGCTTATATGCAGGAATTTGGAGAATCCTTGCCTGATTTCGATGAAATGGATAATCGGCTTCTTGAAAATATCGGAGTGATAGAATCCAATATCAATATTGCAGAAAGGTCTGCTTCTCTAAACGAGTTGAAAGAAACAGTAAATCAGCTTCGTGATATATCGGAAAACAGAAATAATCGAGTTTCTTATGAAGATCAATTGAAGATAGATACTGCGAAGGATGCTGTAGAGAAGTATGAAGAGGCGGTAAAGTTATCTGATGAAATGCAAAAGCTTTTAGCACAGATAACTGTATCAAGACGTTCTGTGCAAATGCATCATTTGGAACGAATGAATCATTCTCAGCAGCGAATGCGTAACCGAGGAGTGAAGCAGGAACGTTATGAAAGTAATATGTATTCATATGCAAAGATAGTAAAAGAAAAGCTTGAAGCTGTGTATGGCGTGCTTTCTGATGATGATTATATCAATCCCTGTAAGGATGAGCAGATTTGGAATACGATTGTACAGGCAGAGGATTATTTCAGAGTAAATAGTTGATTAGTTGAGCATATGTGATTATTTGATTTTATCAGCATAAATATTAAATAATTCTATGCACTGCTTCAGAATTTGTTTGTAGCTATGATCTTTTTTAGAATTTTAGGACTATATGTTTATGAGGATTCTTTTGAAAGCGTTTGATGGCACATGTTTTTACAACTGAAGATAATTGTATATTATTTTGCGTTAACCCTTATCTTATTTCTTGGATGCTTGACAGAAAGAATTTCTTTTTGTTTTGCCATAGCAACATGGGTATAAATTTGTGTGGTTGTGATGGAACTGTGCCCCAATAGCTTCTGTATGTAACGAATGTCAACATCCTCGTCAAGAAGCAAAGTGGCAAATGAATGACGAAACATGTGCGGCGTGATATGTATATCATACCCTGTCATAGCTGTGTATTTTCGAATGATTTCACGAACTGATTGCTCAGTGAGACGATGATGCAGTTTGTTGACAAAGAAGAATCCACACGTCTTTATGTCCTCTTGAAATAGGTCATAATAAGATTGAAGCGCCCTTAAAACATCGGTATTTTCAATCTGTATCATCCGTTCTTTAGAACCTTTTCCGAAAATTTTGATGGTGTGATTCGTCAAATCTACAGATGTGGGTGTCAGATTGCAAATTTCAGATACCCTGGCTCCGGTTGCAAAGAGAATTTCAAGAATTGCAATGTCACGAGTCGTGCAGCGTTTTTGATAATCTGTTTCAGCCTGTGAAAATGAATTGTAAGCACACGTTAGCAGACTGTTGATTATATTGAGGGGGATCGTTTTGGGAAGAATTGTAGGTTCTTGAAAGGAAACATCAATTTTGTTGAATGGATTGATTTCAATTACGTCTTCAATTAAAAGATAATGAGTAAACGCTTTGATGGAAGCGATTTTTCGCTTTACCGTCTTGGGCTTGAATCGTTCGTGAAGTATGTCGATGTATCGGCAAATCATCTCTTTGGAAAATGTGTTGTCTGTATATTCAGAGAATTGCCTAAGATCGATTCTGTAAGCCTTAATGGTTTTTTCATTCAGAGCTTTTCTGGACATGCAGTAGTTAAGAAATCGTTCTATTTGCAGGTTTAAGTTTATCATGATAGCTACTCCTTCGTTTGGGAATAATTCTATTATATATTGTAATACGCTTTTTGTCGAATAGTGTCGATGAATTTCTTGGAAAAATCTGCGAGATTATGTTGATTTTGAAGAAAAATGGGTGTATAATAGTATTATCAAAACTCAACGCAGGATAACTTCAAATTAACCTGCATTAGTTTTCAACTTAAATTTGGTTTTACAATTCTTTGCGTTAGAAATATATAAATGAAATAATGAGTATGGGTAGGAGTTTATTGTGATTGTTAAAGAACGCTTCGATGAATTCTATGTTTATAAAAGTGATGATGCACACTCGTTTATTTATGCAGATTGTTTTGATGTGAATTTATTTATGAATGGTCTAGCCGAATATATTTTAAGTGAAACAAATCTGTTAAACTATGCAAATTCATTGACCCCAATAGAATTCTCCCCAACTCCTAAAATTTACAAAAAACTATATATGACTATAAGCTCTTTTCTCAATAATGAGTTGGAACTTTTGACTTATAATAATGTTACAAAAGAAGTAGAAGATGTACTTGGAGATGAATATAAATTTATATCTAAGGATGGAAAGACACTAATCCAAAATGATAAAATGGGTAAAATTGGTGAGTATGTATTTCACGTACTTTTATCGAATTATTTTAAGGTGCATTGTATCCTTCCTAAGTTCAGATGTACAACTGATCGAAATATGAGTGTATTTGGAATAGATGCTCTTTTTTTTAATCCTGAAACCTCAACCATAATGTTTGGCGAATCCAAAGTTTGCAAAACAATTGAAAATGCCATAACCTTAATAAATCGTTCGTTATTAGATTATGAAAATCAAATTTCAGAAGAGTATAAGGTGGTGCTTTCAAATGACGATGCTTTTAAACTTTCGGATGAATTTATTGAGGCATTTAAAGAACATACAGATATTTGTATGACATTCGAAGAATTTATTGCTGCTGCAGACATAAACAGAATTTGTGTTCCAACATTTATTGCTCATGGTAATAGTAAAACTAATAACACTATAGAGTATTACCTTGAACAGATGAATACTAAAATTACAAAGCGAAAATATTTTGACCTGGATACTGATTATCTGTTTATCTCACTTCCGCTCATTGATAAAGCTAAAATGATGGATGTCATCATGAAAAAGGTGGTGAAGAAGTGCAATGAGTATAAACAAAAATGAGTTGCATTTTGATGATATTCAAGTCTATCGTGATGAGTATATTCGTCAAATAAATCAACATAATGATAAATCTGCATTTGCTATGGCTAATGCAGATTCTCTATATGCAATGGGACTAACAATGTATTCTCGTGAATACTCATTTGCATCATTAATTTATAGTGCATTTGCTACATCTGCTTTAGATAGTAATATATCTTTGCATCCTGAGCAAAGAAAAGTACTAGAATTAATTAAAAAAAATAGGGGGCTAATCTTTAGTGCTCCTACAAGTTTTGGAAAAACATTTATAGTATTTGAATATATTTGTCGAGCGCAACCACAGAATGTTGTTATGGTCGTGCCTACATTAGCCCTTATTGACGAGTATAAACAAAAAATTATACGACAATACAAAGACAAATTTTCTGACTATAATATTTATCTATCTATTGATCCAGAAAAGGCATATGATTTTTCAAAAAAGAATATTTTTATTGTTACACACGATAGGGTAATTGATGAAAGTATAGCAACTTTATTTGAATCCATCGATTTTTTAATTATTGATGAAGTTTATAAGTTACAAAAGGATACTTCCAATGATAGAGTTCTTATACTAAACATTGCATACTGTAATATGGTGAAACGAAGTAAAAAATATGTTTTGCTTGCCCCTTTTATAAGCGGTGTAGAAAACTTGGAAAAATTAGATGACATTCCTGCTTTCTACAGTACAAATTTTTCCCCTGTGGTCAACGATGTAAAGATATATAACATTCTTGATGAAAATGAAAGAAGTCTATACACGGACAAAATATTGATGTCTATCACACCACAAGATAATACCTTAATCTATTTTCCAACCGTTGTTGCAATTGATAAATTTATTGAACAGACACAGATTCAAAATCAGGCATTGGAATTAGATGACAACCCCATTTTAAAAGACTTCATTTCTTGGGCAAAAAGAGAGATTCATCCTCAATGGTCAATAATAAAAGCACTTGAAAAAGGTTTTCTTGTTCATCATGGTCAGTTACCACTTGGTATTAGAATGTTGGAGTTATCATTGTTTAATAATCCAAACTCTCATTTTTCCAAATTGATATGCACGTCTACGTTATTGGAGGGCGTTAATACGTCAGCTAAAAACATTATTATCACTAAGCCTTGTCGTAGTTATAATAAGACATTTGACGCATTTGATTTCTATAATCTTGTCGGGCGTACTGGACGACTTTATCAGCATTACCTAGGGGTTGCATACTATATTAAAGCCCCTCAGGATCCTTTCTATGAAAAAGAAGCAGCAGTTAAATCTATAGAATTTGAATTAACAGATAATAGTATCGATATGGATATAAATTTTGGAAACTATTCATCACATCCGGAGTTTCTTGAAATATTGGATAAGCTTAACATTACTGCTGAACAGTATAAAGAAAACGTTGCAAGAAAATATCGATTTTCAACTGTTGAATTCTTACTGAATAATTATTATAAATATAAAAGTAGTTTGTTAGATGTGCTGTATCAACAAAATAAAAACCCTAATCAAAGTAAGTTAGAATTAATTCGTGTGCTTTGCAGGATACTCGGGATGAAGGAATATAATTTTAAACTAAAAACATTCATAATCAACAGACTTACTTATAAATATCGTCAATCTATACGAGAAGTCGTAGATGCTACGCTAAAATGTTACAAGCAAGCTAATTTTTCTAGTGTTATCAATACTGCTATTCGATATAAATCAAGTTATATTGAATTTACATTCTATAGTCAAGTTGATTTGTTGCGTTACTTTATGGAATGTGAACATGTTTCTCCAATACTTGTTACCACTCTGCATGAACGGCTAATGAAAAATATTGAGATTTTGTATTATTTAAAATCTCCAAGTAAAAAGATGCTAAAAGATATGGGGATATATGAAGGAGATATTGATAATATAATCAAAGTGATTGGAAGTGATTTTTCAAGTGTTGCTGAGCTACAATCTTTATTAGTTCGCAATTATTCTAAACTAAATGAGATAAGTATTGTTTCTAAATACATAATTTTGGGCTTGATAAGCTGAATTGTGTTCTTTAAGATGTTATAAATACAATTTACCTTACTTTAATTCATAGCTTAGTAGATATAAATGCTAATACAATGAAATAAATAGTGTAAATTAGGAACATCTATTTTATAGTTACAATACATTTATCATCCCCAGCGCCGCCTTTGCCGCACTAGCATAGGCGGCATTTTTTGTTGACAGAACATGCAGAAACATTTTGAAATCTCGCTTTTTTGTTTATGATAGACAAATTGGATTCTCTTGATTTGTTTAAAAAGTAGATTCTTAGAACAAAATGCTTGTTGTATATTGACAAATATCCCTTTACATGATAGAATGATTGTAGTGAAATTGATATTGCTTTTTCACATAGATATTGGAATGTTACCTTTCATTTGATTTGATTGGGCATAACCAACTTTTATACGCGCAAACTGGAAACAGGATAGGAGCGGTATAGGGGTTGGCTTTTTTTATACAATTTTTGAGGTGCTTTATGAAAATTGTGAAAATCATCAACAACAATACCGTGTGTGCTGTGGATAAAAGAGGAAAAGAACAGATCGTTTCTGGAAAAGGCATTGGCTTCGGCAAGAAGCGCGGGGAAACTGTCGATCCAGCGCAAATTCAGAAAGTGTACATGATTACCGACTCTGCTTTGCGAAAGCGATTAGTAGAATGCCTAACAGAAATTCCCTATGAGCGTATCCAATTGACTTCAGATTTGGTGGAGTATATTTCAGAACATATTCATGAGTCATTGAATGAGTCGCTGATTATTAGTTTATCGGATCACATTAGCTTTGCCATTGAACGGCAAAAGCAGGGACTTGCTTTTGCAAATCCGCTGATGGAATCCATTCGGGAATATTTCCCGGAGGAATTGGCACTGGGGCAATATTGCCTGAGCGAAATTCAACAAAGAATGCAGATCACGCTTCCAGATGATGAGGCAGGCTTTATTGCAATGCACATCATCAATGCAAGACTGCATACCAATATGGGACAAGTATCCGATATCACAAAGCTGGTGAATGCCTGCGCAGAAATTGCAGATACTTTTTATCGGGGCAAACTGGACAAGGCATCCATTGCTTACGAACGTTTCTTGGTGCATTTGAAATATCTGGCAAAACGGCTGTTTCAATCGCAGGAACTACCCAATGTCTTGAGCAGAGATGCAGAAATGCTCGACTTCTTTCGGCAAAAATTTCAGAAGCATTATCGCTGTGCAAAATGTATGCAGGATTATATTCTGAAAAATTTCTCAAAAATGATTTCGGAGGATGAGATGCTGACGCTGACCATTCATCTGAAAAAAATCAGCGAATCCCGTTAAAAACGTCGGACACATTGCAACTGGTACCTAGTAATGATTTCGGCGTGAATATATAAAACCCCAATCATTTAGGAGGACATTGTAATGAAAGACAAAGTTTTTGGCGTTTTGCAGCGCGTGGGGCGATCCTTTATGCTACCCATTGCACTGCTGCCTGTGGCAGGACTTCTCCTGGGTCTGGGAAGTTCCTTTACCAATGCTACAACCATTGAGACCTATCATCTGGGAAATGTGATTTATGAGGGTGGACTGCTCTATACGATCCTGGATATCATGAGCAAGGCGGGCAGTGCTGTATTCGACAACCTGGCGTTGTTGTTTGCCATGGGCGTTTCCATTGGCATGGCAAAAAAAGAAAAGGAAGTTGCAGCACTTTCCGGCGCGATCGCTTATCTTGTCATGAACACTGCGATCAGCGCACTGATCTCTGCAAAGGGCGGCGTAGAAGCAATGGCAGCAAACTCCACCACATCGGTGCTAGGTATCACCACGCTGCAAATGGGCGTGTTTGGCGGTATCCTGGTAGGACTGGGCGTTGCAGCACTGCACAATCGATTTTATAAGATCGAGTTGCCCCAGGTGTTGTCCTTCTTCGGCGGCACACGATTTGTCCCCATCATTTCTACAGTAGTTTATCTGATTGTCGGCGTTATCATGTTCTATCTCTGGCCGATCGTGCAGTCTGGTATCTCTCATCTGGGTACATTGGTACTCCACTCCGGTTATGCCGGCACATGGATCTATGGTATTCTGGAACGTGCACTGATTCCCTTTGGCCTGCATCATGTATTCTATATGCCGTTCTGGCAGACAGAACTGGGTGGTTCTATGATGATCGACGGCAACATGGTTTCCGGTGCACAGAACATTTTCTTTGCTGAGCTGGCATCCAAGTCCACCACAGAGTTTTCTGTTTCTGCAACACGCTTCATGTCCGGTAAATTCCCGTTCATGATCTTCGGTCTGCCGGCTGCGGCATTTGCCATGTACCGTGCAGCACGTCCGGAAAAGAAAAAGGTAGTCGGAAGCCTGCTGCTTTCCGCAGCCCTGACTTCTATGATTACTGGTATCACCGAGCCGCTGGAATTCACATTCCTGTTCGTAGCACCGCTGATGTATGCAGTACACTGCGTGCTGGCTGGTCTGTCCTATATGCTGATGCATATTCTGAACGTTGGCGTCGGCATGACATTCTCCGGCGGTGCCATTGACCTGACACTGTTCGGTATTCTCCAGGGCAATGCAAAAACCCATTGGATCTGGATCGTCGTTGTGGGATTGATCTATGCGGTTGTTTATTATTTCGTATTCTACTTTATGATTACCAAGCTGAATCTGAAAACACCGGGCAGAGAATCGGATGACGTAGAGCCAAAGCTGTATCGCAGAAGCGATGTCAATGCAGCAAAGGCAGAGAAAAAGTCTGCCGGCGCAGCCGCAGTGGATATGATTAGTGCCATGGTGCTGAAAGGTCTGGGCGGTAAGGCAAACCTGTCCGATCTGGACTGCTGTGCGACTCGTCTGCGCGTGACTGTAACAGATGCTGCGTTGGTAAACGATGCGATGCTGAAAGCCAGCGGCGCATCCGGCGTTATTCACAAGGGCAACGGTGTGCAGGTCATTTATGGACCAAAGGTATCTGTCATTAAGTCGAATCTGGAAAATTTCCTGGATACACCGGAATCCGATGATCTGGACAGCTTGTTTGCAGAATCCGAGGCAGAGGCTGCTGCGGAAACCACAAAGCCGGAACCGGAGCAGAAAGCAGAAGCCGCAAAGCCGGAAAGTACTGGCGCTGAAATTATGACAATTTTTGCACACATGAATGGCACGGCAATTCCGGTGGAGGAAGTAGAGGACGAAGTGTTCTCGCAGAAGATTCTGGGAGACGGCATTGCGATTCGCCCGGCAGAGGGGAAGCTGTATGCACCTTGTGACGGAACGATCGAAACTGTTTTTGAAACCAAGCATGCGGTAAACATGACTGCTGTAAATGGCGCTGAACTGCTGATGCACATCGGTATTGACACCGTAAAGCTGGAGGGCAAGTATTTCGAGGCACACGTCACCGATGGACAGCAGGTCAAAAAGGGCGACTTGCTGGTAAGCTTTGATATGGACGCGATCACCGCCGCAGGCTACAAGCTGACTACACCGCTGCTGGTGTGCAATGCAGATGACTATACAGCGATCACACCAGTCGCACAGGGAACGGTTTCTGCCGGAACAGCGGCAATTCAGATCACAAAGTAAAGGTAACCAACACTGCTTTTGCAGATGCTATAATAAAATTTATTTAGGAGGAATTACTCATGAAAACATTCACTTACACCATCCAGGACGAAGTAGGCATCCACGCAAGACCGGCAGGACTGCTGGCAAAGAAGGCAAAGGAATTCCAGAGCACCATTACCATGGAAAAGGGCGGAAAGTCTGTGAACCTGACCAAGCTGATGGCAGTCATGGGCATGGGCGTGAAGTGCGGCGATACTGTGACCGTTTCTGTTGACGGCGCAGACGAAGAAACCGCTTTCGCAGAGATGCAGGCGTTCTTCCAGCAGAACCTCTGAGTTCTCGAAAAAACATTCATATAGGAGGGAAAATCCATGAATATCTGGCATGACATTGACGAAGAACGTATCTATCCCACAGATTTTACCGCTGTTGTGGAAATCTCCATGGGCAGCAATATGAAGTATGAACTGGACAAGAAAACCGGTATGCTTTCCCTGGACAGAGTGCTGTTCACGGCAACACACTATCCCATGAACTACGGCTTCATTCCCAGAACCTACGCAGACGACCACGACCCACTGGACGTGCTGCTGCTCTGCTCCGAGCCGATTCTGCCTATGACGCTGGTGCGCAGCTATCCCATTGGTGTCATGACCATGGAGGACGGCGGCATGGGCGACGAGAAGATCATTGCCATTCCCTACGGCGATCCCACCTATATGAGCTATACCGATGTTAGCGAACTGCCCAAGCATATTTTCGATGAGCTGATGCACTTTTTCTCAGTGTATAAGCAGCTGGAACGGGGCAAGCAGACCGAAGTCAAGGACATCGGCGGGCCGCTGGCGGCAGTGGCAGTCATGGAAAAGGCAATGGAAAACTATCGGAAGAAGTTCGGTACTGCAGAGGCGTAAGGAGGAATTGGAATCATGAAACAATTTACCGGAAAAGGTGTGTACGGCGCAGTTGCAATGGGCAAAATTTCGTTGTTCAAAAAGCAGGATACCTTGATCCAGCGCACCTCTGTCACAGATACCGAGGCGGAAAAAGCCAGAGTAGAGGCGGCAAAGGCTGCGGCATCAGAACAGCTTCAGGCGATCTATGAAAAAGCACTGAAAGAAGTGGGTGAGACCAATGCCCAGATCTTTGAGATCCACATGATGATGCTGGAGGACGATGACTACAACGAGAGCATTCAGAACATCATTGACACCCAGAAAGTCAACGCCGAGTATGCGGTTTCCATTACCGCAGACAACTTTGCCGAGATGTTCTCCGCCATGGACGATGCCTATATGCAGGCACGGGCTGCCGATGTTCGGGACATCTCCGACCGCATCATTGCCAATCTGACGGGAAACGTTGCTGTGCAGGAGGATTCCGACGAAAAACGCATCATCTGTGCCGACGACCTTGCTCCCAGCGAAACGGTTTCTCTGGACAAGGACAAGGTGCTGGCGTTTGTGACGGCACACGGCTCGTCTAACTCTCACACGGCGATTCTTGCCCGGAACATGAACATTCCGGCAGTCATCGGTGTGGGCAGCGATTTCCTGAAAGAAGTGCAGGACGGCACCGAGGCAATTGTAGACGGCTTTACCGGTGAGATTTTCGTAGATCCGGACGAGACAACTCGCCAGCGTCTGCTGGAAAAGCAGAAGGCAGACGAGGAGAAAAAGCGACTGCTGCTGGAACTGAAAGGCAAGGAAAACGTCACCAAGGACGGCACCAAAGTCAACATCTACGCCAACATCGGCAGTGTGGACAATATCGGTGCAGTGCTGCTCAACGATGCTGGCGGTATCGGACTGTTCCGGAGCGAGTTCCTGTATCTGGAAAACACGGACTACCCCAACGAGGAACAGCAGTTCCTGGCGTATAAGCGTGTGCTGGAAAGCATGGCAGGAAAGAAAGTCATTATCCGCACGCTGGACATTGGTGCAGACAAGCAGGTGGACTATTTCCACTTGAAAAAAGAGGATAATCCGGCAATGGGCTACCGTGCCATTCGCATTTGCCTGACCAGACCGGAGATCTTCAAGACTCAGCTCCGGGCGCTGTACCGGGCATCCATTTACGGCAATCTGGGCGTTATGTTCCCCATGATTACCAGCGTGTCCGAACTGGAAAAAATCCTTGCGATCTGCGAGGAGGTCAAGGCAGAGCTCCGGGAGCAGGGCGTGACTTATTCCGACACTATGGAACTGGGCATCATGATCGAAACGCCGGCAGCTGCCATTATCAGCGACCGTCTGGCACCCATGGTGGACTTTTTCAGCGTCGGTACCAACGATCTGACCCAGTACACTCTCGCCTGTGACCGGCAGAACCCGGATATTGAACCGTTCATCGACACCCACCACGAGGCGATTCTGCGGCTTATTGAAATGAGTGCCAAGAATGCCCACGCCAACGGTGCATGGATCGGTATCTGCGGCGAACTGGCGGCGGATACTACGCTGACGGAAACATTCCTGCGTATGGGCATCGACGAACTTTCCGTTTCGCCGGCATTCGTGCTGAAAGTGCGGGACGCTGTGCGGAATGTAGATCTGCGGAAATCGTAAGAATCACAGAAATCAAAAAAGCGTTTCGGAACGACAGAGAAAAGTCGTTCCGAAACGCTTTTGCTTTTTAGCATGTATGGTTATTTCTGATAGCCGTTGGGATTGTTCTTCTGCCAGTTCCAGGTGTCCCGGCACATGTCTGCCAGAGACTTTTCTGTTTTCCAGCCCAGAACGCGCAGTGCTTTGTCGGCGTTGGCATAGCTTTCCGGCAGATCTCCGGCTCTCCGCGGCCCATAGACATGGGCAACGGGAACATGGTTTACTTCTTCAAAGGTTTCCACGATTTCAGTTACGCTGTAGGGCGTGCCCGTGCCGAGATTGAAGATCTCTACGCCGTCATGCGCAAGGATATATTCGATTGCTTTGACGTGACCCTTTGCCAGGTCAACCACATGAATATAATCGCGGCGGCATGTACCGTCCGGTGTGTCGTAGTCCTTGCCAAAAATGGTGAGCTTTTCCCGTCTGCCCACTGCGACCTGTGCCACATAGGGCATCAGGTTGTTGGGGATACCCTGAGGATCTTCGCCGATCTTTCCGGACTCGTGTGCGCCGATAGGGTTGAAATAGCGGAGCAGGACAACAGAAAGTTTTTCGTCTGCCTTTGCGGCATCCTCCAGGATCTGCTCCATCATAACCTTTGTCCAGCCGTAAGGGTTGGTACAGGTGCCGCGTTTCATTTCCTCAGTGTACGGAACCGGGTTCTCTTCGCCGTAAACTGTTGCACTGGAAGAGAAGATAATGTTGTTTACCTGATACTTCTGCATGCATTCCAACAGGGAAAGGGTGGTGTCGATGTTATTGCGGTAGTAGAGAATCGGTTTCTGCACGGATTCGCCGACAGCTTTCAGACCGGCAAAATGGATAACTGCGTCAATCTGGTTTTCTGCAAAAACAGTTTCCAGTTTTTTGCGGTCTTTGATGTCGATCTCATAGGACTTTACAGATTTTCCGGTGATTTCTTCCACGCGTTTGATGGATTCCGGACAACTGTTGGAGTAGTTGTCCACAATAATCACCTGAAAACCGACGTTCAGCAGTTCAACGGCAGTGTGGCTTCCAATATAACCGGCACCGCCGGCGAGAAGGATTGTCTTCATAAGATAGTGCCCCTTTCTGATGGCAGGCCATAACCTCGCCTGCAATTGTTTCTTTGGGATCTCCCCACTAAAAGTATACACCTTTTTACAAAAAGAGTCAATGGAAAAAATGCCGGGATATGCTTTTGTGAAATCGATCTTTTTTATCCATTTTACTAAGGCATGTTTGAAAAATAGCAATGTTTGGAAAAACGCACAGAAATGATTGTATGTTAGGAGAAAATTCGCAGGCAGGCGGCTAGCAAGGGTTTTCGGCGCCACAGACAGTGATTCATAGGCATTTTGACAAATGTATGGATTTTTCAAACAAGCCCTGAAGGCAACATTGTACAAAGCCCGCCTGACGGATTTTACCCAATCTGCCAAAAAATCCGTCTGCGCATCTTATCATACATTTTGTGCGGTATGCATTATTTTTGCCCCTGTACTTTTTGCAGGAACAGGGGAGACGGCTTTTGCTTGCCGTACATCGAACGGTTTCCGTTGCACAGTCTGGCAATGGTGCAGACAACTGCAAAATACGGCAAGTAGGAAAATCCAAATACTTCTGTCCCAATGCAGATGGGTGCAAGCCAGGTGTTGGAAGCACTGCCGAATACTGCGGCATAGCATAGCGCAGCTGCAAATAAGGGAGAGATGCCCAGAAGCGGTGCGAGAGCAGCGCCCAGGCATGCGCCAATGGCAAACAGCGGTGTCACCTCGCCGCCCTGAAAGCCAACGGACAGAGTGCAGACAGTAAACAACAGTTTTAACAGAAAGTCGAACCAATAGATCGTTTCACCGCTGCACGCCAGTGAGATCAGATTTGTTCCCAATCCGGTATAGCGTCCGTGTCCGGCGAGAAAGAGCAGGACGGCCAGAATCGCACCGCAGACAGCGATGCGCAGCAGCGGATTCGGGAACAGCTTTGCAGCATATGCTTTTCCATGTCGGAGCAGGAGGGTAAACAGGCCGCCGATCACGCCGGAGGAAATACCCAGCAGAAGAATCGGGACGGAAAGCGGTGCGGTATTCGTTTCATTCAGAGTGACCTGAAAGGTTTCCAGTCCCAGCATAGTAGAGCACCAGTTTGCTGTGACAGCAGCAATTGCTGCCGGCAGGAGCGCGCGATATTCCAGTTTTCCCACTGTCAGAACCTCCAACGCAAAGCAGACTGCTGCTAAAGGTGCGTGAAATAAGCCGCTGAATCCGGCTGCCATCCCGGCAATGGTCAGGAGCGGCACAGCATCCGAGATTTCCCGGAACCAGGGAATCCGGCGGCCGATGTTGTGTGAGACTGCCGCACCCAATTGAACAGCAACGCCCTCACGTCCTGCGCTTCCGCCGCAGAGATGGGTCAGCCAGGTGCTGCCGATGAGCAGCGGGATCAGCCGAAGCGGAATGCGCTTTGCAGTCCCGTCGGCAGCGTCGAAGATCAGGCTCATGCCCTGTGCGCTCTCTTTGCCGAATTTTTCATAGCACCATGTCATCAGAACGCCGGCGACGGGCAAAAATGGCAGACACCAGAGCAGATGCGTTGTTCGGACTGTGCCGATCCAGAGCAAAATCCGGCCAAATCCGGCTGTGAGTGCACCGGTGAGAATGCCGCATACGGCAGCAAGACAACAGAGCAATACGGTGGGGATCACAAGACGTGATGTGGTTTTCTTCATAAATACATCCTCCAAAATAAAAAAGCTGACAACTTCTGCGTAAAAAGGCAGACGTCATCAGCTTATTTGCGGTTCTGGAATTTCCAGGGGAGAGCATCATTCCCCGATTCAATTGACAGTTTTTATTATATGCGATTTTTTCGATTTTGTCAAGGGTGGCAATGCAAAATTTTTGTGCCGTCTCTTATACTGTGTCATCCAAAACTTCAAGCTTCACAACCTGACTCAGCTGTGCCGGTTCGGATTCCAAAACTTCTCCCGTATAGGTGACAGCGATGTGGTTTCCCTGCTGTAGTGCAGAAGCAGCAAGTTTGGTGTGATGCCAGGAAATATCTGTTTTGTCAGACAGCGTAAAGGAAAATGCACCTCTGCCGTTGATATCGTTGACATCCAGCCCCTGTACTGTGACAGAATCGCCGCGAATGTCGGAAATCACTGCATAGATCGTGGTGCAGTCCCGGGCATCTACAATGTGTTGCTGTTGTTTCAGAGTCTGCGCTTTTCCCAGAAAAAAGCCGCCAGTGCCGCCGCCCAGCAGCAGGATCAATGCACCTGCCAGAAGCATCCATTTTTGTTTTGTATTGGGATTCATTTCGCTTTCTCCCGCATCAATGCGATCTCTGCGGCATAACCGTCATCCTCGTTAGGCGTTTCCAGAATAAAGGGCAGCTGCTTCAGCGCCGGATGATTGATGATGCGTACCAGTGCATCTAGCCCGATGTGTCCCTGCCCCAGCTTCTGGTGGCGGTCTTTGTGTGCACCGCAGGGGTTCATGCTGTCGTTGAGGTGTACGGCATACAGACGGTTCAGCCCGATCACTTTGTCAAACTGGGTCAGCACACCGTCCAGGTCGCTGACAATATCGTATCCGGCATCCCAGATATGGCAGGTGTCCAGGCATACGCCCATTTTTTCAGACAGCGTCACACGATCCAGAATGGCGCGAAGCTCCTCGAAAGAACGTCCCACTTCGCTGCCTTTTCCTGCCATTGTCTCCAGCAGGACAGTGGTCGTCTGCTCTGGTGTCAGGGTCTGGTTCAATGCAGCGGCGATCTGTTCGATACCGGTCTCAGCACCTTGTCCGGTATGGCTGCCGGGATGAAAGTTATAGTACTGTCCCGGGGTACACTCCATGCGCTGCATGTCATCCTGAAGCATATTCAGCCCGAACTGGCGGATGTCCGGCTTGGCAGAGCATAGATTCATGGTGTAGGGTGCATGTGCCACCAGACGGTCGATATCGTGCTCTTTGGCATAGGCGAGAAACGCCTGGATATCTTCTTTATCAATAGGCTTTGCAGCACCGCCTCTGGGATTCCGGGTGAAAAAGGCAAACGTTGTTGCTCCAAGTTTCACGGCGTGTTTTCCCATGGCGAGATAGCCCTTGGAAGAGGGCAGATGGTTTCCGATTCGCAGCATCGTTAATCCTCCTTTGCTGTGGTTATTGTTGTGATAGCTGTGGTTTCCGGCTCTGTTGTGACGATGTCCTCCGGCTCGGTGGTGTTGTCCAGATCGTCCATTATGCGCAGGAGTACCTTTTCTGCCACATCATAGGTCTCCTGCATCTTTTCCTTGCTGTCCGAGGTCTTGACCGGCTTGCGCAGACTGATGGCAAGATCCCGATCGACATTTCCGGGATAGTTGATCTTCGTGGCAAAATCTGTGTGCCGCAGATAATAACCGTTTTTCAGGATGTTTTCATGTCCCGGATATTTTTCACTGAGATCTGTCAGTGTTTCTGACGCCATAATATAATCATTGGCTCTGGTGTCTGTAAAGAGCATGACTGCCTCGCCCATTTGAAATTCTGCAGATAGCTTGGTGGCATTTCCGGTGTAATAGTCCATGTCGTTGATATTGTCGCTGACGGGGATCGGGTAGATGTCCACATGTACTTTTCCGTCGCCGTTTTCATCATCCGTGAACTGCTCCAGATATTCCTCCAGCTGCTGGGTATGGTTCTGCATTTCGGTGTCATCTGTGAGCAGCAGGACGATCATATCCGGGCGCTCTTTGGTGACAAAATCCACAATGAGGAATACGAAAATGCCCACAATAAAAACGGTGATCCCCAGCCACCACTTGCTGTGATACAGAAAGTTGGAGATTTTTTTTCCGAAAGAAAGCTTTGGTTTTTCTTCCTTTTCCTCACGGATGGTGTCGCTCTCGGTAATAATGCCCTGTTTCAGCCGCATCAATTCAATGCGGTCTTGCTGAATTTTTTTTGCATATTCCTCTTTTTCCTTTTTTTCGCGTTCTGCAAGAATGGCCTGCCGGCGCTCTTCTGCCTCAGCTTCTTTCTGTGCTTCTTTGGCATCGATCTCCCGCATGGTTTCAATAAGGGATTTTCCCTTTTCTTTTTTGTGTTTCTTTGGCTGTTCCGGCGATGTGCTGGCAGAACCGTTTTGTTTTTCTTCTTCCCGCATCGGATGACCTCACTTTTCAGAGAAAATAAAAAGAGGGAATGCCACAGATACGATGGATCTGTATCAATTCCCCCTTGTCATTTCGTGTATTGCTTTTGCTTACGCTTCAGTTTCTTCAGCCACAGCGTCCTCTTCCTCTTGTCCCTGTCCCAGCTTCGGCAGCGGCCGCATAGTGGGGAACAGCAGAACGTCGCGAATAGACGGACTGTCTGTCAGAAGCATGACCAGTCTGTCAAGACCTAGGCCCAGACCACCTGTGGGCGGCATGCCGTATTCCAGTGCAGTGACAAAGTCCTCATCTACCTCACCAGTCATATCGCCCAGTGCACGGCGTGCTTCGACCTGCTTGACAAAACGTTCCTTCTGATCTATCGGATCATTCAGCTCAGAGAATGCATTACCCATTTCACGGGCATAGATGAAATACTCAAAACGCTCTGTGAACGCCGGATCTTCCGGCTTGCGCTTTGCCAGCGGAGAATTTTCTACCGGATAGTCATAGATGATGGTCGGCTGGATCAGCTGTTCTTCGACAAATGCATCAAAGAATGCGATCAGCACATGCCCCTTGGTTGCGTTTTCGCCCTCTTCGACTTCCACGCCCTTTTCCTTGGCGCAGGCTCTTGCGTCAGCATCAGTTGCCCAGTCGTTGTAATCTACGCCGGCATACTTCTTGACTGATTCTGCCATGGTCAGGCGCTCCCACGGCTCGCCCAGACGGATATCTGTACCCTGATAGGAGATGATGTCCTTGCCGCAGATCTTCTTTGCCAGTGTGCGGTACATATCCTCGATCAGATCCATCATGCCGTGATAATCGGTGTATGCCTGGTACATTTCAATGGTTGTGAATTCCGGGTTGTGAGACGGATCCATGCCCTCGTTCCGGAAGATGCGTCCCACTTCATACACACGGTCGAAACCGCCGACGATCAGCTTTTTCAGATTCAGCTCCGTCTCAATGCGCAGGAACATATCCATGTCCAGGGTGTTGTGATGCGTTACAAACGGTCTTGCGGCCGCAGCGATCTGCAGAGGCAGCAGAACCGGTGTCTCTACCTCCAGATAGCCGATGCCGTCCAGATAAGCACGGATCTCCCGAAGGATCTGGCTTCTGGTAACGAAAGTCTGCTTGACATTCGGGTTTACGATCAGATCCAGATAGCGCTGACGATACCGGGTGTCCTGGTCTTTCAGACCGTGCCACTTTTCCGGCAGGGGCAGCAGGGACTTGGAAAGCATAGTGATCTCTGTTGCGTGAATGGAGATCTCGCCCTTGCGGGTACGGAAAACAAATCCCTTGACACCGACAATATCGCCGATATCCCACTTCTTAAATTCCTTGAAGTTCTCCTTGCCGACGTCATTCATGCGGACATAGACCTGGATGCGGTCGGTGGAGTCGCGCACGTCAATAAAGTTTGCACGACCCATATCGCGCCAGCTCATAATGCGTCCTGCGATAGAGACCGGCTGTTCCTTCAGGGTGTCCAGCTTTGCCTGGAGTGCTTCTTCATCCTCGCCAGCTTCTTCCTTGAACTTTGCTTCGGTGACTTCATAGTCCGCCTTGATGTCGGCTGCCTTTGCGGTTACATCATACTTGGTAATGGTAAACGGATCATTGCCGTCTGCCTGTCTCTGCCGCAGCTTGTCCAGACGAATCTGGCGCAGAGCGTTGCTGTCCTGTTCCTGCTCCGGAACGGACGGTGTATTCTGATTTGCCATTGGGTTCACTCCTACTATTTTAAATTACTTGCTGATTTCCAGGATCTCAAATTTCAATTCGCCGGCAGGTGCTTCGATCATAAAGCTGTCGCCGACCTTCTTTTTCATAGCGCCCTTGCCGATGGGAGACTCATCCGAGATCTTTCCCTCTTTGAAGTTTGCTTCGTTGCTGCTGACGATCTGGAGCACTTCGATCTTTCCGGTGCGGAAGTTCTTTACCTTGATGGTAGAACCCAGACCGACTTCATCAATGGAAATGCTGTCATCGTCTACGATCTCGGAGTTATCCAAAGTGTACTGGATCTCCATGATCTGGGCTTCCATGATCGCCTGTTCATTTTTTGCTTCATCATATTCCGCATTCTCAGAAAGGTCGCCCTGTGCGCGTGCTTCTTTCAGCTTCTGTGCCATTTCTGCACGGCGAACAGTTACCAAAAAGTCCAGTTCTTCCCGCAGCTTTGCTGCACCGGATTTTGAAATCTGCTTCTTTGCCATAATCTTATGCTCCTTTGATTCCAGACAGCAGGTGCAGAGCGCCCTGTGCTGCCGTTGTTCGTTTTTCTTTTCAGAGTCCGTCGCCGCAGCAATTTCTGCATCCGGTCATCGGCAGACTCTCAGACATTATTTTATTATAGTATATTTTCGCAGAATTGTCAACTACGAATTTTTGATTTTTGAAAATCACACTTGACAAATCGTCGGAAAACCGATATAATAAAAACATATATGAAAATGCGTGGAAGAGGAGGAGTATCCTGCGGCATGCCCCGGCAGAGAGAAAACGGTTGGTGAGAGTTTTCGGGCGGCACAGGAGAACGTAGCCTCGGAGCAGCACAGGGGAAGCTTTTTCAAAACGAAAGGTGTGTAGTCTGTGTCGGGTGCGCCCGTGATCGCGCAGCAATGAGTGCGGCGCTTTTGCCGAATTCAGGTGGTAACACGGACAGCGATACGCTGATTCGCCCTGAGCAATCTATTTTTTCAGATTGCCGGGGCTTTTTTTATCGGCGATCAGAATAGAAAGGAATCAAAATTATGAAACAAGAACTGGCAAAATCTTACCAGCCGAAGGAATTTGAAGACCGCATTTATCAGATGTGGAATGACAACGGCAGCTTTACACCCCATGTGGATTCTGAAAAAGAGCCGTATACGATCGTCATTCCGCCGCCGAACATTACCGGTCAGCTGCACATGGGTCATGCACTGGATGAGACACTCCAGGACATCCTCATTCGCTGGAAGCGCATGTCTGGTTACAGTACCCTGTGGCTGCCGGGAACGGATCATGCTTCGATTGCAACGGAAGCAAAGATCGTGGAGGCAATGCGCAAAGAGGGCATTCAGAAGGAAGATATCGGCAGAGAGGCTTTTCTGGAACGTGCCTGGGCATGGAAGAAGCAGTACGGCGGCAGAATTGTGGAGCAGCTGAAAAAGCTGGGCTCTTCCTGCGACTGGACAAGAGAGCGTTTCACGATGGATGAGGGCTGCAGCAAGGCCGTCAAGGAAGTCTTTATCAAATACTATCAGGAGGGACTCATCTACCGCGGCGAGCGCATCATCAACTGGTGCCCGAAGTGCCTCACTTCCATTTCCGATGCAGAGGTAGAATATGAGGATCAGGCTGGCCACTTCTGGCATCTGCGCTATCCGCTCAAGGACGGCAGCGGCTATCTGGAACTGGCGACCACCCGTCCGGAAACCCTGCTGGGCGATACTGCTGTAGCAGTAAACCCCAACGATGAACGCTATAAAGACCTGGTGGGAAAGACTCTGATTCTGCCGCTGGTACACCGTGAGATCCCGATTGTGGCAGACGATTATGTTGAGATGGACTTCGGAACCGGCGTGGTAAAGATCACACCGGCACATGACCCGAATGACTTTGAGGTTGGCCTGCGGCATAATCTGGAGATCATTAATGTGATGACAGATGATGCCAAGATTGTGGATGCATATCCCAAGTACGCCGGCATGGATCGCTATGAGGCGAGAAAGGCGATCGTAGAAGATCTGAAGGCAGAGGGCGCTCTGGTGGAAATCGAGGACTATAACCATAATGTCGGCACCTGCTATCGCTGCGGCACGACCGTTGAACCTCGTGTTTCCAAGCAGTGGTTTGTGAAGATGAAGCCCCTGGCGCAGCCGGCAATTGATGCTGTCAAGAGCGGCAAGACTAAGTTCGTGCCGGAGCGTTTCAACAAGATCTATTTCCACTGGCTGGAAAACATCAAGGACTGGTGTATTTCCCGTCAGCTGTGGTGGGGTCATCAGATCCCGGCATTCTACTGCGATGCCTGCGGCGAAATGGTTGTCACCAAGGAGGACCATGCAGTCTGCCCGAAGTGCGGCAAGCCCATGCGCCAGGATCCGGATACTCTGGACACCTGGTTCAGCTCCGCGCTGTGGCCGTTCTCGACGCTGGGCTGGCCGGATAATACTGAGGAACTGAAATATTTCTATCCCACCAATACCCTGGTCACCGGCTATGACATCATTTTCTTCTGGGTTGTCCGCATGATGTTCTCCGGTCTGAAGAACATGGGCGAAGTGCCGTTTGATACCGTTCTGATCCACGGTCTGGTGCGTGATGAGCAGGGCAGAAAGATGTCCAAATCTCTGGGCAACGGCATCGATCCGCTGAAGGTCATTGATGAATACGGTGCGGATGCGCTGCGCTTTATGCTGGCGACCGGCAATGCACCGGGCAATGACATGCGTTACAGCGATGACAAGGTAAAGGCTGCCCGGAACTTTGCCAATAAGCTGTGGAATGCGTCCCGTTTCATTATGATGAATCTGCCGGAGAATTTCCGGTACAATGGACTGCCGGAGGATCTGGAACTGGAGGATCGCTGGATCGTATCTAAGTTCAACGCCGTTGCTAAGGAAGTGGGCGAGAATCTGGACAAGTTCGAGATCGGCGTAGCAAGCGCAAAGATCTACGATTTTATCTGGGATGTATATTGTGACTGGTATATCGAACTGACCAAGCCGCGCATCCAGGCAGGCGGCGCAACTATGGAAAAGGCACAGGCTGTCCTGGTTTGGGTAATGCGCGGCATGCTGAAACTGCTGCACCCGTTCATGCCGTATATCACGGAAGAGATCTGGCAGGTTCTGACCGACAGCGAGTCTATGATTATTGTGGAATCTTATCCGGTTTATGATGCAAAGTATGACTTTGCGGATGCAGCGCAGTTTGAAAAGGTAATTGATGCCATCCGTGCCATCCGGAACCGCCGCACCGAAATGCAGGTGCCGCCGTCCAAGAAGGCGCGCGTTTGCATCGAAACCACAGAGCCGGAACTGTATCGCAGCACTGCTGTGTTCTTTGAAAAGCTGGCATCTGCTTCCGCAGTAGAAGTGGGTGAAAAGTTTGATATGCCGGATGCTGCCACTGCAGTGACCGACAGCGTTCGCATCTTTATCCCCATGGATGAATTGATCGACAAGGATAAGGAACTGGCACGTTTGCAGAAGGAACAGGAAAAGGTGCAGAAGGATCTGGATTTCCTGAGCAAGAAGCTGTCGAACCAGGGCTTCCTGGCAAAAGCACCGGAAAAGCTGGTAGAGGCAGAAAAGGTAAAACTGGCAAAGGCACAGGAAAAGATGGATAAGATCATGCAGTCTATGGCGGCTTTGCAGTAATTGAAACATCAAAAGGTCATATGGGGGAGTGAATGCAATGACGATTTCCGAAGCAATGGCATATATTCAAGGATATCAGAAAAGCGGCAGACCGGTGCATGATTTGTCCCGGATACAGTCTCTGCTGGATGCGCTTGGAAATCCCCAGGAGCAGTTGCAGGTGATTCATGTTGCCGGGACAAACGGCAAGGGTTCTGTGACTGCATTTTGTGCGGCGGCAGCCACTGCAGCCGGGTTTCGCACCGGTACGCTGACCTCGCCGTTTATCCGGCATTATACCGACCGCATTCAGATCGACGGGCAGGACATTCCCGGTGAGGCACTTTGCCGGTTCTGCGAACAGGTGAAGGCCTGCCCTGTTTCGGCGGACTGTTCGCAGTTTGAGATCACTTTTGCCATTGCACTGCTCTGGTTTCTGGAACAGCACTGTGACCTGGTGATTTTAGAAACCGGTATCGGCGGTCTGCTGGATGCCACCAATGTGGTGAAAAAGCCTCTGGCCTGCGCGATCACTTCAGTATCCTTCGATCATATGGCATTGCTGGGAAATACGCTCACGGAAATTGCTGCGCAAAAGGCAGGCATCATCAAGCCTGGCTGTCCGGTGGTATTGTCTACGGATAACCCCATGGATGTGGTTTGTCTGGTGCAGGAGACCGCAAAGCGAAAAAGTGCACAGCTGATGATCCCCAATATGCAGGATTGCCGGATTCTTTCAGAAACGCTGGAGGAAACCGTGTTCCAGTATCACAGCTTCACCTATACGCTCCATATGCCGGGGCGGCATCAGGTGTACAACGCCATGACTGCCATTGAGGTGATTCGCTTTCTGGGAATGCATGGTTATCTGATCACAGCATCGGTGGTAAATGAAGCCTTTTCTAAGGTGCGCGTTCCGGCACGGACAGAGCTGCTGCGGCGCGATCCGATGGTGTTGCTGGACGGCGGTCATAACCAGGCAGGCATTATGGCATTGGCAGATCTGTTGAAACATGCTGGGCAAAAACCCATTCATGGTATCTGTGGCATGATCTCTACCAAGGATTATCATACAGCTTGTCAAATTCTGGATAGCATACTGGATACGGTCACTTGTGTGGATGACTTTGTGCAGAACGCCGTACCGCGGGAAGTACTGGCATCATGCTTTTGTAATCATGCAGCAGCAAAAACTGCAGAGTCATTTCAAGGCGCATATGCCGATGCGCTTGCACAGGCGGAGACGGACGGCGGCATGGTCGTCATCTGCGGCTCTCTATATCTGGCGAGCGAGGTATTGCAGGAACTTGAAAATGACAGACAAATGAGATTGTAAAAAAAGTGCCGTACAAAAAGTATGCGATGCAGTTTGAGGAGAAAAATTGAAAAAGTGGTATTTTGTCAATAAAAAGGCATTGCTCATGATTGCAGGAATCGTATGGATGCTCGCAGGATTTAATGTTGCGAGATTAGGCGTATTGTCATATACCTTAATTACATTCAGAGTATATTTTCCGCTATTATCCGTCGCGGCGTTTCTCTTGTTTGGGACAATGTTTTATAAAATGTCAAGAAAGCATATAAAGAGAATTGCTGCATACGAGGAATCGCATCGACCGTTTTGGAATTTTTTTGATTTGAAATCGTACATCATAATGGCAGTTATGATGAGTGGTGGCATTGGTTTTAGAAACCTAGGGATTTTTCCCGATGTTTTTGTTGCCTTTTTTTACACCGGTCTTGGGTGCGCACTATCTCTTGCAGGCGTATTGTTTGCAATTGCATTCTTTAAAGAGGATCTCCTGCAATATCAAAATGAATAAATAAGAAAGGCAACACCGCACAGAACTCTGGGCGATGTTGCCTTTATAATTCACACTGACTGCTCTGACATTTTTTAGTTGGTTGATCTGGAACAGAAGTGAGGTGATTTTCATGCAGTTTACTTTGCCATTGCCTGTCCGTCAGCTGATCGCCCGGCTGGAGTCTGCCGGATATGAAGCGTATGCCGTAGGCGGCTGTGTCCGGGATATGCTCTGCGGCAGACTACCCCATGACTGGGACTTGTGCACCAGCGCTTTGCCGGAAGAAACGAAGGCGTGCTTCTCGGATTGTACGGTGCTGACTATGGGAGAAAAGCACGGTACGGTTACGATTCTTTGGGAGGGCAAACCTTATGAGGTTACAACATACCGGGAAGATGGTGAATATGGCGACTGCCGTCGTCCGGATCATGTGACTTTTGTCCGCAGTCTTAGGGAAGATCTGCGGCGGCGCGATTTTACCGTGAATGCCATGGCATATCATCCTCAGAAGGGTCTGGCAGACCCGTGGGGCGGTGCGGCGGATTTGCACAATGGCATTCTGCGCTGTGTGGGCGATCCGGAAAAGCGCTTTTCAGAGGATGCGCTTCGCATTCTGCGCGGTATGCGTTTTGCGGCATGCTATCGCTTAAAAATAGAGGACGAGACTGCAGCTGCAGCAGTGCGGCTTGCACCGCTCTTGCACCGCATTGCAGCTGAACGTGTGGATGCGGAGATGCAAAAGCTGCTGATGGCAGAAGGCGATGCGGCGGCACAGGTCTTTCGGGCATATCCTTCAGTATGGAACGAGATCTTCCCGGAGTTTCGGGAGATGCAGACCTGTGCACAGCACAATCCCTATCATCAGTATGATGTCTGGGAGCATACGCTGCATGTGTTTGCGGCAACACCGCGTGATAGAGTGCTTCGCTGGGCAGCCTTATTTCACGATATGGGAAAACCCCGAACAAAATGCACCGATGCAGACGGTATCGACCATTTTTATGGGCATGCTGCTGTAAGCGCGGATATGGCAAGACAGATTTTGCACCGGCTGCACGCTGACCGTGATCGCATTCACACAGTTTGTACTTTAGTAAAATATCACGATGTGCCCTTGCATGAAAGCTCTCGTGCAATGCGGCGGATGCTGTCTAATCTGGGCGAATCTACAATGCGCAGGCTCATTCAGTTGAAAATTGCTGATGATGCCGGAAAAGCCTCCGGTGTTCTGGAAAAGCGTCGCTCTGGCTGGCTCGCAGCACAAGCGCGTCTGGAACAGCTCGTCGCCGAAAACGCATGTCTGCACATTCGAGATCTTGCCATAAATGGAAAGGATCTCATGGCACTTGGCGTTCCGCAGGGAGAGCAGATCGGCAAAATACTACAGCAGCTTTTAGATGCGGTGCTAGATGAAAAGCTTTCTAATGAACAAGAAATACTTTTAGCAGAAGTCCGTCGCATTCTGCAATAAAAAAGTCCGGTCAGGAGATAGATCCTGACCGGACTTTTTGCATTAGCTCTAATAATACGCGCTTAGGCATCTACCACTTCATCCAGAGAGGGCTGTCCCAGTTCCAGATAATAGTGGTTCAGATATTCGTGGTAAGATTCCTGAAAGGACACATCGTTTTCTTTCAGCTTGTACAAATACTTATGAATGTTCTGCTGCTCATCGATCTCAATGAGTACACCGGCAATATTGGAGCAGTGATCGGAAATACGTTCAATATTCGTCAGGAGATCCTGATAGATATACCCCAGTTCTACAGTGCATTCTTCATTTTGCAGCCGTTTGATGTGACGGTTTTTCAGTTCCAGGTTCAATGTGTCGATGACCTCTTCCAACGGCTCGACCTGATGTGCAATTGCCAGATCATCCTTTTCAAATGCCTGGAATGCCAGATCCAGTGTTTCCTGAAGTGCATCACAAAGCGTGTGCAGTTCTTTGGCAGCATCTCCGGAGAAATGCAGTCCCTTTTCGTGCAGCTCATGTGCCGATTCCATAATGTTAACAGCATGATCGCCGATGCGCTCAAAGTTGCCGATGCAGTGGAGCATCTTGGATACTGTCCGGTTATCCTTGGAAGAGATGCTGTGCTTGCTGATGCGCACCAGATAGGCATTTAGTTTATCTTCATATTTGTCAATGCGGTTTTCATTTTCTTCGATTTGTTCCTCTGTGGCTTTATCATACTGGAACAGCATATCGATCGCCAGTTCCATGGTTTTTTTGGAAAGCTCACCCATTTCAATGGTGACACCGTGACAAACCTCAATGGCTACTGCCGGTGTGGCAAGCAGGCGCTCATCCAGCATAGCATGCTTTTCCTTGGCCTCTTTTTCTTTTTTGCTGTCTCGCACAAACATATACGCCAGCTTTTCCAGCCACTTGGTGAAAGGCAGCAGCATTGCAGTGGTGACAATATTAAAGATGGTGTGTACCAGTGCTACACCTGCCGGATCAATGGCAGAGGAAACAAATGCAAAATCCAACAGCCAGTACAGACCGTAGAAGATCGGGAGAATGATCAGTGTGCCGATGCAGTTAAAGCAGATGTGAACACATGCCACACGCTTGGCACTGCGGTTAACGCCGATACTGGACAGCAGGGCGGTGACACAGGTGCCGATGTTCTGTCCCATAATAATGGGGATCGCCATGCCATAGGTGACTTGTCCTGTGAGAGAGAGTGCCTGCAGGATTCCCACAGAAGCTGCAGAGCTCTGGATCACGCCGGTAAAGACTGCGCCCACAACCACGCCCATGATAGGATTGCGGAAAGCGGTGAGAATGTGCGAAAACTGCGGCGAATCTGCCAGCGGGCTGACTGCGCCGCTCATCAGCGTCATGCCGGTCATCAGCACGGAGAAGCCAACCATGATCTTTCCGATATCCTTGGTGCGGTTGTGCTTTGCCATCATAATCATAATGACGCCGATCAGCGCAATAATGGGGGAAAAGGATTCCGGCTTCAGCATTTTCAAAAAGATATTGTCGCCCTCGATGCCGGAAAGGCTGAGGATCCATGCGGTCAGGGTTGTGCCCACATTAGATCCCATAAGGACGCCAATGGTCTGACTGAGTTCCATGATGCCGGAGTTTACCAGACCGACCAGCATAACAGTCAGTGCAGAAGAGGACTGGATGGCAATGGTGATGCCCATGCCCAGCAGCAGGCTTTTGAACTTATTGGAGGTCATCTTTTTCAGAACGATCTCCAGCTTGCCGCCGGCAAGTTTTTCCAGACCGGAGGACATGACATTCATGCCGTATAAAAAGAATGCCAGACCGCCCAGCAAGGTAATGACGGAAAAAATATCCATAGGTTTTGTCTCCTTCATCGCTGATAAAACAGCGGATTTGTCCGTACAATATGCCATGCACGGTACTGCAACTATTATAGCTAGCCTATGTAAAGTTTGCAAGATGGCAATGTAAAATCTGCGTAAAAAAATCCGCGCAGGCAATTTGTATGCAGCCTGCGCGGATTTTTTTATTCTGCTGCCGCAGCAGCATCTGCCGTTCGGATGATTGCCTTTTCCACACAGTGCTGCCGTACATTCAGGATGTGGATGTGATATCCCTCTGTTTCCAGTTTGATCTGGCTGCCGTCCTTCGGGATCTCTCCCAGTTTTCCAATGAGAAAACCGCTGAATGTTTCATAAGCATCTGCATCAGAAAATTCATGGGCTAAAGCTTTTGTTACATCATGCAGAGAACATGTGCCGCGAATTTTCCAGGTGCGGGAGTCCAGACGTTCCAGTTCCGGCTCCTGTCGTTCTGCCTCGTCATCATCAAAATCGCCTACCAGCTGCTCTACCAGGTCAGTTACGGTAATGATGCCGCACATGCCGCCGTATTCATCTACAACAACAGCAAAGTGATCAGCGTGGCGCTTCATTTTGCTGAACAGTTCGTCTGCCTTCATGTTCTCGTGAATAAAGTAGGGCGTGTGGACGGCGTGCTCCATGACCAGCTCCCGGCTGCGGTTCTTCAGCCGGAAGAAGTCCTTCGCATTGAGGACACCTACGATCTGATCTATACTGTTGTCGCATACCGGATAGACAGAATGTCGGGATTCGTGTATGGTTTGCTCCCACTGGGTGATGGTCTCATCCATCCAGAGCACTGCGACTTCCTTGCGGTGCGTGCAGATCTCACCTACAGTCAGATCATCAAAAGCAAACACATTTTTGATCATGTCATTTTCCGCTGCATCGATCGTGCCTTTTTTGTGTCCGGCATCTGCCATCAGCAGCAGATCCTCTTCTGTGACGATCTCATCTTCGCTGCTGGGGTCGATGCCGCAGAGCCGCAGCATGCCGTTAGTGGACTTAGTCAAAAGCCATACCAGCGGTGCAAACAGCTTTGAGATCACGGTGATCGGTCCGGACATGGTGAGAGAAAACCGTTCTGCATTTTTCATGGCGATGCGCTTCGGGACCATTTCTCCAAACACAATAGAAAAATAGGAGATGATCAGTGTTACCAGAATAACAGAAACGGTATTGAGAATAGAATCACTGATGCCAATGCCGATTTTTTGCAGCAGCCAGGTCAGCTTTTCGGCAAAGCTGTCTGAAGCAAATGCTGCTCCCAGAAAGCCGGAAAGAGTGATGGCAACCTGTATAGTTGCAAGAAAACCAGAAGAGTTTCGTGTCATTTTTAATAAACGCCGCGCACGCTTGCTGCCGTTTTCTGCTTCTTTTTCCAGTTTGGTTTCATTGACCGAGATCACAGCGATTTCTGTTCCGGCAAATATGGCATTCAGAGCGATCAGAGCGATTTGTAATAAGATCAAGCCAATCATGTTTGTTTATGTTCCAACCTTTCATCAATCATACTATCAGTCTGCTTCAACATCAAAAAAAGCCACAATTAGCACCGCATGCAGCGCAGACCGTGCCTGATTCGGGCAGCAGCAAAAAAGCTCGTGCAAATGCGGTGCTGCGCTGCCCATTGGACTGAAAAGCTGTCGTTGGAATAACTGTCTTTCCGGATATTGTCTGTGTCGCTGTCGCTGGCGGCATCCATGTGTTTTTGCTCCCTTCTCGTGACATATAAAATTAAAAGATATCATAGCATTTTTTTACGCTGTTGTCAAGCGCTTTTGCGAAATTTGTGCGCGGCTCGCAAAAGAAACAAACAGAAATATGAAAAGGATGATTTGCTTTCTACAAGAAAAATTCAATTTTTTTCAAAAAGGTATTGCAATGCGAAGTGAAATGTGCTATAATTGCAATATGCAGTTGAAATAAAATTATGCAACTTGCTTATATCCCTGAAATGTTTCGGGAAAACGATAGTTTTTTAGAATAGGAGCGAACAACATATGATGATCAAAAATATTGCACTGACAGGTCATGCCGGTACTGGAAAAACCACATTGATGGAAGCGCTTTTGCATCAGGGCGGCTGTACAGAACGTATGGGGAGTGTCGCATCGGGCACAACTGTTTCAGATTATACTGCGGAAGAACTGAAGCGTCACTCTTCTGTATACACTGCTGCAGGCAGCATTCAGCTGGACGGACAGAAGATCAATTTGTTGGATACACCGGGCATGTTTGATTTTGCCGGCGGTATGATCCAGGGTATCTCTGCGGCAGATTGTGTATTGATTGCTGTCTCCGGAAAATCTGGTGTTCGCGTGGGAACGAAAAAGGCGTATCGTGCTGCTGCCGGAAAGCCGCGGATGTTTGTTGTCACAAAACTGGACGATGAAAATGCCAACTTTTATAATGTACTGACAGAACTGAAATCCGCTTTCGGCCCGACTGTCTGCCCGGTCGTTGTGCCGGTAATTGTAGACCGAAAGGTGGATTCGTACATCAATCTGATCGAAATGAAGGCTTATCGCTATGGTACCGACGGCAAGGCACAGGAGATTCCTATGCCGACTTCCGAGGTCTCCGAAAAGCTTAGCTATCGGGTAGATGGCTTAATTCAGGCGTTTTCGGAGGCGGTTGCAGAGACAGACGAGGCGTTGTTTGAAAAGTTCTTCTCCGGTGAGGAGTTTACCCAGAAAGAACGGGTTGACGGCATTCATAAGGGCATGCGGGACGGCACGATTACTCCGGTAGCGTGTGTTTCTGCCCAGACGATGGAGGGAATCGACTTGTTGTGCAAGGAGATGGAATTGCTGATTCCTGCACCGGAGGCAACTGATGAAATTCTGGCAGAGGATAAAAACGGAGCACCGGCAGTGCTGCACCAGACACCGGAAGAGCCGACCTGTGTGCAGATCTATCAGACACTTGCTGATCCTTTTGTAGGAAAGCTGTCTATGATGCGCGTGATCTCCGGCACCGTAAAGACAGGTATGGAGCTGGTCAACAGTGCAGACGGCTCAACTGAAAAGCTGGGCAAGCTGCTCTTCCTGTGCGGCAAGAAGCAGACAGAGACGCCGGCGGCAGAAGCCGGAGACCTTGTAGCAGTGACAAAGCTGTCTGCCAATACGGGAGATACCCTTTGTGACAGTTCTCGTGTGGTGCGTCTGCCAAGAGCAGCCTTTCCGCAGCCCTGCTATGGCATGGCAGTTCATCCGGCAGTGCGGGGCGAGGAAGCAAAGGTGGCTTCTGCCATCCAGAAGCTGCTGGAAGAGGATCAGACCTTGTCCTATACCCAGGATCCGGCAACCAAGGAGATGATCTTGTCCGGACTGGGAGAACAGCACCTCAGCGCAGTTGTTTCACGGCTGAAAACAGATTTTGGAACAGATGTGCTGCTGACTGTGCCAAAGGTCGCTTATCGGGAGACCATTCGGCAAAAGGTCAAGGTACAGGGAAAGTACAAGAAGCAGTCCGGCGGTCATGGACAGTACGGTGACGTATGGATCGAGTTTGAGCCCTATCCGTCAGATGAGCTCGTCTTTGAAGAAAAGGTATTTGGTGGTGCTGTGCCCCGAAATTTCTTCCCGGCGGTGGAAAAGGGCTTGCAGGAATCCTTTGCAAAGGGTGTTCTGGCAGGTTTCCCTATGGTCGGTGTCAAGGCGATTCTGGTGGACGGTTCATATCATCCGGTGGATTCCTCCGAAATGTCCTTTAAAACTGCGGCATCCCTGGCTTATAAAGAGGGCATGAAACAGGCAGGCCCGACGCTTCTCGAACCCCTGGGTTCTCTGGAAGTCTCGATCCCGGACAGCTACACCGGTGATATTATGGGCGATCTGAACAAACGCCGCGGCAGAGTTATGGGAATGGATCCCGGCGCAGAAGATGGCGTGACCGTGATCCTGGCAGAGGTGCCGCTCCGTGAAATGTCTGATTATGCGCTTCAGCTGCGGCAGATGACACAGGGTGAGGGTACATTCCGTCTCACACCGACGGTGTATCAGCAGCTTCCGGCAAACCTGACAGCAGAGGTCATTGCTTCTGCTTTGGAATAACAGAGGTATAATTGCCGTATCTGATATTTTTATGCAGCGCTTTTGCTTCTGCGTTGTCCGGACACTCGTTTCGGACAACGCAGTTTTTTTGTTCGGCATTGCCTGTGATATCTCAGTAAAAAACAGTCCGCAAAATAAAATCTCATGCTTCTGATTTGTTATTTTTAACATTTTCCATGTCATTTTTAACACGAATTCGCATATGACAAAAGTACGTGTTATAATGCATATGGGATTACAGAAAAGATAGCGTATTGCTTGAGGCATGTTTACATACCAATAGAGCTATACATTTGGGGTAGAATTTTACGCATACTGCGTCAAATCGGAACTGCACAAAGTATACTTTTCTGTAGGATGATCACACTCTGGATCTGTCTGTGATGATTGGAGTATAGAAAATTCCCGGAAAGGAGGCTTTATGCTACACGCTGAACTGCGGGCTTTTGTGGACGCGTTCCGGTTTGGCTGTACATATACGCAATTGGATTAGAAGTTGGAGAAGCTATAAAAAAGCGCTTCTTCCAGAGAAAGGAAAGATGAAAAAGAATGAAAAAGAAAATGATGCGTTTTTGTGGAATGTTCGGTGGTATGTTTGCAGCGTTGGCAATGGTGATGACAACGCTGACAGCAAATTCGACTTGTATTTATCTGAGCTATCAGGATGAGATGCCGGAATCTGCGAAGAGTCTGCGGAAATTCTGATGTTTTCCAGACTGTCAGATGCAGCAGCACATCGTTTCGCAGCGAGTGGCGTAATTGCAGAAAAAGATTTTGAAATCTGTCGTTATGGGATCAGGCAGCTTTGCTCTGTTCTAATGAATCTGGTGACATCGCTCTGCATTGGAGCGGTGTTTGGGATGATTTGGGAGAGCATTCTGTTTTTAGCAGCCTATATCCCTTTGCGCAGTTATGCCGGCGGATTCCATGCGAAAACGCCCATGCGCTGCTATTGGTATTCCGTAGGAATGCTGATCGCAGTGCTGATGTGTCTGCGTTTTTTGCCGTTTTCTTTGGGGACGGCTGCGATTTGTTATGGCTGTTCCGGCACATTGCTGTGGTGGCTGGCGCCTGTGGCCGATCATAACAAACCGTTGGAGGAGATCGAAATAAAAGTATACCGAAGGCGTACTAGGGTGGTCTGGTGTCTGGAGAGCATTTGCATGATCGCTCTGTACTGTTTGCAGTTGGAGCAGGCAGGAAATTGTATCCTTTGGGCAATACTGGCGCTGAGCGGGATGCTCATAGCCGGCGAAATCAAGAATCGGTTCCGATGAAAAGAAATATATAGGAGCGTGCAGCAGGAATCGATTCAGAAGAGAACAAGAGAAAGAACAAAAACGAGTGAACAACCTATTTTCACCGCGGATAGAAAAATAGAAAGCACATAAAATACGCGGAATGCATTGCGTTGCCGGGAGAGACTCTCCCGGACTCGGAGACAACAAAACGCGCAAAAGCTGAAAATTGGATACACGAGAAAATGCCCGGGCAGAGAGAAAAATGCCCGGGCATTTTGTGGCCTTGCACCTTTTTTGCATCAGAGAATATACTGGAACAGAAGCCGCCGATCCGGTGGTATACATGAAAGGAGAGATGTCTCTATGAAAATTGTTGTTGTCAAGAGCCCAAAGATTCTGTCCGGGCTGTTTCGGGTAATCTTTAAGATTCAAAAGGAAACTCCGGCAGAAGAACAGTGAAATCGGGGTAAACGCACTTTGTGCGGTGTTGCCGTTGAGAAAAACAGACCTGTGCCAGATTGGTATAGGTCTATTTTTGTGTCTGGCTTCATATGCTTTGACAGAAAGGAGCGGACTGTTTATGGAAGAAATGGAACATGCAATGGAATCACAGCAGAATCCTGCAGCAGAGCAGCTCTCAGGGGAAGGTGCGGCAGAGCCGTTTTGCATTTCTGGAATAACGGCACACAGCAAAGGGCAGCGTGCGGATGATGCAGCGCTGACACAATGTGTGTTGTGTATGCTGCTGGTGCTTTGTGTATTTTCGCTGCACTGGCTGAAACCGGAATGGCAGACAGTTTTGCTGGAGCGCTATGCAGCCTATCGAGATGCACCGCCGGTACAGTGGCTGGAGACATTTCTGCAGGCAGTGCAGCAGTGGATGCAGCAGTGATCCGATGGCGCTTAGGAAATGTGACATACACTGTGGAATTCAGCTTTTTCGCAGCAGCAGCGCTGACAGCACTCTGGGGCGGAAGCCGTTACTTTTTTCTGGTGCTTTCTGCGTGTCTGCTCCATGAACTGGGACATTTGGCGTTGCTGCTGCTCTTACGGCGGCGCATTCATTCGTTTTCTCTCTGCGGCGCAGGAGCATTGATCGTTCCGGAGGCAGCCTGTTGTGCATACTGGCAGGATATTCTGATTTCGCTTGCAGGACCGTGTGTCAATGTACTGATCGGCAGTGTGCTTTTGTGTTGTAATGCAGGTATTTCTGCAGGAATGCTGCATCTGGGAATGGGACTGTTTAATCTGCTGCCCTTTCCGAATTTGGATGGCGGCGCGGTCTGCCGCAGTATTTTTTCCGCCTGTGGTATTTTGCCGGATCGCACTGCAGTGCTGCTGCAATGGCTGGGTCTGCTGACTGCAGCATTGCTGCTGGCATTGTGCCTTCTGTCCGGTGCCTGGAGCAGGTCGCTTTGGGTGATGCTTTGCTGTTTGGTGCTGCAGCTTTGGGATAGGGCATCGTGATAAGACAGTGTCATATAAAAATGATATTGCATCGTCAAAAAACACAAAACTTTGGGGAATGAATTAGATATAGTCATGAAATTTCAGATGATGCTTGCATTTTTTATGGAAATATGTTACAATAATTATGAGAATTCATAATGGAGGCGATTTGCCGTCTTATAGTACTGCGGCAACAGAGTGCTTTTCCATAAGAAAGGTGAGGATTATTCTATGAACATCAGTACGATCGCACAGTTGGCAGAGGTCTCTACGGCGACTGTCTCTCGTTTTCTGAATAATGGCTATGTCAGCGAAGAAAAGCGCAAGCGAATCCAAGAAGTGATTGCCCGGACAGGATATACGCCAAGTTCATCTGCACAGACACTTCGTACCGGAAAGAACAACCTGATCGGCGTTATTGTACCTAAGATCAGTTCAGAAGCAGTAGGCAGAATGGTGGATGGCATTACAGAAATTGTGAATAATGCCGGTTATCAGGTCTTGCTGGCGAATACTGGAAATGACACGGAGAAGGAACTGGAGTACCTTAAAACATTTCGTCTGAACAATGTAGATGGTGTGATTTTTATCGGAACGCTGATGACAAAGAAACATCTCGCATTGATGAAGTCCTATAAAAAGCCTATTGTTCTTATGGGACAGCAGGAATCAGATGTGTCCTGTGTTTATTTTGATGATTATGGTGCAGCACAGCTTGCCACGGACTGCCTGATCCAGAATGGCTGCCGGCGTATTGTACACCTTGCTGTTACTGTAAAGGACAAGGCTGCCGGACGTGCCAGAAGAGGCGGTTATCTGGATACCCTGGAAAAAAACGGGATTCCTTTTCAGAATGAGCTGATCGCAGAATGCGCCGGCTTTACCACGCAGGATGGTGCAGACGCTATGCAGGCGTTTCTGGAAAAAGGCATTTCCTTTGACGGGGTGTTCTGTGCGACGGATACCATTGCCTTTGGTGCGCTGGATGCTTTGCGCCGGGCAGGTTTTTCTATTCCGGAGCAGGTAAAAGTTGCAGCGGTGGGAAACAACCGGATGTCTGCTATTTATACACCCCATCTGACTTCGGTCAACCTCTCACACCGCACCGGCGGTATGGAGGCTGGTGCGATTCTGATGGATATGATCCAGAATGGCAATGAGGAGATTCGCACTGCACAGATGCAGTGCCGTTTATATGAACGGGAAAGTACTGGTGCAGAGCAGTAAAAACAGGTGCTTCCTATTCACAAGAAAATGCGATCCTCGTATAAATGACTAATGTGAAAACGATTTCACATTAGCTGTATCAAAATACAAAAAAGATCTGATAAGTTTGGTGGTTTTACCACTTTCCATTTTCTCTCGTTTCTGCTATAATAGAATTACATTAAGAAATCGATTTCATACGGCGGCTGAAATGCTTCCGGAAACATTTCAGCAGAAACAAAAGAACAGCAGTCCCGGCAAAAAAGCTGGATTCCCTGTTCGGAGAAAATGGATTTTTTTATCAGAATCCACCTGAAAAGGAAAGAAAGTTCAAAGGAGATGAGCTTATGAATTATCATGAAGCAGCGGTACAGGTTCTGGAGAAGATCGGCGGAAAGGAAAATCTGATCTCCGGCGCACATTGTGCAACTCGTCTGCGTCTGGTCGTAAAGGATGAGAAGTGCATCCAAAAAGAAGAAATTGAAGAGATCGAAGGGGTAAAGGGTGTTTTTATCGCCCAGGGACAGCTCCAGATCATTTTTGGAACTGGTGTGGTAAATCGGGTTTATGATGAGTTTGTTGCTGTGTCCGGCATTGAAACTGCCACAAAGGACGATGTCAAGGCGGCAGCCACACAAAAGATGAATCCGTTCAAAAAGGCAATCAAAACACTGGGGGATATTTTCGTTCCCATTATTCCGGCAATTGTTGCAACTGGTTTGCTGATGGGACTTCTGGAAGGCTTCAGCACACTATTCCCGGCAATGGCTGATTCAGACACCTATAAAATCTTTCATATGTTTTCCAACACGGCATTCACCTTCCTGCCCATTCTGATCGCCACCAGTGCGGCAAAAGCGTTCGGCGGCAATATGTTTCTGGGGTCGGTGATCGGCATGATCATGATCCATCCCGACCTGATGAATGCGTGGAGCGTAGCGTCTGCAGTAGAAGCCGGAGAGACGATCCCGAAGTTTTCCGTCTGGTTCGGTCTGTACGATGTCAATGCTGTGGGATATCAGGGACATGTGATTCCGGTCATCATTTCGGTTTGGCTGATGTGTTTCCTGGAAAAACGTCTGCATAAGATCGTGCCGGCATCCATCGACTTGTTTGTAACGCCTTTGGTCAGTGTTGGTGTGACGGGCTATCTGGCACTTACCGCCATTGGCCCGGTATTCTCTCAGCTGGAGACATGGGTGCTGGATGGTGTACAGTGGCTGATCGCTGTTCCTTTCGGTATCGGTGCATTCCTTATGGGCGGTCTGTATTCGTCTACAGTTGTGGCAGGCGTGCATCATATGTATACGATCATTGATCTGGGTCAGCTGTCCCAGTATGGTGTAACACACTGGCTGCCGCTGGCATCTGCGGCAAATATGGCACAGGGTGCAGCCTGCCTGGCAGTGGGACTCAAGAGCCGCGGCAATCAGAAGATGCGCTCTCTGGCATTCCCGGCAGCGCTGTCCTGCATGATGGGCATCACGGAACCGGCAATTTTCGGTGTCAATCTGCGGTATATCAAGGTGTTTATCTGCGGCTCGATCGGCGGTGCATGCGGTGCGCTGATGACTTCGATCTTCCACCTGGGTGCAACGGCAACCGGCGTTACCGGGATCTTTGCCATCCTGCTGCATCTGAATCAGCCTGTACAGTATATTGTTTCCATGCTGGTGGCAATGGGAGTTGCATTCATCCTGACCTGGCTCTTTGGCTATAAGGCAGAAAAGGCTGTTTCCAAAGCATAACGGAGGTTTCGGACTATGAGTAATGTGAGAACGATCAATCTGAAAAATGCCTGCAAAGCGCTGGAACGCAGCGCAGACCAGGAAAGGCAGTGGAGACCGGCATTTCACCTGGCACCTATGACGGGCTGGCTTAATGACCCCAACGGGTTGTGCCAGTACGGAACAACACATCATATTTTCTTTCAGTATTCGCCGTTTGATACAAAGCCGGGACTAAACTACTGGGGACATTATTCCACAGAGGATTTTGTGACCTATCAATATCACGAGCCGGGGCTATGCAGCGATGAAAAGTTTGACTGCCATGGCGTCTATTCTGGTTCTGCACTGGAGCAGGAAGAGAAGCTCTATGTGTTCTATACCGGAAATGTTCTGCAGCGGGATGACCCGGATTATGACTATATCACCGCCGGAAGAGAACACAATACCATCCGGGCAGAGAGCACAGATGGCATTCACTTTGAAAAGAAAACTGTGCTGCTGTATAATCGGGACTATCCGGAAGATGTGACCTGCCACGTCCGCGATCCGAAGGTGTGGAAAGACGGAGACGGCTATACTATGGCGCTGGGCTCTCGCCGAAAGGATGACGTGGGAGAGATTCTGGTTTATCGTTCTGATGATCTGACGCAGTGGAAATTGGCGAATCGTGTGACTTCGGATACACCTTTCGGCTTTATGTGGGAATGTCCCGACTGTTTCATTCTGGACGGTGTACAGTTCCTTTCCTTTTCGCCTCAGGGTGTAGCAGCACAGGACTGGAAGTATCATAACATTTACCAGAGCGGCTATTGCCGTCTGGACGGTGACCTTTATGGAACTAACCGATTGGATGCGTTCCAGGAGTTTGACCACGGATTTGACTTTTATGCGCCGCAGACCTATCTGGACAAGCAGGGCAGACGGATTCTTATTGGCTGGATGGGAATGCCGGACTGTGACTATGGTTATCCGGAACGGGAATACGGCTGGGCTAATATGCTGACGATTCCCAGAGTGCTGCATCAGCGGGATGGAAAAATCCTGCAGGAACCGCTTCCGGAGCTTCGGCAGCTGCGGGGACGGATGCGCTGCGGTCATGTCAGCGGCGAGACGACGTGGGAAAAGCTTTCTGTTTACGAGGCGGATATTCGCTTTACGGAAATTGACAGCGCAGAGGTATGCTTCGGCACAGACGGTGTGATCTCTTGGAAAGACGGTTTTTTGACGCTGACACTTGGCGAGAGCGGATATAATCGTCCCATGCGGCAAGTGCCCTTGGAAAAACTGCGCCGGCTGCAGCTCTTTTGTGATGCATCTTCGATTGAGATCTTTGCCAATGACGGTGAGGCAGTGTTTACCTCCCGGTTTTATGCAAACGCAGCAAAGTCGAAGCTGACCATTTTGGCGGAGCATGCGGAAGCAGCCGTCTGGGAACTAAACTCCATTCGTATCCAAAACTTGTTTTCTGGACGGAAGCTATAGGGCAACAGTATGACGGGAAGCGGTGCAATCGCTTCTTATGCAGCGAAAGAGACGTTTGCTGTGCGGATGCGGAAGATACAGCAGAAAGGATGAGCGATCATGGGAATGTTTGATTTTTTGAAAAAAGGGAAAAAAGAAGAAACGCTGCCGGAAGCACCGGCAAATACACTGCTGGCAGTACAAAACGGAAAGATTATTCCGGTAGAATCGCTGCCGGATCCGGTATTTGCAGAAAAGGTGCTGGGCGATGGTTATGCCATTGATCCTGCGGACGGAACTGTATTGTCTCCGGTTTCCGGCAAGATCGTGGATGTGCAGGATTCTCTTCACGCATACGGCATCGAGAC
Source organism: uncultured Ruminococcus sp. (assembly GCA_934463425.1). Lineage (GTDB taxonomy): Bacteria > Bacillota > Clostridia > Oscillospirales > Ruminococcaceae > Ruminococcus_C. Next base: position 63,341 of record CAKSJP010000003.1, read on the forward strand.
TCCGGACGGTCTGGAGGTGCTGGTGCATATTGGCATCAATACCGTTTCACTGAATGGCGCTGGTTTTCGCACCAAGCACAAGGCAGGGGATCAGATCCGCGCCGGCGAACTGCTGGCAACGGTAAATCTGGATCTGCTGAAACAGAAAGATTTGCCGAAGTTTACGGTGGTGCTGATCACCAATATGGACGCTGTTCAGAAAATCCATCCGAATTATACCGATGCTGAAGCCGGAAAGACTGCGGCACTGACATATGACAAATAATCTGTGAAAAGGTACGCCAACAGAGTCAAAGGCGGCATCGTACAAAGCTGTGTGCGCGGTCTGCCTGAGGATTCTCATTCTATTCCAAAAAAGCGCCGGAACGTGTGTAAAAACCGTTCCGGCGCTTTTTGCATGCGATCAGAGAATAAAGCAGATCAGGCCGCTGCATCCCTCGTTGATGATGCGCTGCAGTGTTTCCTGAAGCTTTAACCTTGCATCCATGGGCATTTTGGAAAGCTTATTGTGCAGACCCTCGCCCACCAGTTCATGCAGAGATTTTCCGAAGATGTTCGACGACCAGATCTTGGTGGGATCTTCCTCGAAGCCCTCCAATAAGTACATAACCAGCTCTTCGCTCTGCCGTTCTGTCCCGACAATAGGGCTGACGGTCGTGCGGATGTCCGCGCGCATCATGTGAATAGACGGTGCAGAAGCACGCAGCCGGACACCATAGCGCCCGCCCTGCTTGATGATCTCCGGTTCTTCCAGCGTCATCTCGCTTTGCTCCGGCATAACGATGCCATATCCGGTGGCTTCCACCTCCCGTAGCGCCGGTTCGATCTTCGCGTACTCCTTTTGAATGCGGCTCAGCTCCAGAAGCAGCGGCAGCAGATCGTTTTCTCCATGAATGTCCAGTCCCGTGGTTTCGCCCAGAATGCGGTAAAACAACGAACTGTCCAGTTCCACCTCTGCACAGACACTGCCTGTGCCCATGTGCATTTCCCGAATTGCTGCCCGTGTGACATAGGGACAGGTGCTGACCGCTTCTGCGAAGAGTGTCGTGTCCCGGATGGTGTGGACTTCTGCGGCAGCCTGGCGAATGCAGGAGAAAACGGACTCTCTCAGCCAGTGCTCTTTTTCCAGTGAAGCTACCCATTTCGGCATGCACACATTGATCTCCCGAACCGGAAACACCCGGAGCAGTTCTGTCAGGATGCTGCAAATATCGGCTTCATCCAGATCAGGGCAGCTCACCGGCAGTACCGGTGCATTGTATTTTTCGGAAAGCTGCTGTGCCATCGCTTTTGCCTGGGGCGTGTGGGGATCCATGCAGTTCAGCAGTACTGCAAAGGGCTTTCCCAGTTCCTGCAGTTCTTCGATGACGCGCTGCTCGCACTCGGCGTATTCTTCCCGCGGCAGATCGGTGATGCTGCCGTCTGTGGTGACGACCAGGCCAATGGTGGAGTGCTCCGCAATGACTTTTCTTGTGCCCACTTCTGCTGCCATATTGAACGGCACTTCCTGGTCGAACCAGGGGGTATGCACCATTCGGGGCTGTTCGTTTTCGATGTATCCCAGCGCACTGGGGATAATATAACCCACACAGTCGATCATGCGCAGCCGCATGTGCGCATTGTCTCCCAGCGTCAGTTCTACCGCATCCTCCGGGATGAACTTCGGCTCGGTAGTCATGATGGTTCTTCCGGCGGCGGACTGGGGCAGTTCATCTGTGGCGCGTTCTTTCCACGCTTCGTCCGCAATATGCGGAATGACCAGCTGTTCCATGAATCGTTTGATGAAGGTGGATTTTCCGGAGCGGACTGGGCCGACGACGCCGACATAAATGTCACCGCCGGTGCGGCAGGCGATGTCCTCATAGATCGTATTTGCCATGTTCTGATACCTCCTGCCGTCACTGTACAATGGGGATGAAGAGCATCCCGGGTGTGGTCAGCTGTTCGTCTGTCAGTTCGTTTTCTTCCATGATGGCATGCACACTGGTGCGGCAGCGCTTGGCGATATCCCACACATCCTCATGCTCTACGCCGTAGTACAGTTTCAGCGCATAATCGCCGTCCCGCACCAGCTTTGTCTCGCCGTCAACAGTCAATGCAGACAGGCAGACATAGCGGTCAGAGGGACAGAGACAGCCCTGCAGCAGCAGTGTTGCCTGGATCGTGATCCTGCCGTCCGGTGCGAGATGATAGGTGCAGTCGGTAGGTGTGACTTCTGCCTGGAGCACTGCGTTGTCCACAGGAATGTCTGAGTTGGTGTATACCTCAAATGCCTCTTCCTTTTCCAAAAGCATGGGCATTCCCTCAGCATCGCCAGCTAAAAGACTGCAGCAGAGCATGCCGCTGACCCGGATGCGGTTGGTATCAGAGAGCAGCTGCATGTTGATGTTGCGTACCTGGCAGTGGAGATCATAGATGCACTCTGGTGCTGTATCTCCCGGCTGCAGAGAGGCACTGCACGGCATGGCTGCACGGATCGACTGCGGCGCGGTGTCGATCTGAATGGAGACGGTTTCCTGTTCACAGGGATAAATTGTGGAGAAAGCATCTGTCACGAGTTGAATCGAGGCAGTTTTGACAGCAGTGCAGTGCAGACAGAGTTCAATCTCGCACTGTACACTGTCCAGACTGCCGTCTTTTCCGGGGCAGGGTTTTAAGTCGCAGCGCACAACACGGGTGTCCACGCTGCCGCGGTAAGTGTCATCGATCTGCGTCATGTCTACGATCTGACTGTAGGGGACGATGAACTGCATCTGTTCCATGCCGCTGCTGCCGTCCTCCTGCTGCCAGGTGTAGAGAAACTGCACTTCTGCCTCGCCCTTTGCCACCAGTTTTCCGGCGAGGATGGACTGCTCTTCGTGCCCCAGGCGGACGCTGCTGCGGATGATGCTGCGAATGGGCGGCTTCGATGCACCCAACTCGACATCCTCATTGAGCAGGATATGCTTGACGGCGCGCCGCTTCTGAGCGGCATATTCCACGGGCTTTCGACGCAGCTGAACATGCATGCCGAAAACATCCTGGATGACCTCCTGCTTCCGGTCACCAGTGACGTGGATCGCAATGGAAACCGCACCGCGCACCTCCAGACGGCGCGGACTGACTGCCCGGCAATTGGCATAGGTGGTTCTGGGGCGGAGCGTGACCTCCGGCTCGTCTGCAGGCCGGGGCAGTTCGATGCTTCGGGTAAAATTCATCTGCTGTGTCACACATTGCAGTATGGTGCTTCCGGAACCGCAGTACAGCACCCGGATGTCTGCCCGCAGTTCATAGGTGATGCGGTCTGTACCAATGGTGGAATTGACAATGGCAGGCTGAATCTCACAGCCGATCATGCGGAAAATGTCCGGATCATAGTCCGGCAGCACATAGTCCAGTTCAACGCTTTGCTCCTGCATCTCGTCCAGAATGACTTCAGTCACAGGAAGCATTTCCCGATTGATTTTCAGATCCATATGGAACTCCTCCTTTTTTTGCCGTCCAGCGGCTTTGTTTTATCCTATGCAGACAAGCGGCACGATAGAACATACCGCCGGAATCTATCTATAATGCCTATGATACACCTATGAATTATCGGTAATGTTTGTGCAACTATACAAAAGCACAGGAATTCTATTGACAAATTACTAGCTTTGCAGTATGATATGTAGCATACTAAGCATATCAAATCAATATGAATTATCGGAGAAGAAGGATTTCTTGGTTGCAGACGATATAGAAAAGAGGGAAACGGCATGAAAACAGGAAAAATCATCGGTGTACTGCTGGCAGCAGTTCTGACGGGCGGGATGCTCAGCGGCTGCGGAAACGGCAATACAGTAAGTATCGTTAACGTTTCCTATGACCCCACCCGGGAACTCTATACCGAATATAATACGATCTTTGCCGAACACTGGAAAGAGAAAACCGGACAGGATGTAGAAGTGATACAGTCTCACGGCGGCTCCGGAAAACAGGCGCTGGAGGTGGCAAACGGTCTCGATGCCGATGTGGTAACGCTGGCACTGGAATATGACATTGATTCCATCCGGGATGCCGGACTGATCGAGGACGGCTGGGTGGATGAATTTCCGGACGACAGTGCACCGTATACCTCTACCATTGTCTTTCTGGTGCGCAAGGGCAATCCCAAAAACATTCAGGACTGGGATGATCTGGTGCGGGATGATGTGGATATCATTACGCCGAACCCCAAAACCTCCGGCGGTGCGCGCTGGAATTATCTGGCTGCCTGGAGCTATGCCGAACAGAAGTACAACGGTGATGAAGTGCAGACAGAGGCGTTTGTCAAAAAGCTTTATCAGAACGTGTTGGTACTGGATTCCGGCGCACGCGGCGCAACCACCACATTTGTGGAGAACGGACAGGGTGATGTGCTCATCGCCTGGGAAAACGAAGCGTATCTATCCATGCGGGATGACCCGGAGGAATATGAGATCGTAAATCCAAGCATCAGCATTCTGGCGCAGCCGTCTGTGGCTGTGGTGGATGAGGTGGTCGATCGGCGAAATACACGAGATGTGGCAACAGAATACCTACAGTATCTATACTCGGATGATGCACAGCGTATCGCCGCAGACAATTATTATCGTCCCACCAATGAAGCAATCTTGAAAGAATATGCAGATGTATTTGATCTGAACATTGATCTGGTTTCCATCCAGGACTTTGGCGGATGGGATGCGGCGCAGAAAAAGCATTTTGCAGAGGGCGGCATTTTCGATCAGATCTATGAAAAATAAGGAGCACATATGAAAAAAGGCAGTAAACGCGTGATCCCCGGATTTGGGCTGTCCCTGGGCGTCACACTTTCGATTCTCAGCATTGTTGTACTGATCCCGCTGGCTTCTCTGGTGATCTATACAGCAAAGCTCAGCCCGGCAGAGTTTTGGGAGACGGTCACGAGACCGCGTGTCCTGGCAAGCTTTCGTGTCAGTCTGCTGACGGCGTTTGCGGCATCGGCAATCAATGCAGTCATGGGCGTGATTCTGGCGTGGGTATTGGTTCGCTATCATTTTCCCATGAAGCGTCTGCTCAATGGCATGATCGAATTGCCTTTCGCCTTGCCTACAGCGGTTGCCGGCATTGCACTGACATCGCTGACTGCCGATACCGGTATGGTGGGAAAATTCTTCGCCCGGTTCGGACTGCACATTGCCTATACCAGAGTCGGCATTACAGTGGCGCTGATCTTCATTGGCATTCCCTTTGTAGTGCGGACGGTGCAGCCCATTCTGGAAAAACTGGATCCTACCTATGAAGAAGCGGCAGGCGTAATGGGGGCGAGCCGCATCCGGATTTTTTGGACAGTGATTCTTCCGGAGATCCTGCCGTCAGCGCTGACCGGTTTTGGTCTGGCGTTTGGCAGATGTCTCGGAGAATACGGCAGCGTTGTTTTCATTGCCGGAAATCAGCCCTATGAAACCGAGATCACGCCATTGATCATTATGTCAAAGCTACAGGAATATGACTATACCAGTGCCACGTCCATTGCGCTTGTGATGCTGGCGGCGGCGTTCCTGATCCTGTTCCTGAGTAATCTGGTGCAGGCGAGAAGCTCCAGGATCCTGAAGGGAGGTCAGTGAGATGCATGAAGAAACCATTGGTTCTAAAATCGTAAAGTGGGTGCTGATCGGTGTCAGCGTTCTGTTTCTGGTGCTGATGCTGCTTCTGCCGCTGATTACTGTGATCTCCGAATCCCTTCGAGACGGATGGAGAACCTATCAGGCGGCTGTGACCGATAAATACACTGTAAAAGCGGTGCTGCTGACCCTGGAAGCGACGGCATGTGCCGTGGGTGTCAATACGATTTTTGGCGTGTTTGCGGCGCTGACAGTTACGAAATATCATTTCCCCGGGAAAAAGGTGCTGACCACACTGATCGACGTGCCTGTGACCATTTCTCCGGTCATTGCCGGCCTGATCTTTTTGCTGACTTTCGGCAGACAGAGCGTGATCTATCCGCTTTTGCAGGATCTGGGCATCAAGGTGGTATTCGCTGTGCCGGGTATTATTCTGGCTACGGTATTCGTCACATTTCCGTTTGTTTCTCGGGAACTGATCCCGGTTCTGGAATCTCAGGGTACGGACGAGGAAGAGGCAGCGGCGCTGATGGGCGCAAATGCCTGGACGATCTTCCGCAAGGTGACATTTCCACACATCCGCTGGGCACTGCTCTACGGCGTTGTGCTGTGTGCGGCGCGTGCAATGGGGGAGTTCGGCGCGGTTTCTGTTTTGTCCGGTCATCTGCGCGGCAGAACCAACACACTGCCGCTGCATGTGGAGATCTTGTTCAATGAATTTCAGTATGTGCCCGCATTTGCGGTTTCTTCCATCCTGGTGATGATGGCAATTGTAATTCTGGTGATTCGCAGTCTGGTCGAACGCCGGGGAAAGAGGGATACCTGATGTATGTTGAGTTGAATCATATTCATAAACGCTACGGCAATTATCAGGCATCCGATGATGTCAGTTTCGGAATCGAAAAGGGAAAGCTCATCGGATTGCTCGGCCCAAGCGGCAGCGGAAAAACAACCATTCTCCGCATGATCGCCGGTCTGGAGCATCCGGACAGCGGCGAGATCAAGATCGACGGCAAAGTCGTCAACGATATCCCGGCAAGCAAGCGAGGCATCGGCTTTGTGTTCCAGAACTACGCTTTGTTCCGGTATATGACAGTATACGATAACATTGCCTTTGGCTTAAAAGTACAGAAGGCCGACCGCAAGACCATTCACAACCGCGTGATGGAACTGGTAGACCTTATCGGTCTGCGCGGCCTGGAACGGCGTTATCCCAGCCAGCTCTCCGGCGGACAGCGCCAGCGTGTGGCATTTGCCAGAGCGCTTGCGCCGAATCCGCAGCTGCTTCTGCTGGATGAGCCTTTTGCTGCCATTGATGCAAAGGTACGGCAGGAACTGCGCAGCTGGCTGAAAGAAATGATCGGAAAGCTGGGTGTCACCAGTATCTTTGTCACTCATGACCAGGACGAGGCCATTGAAGTGGCGGATGAGATCATTATTACCAACCACGGCAGGATCGAACAGGTGGGAACGCCCATTGAGATCTACCGTCATCCGCAGACTGCGTTTACGGCAGCTTTTTTCGGACAGACTTCTGCTCTGGCAGATTATCAGAAATATCACACCTTTCAGCATGTGGACGGTGTGGAAAAGGCCATTGTCCGTCCGGAATTTCTCAAGATCACCAAGAAAAACGAGGTGCAGAAATACGGCAGTTCTGCTTCACAGGGCGTAGTGGAACGAGCATCGTTTCGCGGCGACTGGATCGAGATAGAGGTTCGGGTCAACGGCGATCTGCTGATTGCCAAACGCGACCTGGAAGAGGAAAGCGTTTCTATAGGGGAAACGGTAGATGTGTTCCTCTATCGGTTGTTTGTGATCGTTGGGGAGAAATGTTATCTGTTGGAGAACCAGTCTCTCCAGGACGATTCTGTCTTTATCTGATGGTATATTATGTTTGATATCGCAATTGAAAAAAGGAGTTATGTGTTATGTCTAAGATTTATCAGGGTGCAGTGGAACTTATCGGTAATACCCCGCTGGTAGAAGTCATCAATCTGGAAAAGGAGCAGGAATTGAAAGCGCGTGTTCTGGTCAAGCTGGAATATCTGAATCCGGCAGGCAGCGTTAAGGATCGTATTGCAAAGGCAATGCTGGAAGACGCTGAAAAAACTGGGAAGCTGCATGAAGGCTCTGTGATTATCGAGCCGACTTCCGGGAATACTGGTATCGGACTGGCGGCGATTGCCGCATCCAAGGGCTATCGTGTGATCCTGACCATGCCGGAGACCATGAGCGTAGAGCGCCGCAATATTCTGAAAGCCTACGGCGCAGAGATCGTCCTGACACAGGGTGTAAAGGGTATGAAGGGCGCGATCGAGCGCGCCAAGGAACTGGCTGAAGAGATTCCCGGCGGCTTTATTCCGGGACAGTTTGAGAATCCGGCAAATCCGGAAGCACACCGCAAGACCACCGGCCCGGAGATCTGGCGCGACACAGACGGCAAGGTAGATTTCTTTGTGGCTGGTGTCGGCACAGGCGGCACCATCAGCGGTACAGGCGAATATCTGAAATCACAGAATCCGGATGTGAAGATCGTTGCTGTTGAGCCGGCAGATTCTCCGGTGCTTGCCGGCGGAAAGCCTGGCCCGCATAAGATCCAGGGAATCGGCGCAGGCTTTGTGCCCCAGACACTGAACACCAGGATCTATGATGACATTTTTGAGGTGCAGAATGACGATGCTTTTGCAGCAGCAAAGCTGGCTGCCAAGCACGAGGGTATTCTGGTGGGCATTTCCTCCGGCGCTGCGCTGCACGCAGCACTGGAATTGGCGAAGAAGCCGGAAAATGCCGGAAAGACTATTGTTGCACTGCTGCCGGACAGTGGTGACCGCTATTATTCTACTACATTGTTTGCAGATTAAACGTCAGAGTGTGTTTCAGATCAGCTTGTCCGTGAGGAGGAATATCATTGAAAATTTCAACAAAGGTGGAATGCGGCATCATCGCTCTCATTGACATTGCGCTGCATTCAGAAAACGGTGAAGCAGTCGCTGTCAGCAGCATCTCCAAACGGCAGAACATTTCTGTAAAATATCTGGAGCAGATCTTAGTGGCACTGCGGCAGGCGCATCTCATTCGCGGAATCAAGGGATTTAAAGGCGGTTATGTGACTGCGCGTCCGGCGGAACAGATCTCATTTCAGGAGATCATTGACGCGCTGGATATCACCATCCTGGGAGATGTGGATGCCGGCGGTGCTGATGACACGTCGCTTCTGAAAGCGACCATTCAGGAATCTCTGTGGGATAAGATGACGGCATACCTGCGGCAGTTCTGTACTGGAATCACACTGCGGGATATGATGGAACGCTATCACAGCGCCATTCCGCAGGATGAGGCGTTTATGTACTATATCTGAGCGGCAAAGTAGGAATTTGTTGTTGTGTGATTCAGAATCAGACGGCGTCCAGACAACATTTGGATGATCCGTCTGATTTTTGCAGGAAATTATATGAACAAGTAACTTTTAAAGCGGCGTGAATGTGAATAATGTGTATAAAATGAAAAAGTCGAATAAATCATATAAAACCTATTGACTTACTAGTGAAAAGGTGATATAATAGGCTCATGACAAGGGAACAGAAGGAAAAATGTTCCGGAGAACGAGAGGAGCGTGGGTGAGCGCATGAAGTTTAATACGGCATTATTGCATCAGAATTTTGATGGAGAAAAGAGTACAGGTTCTACCATCATGCCGATTTATCAGGTCAGCGCATTCGCACATGAGACGGCAGAAAAACTGGAAAAAGTTTTTCATAATCAAGCGCCGGGATTTGCATATACCAGAATCAGCAACCCGACAGTGGACGCTTTTGAAAAGCGTGTGGCGGCGATGGAACAGGGCATAGGGGCAGTAAGCTGTTCTTCCGGCATGACGGCAGTCACAATGGCACTGCTGAATATACTCCACGCCGGAGATGAAGTGATCGCCGGTTCGGGACTGTTCGGCGGAACGATCGACCTGTTTTCAGATTTGAAGGCTTTCGGCATTACCACACGCTTTGCGGAGTCAGTAACAGTCGAAGAGATCGAACCGCTCATCAATGAAAACACCAAGGTGGTTTTCACAGAGCTGATCGGCAATCCGAAACTGGATGTGGTAGATCTGAAAGCAGTTTCTGAACTGGTGCACAGCCGCGGCATCCCGCTCATTATTGACAGCACCACCGCAACGCCCTATTTGATCCATCCGTTTGCATACGGCGCGGATGTGGTGGTACATTCCTCTTCCAAGTACATCAACGGCGGCGGCAACGCCATCAGCGGTGTGATCGTGGACAGCGGAAACTTTCAGTGGGATATGAGCCGGTATGACGGATTTGAACCCTATGCCAAGTATGGCAAGTTTGCTTATCTGGCAAAACTCCGGAATGCCATCTGGCGAAATGTAGGCGGATGTTTGTCGCCTATGAATGCGTTTCTTAACTCTGTGGGATTGGAAACTCTGGGGCTGCGCATGGAGCGTCTGTGTGACAATGCATTGCAGCTGGCAAGGTTCCTGGACGGCGCAGACGGCGTGGAAGTGAATTATCCGGCGCTGGAGAAGAGCCCCTATTATTCGCTGGTACAGAAACAGTTCGACGGAAAGGGCGGCGCAATCTTAACGCTCCGCGCCGGAAGCAAGGAAAAGGCATTCTGTCTGATCAATCATTTGCAGTATGCCACCAATGCGACGAATATCGGTGATGTGCGGACTTTGGTCATCCATCCGGCAAGCACCATTTATGCACACAGCAATGAAAAACAGAAACAAAGTGCCGGCGTGTATGAGGACACCATCCGCATCAGCGTGGGCATTGAAAATATTGAAGATCTGATCGAGGACTTCGGACAGGCAATCGCGAAAATGCAGGAGGAATGTTAAATGGCAGTCGATTATGCGACCTTGAAAAAAGGCGGCTTTATGCGGCAGAAGCAAAAGAATAACTTTTCCCTCCGACTTCGGGTGGTTGGCGGTAATCTGACTGCCAAGCAGCTGGCAAAGATCGCAGAGGTTGCGGAAAAGTTTGGTGATGGTCATGTGCATCTGACATCTCGTCAGAGCGTAGAGATCCCGTTTGTGAAACTGGATCAGATCGAAGAGGTAAAGGCAACGCTGGCAGAGGGCGATGTAGAGCCGGGTGTCTGCGGGCCGAGAGTCCGGACGATCACCGCGTGTCAGGGCGAGGCAATCTGTCCCAGCGGCTGTATTGATACTTATGCACTGGCAAAGGAACTGGATGAGCGGTATTTCGCGCGGGAGCTGCCGCACAAGTTTAAGTTCGGGATTACCGGATGTCAGAATAACTGCTTAAAGTCCGAGGAAAATGATCTGGGCATTAAGGGCGGCATCCAGGTGAAGTGGCGCGAAGAAGATTGTATCCAGTGCGGTGTCTGCGTCAAGGCGTGCCGCAGCGGTGCAATCACACACGAAGACGGAAAGATCGTGGTAGAGGAGAGCAAGTGCAACTTCTGCGGACGCTGCGTCAAGGCATGTCCGACGGAGGCGTGGGACACGGTGCATGGCTATATCGTTTCCTTCGGCGGCTTGTTTGGTAACAGTATCCACAAGGGTGAACCGATCATTCCGTTTATTGCGGATAAAGAAAAGCTGATGAAAGTCTGCGATGCGACCGTGCAGTTTTTTGACGACAACGCCAAGGCAGGCGAACGATTCCAGTTTACGCTGGAACGGGTAGGCAGAGAAAAATTTGAAGAGAAGATCTGGGAGGCATATAATGGCTGATTTTCACATTGATGATACCGTAGATATTACAGATGTGGTTTGCCCGGTGACATTTGTCAAGGCAAAGGTAGCACTGGAGGAACTGGACGACGGACAGATCCTTTCCATTCACATGAATGACGGCGAACCGGTACAGAATGTACCGCGAAGCATCAAGGAAGAGGGACATCAGATCCTGAAGCTGCTGCCGAATGAGGACGGCACATACGATCTGATCGTTAAGAAAGTGGGTGATTGAATGGCAGAACGCGTCAATCAGGAAAACTTCCAGAAGGAAGTGATCGAAGCACAGGGCTTAGTTCTGGCAGACTTCTATTCTGACAGCTGCGTCCCCTGCAAACGGCTCGCTCCGGTTCTGGCAGAACTGGAAGAGACCTATGGCGATGCACTGAAAGTGGTAAAGGTCAACATCAACTTTGATTTGCCGCTGGCAGAAAAATATGAAGTGACCGCAGCGCCGACACTGATCTTCTTCAAAGACGGAGCAGAGCAGGACAGACGCAGAGGTCTGGTGAAAAAAGCAGAATTAACGGAAATGGTTGAGAATCTGAAATAAGGGGACGGTTCTCGTAGAAAAAGGTTTGTTCTATGAGAACCCTTTCCGGTACATAAAGGAGTATAAAGTTATGAAGATCACAGTTGCAGGTGTACAGAAGGAAGTCGCAGACGGTCTGACCGTCGCACAGCTCATCGTAGATGAGAATGTGGAAACACCGCAGTACGTTACTGTTACCATCAACGATGAATTCGTAGAGAACGGTACATTTGAAAAAACTGTTCTCAAGGACGGCGACAATGTAGAGTTCCTCTATTTCATGGGAGGTGGACAGTAAGATGGCATTTACCAACGAACAGATCGAGCGCTATTCCCGCCATATCATTCTGAAAGAAGTTGGCGTAAAGGGACAGAAGAAGCTGCTGAATGCCAAGGTGCTGATTATCGGTGCAGGCGGTCTGGGTGCTCCGGCAGCAATGTATCTGGCGGCAGCAGGTGTAGGAACGATCGGTATTGCAGATGCAGATGAAGTAGACCTATCCAATCTGCAGCGGCAGATCATTCACGCTACTGCAGACGTAGGCAAGGCAAAGGTGCAATCCGCCAAGGAGACCATGGAAGCGATCAATCCGGATGTCAAGGTCAACACCTACCGGACTTTTGTCACCAGTGAAAACATCATGGATCTCATCAAGGACTATGATTTTGTCATTGACGGTACAGACAATTTCCCGGCAAAGTTCCTTATCAACGATGCCTGCGTGATGGCAAAGAAGCCGTTTTCCCATGCTGGAATCATCCGATTCCAGGGTCAGCTCATGACCTATGTGCCGGGAGAAGGCCCATGCTATCGCTGCGTATTCAAGAATCCGCCTCCGAAGGATGCTGTACCGACCTGCAAACAGGCTGGTGTCATCGGCGCAATGGGCGGCGTGATCGGCAGTCTCCAGGCAATGGAGGCAATCAAGTACATCCTGGGTATCGGCAATCTGCTGACTGGCTATCTGCTGACCTATGATGCACTGAAAATGGAATTCCGCAAGGTAAAGCTGCCGTCGGAAACCTCCGGCTGCGCAGTATGCGGCACACATCCGTCGATCACTGAACTGATTGATTATGAACAGGCAGAATGCGATGGTGTTGGACTATGATTCAGTTGAATAAATCAGATTTTGAAAAAATGCTGGCACATGCCAGAAAAGAACTGCCGGATGAGGCGTGCGGTCTGATTGCCGGTGAGATCAACGGAACGGATAAGATTGTCAAGAAGGTCTATCTGTTGACGAACATTGACCATTCCAATGAGCATTTCAGCCTCGACCCCAAGGAACAGCTGGCAGCAGTCAAGGACATGCGCGCCAACGGTTTGGTTCCGCTGGGCAACTGGCATTCCCATCCGGAGTCGCCGTCCAGACCTTCTGAGGAGGACAAGCGGCTGGCATATGACAGCAAGGCAAGCTACATGATCCTTTCCCTGATGAATCGGGAGAATCCGGTGCTGAACTCCTTCCACATTGAGGGAACAGACGCAGAGAAAGAGGACTTGCAGATCAAGGAGTAAGTTATGTATGACATCATCATCATCGGCGGCGGCCCTGCCGGATTGACGGCGGCGATCTATGCCAGCCGTGCCAAACTCCAGGCAGTGGTTCTGGAACGGGACACCATGGGCGCCGGCCAGATCGCGGTGACGGAACAGGTGGACAATTATCCCGGACTGCTGCACATGGGCGGCTATGAACTGGGAGAAAAGTTCCGGGAACATGCTGAGGCACTGGGTGCATCCATTTGTGAAAACGAGGTGGAACAGCTGGCTCAGGCAGACGGTGTCTTTACCGCTTCTCTGACAGACGGTACAAGCATTTCTGCCAAGAGCGTCATTTATGCGCTGGGAACGTCTTACCGGAAACTGGAGATCCCGGGCGGACAACTGCCGGGCGTATCCTATTGCGCGACCTGTGATGGTGCATTCTATCAGGGAAAAACGGTGGCAGTCATTGGCGGCGGTGATACCGCGCTGGAAGATGCGCTGTATCTGTCACGCATGGCAAAGACCGTTTATCTGGTACATCGCCGGGATACCTTCCGTGCCAATGCCGCTTTGCAGGAAGCAGTTCGGCAGAAGGAAAACATTGCACTGGTGACAAATGCCGTTCCCACGGAAATCGTGGGGGAAAAGCGTGTTACGGCACTGCGGATCGACCACAGCGGACAGCCGGAGGAACTTACTTTGGACGGCGTGTTTGTTGCCATTGGCAGTGTGCCGAATACAGAACTGCTGAAAGATCTGGCAGAACTGGATGCCGGCGGCTATGTCAAAGCAGGCGAGGACGGTGTCACTTCTCTGGCAGGCCTCTTTGCCGCCGGAGATGTCCGCACTAAGCCCCTGCGTCAGGTAATCACTGCTGCAGCAGACGGTGCAAACTGTGTGGTGTCTGCGGAGCGGTATCTGCTGGAATATGAGAAGATGGTGATGAGATGAAAATAGAACGCTGCAAAACAGATGTATTGATTATCGGCGGCGGTACGGCTGGCTGCTATGCGGCGCTGACCATCGCGGAGCAGTCCGATGCCAGGGTGCTCATCTGCGAAAAGGCGCATATTAAGCGGAGCGGCTGTCTGGCGGCAGGTGTCAATGCACTGAATGCTTATATTACTGAGGGCAGAAAGCCGCAGGATTATGTGGATTATGCCCGAAAGGATGCGGACGGCATTGTCCGCGGGGATCTGCTGCTTACCATGTCGGAACGGCTCAACCAGGTGACAGAACACATGGAGCGCCTGGGACTGGTCATTCTCAAGGATGAAAACGGCAAGTATGTGGCACGAGGCAACCGCAACTTAAAGATCAACGGCGAAAACATGAAGCCGCTCCTGGCAAAGGCAGTGGAAGCGCTGCCGCAGGTGACGATCAGGAACCATGTGAACATCACAGATTTTTTCGTAAAGGACAATCGTATTCAGGGCGCATTTGGCTTTGGAATCCAGGACGATACTGTGTATGTGATCGAAGCAAATGCGGTGATTATCGCAACCGGCGGCGCTGCCGGATTGTATAAGCCCAATCATCCCGGCTTTTCCCGGCATAAGATGTGGTATCCGCCCTTTAACACAGGCGCAGGCTATGCCATGGGCATTCGCGCCGGCGCAGAGATGACAACTTTTGAAATGCGTTTCATTGCACTGCGCTGCAAGGATACCATTGCTCCCACCGGAACATTGGCACAAGGTGTCGGCGCCAAGCAGGTGAATTCGCTGGGCGAGGTCTATGAAACCAAATACGGCCTGACTACTTCAGAGCGTGTTTACGGCACAGTCAGCGAGAATCTTGCCGGAAGAGGCCCGTGCTATCTGCGGACAGAGGGCATTACGCCGGAACAGGACGATTCGCTGATGAAAGCGTATCTGAACATGGCACCGTCTCAGACCCTGAAGTGGATCGAAAATGGAAAAAAACCTTCGCAGCAAAACGTAGAGATCGAAGGCACTGAGCCGTATATCGTGGGCGGTCATACCGCCAGCGGCTACTGGGTCGATACCAAGCGTGCTACTACAGTACACGGCTTGTACGCCGCCGGAGATGTTGCCGGCGGATGTCCCCAGAAGTATGTGACTGGTGCACTGGCAGAGGGCGAGATCGCTGCGGAATCTGTTTTGGAATTTCTGAAAGAAAATCAGGCACAAGCGCCGGAGGAACAGGATGTTCAGGCGCATCTGGCAGAACTGGAGCATTTCCTGAATGATGCCGGCGGTCTGTTCGATACAGAGCAGCTGGAAGATGCCATGCAGACGGTAATGGACACCTATGCCGGCGGTATCGGCACCAATTACCGGTTCCACGAAAAGGAACTGGACATCGCCGATGACAAGATCGCACGGCTGACGGAGCTGTCCGACCAGCTGCATGCAAATGATTATCAGGAACTGATGTATATTTACGAACTGCGGGAACGGCTTCTGGTGTGCCGCAGCGTGATTGCACACCTCAAGGCGAGAAAAGAAACCCGCTGGCACAGCTTCGCCGAAAATCTGGACTATCCGGAAAAGGACGATGCACACTGGAAGAAATACGTCAATTCCCGCATGAAAAACGGAAAGCTGGAAGTTGTTTTCCGCGATCTGGTAGAGGAGGGACAGAACTATGAGCATTGCCATTAACGCCAAGCAGTGTGTCGGCTGCGGAAAATGCCGTATGGTCTGCCCCGGCAGCCTGATCCACATGAACCAGGACGGAAAGGCATTCATCAAGTATCCCAAGGATTGCTGGGGATGTACTTCCTGTCTGAAAGAGTGTGCCGTTCACGCCATTCGCTTCTATCTGGGCGCAGATATGGGTGGTATGGGCAGCCTGGTACACACCGAAAAAGAGGGCGATATCTTACGCTGGATCGTCGATCACCCCAATGGGGAGACTTCGGAGATCCGGATCAATACCAAACAGTCAAACCAATACTAAGGAGGAAAACCTTATGCAGGAATTGTCACATCTTGACGAACTGGAAGCTGAGGCGATCTATATTATCCGTGAGGTCGCAGCAGAATGCGAGAAGCCGGTTATGCTGTACTCCATCGGCAAGGACAGCTCTGTAATGCTGCATCTGGCGATGAAAGCATTCTATCCGGAAAAGCCGCCGTTCCCGTTCTTACATATCGATACCACATGGAAGTTTAAGGACATGATTCGCTTCCGGGATGAGACCGCAAAGAAACTGGGCATCGAGATGCTGGTCTACACCAACGAAGAGGGTGTCAAGCAGGGCATCAATCCCTTCGATCACGGTGCAGCTTATACCGATATCATGAAGACCCAGGCGCTGAAACAGGCGCTGACCAAGTACGGCTTTACCGCAGCATTCGGCGGCGGCAGACGTGACGAGGAAAAGTCCCGTGCAAAGGAGCGTATCTTCTCGTTCCGTAATGAGGCACAGGCGTGGGATCCGAAGAATCAGCGTCCGGAAATGTGGAAGCTGTACAATACCAAGATCAAAAAGGGCGAGAGCATGCGTGTGTTCCCGATCTCCAACTGGACAGAAAAGGACATCTGGCAGTATATCAAGCGGGAGAACATCGACATCGTGCCCCTGTACTTTGCAGCCGAAAGACCGGTAGTTTATCGGGACGGCAATATCATCATGGTGGATGATGACCGTCTGCCGCTGAATCCGGGCGAAAAGCCGGAGTATAAATCCATTCGTTTCCGTACCCTGGGCTGCTATCCGCTGACCGGCGGTATTGAATCAACGGCTACCACACTGGATGAGATCATTGATGAGACACTGAGTTCTGTTTCCTCGGAGCGTACCTCCAGAGTCATCGACAATGAGGCAGCCGGCAGCATGGAACGCAGAAAGCGGGAGGGATACTTCTAATGAAAGGTTTATTGAAATTTATTACCTGCGGCAGCGTAGACGACGGAAAGTCCACACTGATCGGACATATTCTCTATGATGCAAAGCTGCTGTACGCAGACCAGGAAAAGACACTGGAACTGGACAGCAAGGTGGGCAGCCGCAGCGGTGCCATTGACTACTCCCTGCTGCTGGATGGTCTGATGGCAGAGCGGGAACAGGGTATCACCATTGACGTAGCATATCGCTATTTCACTACGGATAACCGCAGCTTTATCGTTGCAGATACACCGGGACACGAAGAGTATACCCGTAATATGGCAGTGGGCGCATCCTTCGCTGACCTGTCAGTCATCCTGGTGGATGCGTCCCAGGGCGTTCTGGTGCAGACCAGACGGCATGCGCGGATCTGCAAGCTCATGGGTATCCGCTACTTCGTCTTTGCGGTAAACAAGATGGATCTGGTGGGCTACAGTGAGGAGCGGTTCCGGGAGATCGAAGCACAGATCGCAGAACTCCGTAAGGAGCTGGAACTGGAAAATGTATACATCATTCCGCTGTCTGCAACAGAGGGCGACAATGTGACCAAGAAGTCGGAGAACATTCCGTGGTATGACGGCGTGCCGCTTCTGGAATATCTGGAAAACGTGGACATTCACTCGGACAGCCACGAAAAGGGCTTTTATATGCCGGTACAGCGGGTATGCCGTCCGGATCACACCTTCCGCGGATTCCAGGGACAGATCGAAGCAGGTACAGTTCGCGTGGGCGATACCATTACCACACTGCCCAGCAATGAGACTGCTACCGTCAAGGGTATCCTCATGACAGATAAGTCCGTAGACGAGGCGTTTGAGGGTCAGCCGGTCACCATTTCGCTGGATAAGGAAGTTGACGTTTCCCGCGGCTGCGTTTTCGTCAAAGACGCAGATGTGGCAGTGTACAAGAAACTGACGGTTTCTCTGCTGTGGATGGATGATGAGCCGCTGAGCATCGGCAAGGACTATCTGGTGAAGCTGGGAACCAAGCTGATTCCCGGCATTCTGACCAAGGTGGACTATGCCATTGATGTCAACACCGGTGCACACCAGAAAACAGAAACTCTGGAAAAGAACGGCATTGCTGTTTGCGATATCCTGCTGACAGAAGGTATTGTAGCCGATCTCTTCTCCAATCACAAGACACTGGGCGAACTGATCCTCATCGACCGTGTGACCAATATGACTTCTGCATGCGGCGTTGTGGATGCTGTCAGCGAGAAGGTCAGCAGCACTGCCGACCGCAACTCCTTCCAGTACGGCGACCTCAAGGCGAGAGGGGACATCTTTGAAGAATTCTACTACGATACCGAGAGTCTGAACGTGTTGAAGTACAATCCGGTGAGCCAGACCTATACGGTAGGGGACGAGATTCCCACCAGCGGCGACAGCTACCACTATCCGGACAGCTTCGACTGCATCGTACTCCGTGACGGTGTGGCAGTGCGCATTCGTGACAAGAAGATCACGGCCATTCTGCCGGCAAGCGAGTACACCTATGACGGTGTGCCGGTCATCAACGGACGCGGTTTTGAAGTGCTGGTACACTCCGCCGAGGAAGCAAAGGCATTTTTGAGCGAGTATGCTCAAACCGGCGGACAGAATCAGGCATTCTTCAGCAAGTGGATGCACTTTGATACTTATCGTAAGGTTGTATTTCCGCAGCAGTAATTGTTGTGGGATATGATAAAAAAGAGAAAAGGGCTGCCGAGGGGATTTCCTCACGGCAGCCCTTTTTACTCTGGTATGAGAACGTTCATCAAAACAATTCACTTCGGATTTCTTCCAATGTAGGAGAACATTTTCCCCACTTCTGAAAGCAACTATATTTATTTAGCCCTGTTGATATTTTTCGATTCCATCAATGGAATAAACATAAAAGCCTGTTTTGGTGCATGGCAGATATTTGACCAGATAAAAATCGCCTTTTGCATATGGTGCCAAAGGTACAGAGATCATATCATCATACTGTGAACCTTCTTCTGCTGCAAGATAACGAATCTGATCGGTTTCCGGATCATAGGAGAACTCCGGATGCTGTATGACAGGCGTTCCGCCACGTTTTGCATTTGAAGTGCTTGAACTGTAATCAGAAGTTGTTTCCACAACTGCATAGACATAGTCGTTTTGAATCCAGTGAACGGTGTCGATCGCTGCCGGCAAGATAAAGAAAATGAGTGTGGCAAGGATAACAAGTCCCGTGAATATCTTTCCTGCCAGATTGACCTTTTCGGGATTATTTAAGATGTAATCGTTTTTTATCACTTTTTCAGGATCGATAAAAAAAGGCTGGAAACATTGGCGGATCAGCATGGCACAAACAATGATGGAAAGAACTGAAACTGCGTATAGTTTTGCGCAAAAACGTAAGATTTCAAACATTTTTAAGCTCCTTGTTATAGGATTTGAGTTTCAGAGTACATGCTCTGTTGTCCCTTAAAAAACTGGAATTGGAATTTACAGATCAATCCCACACAATCTCCAAGCAATCGAAGTTTTTTGGAATTGATGGTACACACGAATAAGCATTTAATTTCGTTTTGATTACTCCATCAGAGCACAGCCATTTACAATTCACAATTTTTTCTAATTTCGCAGGCAAAATGGTTGTGCAAATCACGATTGTATCTCCTGCAAGAACTAATTCTTCTGTTCCATCATTTTCTACGATTTCTGTATCATCATGCAGTGCAACACGTATCCATGCTATGTTGGGCAATAGCTCAATCTTTTGTAGCATATTCCATATTTCAGAAAGCGTCGGACGCCCAAATCCCCATTGATTCGGAGCAATGGAGTCCTCCGCTGTATTTCCATTGAAAAAATCATCGAGCGTTAATAATGGGAGGCGTTCTTCATTTTCTTCTAATATTTTTTAAATGTACTCAACGCTATCATAGTCACAGTTCTCCTATCAAATCCCGACTTGTTTCCCTTTTCGAACTGATACACATTGTCTGCCGTTTCCTGTTACGCTTCCACATTCTTCTGATAGATCAGCTGCAAGCCTTTTAGCAGGAGCAGGTTGTCCAGTACGATCTTGTGCCGGCAGTGGGGAATGATAAACTCCGACAGCCCGCCGGTGGCGAGAAAGGTAGGTGTTTCGCCCAGTTCCTCCTCGATGCGATCCAGAAGCCCATCAATGCAGCCGGCTGCACCGTAGAGAATACCGCTTTTCATGCACTCTACTGTGTTGCTGCCGATACAGCGTTTCGGCGGATCGAGGGAAATTTTCGGCAGCTGCGCCGTCTTTTCTGTCAGAGCATTCATGGAGATGCCCACGCCCGGAGCGATCATGCCGCCGATATGCCGCCGCTGTCCGTCGATAACGGAGAGGGTAGTAGCGGTTCCCATGTCGATGATGACAATGGGCGGCTGATATTCATGCAGCGCTGCCACGGCATCGGCAACGCGGTCGCTGCCTAGCTGTGCCGGATTGTCAATGGCGATCTGTAAGCCGGTTTTTACCCCCGGTCCCACCAGAACCACGTGGCAGTGTGCAATTTTTTCCACGGCTTTCCGAACCGCATGGTTAATGGAGGGCACTACGGAAGAAATGATGCAGCCCTCGATCTCTGTAGTCTGGATCTGATAGATCTCCAGGATGGTTTTAATGGAAATGGCAAGCTCCAGAGATGTGGCGTTCTGGTTGGTAGAAACCCGTTCTACAAATAAAATCTGCTGCTCCTGAAAGCCGCCGATGACAACATTGGTGTTGCCGATGTCAATGGCAAGTACCATGAAAAGACCTCCTATTTTGGATTCATATGATATATTATAGCACAAATGATGGGAATTTGCAACCGGTATGTTTGCTGTAATTCCTACCTTTGGCATGTCTTTCTATCGTATAATACACTTTTCAAGAGAAAGAAAAACAGGCTGCGTTTCCGTTTCGGGAAATGCAGCCTGTTTTGCAAAGGGTATATGAATAACTTGAAATTGTCAGAAAATTAGTTTAAGTTGGTATAGCCCATGAGGTACTGATCCACTTCCTTGGCAGCCTCTCTGCCTTCACGGATCGCCCAGACTACCAGCGACTGTCCGCGGTGCATATCGCCTGCGGTGAACACTTTTTCCACGCTGGTGCTGTAATGACCGATCTTGGTGGAGACGTTGGTTCTGGGTGTCATTTCCACGCCGAATGCGTCGGTGACATATGCCTGTGCACCCAGGAAGCCTGCGGCAATCAGTACCAGATCTGCGTCCAGGATTTGTTCGCTGCCCGGGATCTCTTCCATCCGCATTCTGCCGGTCTTGGGATCGTGTACCGACTGGAGCTTGATGGTTTCTACTGCGCGGACATGGTTCTTGTCGTCCTTGATGAAGCGCTTTACCGTTGTCTGATAGATGCGTGGATCGTGTCCGAATACAGCGATTGCTTCTTCCTGACCATAGTCGGTCTTGCAGACACGGGGCCATTCCGGCCACGGATTGCTTTCTGCACGGGTATCCGGCAGCTTCGGCATCATTTCCAGCTGTACCACGGATTTGCAGCCGTGACGGATGGCAGTACCTACGCAGTCATTACCGGTGTCGCCGCCGCCGATGACAATGACATTTTTATACTTTGCGCTGATGTAGTAACCGTCGGACAGATTAGAACTGATCAGGCTCTTTGTAGTGGCTTTCAGGAAGTCCACAGCATAGTAGATGCCGTCCGCGTCCCGTCCCTCGGCGTTAATGTTTCTCGGATTGGAAGAGCCGCACGCCAGAACCACTGCATCGTATTCCTTCAGCAGCTGTTCTGCGGTGATATCCTTGCCGACATCCACGCCGGTGCGGAACTCTACGCCCTCTTCCAGCATCATATCCACGCGGCGCTGTACCACTGTTTTTTCCAGTTTCATGTTGGGAATGCCGTACATCAGCAGACCGCCTACCCGATCCTCCCGTTCAAATACGGTGACATGATGACCGCGCTTGTTCAGCTGCAGTGCTGTTGCCAGACCGGACGGGCCGGAGCCAACAATTGCGACACGCTTTCCCGTGCGGACCTTCGGCGGATTTGCTTTGATGTGACCGCTGGCAAATGCCTTTTCAATGATAGCGTATTCATTTTCCTTGACGGTGACCGGGTCGCCGTTCAGTCCGCAGGTGCATGCTTTTTCGCACAGTGCCGGGCAGACACGGGAGGTGAACTCCGGGAAGCAGTTGGTCAGCAGCAGACGATCTGCCGCTTCGTCCCAGAATCCATTATATACCATGTCGTTCCACTCCGGGCAGAGATTGTTCAGCGGACATCCGGAGACCATGCCAAAGATCGGCTTTCCTGCCTGGCAGAACGGTACACCGCAGTCCATGCAGCGTGCGCCCTGCTGGCGGCGTTCTTCATCCGAAAGCGGCGTGTGAAATTCACGATAAGTCTTGATCCGTTCCAGCGGCTCCTGTCCAGCATTTTCGACTCTCTCATATTCGAGAAATCCAGTTGATTTTCCCATGATAGCCCCTCCTGTTAATTTCTCGTGTTGGCATAAAATGCCTCGATCTGTGCTTCTTCCCGGCTCATGCCTTCTGCCTCAAATTCCGCGATGCTCTCCAGCATCTTTGCATAATCATGGGGCACGATCTTTTTAAAGTGCGGCAGACAGGTGTCAAAGTTCTTGAGGATCTTCTTGCCCAGCTTGGAATCTGTCCATGCCACATGCTCTTCGATCAGACCCTTCAGCTGTGCTACGTCTTCCGGCTTGGTGACTGCACCGAAACCTACCAGAGACTTGTTCAGCTTGGTGTAAAGGTCGTTTTCTCTGTCCAAAACATATGCGATACCGCCGCTCATACCTGCGGCAAAGTTCTTGCCCACTTCGCCCAGGATCACGGTGCATCCGCCGGTCATGTATTCGCAGCCGTGTTCACCGACACCCTCAACCACAACCGATGCACCAGAGTTCCGGACGCAGAAACGCTCGCCTGCGACACCGTTAATGAATGCCTTGCCGCTGGTTGCGCCGAACAATGCGACGTTGCCGATGATGATATTTTCATCTTCCTTGAACTTCGAGCCCTTCGGCGGGAACACAGCCAGCTTACCGCCGGACAAGCCCTTGCCGAAATAGTCGTTGCTGTCGCCCTCCAGCGCCAGTGTCAGACCCTTCGGGATAAATGCGCCGAAGCTCTGACCGCCTGCACCGTTGCAATGTACCACGAAGGTATCATCGTCCAGGGTGTTGTAATATTTCCGAGTGATCTCTGCACCAAACAGTGTCCCCAGGGAACGGTTCAGGTTGCTGACATTGATGCGGATCTCCTTTTTCTGCTTCTTCGCCAGAGCCTCTTTCATCTCCGGAATGATGACGGTCTCATCAATGGTCTTATCCAGTTTGAAGTCGTAAACATCTTCTGGCACGAAGTGCATCTTGATGTGGCTGTCCTCTTTGGCATAGGGGTTTGCGAGAATGTTGGACATATCGATCTTGCTCTCGTGTGTGCCTGCCGGATACTGCTTCTGTACCAGCAAATCAGAGCGGCCGACCAGTTCATCTACGGTGTGGATGCCCAGCTTTGCCATGTATTCCCGCATTTCCTGTGCCATAAAGCGCATGAAGTTGATGACATATTCCGGCTTGCCGCGGAAGCGCTTGCGCAGTTCCGGATTCTGGGTGGCTACGCCCACCGGACAGGTATCCAGATTGCAGACACGCATCATGACACAGCCCATGGTTACCAGCGGTGCTGTGGCAAAGCCGTATTCCTCTGCGCCCAGCATTGCAGCAATGACCACGTCTCTGCCGCTCATCATCTTGCCGTCTGCTTCGATGACAACCTTAGAACGCAGATTGTTCTGGATCAGTGTCTGGTGGGTTTCTGCCAGACCCAGTTCCCATGGCAGACCTGCATTGTGGATGGAACTGCCTGGGGCAGCACCAGTACCGCCGTCATAGCCGGAGATCAGGATAACGCCTGCGCCAGCCTTTGCAACGCCGGCTGCAATGGTGCCGACGCCTGCCTCAGAAACCAGCTTTACAGAAATACGCGCTTTTTTATTGGCATTTTTCAGGTCATAGATCAGCTGCGCCAGATCCTCAATGGAATAGATATCGTGGTGCGGCGGCGGAGAGATCAGTGCCACGCCGGGTGTGGAGTGTCTGGTTTTGGCGATCCACGGGTATACCTTCTTTGCCGGCAGATGTCCGCCCTCGCCGGGCTTTGCGCCCTGTGCCATCTTGATCTGGATCTCCTTTGCAGAAGTCAGATACTTGGAGGTGACACCGAAACGTCCGGATGCGACCTGCTTGATGGCAGAGCACTTATCCACGGCGCTGCCTGCAGTGACGATGCGTTCCAGATCTTCGCCGCCCTCACCGCTGTTGGACTTGCCGCCGATGCGGTTCATGGCGATTGCCATGCATTCGTGGGCTTCCTGAGAGATAGAACCGTAGGACATTGCACCGGTCTTGAAGCGGCGCATAATGGACTCAACGCTTTCGACCTCTTCCATGGGGATGCCGCCGTCCTCCGCAAATTTGAAATCCAGTGTGCTGCGGAGAGTGATGTGCCGGTCTTCGGCGTTGACACAGGCGGTATACTGCTTGAACAGGTTGTAATCGTCCCGCCAGGTTGCCTGTTGGAGCAGGTGAATGGTCTCCGGATTGTACAGGTGTTCTTCCTGGTTGCTCCGTTCCTTGTGCCAGCCCACGCTGCGCAGGCCTTCGTCCATGCCAAGCTCGTTGGGATCGAACGCGCTTTCGTGCATGTTCATGCTGCGCTTTGCAATATCATCCAGATCAATACCGCCTACACGGCTGACTGTATCCGGGAAGTATTCGTTCATGACACTTTCGCTGATGCCCAGCGCTTCAAAGATCTTAGAGCCCTGATAGGACTGGATGGTGGAGATACCCATTTTTGATGCGATCTTGACGATGCCGGAAACCAGTGCGTCAATATACGCCTTGCTCGCCTGAGAATAATCCTTATCCACCAGACCGCGGTTGATCATATCATACAGGGAATCCAGTGCCAGATACGGATTGACTGCGCTTGCGCCAAAGCCAAGCAGGGTTGCAAAGTGATGTACTTCGCAAGGCTCTGCAGTTTCGATGATGAGAGAGATGGCAGTATTCTTTCTGGTGCGTACCAGATAAGTTTCCAGAGCCGCTACTGCCAGCAGAGACGGGATCGCCAGATGTTCCTGATCCACGCCGCGGTCGGTCAGAATCAGGATCGTTGCACCCTTGGCATGTGCCTCTTCTGCCTGGTGATACAGATTTTCGATGGCATCATGCAGCGAGACATCTTTGGTGTACAGCATGGAAATATCTGCAGTTTGCAGACCGTCGATGTTCATGCCGCGGATTTTCATCAGATCCAGGTTGGTCAGAATCGGATTATTGACTTTCAGTACGCGGCAGTTCCGTTCATCCTCTTCCAGGATGTTGCCGGATACGCCCAGATAAACGGTGGTATCTGTGATGACTGATTCCCGGATAGAGTCGATCGGCGGATTGGTTACCTGTGCAAACATCTGCTTGAAGTAGTCAAACAGCGGCGGATTCTTTTTGGACATTGCCGGAATGGGGGTGTCTGCACCCATTGCAGAGGTCGGTTCACCGCCGTTCAGTGCCATGGGAACCATGACATGGTACAGCGATTCATAAGTATAGCCGAAAGCACGCTGCAGCCGGAGCAGTTCCTTGCCGCCGTGGCGGAACGGACGCTTGTTGGGCACCTTCAGTTCGCTGAGACTGAACAGGTTATGATCCAGCCATTCGCCGTAGGGCTGACGCTTTGCATAGAAATTCTTGATGGATTCGTCATCGATCAGCTTCCCCTTGACAGTATCTACCAGCAGCATTTTTCCTGGATGGAGACGTTCTTTTTTGACGATCTTTTCTGCCGGGATGTCATCCAGCGCGCCGACTTCGGAGGAGAGAATAAGACATCCGTCGTCGGTGACATAATACCGGGAAGGACGCAGACCGTTTCTGTCCAGTACCGCACCCATAATGTCACCGTCGGAGAAGATGATGGATGCCGGGCCGTCCCAGGGTTCCATCATGGTAGCGTAGTACTGATAAAATGCACGCTTTTCACGGCTCATGGTGGGAATATGCTGCCACGGTTCCGGAATGGTCATCATGACTGCCAGCGGCAGATCCATACCGGACATGGTCATAAATTCCAGCGTGTTGTCCAGACGGGCGGAGTCAGAGCCGCGGACATCCAGCATGGGGAAGATATCCTTCATGCGGTCATCCAGTGCTTTGCAGTGGAGAATATTTTCACGGCTCAGCATTTTGTCTACGTTACCGGTGATCGTATTGATCTCACCGTTGTGTACCATCATGCGGTTCGGATGAGAACGCTGCCAGCTGGGGTTGGTGTTGGTGCTGAAACGGGAGTGAACAATACCGATGGCAGAGTGATAGTCCGGGCTGTTCAGATCGTGGTAGAACAAACGAAGCTGTTTTACCAGGAACATACCTTTATATACGATGGTACGGCTGGAGCAGGATACCACATAGGTCTCGCTGTCCCGCTTTTCAAATACCATCCGGGCGATGTACAGCTTTCGGTCAAATTCCAGACCCTTTGCGCAGTCATCCGGCTTTTTGATGAATGCCTGCATGATGTGGGGCATGCTGTCCAGTGCTTTTGTGCCCAGAACATCCGGGTTTACTGGTACTTCACGCCAGCCCAGAAATTCCAGGTGCTCTTCCTTCAGAACTTCCTCAAAGGTGCGCATTGCCTTTTCGTATTTTTCCTTGGTCTGTGGGAAAAAGAACATGCCGATACCGTATTCCCGCTTGTCTCCGATGGGAATACCTGCTTCTTTTGCCACCTTAGAAAAATAGGTGTGCGAGATCTGAAGCAGGATGCCGACGCCGTCACCGGTCTTTCCTTCTGCATCCTTGCCGGCTCTGTGCTCCAGTGTCTCCACGATGCGCAGTGCGCTGTCTACGACCTTTCGGTCGGATGTGCCGTCCATATTGACGACTGCACCGATACCGCAGTTTTCGTGCTCAAAGCGCGGATCATACAAACCGTTCTTTGCAAACGGTTCCTGATTTCTGTAGTTATCCATGGTCATTACTCCTTTGCAAGACAACAAAAAAGCGCCTTATAAAAAGAAACACTGCTGTTTCTTTTCATAAAGCGCCATTGCTTTCCCTATTGCAAACCGCCGTATCCTGCGGTTGCTTTTGCTGATTCTTATTATAGACCATTCCGATCAGTTTGTCAATAGCTTTTTTTCGCTTTTTCTGAAAAAAGCAAGAAAAAACACGAAGTTTTTCTTTTATAAAAAGGGAAATGCCAAATATTTTTTCTGTTTTTCCGCTTCGCTTGTTTTTTGAAAGTTCTTCCCGCTCATACAAAACGAAACAAATGCAAGTCAAACAAAAACAGTTGCTTTTCCATTCCGGACATCTGTCAGAACTTCTGCAGAATCACTTCCAGGCAGACCGCCGTCAGCGATTCGGGCAGGAGCTGCAGGGCATCGTCGGCCGCCTGCCACAGCGCATCCCATCCGGCAACGCCCATAGAGATACCGCAGCCCAGCCAGCGATGCCACCACTGCTGCACCGGATGCAGTTCCGAAACGGCAGCCGCTTTTGTTTCCAACGCCAGCATTTCCCGGCAGAGCGGCACTGGCGTACCTGTCAGCTTCTGCTGCACCTGACGCAGCAGCACCAGGGCGAGCATGGCTTCTGGCTCTGCTGATGCAAAGCAGGACGCTGCCTGTTGGTATAATGCTCCGCCTTTGGGGTATGCTTTTGCAAACTGCGCCGCCGCGGCTGAAAAAATAGCGGAAAACTCCTGCATTTGTGACACCTCGATTTTTAAAAGTATGTTCAGTATCTGGATGTATGCATACTGCACAGAAAGATGCTGAGCAGGCACTGGGGCAGTGCTGCGAAAAACGGGATACTCTGTACGGTGCTGCTTTTGTCTGGTTTGATTATAACATCTTTTTGGAAACAAGTCAATGCCAATAAAACAGGGTGACGGGAATGCATCAAGCGGATTGTCAAAATGATTGGATTTCGGTTTTGCATTTTCTGCAGAAATATGTTATAATAGGATCTATCGTTTTCAGGCTTTGATCTGCATTAGAAAATGAATTTGCGAAATATCAGGAAACGGCTGATCGCGACGAAGCGAAGGAAATGCTGCTACTTGCGGAAGCTATAGCGTGTTTGAAGAGGAGAAATATGATATCAACAGAAACCAGATATATCCGTCCGGCAGCTGAAAGGGATGCCGGACGGATCGCAGAAATTATTGTGACGAACTACCGTACCAATTTCTATCCCTTTTTCCGGAACGATGCCTATTATTTTGACGAGCTGAATGTGCTGGATACGGCGAAAACGTATGCGCAAGGTTCAGCGGAACTGCGAAACAGCCATGTGTACGATGATGGTATTGTCAAAGGCATCATTCGCATTTCCGGCACGGAAATTGAAAAGCTGTTTGTCGAACCGCAGTTTCAGAGTCAGGGCATTGGTGCAGCACTGCTGCGGTTTGCGGTGCAGGAAAAGCATGCAGCTTCTCTTTGGGTGTTGGAATACAATACACGGGGCATTGCATTCTATGAGAGAAATGGATTTCGGCTGACTGGGGAAAAGATATTGGAGGACGATTGGGTGCCGCTGCTGAAAATGGAGTATAGAAAAGGAGAAAACACATGACGAAAAAAGAACGCGCTTTGCTTGCAGTGCAGACACTGGAAGAAGTTTATCCCCAGGCAACCTGTGCGCTGCAATATGAAAAGCCTTACGAACTGCTGATCGCTGTGCGGCTGTCGGCACAGTGCACCGATGCCAGGGTCAACCAGATCACCCCAAAATTGTTTGCTGCATATCCTACACTGGAATCTCTGGCGGCGGCAGATATCGCTGATCTGGAGGAAATTGTCCGTCCCTGCGGCTTTTTTCATATGAAAGCCAAGAGCATCAAGGAGATGTCCGCGCAGTTGCTCCTGCATTTTGGCGGTGTTGTGCCGGACAATATGGAAGATCTGCTGTCCCTGTCCGGTGTCGGGCGCAAGACGGCAAATTTGATCCTGGGAGATATTTACGGCAAACCGGCGATTGTAGCGGATACGCATTTTATTCGCATCACCGGTCGGCTGGGACTGACCAAATCCAAGGACCCTGTACAGGTGGAAAAGGATCTCCGGCCGCTGATCCCGCCGGAGCGCTCCTCTGACTTTTGCCACCGTGTAGTTTGGTTCGGCAGAGATATCTGCCGAGCTAGAAAGCCACAGTGCAAGGTGTGTCCCATGGCGGCGTTCTGTCCTTCCCGGAGCGAATAAGACACGGCTTTTCGACAGAAAATAGGAGAGTGTTGCGAAAACATGCTCCAAAAACAATATCTCAAACCCGAATGTTTTCTGCATTGCATGACTGGAAATGAATTGATCTTTGTGAAAATATTTCAAAATCTATTGACAAGCAGGGTGGTTCGTGCTATACTAGTTATTGTATAATTTGAATAAAAGGCGGTAGATCCATGGGCATTTTTAGTAAGGTATTCGGTTCGTACAGTACCCGTGAACTGGCACGTATTGAACCGTTGAAAAAGAAAGTTCTGGAACTGGATGAGGAGTATCAGGCACTTTCTGATGCGGATCTGAAAGAAAAGACAAATGAATTTCGGGAGCGGCTGGAGGACGGCGAGTCTCTGGAAAGCATCGAAGCGGAGGCACTGGCAACTGTTCGCGAGGCAGCCTATCGTGTCCTCGGCAAAAAACCGTTCCCGGTACAGATCATCGGCGCGATCGTTCTGCATCAGGGACGTATCGCTGAAATGAAAACCGGTGAAGGTAAAACATTGGTCGCTTGTGTGGCAGCATATCTGAATGCACTGCCGGGCAAGGGCGTTCATGTTGTTACCGTCAATGACTATCTGGCAAAAACACAGTCGGACGAAATGGGCAAGGTACTGCGGTATTTAGGCCTGACTGTCGGCTGTATCCTGCACGGTCTGACCAATGACCAGCGCCGGGCGGCATATAACTGTGATGTTACATACGGCACAAACAACGAGCTGGGCTTTGACTATCTGCGTGACAACATGGTCATCTACAAGAAGGACAAGGTACAGCGCGAGCATAATTATGCCATCGTGGACGAGGTGGACTCCATCCTTATCGACGAAGCAAGAACGCCCCTTATCATTTCCGGTAAGGGCGACAAGTCTACTGCACTGTACGGCGTGGTAGATAAGTTTGCAAAGACACTGACTGCTGCAACTGTCGTTGAAATGGACGACAAGCAGGATCAGGAAGAGGTCAACGAAAATGCAGACTATATCGTAGACGAGAAGGCAAAGACAGCAACGATCACACGGCGCGGCGTCAAGAAGGCAGAGGAATACTTTGCGGTAGAAAACCTGATGGATCCGGAAAATATGACCCTGCTGCACCACGTTAACCAGGCGCTGAAAGCCAACGGCGTGATGCGCAAGGATATTGACTATATCGTTGAGGACGGCGAGGTTGTTATCATCGACGAGTTCACCGGCCGTAAGATGCTGGGACGCCGTTTCAATGACGGTCTGCACCAGGCAATCGAAGCAAAGGAAGGCGTAAAGGTCGCACAGGAATCCAAGACACTGGCAACCATTACATTCCAGAACTACTTCCGTCTGTACAATAAGCTGTCCGGTATGACCGGTACGGCAATGACCGAGGAAGATGAGTTCCGTGAGATCTACAAGCTGGATGTCATTGCGATCCCGACCAACCGTCCGGTACAGCGTATCGACCACACCGACCTGATCTATCGCACCGAAAAGGGCAAGTATAAGGCAATCATCGAACAGATCGCAGAATGCCATGAAAAGGGACAGCCGGTTCTGGTGGGTACAATTTCCATCGAAAAGTCAGAGCTGTTGTCCAGCATGCTGAAGCGCAAGGGCATCAAGCATGAAGTCCTGAACGCAAAGTATCATGCAAAGGAAGCAGAGATCGTTGCACAGGCTGGTAAGCTGGGTGCAGTTACCATCGCTACCAATATGGCCGGCCGTGGTACAGATATCATGCTCGGTGGTAATGCAGAGTTCCTGGCAAAGGCAGAGATGCGCAAGCGGGAATATCCGGAAGAGATCATCACAGAGGCGATCGGCTATGCAGATACCGACGATCAGGAGGTTCTGGATGCCAGAGCCGTATACCAGGATCTGTACAAGCAGTTTGGTGCTGAGGTAAAGGAAAAGGCTGCGGCAGTCAAGGAAGCAGGCGGTCTGTACATTCTGGGTACAGAACGTCACGAATCCCGCCGTATTGATAACCAGCTCCGCGGTCGTTCCGGCCGTCAGGGCGATGAGGGTGAAAGCCGCTTCTTCCTGTCCGTTGAGGATGATCTGATGCGTATTTTCGCTGGTGACCGTCTGGAAAACATGATGCGGACACTGAATGTGGACGAGGACACTCCGATCGAGAGCAAGGCACTGACAAAGATCATCGAGTCCTCTCAGCGCAAGGTAGAGGGACGGAACTTCAATATTCGTAAGAATGTCCTGAACTACGATGACGTTATGAACACGCAGCGTGAGATCATCTACAAGCAGCGTGCACAGGTACTGGACGGCGAAGATATCCACGACAGCATCATCAAGATGTTTGAGGAATTGATCGCTGGTACGGTAAAGCAGTACATTAATGAAGAAGAAACTGATCACAATCAGTGGAATCTGGTTGGTCTGCGGGATCACTTCCTGGGCTGGATCACCGAAGAGGACGATCTGGAATACGATGAGACAGATCTGGCGGGTCTGACAACGGCAGATATCACCGAAGCTTTGACCGAGAAGGCAAAGGCGCTCTATGCTGCCAAGGAAGAGGAATACGGTGCAGACATCATGCGCGAACTGGAACGTGTTGTTCTGCTGAAGGTAGTTGATACCAAGTGGATGGCACATATCGACGATATGGACGAACTGAAAAAGGGTATCGGTCTGCGCGCATATGGTCAGCAGAATCCGGTTGTCGAGTATCGTTATGAGGGCTTCGAGATGTTCGATGCAATGGTAGATTCTATCCGTGAGGATACAGTTCGCATGCTGCTGACGGTACGGCTCCAGAAGAACCAGGCACCGGAGCGGGAACAGGTTTCTAAGCCGGACGCACCTAATGCTGGCGCAGGTGACGGCAGCTTCGGTACACAGCGCCGCAGTGCCAAGAAAAAGTAATGACCGGTCAGTGAATCGGAAATTTTAAATAAACTGAAAAACAGGGGACATGGCTTTGGCTGTGTGCCCTTGTTTTTTACAAAGGAGTGCAGCCATGCAGGAAACAGGTTATGAAACATTTTCGTTTTACTATGATGCATTGACTGAAAACGTCAACTATCCGGCGAGAGCCGCATATCTGGATGGTTTGGTGCAGAAGTTTCTGCGTGCAGAAGGCAGAGTTATGCTGGATCTGGCTTGCGGAACAGGAACGCTGACAGAAGAAATGGCAAAGCGCGGCTATGATATGATCGGCGTGGACTATTCTGAGGGCATGCTGGGACAGGCGATGGAGAAAAAGATCACCCACCAGCTGCCGATCCAGTATGTCTGCCAGGACATGCGGGAACTGGAATTGTATGGAACAGTTGATGCAGCGATCTGTACCCTGGACAGCCTGAATCATTTGCCGTCATTTTCCGATGTGGAACAGGTGTTCCGGCGTGTGTGGGAATCTCTGGAGCCGGGCGGCGTTTTTGTGTTCGACATGAACACGCTGTACAAGCACCGGGAACTGCTGGGCAGTCAGGTGTATGTCTATGAGACTGAGGACGTCTACTGTGTCTGGGAGAATGCCCTTTGTGAGGATAACTGTACAGTAGAAATCACACTGGATCTGTTCCGCCTTTGCGCCGATGGGCGCTACATCCGGACGGATGAGCAGATCACAGAGCGCGCGTATGATTCGGAACAGGTCGCTTCCGGACTGGAAAAGGCAGGGTTTCATGTGCTTGGAATATATCATGCGGATACAGAAGAGCCGCTCCGTCCGGACAGTGAGCGGATGGTCATTGTGGCAAGAAAGGAAGCATAACTATGGGAATTTTAAAACGAGCAATTGCAAAAGATGCATCAGTTGTGGCGAGCGCAATTGATGCGACAGACATTGTAGCAGAAATTGAGCGAATTCATCAGACTTCGGCGGTAGTCACTGCCGCATTGGGGCGTTTGTCGATTGCTGCGAGCATGATGGGATACGATCTGAAAAATGAAAAGGACACCGTGACACTCCGGGTAAAAGGCGGCGGCCCTACCGGAATGCTGGTGGCGGTTGCAGACAGCCGCGGAAATGTCAAGGCGGATGTGGAACAGCCGGTAGTAGAACTGCCGTTGAATGACAAGGGAAAACTGGATGTCGGCGGCGCTGTTGGAACAGACGGCACACTCTCTGTGGTAAAGGATCTGGGGCTGAAAGAACCCTATGTGGGCGTTGTCCCTCTGGTTTCCGGTGAGATTGCAGAGGATGTGGCACAGTATTTCGCAACCAGTGAACAGACACCGACGGTCTGCGGTCTGGGTGTGTTGGTGAATCCGGATCTGACAGTCAATGTTGCCGGCGGCTTTCTGATCGAAGTGCTGCCGTTTGCCAGCGATGCCTGCATCGAAACCATCGAGAACAACCTGAAAACTTTGCCGCCGGTAACAACAATGATGTCTCAGGGCATGACACCGGATCAAATCGCGCTGCGCCTGCTGGATGGCTTAGAGCCGAACCTTTTGGATGAAGGTGAGGTGCACTATCAGTGTGATTGCAGCCGGGAACGGACAGAGCGTGTGTTGAAAGCGCTGGGCAATACAGAATTGAAAAAACTGGCAGATGAAAACGAACCGGTTGAGGTGAACTGCCATTTTTGCGGAAAAAAATATGCATTTACACCGGAAGAACTGCGCCGCCTCTGTATGGACGAAATGGATTAAATCGGAAGAGGAGCCAATATTATGCGAAATTGGAAGAAGATCATTGCTTTGCTGGTGGTTATGGCAGTGTGGCTTGGACTGATGTGGCGCCTTTCCACAGAAAATGGTACAGAGACGTTGAAAGACAGTATGCGTTTTGCGCGAAAAATTGGCGGCTGGCTGTATGATGCGCCCACAGAGGCACAGCTGAGTCATCTGAATTTGATTTTACGAAAAATGGCACATGTATTTCTGTATGCAGTTCTGGGCGGCTTATTTGCACTTTTGTGGCAGCTGCTTTTAGAAGCGCATGCGATCTGGCTGCGGATTGTTTGCGCAGCGGGATGCTGCACTGTGATTGCCTTTCTGGATGAGCTTCAGAAAATTCCCATTGCCGGTCGGCATTTTGATTTTTCAGAATCATTGCTCAATGCCGGTAGTGCTGCTGTAGTGATCCTGCTGTTCTTTGCGGCATTCTGGCTTTGCACCAGAATGTGTGCATCCAAAAACAAATAAAAACAAACAGACCTTTCTGAAAGTGTTCGGAAAGGTCTGTTTTGTAGAGTGTGCACTTTTTCTGCACTCTTTTCGGAATGGTTTTGTGAAAATTTTCAAAAAATACTTGAATTATTAGGAGTCGTTTTGTATAATATAATCAGTGCATTTTGAATGATGGGATGTATCTGTTTGAAACGGATACTACGGGAAAGGAATTGTTCAATATGGAAACACAGGAATCAGGCTTGAAAATCGTAAAAAATGCCTATATGGAGTCAGAGCGTATTCTGCGGACACCATCTGCACTGGCGCGTGAAGCGCTGCTATATGTACAGGAAATTGGCGAGATGTCTTGTACGGAGCCACGCCAAAACTGGAGAAATTCGTTGGATTCCTACTTGCTAATTCTGGTAGAAGAGGGCTGCGGTACGATCACTGTAGGAGACGAAACAGTGACACTTCAAGCAGGGGACATTGCTTTTCTGGATTGTCATCAATCCTATTCGCATTGTTGTGATGCGCGTGAACCGTGGCGCATTTGTTGGGTGCATTGGAACGGAAATGCTATGCCGCATTTATATGAGATGTTTCGTCAGCGGAATCATTCTTTTGTATGGAGCAATGCTGCAGACTGGGTGGAACCATTTCTGCTGCGTCTAAAGAATATTGCCAAAGAAGAAGCGCCGGATTATGAACTGTACGAATCAGAATGCCTTACGCAATTGGTGACACAGCTTTTGACAAAGCGACCGGAACGTGCAGGCAGTTCTTCTCACGATGCAGCACAAAAATGGGAACAGATCCATCACTACTTAGAGGAACATTTTTCCGAAAAGATCACATTGGAGGATTTGGGAAAGCGGTTTGATGTCAGCAAGTACTATATGCTTCGCGGATTTAAACGTCGCTATGGCTTGACAATTGTGCAGTTTCTCAATCAGTGCCGCATGAATTATGCCAAAAACGAGCTTCGTTTTACAGATAAGCAGATCGATGAGATTGCCGCAGAGTGTGGGATTCATGATTCCAGTTATTTCAATCGCATTTTCCGCACCACTGAGGGGATATCCGCCGGAGCATATCGGCGGCAGTGGCGAAATTAAAACAATATTTGAGATTTATAGAAAATGAGCAGTCCGTGTAAAGCTTCATGGGCTGCTTTTTGTGTGCTCTTGTTGTTTGAGATGGTATAACAAGAAAAGGACTGTTTCGCGGTGGAAACAGTCCTTTTCCTTTATAATAGGAGTGTAGAAAATATCAGAGAAAGTGATTTAGTCAGTGATCGGGAGAGAAGTTACGATCTGAACCAGGAACTTCAGCAGGCTGATCGCATCATCTGAAGAAACCGATCCATCAGCGGTGGTATCTGCGTTTGCAGCTGCCTGGCCGTTGACAGTTACCTGTCCTGCAACGATCTTGTTCAGTAGTACGGCATCTGTGATGTCTACTCTGCCGTCCAGGTTTACGTCACCGTAGAGGGACGGGCCTTCTATCGGAGCTTCGCTGCTTTCTGTGGTTGCAGAAGTGGTAGTGGTTTCAGAAGAAGTATCAGAAACGGATGCGGTAGAATCATCTGTTGCAGAAGTAGTGTCGGTTGTGGTTTCTGCGGTGTCAGAAGAATCACTGGTTTCAGATACGGTTGTGGTAGTGGTCTCACTTTCGGTGGAATCACTGGTCTCAGAAGAGGTTGTAGTTTCTGTATCAGTGGAGTCCCCCTTCTTCGGCAGATATGCGCCGATCAGTTCTACTTCAGAAATTTCAGCAGAATCGCCATTTTTATCACCAGTCCACCAAACCTGTACCTGAGCGGTTTTCTGCTTGATGGCTTCGTCTACGATCTTTGCGATCTGATCCTTGTCGGTAACTTCGTCCTTACCGTTGTTATAGGTGACATTAAGCGGAGTGTCCAGCTTTACAGTGATTTCCTTTTCACCTTTGAGCTTCCATTCAAAGTTTACCCAATAATCAGTGCCGTCAACGGATGCGGAAATGCCGACACCGCCGTTTGCAGCGGAAATGGTATCGCCGACCTTGAACATCAGATCCAGGGTGTCGCCGATGGATTCCTTAAAGGTGATGTTATAAACGCCGCTGTCTGCTACGATCTTTGCAGCTTCGCCCTTGCCTGCCGGTACAGTAGTAGTTGTAGTCGGCTGTGTGGTGTGGCTCGGCTTGGTGCCGGTGCCCTGCTGGCCATTGCCGTACAGATCTGTCGGCAGCTCATCCAGGGTAATGCAATAATCGCTGGTGTAGATTTCCTTCAGGTCTTCCTTGGTGTTGAACAGCTCATTGGTCAGGAAGTTAGTGCTGTCGCTGCCGCCGTCATACCACGGGCAGAAATACAGCCATCCAGCCTTTTCCGATACCAGATTATTCAGTGTCGGAATGCTGTCATTTTCGGACATAGCGACCATCTTTTTGCTGTTGTACTTCTGCATGATAGAATAGAAGGTGCTGCTGATGGCGCTGTCATTGTGCTTCAATACTGCGCTGCCGGTAGACCAGTCTGTGCAGTTATACTTATCGTAAGCGATCAGGTCAACATATTCATCACCCGGATACCAGTTTGCAGAGGTGTCATATGCATAGCTGTTCCATTCCCAGATCAGATTGTGAAGGCCGTATTCCTGTGTCAGTGTCTCATAGGTGAGGATCCACAGTTCCTTATAAACCGTAGAGCCTTCCTTACCCCACCAGAACCAGGAACCGGTCTCGCCGCCGCCGCCTTCTGCTTCATGAAGCGGACGGAAGATCAGCGGTACATTAGCATCCTGCAGCTTCTGCAGTTCGCCTGCCAGCCCCTTCAGGCAAAGCATGTAGTATTCCCGCTCCTTGGAGCCCTCTTCCAGGATTTTGGACGGTTCAAAGTCTGTTTCCTTGGGAACATAGGTCGCATTTGCCCAGTCAACGCTGTCACCGATGTTGTAACTGGAGAAATTCTTCGGTACGGTGATATGCCAGGATGCGGTTGCAATACCCTGATTCTCGGAGTACGGATTGTCGTTGACCCACTGGATGATACGATCGGTGGTGCCGTCCTCGCTGCCGTACAGCGGGTTGCAGTTCAGATAATCGAAGCCGCGAATTGCCGGATATTTGCCGGTGGTATCATTGATGTACTTGAACTCATATTCAAAATCGTGAGGACCGTACTTGTAGATTTCCTGTTGTCCGGAAATAATGTGTTTGCCATAAACACTGGACAAATACTGCATCAGGCTGTCTGCTTCTGCCGTTGCAGCCGGATCGCTGCACTTGGTGTCGCTGGCGGTGATATCCGGCAATGTTGCCTCTTCCACCGAGATATAGTCGAAGTTTGTCCAGCCCCAGCTGCCAACGATAGCGATGGTGTTGTCTCCGGCATTCAGTTTTACAGAGCCGAGATCCAGTTCTTTCCAGACACCTTCATCTGTCGGTGAAAAACTGCACTGTCCCTGGTCTACACCGTTAACATACAAATTCTGGATCTTGTTGCCGTAAGGCGCAGAATAGTTGACCTTTAAGGTGTACATTCCAGTTTTTTCAATCGGAACGGTAACGGAAATTTCGTCGCCGCCGTTCTCCAGAAATACATACTTTCCGCCGGATGCGTTTGCATCGTCCTTGACAGAATTTTCTGCAGATTGCTTGCCGTCCTCAAATTCGTACTTGGTACCTGCTGCGCCTGCCTGCATTACGCTTGCCAGTGCCAAGCAGTTTACGGTCATGACACCGGCTACTGCCGCGGTCAATGCCCGCTTGAGATTCTTTTTCATAAATCACTTCTCCATTCTGCTGCAGTGAAATATAGCTGTTTTTCTACCGCAGCTCGTTTCTTTTTTACAAGTTTACAAGAAAGTACAATTGCGAAGCCGTCAGCTATCCCGGCGTCTGCGCTCAATGCTTATTATATCATAATGATTGTACAATGTCAATAGATTATTTTGTTATTTTCAGAGAAAATTGATGCATTCGGCGAAATTTTGAAAAGGGAATCGTTTTCATGTTTTTGCACAGTGATTTTTTGTAAAGCTGCGTGAAAAAGAAATGAAAATAAATGAAAAAACTTGCATTTCTGTCTGTGATATGCTATACTAAAGGCAGCTTGATATTGCAGATAGGAGTGAGGCGATATGCTGCATTGGTTACAGCATTGGGAGCAGCGGACGCTGCTTTGGCTTCAGGAACGGCTGCGGCGCAGCTGGCTGACTGTTGCTATGAAAATTGCGACGTTTCTGGGAAACGGCGGTATTCTCTGGCTGACGGCGTGTGCGTGTCTGCTGCTTCGGCAGCAAACACGCCGGGCGGCGCTGACCGCACTGTTGTCTCTGGTGTTTTCTGCCCTGGTATGCAATGCGTTTTTGAAAAATCTGGTAGAACGAGCGCGACCGTTTAACAAGATCCCCGGACTGCAGTTTTTGATCCGGAAACCTCATGATTTTTCGTTTCCGTCGGGACATACATCCAGTTCCTTTGCGGCAGCGACAGTATTCCTTGCGCTGCTTCCTATGTGGGCAGGTGTAACTGCACTGCTGATTGCGATGACGATTGCCTTTTCCCGGATGTATCTGGGTGTGCATTATCCTTCGGATGTATTTTGCGGTATGGTGCTTGGCGTTCTGTTTGGAATCGCCGCATTGCTTGCGGTGTCCATGCTGCTTCGCGCAGAGTGGATGCCGGAGATTGTGTGTCGTTGGGTCGGCGCTGGATTTCCGGAAAACAGATGAGAAGAGATGTCCTGTTGTACCAAAAGCGCCGTGATCCGGTCTTTCTAAACCGGATCACGGCGCTTTATTGTTATAGCAGCACGGCACAAAGCCTATGCGGTGTTATTTTATTCTATTGTGATCTGTTCCAGATCCTTTTGCCACAATGAAACACAGGCATCACTGGGCATTCGCCAGTCACCTCTGGGTGAGAGTGTCACGCTGCCCACTTTAGGGCCGTCTGGGAGACAGCTGCGCTTGAACTGCTGCGAGAAGAAGCGCCAGTAGAACTTTTTCAGCCATTTTAAAATTGTGGCATCATCGTATGTTCCGGCAAAGGCGTCCTTTGCCATGCGATAGATCTTATGGGGCGCAAATCCAAAGCGGAGCACATAGTAAAGGAAAAAGTCGTGAAGCGCATATGGACCGACGAGCTCTTCCGTTTTCTGGGCGATGGTGCCGTCCTGTTCCGGCGGCAGAAGCTCCGGACTGACAGGAGTGTCCAGAACATCCCGGAGGATGGCACTCAGTTCCGGCGGAGTCTGTGCGGCTTCATGTGCTACCAGATAGCGTACCAGCGTTTTGGGAATGGATCCGTTGACGGCATACATGCTCATGTGGTCACCGTTATAGGTTGCCCAGCCCAGCGCCAGTTCCGAGAGATCGCCTGTGCCGATGACAATGCCGCCGGATTGGTTGGCGATGTCCATCAATACCTGTGTTCGCTCCCGCGCCTGGGAATTTTCATAAGTCACATCGTGAACCGATTCGTCATGCCCAATATCGGTGAAATGCTGTCGGACGCTTTTTTGAATGGGAATTTCCCGTAGCGTTGCACCATATGCCCTCGCCAGACTGCATGCATTCTGATAAGTGCGGTCTGTTGTGCCGAAGCAGGGCATGGTGATCGCCAGCATCCCGGCGTGATCCAGACCGCAGATGTCAAATGCATGTGCCATGACGATCAGTGCCAATGTGGAATCCAGACCGCCGGAGAGCCCCACCACGGCGGTTTTGCAGCCGATATGCTTGAGTCGGCTGGCGAGTCCCATTGCCTGGAGTGTCAGGATCTTTTCACAGCGCTGAGACAGCTCTGCTGTGCCGCTTGGCACAAAGGGTGCCGGGTCAATATGCCGGTTCAGTGCAGTTTCCGTCAGAGGCATAGAGAACTGTACAGCCGGTTTTCCGGGCACTGCGGTTTGGAATGTATTGGAACGCCGACGCTCAGCCGCAAGACGCTGTACGTCAATATCTGCGCAGAGGATATTCTGCGTGAACAGTTCCGATTCTGCCAGGACAGAACCATTTTCCAAAATCAGATCGTGTCCGGCAAAGACCATATCCTGTGTGGACTCTCCGAAGCCGGCGTCTGCATAGGCGTAGGCGCAGAGCAGACTGCCGGACTTTGCCTGAAGGATGGTGCGGCGGTAGTTTTCCTTGCCGATGATCTCATCGCTGCATGACAGGTTGACGATCAGCGTTGCCCCGGCTTTCGCCATGGCGACAGAAGGGGTATCTGTGACCCAGACATCCTCGCAGATCTCTGCGCCGAAGGTAAAATCGGGCATTTCGGCGCAGGTGAACAGCTGCTTTGCGCCAAAGGCAAACGTGCAGCCGGGGTGAAAGCGCAGAGAAAGCTTTTCCGGAACGGTTTCGGCATCCGGCCCGGATGTAAAGTGCCGCGCTTCATAGAACTCACCATAATTCGGGAGGTTCTGTTTTGGCACCATACCCAAAAGTGCTCCTTGATAGCAGACCGCGGCGCAATTGTACAGCGCGCCGCAGTGTGCATAGGGCAGTCCGACGATCACCAGCATTTGCAGATCGGCGGTTTCTTTCAAAATACGCACCAGACCGTCCTCTGCGCCCCGGAGCAGGGTCTCTTGCAGAAACAGGTCACCGCAGGTATATCCGGTCAGACAAAGCTCCGGGAAAACGGCAAGCCTGACACCAGCTTCGGCGGCAGTTCTGGCGCTGCGGATGATCTGTTCCGTGTTATATACACAGTCTGCCACACGCAGGGGCGGTGTGACACAGGCAATTTTTAAAAATCCATCTTTCATGGTGTTGTCTCCTTGCTGGAGCAGTTTGGCGTATCGCTTTCGCGCCCTGGATAGATGCTCCTTTTTTATTATACCTGAATTGCCGGAAAAATGCAAGGGCGTGCACCGGAAAAATTGCCTGTGCCTATGCTCTGGTATTTTCTCAGATCGTAATAAATTCACTGCTGGCGTATCCTACCATGCCTTGATAAGAAACCACATCCCAGCCGTTGGCGCGGCTGTAGACGGTCACTACGCTGCCATTTGGAATAGAGCCGATGACAGCACCTTTTGTGGAAGGAAACTGGCGGAGATTCAGATTGCTTCCATCAGTGATAACCGTTCCGCGCAGCACCGGGCCGGCTTCGATGAGAGGAATCCCGAAGTAGTCACAGAGAGACTGTGTCAGGCTGACGGCGATGGCAGTCAGATTGCTGCGGATCCAGTCGGCATCCTCCTGGTTGTCGTGGTATCCGATTTCGCAGAGGATCGCCGGCGCTTTGGTCTGGGTGACTTCGCCCAAGGTGGTTGTAGGCTTTGCGGCGCATTTGTCCGGCAGCGGATAGATGGTCATAAAGTTGTTGGCAGTGATGACGGCGAGCATCTCACTGTATTTGTCATAAGGGGAGTAATAAATGTCGATGCCTCTTAGCTTTCCGGAAAGAGATTCCGGGGCGGCATTGCTGTGAATCGCCAGGTGTACATCAAATGAGCCGGCATTGGAGTCGGCGATTGCGCCGGCAGCGTTTCGATCCGGATCGTTTCGTACATAGGTGATGCCGCTGGCGCGCAGATAGGGTTCCATACGGTCGGCGATGAGGTTCATGTACTGCTCCTCGCTGCCGCCGTCAATATAAGGATTCCATTCCTGAGTGGATGGGCTGAGAAAAACTTTAGGCATAGGGAATTACCTCTTTCCATAAAAATAGTGTCATTTTTCCTGCTGGTCAAACTGCGTTTCAATGACGCGCCGGGAGGTCGGGGCAGTATACTGCCAGTGTGCAAGATGCGTCTGTGTTTCTGGGATGAAATAATGCAGAGGCTGCGGCGGATCGGTTTGCGCAAAGGTGTCGATGAGAATCAGCTTTACCTTCATCTTATCCGGTAAAATGGCTTTGATGTATACACTGGCGCATTGTCCGGCGGCAGCACCTTCATATGGCTCTGCGAGTCCGGCAAGATTGGGTGTCAGCTCCACAAAAATGCCGTAACTTTCCACGGAACGGATGATTCCTGCGACGCTCTGTCCGGCTGAGAACAGTGCCGCATTTTCTTCCCATGTTCCCAACAGTTCCCGATGGGTCAGATGAATACGCTTTGGCTCTGTCATCCGCACCACAGCCCGGATGGATTGCCCGATTGTGAAACGGTCACGGGGGTGGGCGATTCGGGAAACCGAGATCGTATCGATGGGAAGCAGAGAAGGGATACCGCATCCGATGTCAACAAATGCACCGAACTTTTCCAGATGTGTGACAGTTGCCGGCAAAATATCTCCCGGACGGCAGCGGGAGAGATACTGCGCCCAGCATTCTTCCTGTACTATGCGCCGGGAGAGAATCGCCGCAGGTTTGCCGTCTGTAGTTTGTTCTATGCGCAGAATGCGAAAACAGACGGGTTTTCCGGCGCGGGCGATCAGGGCAATATCACGGGTTGAACCGTCATCAATGCCCATCGCCCCTTCTTCTCTGGGAATCCATCCCCGCATACAGGGAAGCTGAACGGTCAGATTGTGACCGCTGTCACAAAGTACAGCGCGCGCTTCCAGGATCATACCAGTTCGCATAGCGTGTTCCATGGCGGAGATGCTTTGCAGCGCTGCCTGATTTTCTGGCGTATATATTCTGCTTCCTTCAGGTGAATATCTCATTTTTTACCTCCTGACAATGATTTTAGGCCATT
This sequence comes from uncultured Ruminococcus sp., assembly GCA_934463425.1. GTDB lineage: Bacteria > Bacillota > Clostridia > Oscillospirales > Ruminococcaceae > Ruminococcus_C. The sequence continues at coordinate 106,514 of CAKSJP010000003.1, forward strand.
TAAGCGATAAGGCAGCAGTCTTTGCTGGCATTGTGCAGTGCTGCCATCGTTTTTTCTGCTGCTCCATTGTATGCCGATGATTTGAAATTTATGCGATCCCGGATGTGCAGAAAAATACAAAATTTGGGAAAAGCAGATTTCTTTTTATGAAACTTCACCGGATTTCAGGGACGGATTTTATATCCTTTCCACAAATACAAAAAAATATCTTCTGAAAATATTGCCTTATTCCGAGAAATGAGGTATAATATAATGTACTCATAATGCAGGATCGTGCGGTATCAGAAGCATATGATCCTGTTCGGAAACATATTCTCGGAGGAGGGGACAGCAATGGATGTTCGTCCGGCAGATATTCTGGTAATGAAAAAGCCGCATCCCTGCGGCAGTCAAACCATGTATGTCATTCGCGCCGGCATGGATTTCAAGCTGCGCTGTACCGGATGCGGCAGAGAATTTATGGTGCCGCGGAACAAGATCGAGCGGCGCATCAAGCAGATACGCCGGGAAGAACAGGAATAGGGGCAGGCACACAGTTTGTGCTTTGCCGCCATGATTTCCTGAACGTGATACGCAGAGAAAGGCAGGAACGCAAATATGCTGGATAAGCTTCGGCAAATGGAAGAAAATTATCGCGCCATCCAGGAGAAACTGATGGATCCGGATGTGGTGGAAGATAATCAGCAGTATGCACAGCTCATGCGCGAATACAAGCATATGCAGCCTATCATTGAAAAGTATCACGAATATCTTCGTGCACAGCGGAATTTTACAGAAGCCAAAGAACTGCTGGATGGGGAGACGGATCCGGAACTGCAGGAGATGGCACAGGCTGAACGGGAACAAAGCCGGGATGCCATGGAGCAGCTTCAGGAAGCGCTGAAGCGGCTTTTGCTGCCGAAGGATCCGAATGATGACCGCAATGTTATCATTGAGATCCGCGGCGGCGCAGGCGGAGAAGAGGCTTCTTTGTTCGCGGCATCGCTCTATCGGATGTACACAATGTATGCTGAAACGCGAGGATGGAAGCAGGAGATCCTCAGCGTCAATGAAACCGGATTGGGCGGCTTTAAAGAAATCAGCTTTTCGATCATGGGCGAGGGCGCTTATTCTCGTTTGAAATATGAGAGCGGTGTCCATCGGGTGCAGCGTGTGCCGGAGACCGAGTCACAGGGACGTATTCACACTTCCACGGTTACGGTGGCGGTACTGGCAGAGGCAGATGAGGTAGCGGTAGACATCAGCCCTACTGATCTGCGTATCGATGTATTCCGTGCCAGCGGTGCCGGCGGACAGCATATCAATAAAACGGAATCTGCGGTTCGCATCACGCATCTTCCAACCGGACTGGTAGTAGAGTGTCAGGATGAGCGCAGTCAGTATAAAAATAAAGACAAGGCGATGAAAATTCTCCGTTCCCGGCTGTATGAACAGATGCAGCAGGAGCAGAATGCCAAGATCGCTTCAGAGCGTCGGCTTCAGGTGGGAACCGGCGACCGCTCAGAGCGGATTCGCACCTATAATTTTCCGCAGGGACGCATGACCGACCATCGTATTGGTTTGACGCTGTATCAGTTGGAAGATATCATGAACGGCAATTTGGATGAAGTATTGGATGCCCTCGCCACCGCCGATGAACTGGCGCGGCTGGCAGGACAGCAGGAAGAGGCGTAAAGACAGTGGAGACGAAATTACTTTCAGACCATGCAGGAGATCTGCTGGCGGCGGCGGCAATGCTGCGCAGCGGAAAAGTAGTAGGCATTCCCACAGAGACCGTTTACGGACTGGCGGCAGATGCGCGAAATCCGGAGGCAGTGCGGCAGATCTTTGCCGCAAAGGGCAGACCGGCAGACAATCCGCTGATCGTGCATATTGCAGAGATGCAGGCGCTGGAACAGGTCGCTGCGTCTGTGCCGCCGCTGGCGGTGAAACTGGCAGAACGCTTCTGGCCGGGGCCGCTGACGATGATCCTGCCGAAGCGCAGTGATATTCCGGAGATCACATCCGGCGGTCTGGATACTGTCGGCATCCGCATGCCGTCTCATCCGGTCGCACAGGCGCTGATACGGCTTTCTGGTGTGCCTATCGCAGCGCCGTCAGCGAACATTTCCGGCTATCCCAGTCCCACAACGGCACAGCATGTCATGCGGGATATGCAGGGCAAGATCGCGGCCGTTGTAGACGGCGGCGCATGTTCTGTAGGAGTTGAGTCGACAGTCATTGCTCTGGAAAATGAGGATACCGTACGAATTTTGCGCCCGGGATATGTCACAAAGGAAATGCTGGAGGAGATCGCACCTCAGGTAACATTGGATCCGGCGATCCTGCACCAGCTGAAAGAAGGACAGACGGTGCGGTCTCCGGGGATGAAGTATCAGCATTATTCTCCCCGTGCGCATGTGATCCTGGTAGAAGGACAATGGGAGAACTTTGCGGCGCTTGCTGAACAGAACAAAGCAGACGGCGTGTATGCGCTGGTATTTGACGGAGAGGAAGAACAGCTCTCCCTGCCGTGCCTGACCTACGGTGCATCCGGTCGGGAACAGGCACAGCAGATTTTTTCAAAATTGCGGGAATTGGATGACATGGGCGCGCATAAAGTTTATGTGCGTGCGCCGAAGCCGGAGGGGATCGGGCTTGCGGTATACAATCGTCTGATTCGCGCGGCAGGATTTGAGGTGATACAGGTATGAACAGTCTCGATGGAGTGATGGTGATCGGTCTGACCGGTCAGACCGGTGCAGGAAAAAGCACAGTTTCTAAGGTTTTTGTGCAGAATGGGTTTCGGCTCATTGATGCAGATGCCATTTCACGCCATGTCGTTGCCCGCGGCTCACATTGCCTGTCTGACTTGCAGGAGTGTTTTACGGATGTGATCCTGACACCGGATGGGGAATTAGACCGCAAGGTCATGGCGTCCATTGCCTTTTCAGATCATCACAAGCTCGAAATGCTCAATACCATTATGTATCCCTATATCATGGGTGAGATCCTGCGGATGATACATCGCTTTTCCCAACAGAATCACAAGCTGATCTTATTGGATGCGCCGACGCTTTTCGAGAGCCGGGCAGACGATTTTTGTGACTTGATTATTTCTGTGGTGGCAAAGCCGGAGCTGCGGATGCAGCGGATTATGGAACGCGATCATATCTCACAGGCAGCAGCACAGCAGCGCATGGAGATGCAGCTGACAGAGGAATTTTTCCGGCTGCATTCGGATACGGTACTGGAAAACAATGCAAGTTTTTCAGAACTTCGGGATGCGGCACAGGAGCTTTCTGCAAAGCTGCTGCGTTACTATGAGACAAAGTTTGGCGCATTTGTATGAAAAATCGTCTATGAGTCTGAACTGCTTTTTTGAGGTGTACAGGCTCGGAGAAATGGAGGCTTTTTTCAATGGAACAGAAGGTAACACAGGCAAAGGAAAAAAAGGAACAGCTGTTTATGCAGTCCAAGCATGGCGCAACCCGTATTTCAGCAGAGACTCAGCAGCAGAGTGATGCTTTTGCAGCGGATTACATGGCATTTTTGAATGCTTCCAAGACAGAGCGGGAAGCTGCAAAAAATGCAGTGACACTGCTGGAAGAAAAAGGATTTGTGCCCTTTACACCGGATATGAAGCTTCAGGCGGGCGATAAGATTTATGTCAACAACCGCGGTAAAGCGATCATTGCGGCAGTGATCGGTACAGCACCGATCACAGAGGGTGTTCGTCTGTGTGCTGCGCATATTGACTCTCCCCGTCTGGATATGAAGCAGAATCCGCTGTATGAAGATCACGAGCTGGCAATGTTTAAAACACATTATTACGGCGGCATCAAGAAGTATCAGTGGACAACGATTCCGCTGTCTCTGCATGGCGTTGTTGTGAAGGCAGACGGCACTTCGGTAGAGGTCAATATCGGCGAGGATGCCGGTGATCCGGTATTTTGCGTGACAGATCTGCTGCCGCATCTGGCACCGCAGCAGATGAAGCGCCCGGCAACAGAAATTGTCCGCGGCGAAGAACTGAACCTGCTGGTTGGTTCTATGCCCTTTAACAAGGATGAAGAGAGCGAACAGGTCAAACTGAATATCCTGCACATTCTGAATGAGAAGTATGGCATGACGGAAACCGATTTCTTATCGGCAGAACTGGAAGCAGTTCCGGCATTTCCGGTAAAGGAACTGGGTTTTGATCGGAGCATGATTGGCGGCTATGGTCATGATGACCGTGTCTGCGCATATCCGGCACTTCGTGCGTTATTAGACTGTGAAACTCCGGTGCACACCGCAGTCACTATTTTGACGGATAAGGAAGAAACCGGAAGCGATGGAAATACAGGACTGTGCTCTTCCTATCTGCCTTATTTCCTGGAGGATCTGGCGGATTGCTTTGGTGCAAAGGGTCGTCATGTGATGCACGCATCACAGTGTCTTTCTGCGGATGTCAATGCGGCATTTGATCCCACGTTCCCGGATGTCATGGAACAGAAGAACTGTGCATATCTGAATCATGGCGTATGCGTCACGAAGTTTACTGGTGCGCGTGGGAAGTCCGGCACTTCGGATGCTTCCGCAGAATTTGTCGGAACCATTCGCCGGGTACTGGATGCCGAAGATGTGGTTTGGCAAACTGGTGAACTGGGCAAAGTAGATGCGGGCGGCGGCGGAACTGTTGCAGCTTATATTGCAAACCTGGATATCGACACCATTGATGTTGGCGTTCCGGTATTGTCCATGCATGCACCGTTTGAGGTAGTTTCTAAATTGGATGTCTATATGACTTATCGTGCATTCTGCGCTTTTATCGCTTCGTAATGCAGTGATTTTAGAGCATGAAGCGGACGTTGGAAAAAATGAAGATGTTGTCTTGACAAGATCATAAATATATGCTATAATATTATTGCTTGATTTTTCAAATATCAGGCAATAATCAACGAGGTGTAGCTCAGTTTGGTAGAGTGCTTGGTTTGGGACCAAGATGCCGCAGGTTCGAGTCCTGTCACCTCGACCATATGTAAAACGGCTTAGATGCGAAATTTGACGCATTTAAGCCGTTTTTTTGTGCTTTAATATTTCCGGCGAAAGATGGATTTTTCTCAAAAATGCCAACTTTTTCGGGTATGTGCCAACGAAAAGTGCCAACTGAAAAAAAACAAGGGACTTCGAAAAGGCCCTTGCATTCTTGTGGATTCTGTCATTTTTCAATCGTTCTTGTCGATTACGACCTTGTTGAAGTAATCGTCTATGATGCCGTCTGCCTTGTTGCGCTCGCTGTCAAAGGTTTCCTGGTATACGTTTTTGTATACATCCGGTGTACTCCAGCCGCCCATTTCCATGGCATATTTCTCTGGTACATTCAGCATGGCAGCCGTACTTGCAAAGATATGTCTGCAATCATGAAAGCGAATATCCTCAATACCGTTGTCTCGGAGCAGTCGCTTGAATCGCTTTCGGATGGTATTGGGTTTGACCGAAATAATGTGGTCTGTCTCTTTCTGGTGTGGGATTGCCTGAATTAAGTTGTAGATATGTATGGGAAGATTTACACAGCGCACACTTTTCTCTGTTTTGCAGTGGTTCACTTCTGCCCAGCCGGAATCAACTTTTACAATCTCACGGCGCACATACAGACGCATTGTTTTGGCATCGACATCTCTGAATTGCAGCCTAGCTACTTCGCCGATACGCAGTGACAACCACATTGCAAGCAGAACAGGCAATTCACTGTCCGTGCCCTTGACGATCTTGTAGATCTCAGGCGCTGTCGGAAGCTTACGTTCTCGAACCTCTTTTTTCGGTAATCTGATGCTGCCCAGCTTGATGTCAATGTCATTTGCAATCAAAACGCTTTTCAGGAATCCATAAGCATTCTTGATGGACTTATGACTGAGACGGTGTGCATCCAGATTGATTGCGATTTGGATATCCTTTGCCGTGAGTTCTTCGATATTGATGTCCATGATGTACTGTAACTTATTGCGGACAAGTTCTCTGTAGTTGCAGATCGTAGTCGGTTCAAGCACGCGGCTTCGGCTGTCAATAAATTGCAGCATTGCCTGCTTTACCGTGTATGGTGTGTCCTTTTCTTCGTCAATGTGTTTGAGCCACTTCGTAGCCTTGATAATGACTTCGTTTGGCGTACTGCCTGTGATCTTGCTCTTTTTGCGGTATTTTCCACTTCCTTCAGATACCCAGGTATAGAAATTGCCGCTGTCTGTTTGCTTGATGTTGAACTTCTTTTTCATTCTAATTGCTCCTTTTCAAAAAAAGAGCAGACGGTACCTCGCGTTTAAGGTATCGTCTGCGTTATGTGTTATGCGGTCATTAATTCTTCCAGTGTCAACTCGTTCACGCAGAGGAACGTGTCCACTGTCTTTAATGTAAGGTTTTTGGCATCATGATCGTAGTTCTGGAGCGTTCTCGTGGAACAGTTCAGATACATTGCCAGTTCATCGTCAGTCAGATCATGAAGCAGCTGCCAGTAGCGAATCTTGCACCAGATGGTCTTCTGAAGCGGAATGCGCTTTTTCGTTTTCATAGCCATTGTTTGTCCCTCCTCACGGCAATAATATATGTTTATTTTGGGTGATATTTACACATCAGCAGATAGTGCTGAAGAGCTTCTGTCTGTGATCTCAAAGCGTCTGATCTCAGGAGATACGATTTCATGAATGCCTGCAAATAAGAGGATATCATTCACAGTGTCGATCTGGATATTGGATTTCAATTCCTTCGGATAAGCGCCAGTTTCATTGCAGGCGGCTTTCAGTTCCTCCTTGAGGGCCTTCAAAGCATCCGGATCACAGTTGCTGGACTTATATTTGCCCCAGGCCGATACGATGCGTTGCTGACAAGCCTTTGTGACATCGTAATCCAGGAATAATTCTTCCATGCCTTCGGTTGGCTTTCCGTAAGCCTCCAGTACCTTGCGTACAAAGGCGTGGGAATTTTTCTGCTCTTCTGCCTTCAAGGTTCTTATGTGATTCAGTTGGGTTCGCAGCTGCTGAAGACCAATGCGGTTCACCAAAGGCTTCTTTAAAATCGCATCATAGCAAACATATGGGTTAGGCTGGTTCAGATACTGCAGGGCAAAGTCCGGATTATCTGCTGCCTTTTGGAATGCAGACAGCTGCATATAAAGCTTACCCTCCATATTTCCCAGAAGACTAAGGTCATAGTCCGGGATAAGCACCTGAATTTCACGTGGCTTTTTGCGGCCAACTCTTGCACGGCCTATGATCTGTTGTAACTCGACCATATCACAAGTTTCCGCTACAATAAGAGACAGGTTGTCATCATGAATTGACCAGCCATTTTCCGCTACCTTTGTTGTCACCAGTGCACTCGCATCGAAACCTTCCTGCAAAGCAATCTTTTGGATCTCATCCTTCTTGTCATCACTGGAATAGATACGCTGACTGTCTCCCAGCAGTTCTTGCATCTCTGCGCCAGCTTCCATGTCGTTGATGTAGATCAGCGCCTTTTTTCCTTGGGCGCAGAACTTCTGAATGTATTCAGCCAATTCCTTACGTTTGGCTGGGCGGTATACTGCAAATTTCAGATAAGCCCAGTCCGGCTGCATGATGTAGGTATGTTTGATTCTAGTGCAGCCTGCATCTGGTGTTACTCGTAGAAAATGCTGCATATTGTCAGGGTCAAACGGAAAGAGAGGCTTATCGGACAAATTCTCAATGTCCCATAGAATAGGAAGAACATCACTTGGCGTTGCTGTAATATAGATTCGTTTCGTATTGTCGAGGTTGCTATTGAGAAAATTCACCACATGCTGTGGATAAAGAGAAAATGTTGCATCTTCCGCAAAACAGTGGCATTCGTCACAGATCAAAACCAGCTTTTTTCCTTGGTACTTATGCTTTTTTCTTGCAAATTCCTGGTATGTCATGACTTCCACATTATCATTGACCTTTATTTTTTCGATCAAGGCTCCCGGAATATTCGGGCATTTGATCAAATCCTTGAGCACCTGTGTTTTGCATATGCGGCGGTTTGCCAGGACAATGAGATGTGAATCCGAGGATAAGGCGGCTATGATCAATTCCATCGCTTTTGTCTTGCCTGAGCCAGTCGGTGAGAAGACACACAAGGATTCACCGTATTCCAGCTTGTCCACATCTTTCGCATTGATGATCGAAGTCAGATATTCCTTAGAACCGCCAAGCGTAGAGCCTGTTATCAGGCAGAGGGACGCAAGCATTGGATCTTTCACATTTGCAATCTCTGCCGCATGAGCAGAGACAGCTGCCGGGTCCATTTTTTCTGGGTAAATCATAATAGACATAATTTTTCCTCCTTTATTGCTGCGGCGTTACGCATGAAGCTTAACGCCGTAAAAACCACGGTTGTTCTGTCCGCCAATTCTTTTTCTGGTCTTTTCCAGTTTTTCTACGTTGACACGGTAAAATTCCTGGGAAAAGCTTGTGATATCTTGAAATACGCTACCATATACCGCGCAGAATGCCATATACAAGTCAAAGGTGCTTGTAAAAGCATCCGGATCGGAAAAGTCACAGTTTGTACAGCTGAAAACTTGGATTGCATTGTAGGCGCTGTTCAGTGGTACAAACAGTGACGACAGCATTGTATGTGCAGTACAGTTTGGGAATTTATAGTTGTTTTCTCTGAGTGCCAGATAACTGCGAAATGCCTCTGTAGCGATGGCATCCTTCTCTGCCAGCAGCTTTTCCAGAATATATGGATCTTGCTGTTCCTTTGGAATGGAAACCGGATAAGGAATTGTAACAACTCTTCTTGCAAAAGCCGGATCGATATTGGAATACGCCATACCAATATTGTTGTTGCTGGAAATTACGATTTTGCTGGTACAGGGAAAGGATACAAATTCTTTGAACTTGACATTTGCTGTCAAATCATCATGTCCTGAAAAGGTTTTCAGATAACCAATATCTCTTGCGCCCAGGTCTAATTCGCCTTCATCTGCTGAGATTTCCATTCTGATATTACGCAGACGTGCTTTGCCAAACTCTGATAAGAGCGTTCTAACGGGCATAAAGTCTACACTTCCTTTTGACAGAAGGCTTTTTTGCAGATTCAGCTCTGTAGATTTTCCATTGTTGCCAGAAGGTCCATATAGAAAGAAAAGGGCTTTTGCGTGAGCATCTGAAGAGAGACAGTATCCCCAATATGTCCAGTGCAGTTTGGTCAACACTGGGTCACCACCGCTAATGGTATACAGGAAATGATCTGCAGCTGGGTGATTCAACACTGGATCTGTCACGTAGTTTGCCTCTACGCAAATTGTGGAGAAATAATCATCTGGCAGGCTAACGATTTGACCAGTCAGATTGGAAACGCAGCAGTTTCTGAAAACAGTATGCTCCTCTCCGTTTGGGATTCCTTTAAATTTTAGACTTCGAAGCATCACCTCCTTCAAAATGTCGGCGCAGTTGGGAAACGTCAATGTTACCCCATCCTGAGCTACTAGTTGATATACCCAGTTGTAAAATTCGTTTTTGTCAACCTTTACATCCTGGCATCCATTGCGCACATAAAGATCGCCTTCATAGATCATAAAGTGATGCGTACTGCATATATAATCCGATATCTGCGCCTCATAGATTTTCAACTGTTTGCCTTTTAGGATAGTGATGTTGTTGTTCTGCAATTCATTCAATTTGCATTCCTCCTAGAATTATTTTCACTTGCCAGTGGTGGCGTTATGAATACGGCTTTTTGCCTGCTTTTATTATACCACACTTTTAACAATTTAACAATGAGCTAATATATAAAAATTGATTTTTTACTGTTCAACGTAACAAGTATAGAAAAAAGTTTTGCTCCAAAAATAAAATATACAGAAAAATTATGATGAACAGTACTTTTTCGCATGTAGAAATCTTATTTTGATTTGTGGTTATGGCATGAAATTATACTTTCTTTTTATGGGGAAGTATGATATAATAAAGATGGAATTTGTCACTGATATTCTATAAAGTGATACTAAGAATTCGAAAAGAGGATCTCAAATGTTCGACAATGATTTTGAAACCGCAATTAATTTCTATTTTTTCTTAAAAGAATCAGAATATGTTTTTAGTCAATTTGTTACTACTGTTGGAAAGACAGATCCAGATACCGGAGAGCTGTTTTTAGAAGATAACCCGGCATTTCGTAATTATAAGAAAAAAAGCCGAAAAGCGATAGAAAATCACACGAATGCACCGCATTTAACTCAAAAAACGAAAAACTTTTATCTGGACAAATGCCGTTACTATCTGTATCCGGAAAAAAGAAAACCATATAAACTAAAAAATGGTGAAGGCGTCGACTCAGAGAGTGCATTTTCAAACAGATGTGTTACAATGTTCTTTTCTCTCACTGGAATCGATTTTTCTTTTCTAAGAATTAAGCTAAAAAGAAAAGAAAGTATAGTTACCTGTCAAAAGAAGTGTCTGGAAGATCTATTTTCTTCTGTTTTAACTTTTTTTATGGAAACAAATTGTGTGCCTTTTGGATGTCCACAACTTCATAATTCGATACACATAGACGATTTTAAAAAATGGGTCAGATTTCTGTATGTTCGTTATCGACGCCTCTTGATTCAGGAAAATGTGGAACTTTTTAAAACGTTTTTGCCTTTAGAAGCGAAAAAAATCATAGAATGTGAGAAAAAACCAGTATAGAATTGTGTCATGTAGTTTATAGGCCTGACGTTCAATACAATCTGTATCGGAATGATGTGGATAAAAAGAATGAATCTCTTATGCAGCGCATGAATACAGTTTTATACAACATAGAAACAGGAATAAGGACCATTCATAATGCCAGAACACTAAAAGATATCGAAGAAAATCTGAAGTACTTGTTTAGAACAAAAGCGCAGACTTTTGAAATAGCAAGCAAAAAAGAGAAAAAAAGAGATTGGAAAGAGGAATATATCAGACGTTTGATCTGCTACCACACATCAGATCAGACTGATTTGACGCGTCTAAAATTTTATGAGGAAGGAATGGTTAGAAGTATCGTATACCATAGTGCTAATACATGTAAAGAGAGGACAGACTTGAACCATATATGGTGTGAGATATCAGAGTGTGAACAAGAAAAGGGATGCAGGTGCCGATTAAATTGTGAAGAACTGAGCAAAGCTAAAATAAGACTTTTTACATTGCGGGAGTTGTTGTGGGATTACATTGGAGATAAACTTCCAAATCATTTATCAAATGAATTGCGTGAATTTACAGAAACAATAGAGTGGATCTGTATCGCCTATTTCTTGTAAAAAGCATTGCAATTTCGCCGAAAATATTTTTGTGCAAATATTTTTTTCATTTGACTCTCTATATAGAAAGAGAAATAAAAATAATTTTGTGGTGTGAGTTGGATGTGGTGTTCCATGTTCCAAGCGATCGAAAACTTCGAGAACAAAAAATGTTGTTGACCTTGCAAACTACCTGGAACGTGGAACAAGAAGCAAGTCAACATTGTCGCAATCGAAAAAAGAAACTACTTTTCCAAGAGGAAGGCAGTTTCTTTTTGTGTTTATTCGCAGCAAAATTCCTCTTCACACCGAACCGCACAAAGCGTTTCCAAAAGCAAATTACTGTCACACAGCATCTCTTCGATCTCATCAGCGGAATAGCCATAGTCCAGCAACATGAGAACATCATCTTCTGTCACGCCGTAGCAACTGCACATCTCCAACAGCAATTCCTCCTGCTGCGAATAATATTCCTCCTCCAACTCATCATACCAATCAGCCCACTTGCCGAACCGGAAACTTTCCTGCGCCTCAAAGGTAGAGCAGGTCAGAAAACCATAGCGGTCGATCTTCAGAATCGTGCCTTCTTCCATATTCAACACTTTGAACGGATACTTGTGGAAACCAGTTTTCTGCAACGCTTTTTTCAGAATGCTTTCCGTCGAGGCGTAGATGTAAAGCCCCAGTTCTGCAAAGTGGAGCAGGCACATGGGATTACTACCTTTCACCAGATAGAGTGTGTTGTTCTCGTCCAGAGCGGTAAAGCAAAAACTACCCTGCACAGATTCTGCCATGCTTTTGAGTGAGTCAAAGTCCAACTTGCCCTGCTGTTCAATCAGCTGTACTGCAACGTATGAATCCGTTTCGATCTGCGTTTTCGGCAGGTGCTTTTCGATTTTGAGTTCCTTGTCGTTGTACAGCACACCGTTATGGGCAAAGGTAAAGTTGACATCGGCATGGCCATAGAACGGATGATTGTTGTAATTGAACTTTTCGTTTCCCTGGGTAGTCATTCTGGTGTGTCCCATAACGGCTCTTGTGCCGTTGGGTGCGTTAAAGCGAATCTTGTGGGCAGGTTTCGGTCTTTTGTAGATAGTGACCTTACTCCCTTTCACATAGGCAATCCCAGACGCATCCGTTCCTCGTTCTTCTGCCGCATTTGCCAGAGCCTGTGTCAGCTTTTTCAACAGCCTGTCCGAAACAATGCCTTTGTAGTCCAGCCAACCAAATAATGCACACATGATTAAAACTCCTCCGTTTCTTCTACTCTGTCATTGATGTATAGCTGTCGCTCTTTCAGATACTGAATCAATTCTGGCTCTGTAATGTCTGCCACAAAATCCGACCATGACAATTTTGCAATGGAATCGTCTGTGTTGTACATGGCGGCATCGCAGATTCGATTGACCAACTGAATGGTCGCAATGAAAGTGTTGTACTTCAAAGTGCCACGGAACAAACGAAATTCCACGGTATGGTAATTGCAAAGGTTCACAGCAGCATACCGACCGTTGCCACCCTTTTTCGCCTTGTCCATAATAGCCTTCGGGGTATGCTCATAGCCGTATCTCGCCGCCCAGCGGTTCATGGTGTATTCGGAACGGCGAGAAAACTTCAACAACTCATTCCAGTGATGCTCTACAAAGTACAAAATCCTTGAAATCACCTCGTCCTGTTCTTCCTGGTTATCCGAAAAGGCGTTTCGGTTCACATGGAGATGCAAGCCGCAAGTGCTTGTCTGGTGCGAACGGTAACCTTGATGAACAGCACGGTGCATAACGTCTTCCCACGGGAACTCGTTAATGTGATAGTCCATGGTGCAGGGATGGGAAACCAGTTCCATGCCATCATCCAGAGAGCCGTCTGTCTTGATGTAGAGCAGGTCGGCGTGGGCATTGGCAATGTCCAGCAGTTCTTCGGCATAATCATCATCTCTGCCAGCACCGTCAATTTCCAGTTCGATGCCAAAGTAACGATTGCCTTCGCCGTAGAAAATGGGGTTTGGCTTGTAGCCATACTCGTGAATTAAGTTGCTCTCCTCTCGTTCGTCCTCGTAGCAGTCATGGCAATATGTCTCACCGTCCAGATAATAGGCATCGTCCTCGTGTAAGAGAGCATCACAACAGCTGCATCTGGTGTAGCTGTGATGGTAACAATGGCTGCAAAGGGTAATGTCATTATCGCCATAAACATCCTCGTCCCAGATGCGTTCGCCGCAGCATTCACAGGTGGTAGTGTGATTTTCCAGGCAGTCAGAGCAAATGATCTGCCCGTTCCATTCCGTGTAATCGTCGTCATCAATAAGGCATCCGCAGCACTCACAATACAAGGTTTCTTCGGTTGTTTTTACTTCTTCGCTCATTTGAAATTCCTCCGTAAAATGAAAATAGCCCTACCGAATGGAATCGGTAGGGCTTTGTGTTTGGGGTTAATATTCTTCTGCCAGGAGCATGGTGGAATGATCGTTGTCATCAATGACATAGACCTTTTGATTGACTGGGCTTGCAAGGTCGATCGTATATTCCTTGCTGTACTCCGGCTGTTCGGAAAAGTGATGGATGTGCTGTTTTCCGTTAGCCACATCAAGCTTGAACACCTGGAAATAGTCCCGTTCTTCTGGCAACTGGTCAATACAGTTCCACAGAAACAATTGCAGCTCCATTGGTATTTCTGCCTGTACACCTCTGGTCAAAAATCGCTTGTTCTGGAACATCTTTTTCCCTCCTTTCGCTGATTTGTTATGTCCCTATGTTCCGCCCGAAGGCGGTTTTTCTATGCGGTCGACATGATCGTATCATCAGTACCTGGCAC
>CAKSJP010000004.1 GCA_934463425.1 uncultured Ruminococcus sp.
CCGTTGGGTGCGAACTCTGCGTATGCCTGCTTGTCCCCAGCCTCGCCGGTCTGAGTACCGGTGGAGATGTTGGCAGAAGATCCGCCCTGAGAAGCAGCAGTGGTAGTTGTCTGCTTGCTGGACTTGGTTGTTGCTGCTGTAGTCGTTGTGCTTGCAGTAGTCTTCTTTGTAGACACAGTGGTTGTGATTGCACTGCCGCTGACGCCTTCAATGCTGGAATCTACAGAACCAGTCTTATAGATCGAATACAGACCTGCTGCTGCGCCGACCAGACCAGCGTTGTAGTCCAGGGCCACTTCGTTTGCCTGATAGTCGTTTACGGAATCGGTGTAGGTGAAGTTGGAATCTGCCGGACCGCCGACCAGAGCACCGACCAGCGTGTGGCCATTGCTGCTGTAGTCGGTTCTGCCCTTCATTTCGTCAAAGCTCTGATAGCCGGATGCAGCTCTGTGGTGCGGATACTTTGCAGAATTGCTGTCCATGCCGACAACGAAATTCACATTCTTCGGGTTGTTGCCCAGGATCATGCCCATCTGTGCCTTGCACCAACTGGAATAATCCATGCCGCTCTTTGCGGAATATTTCGTGGTAGCCAGTGCTGCCATCTGCAGTGCAGTGTTATAACGTGCACTGCCCCAGTCGCTTTCGCAGTAATATGTGCTTTCGCTGGTGCACTTGCCGTTCAGATATGTGGTGACCTTTGCCCAGTCCATTGCATTGCCGGTGATCTCACTCTGGAGGATCGCAGCACCCAGGCTGACATTATTCCAGCACATGGTGGAGTATACGCCCCACTTGCATCCGGACTGACCAGACTTACCGGCATTGGAGTCGTTCATGAACTTGTCCAGGAACGCGCTGTAGGTGCTGTCATTGGTTGCCAGGTACAGCCAGCCTGCTGCCCATGCCTGGTCGTCATAGTAATCGTAAGAGCTGTAGAAGTTTGCAGCCTCCGGACAATTTGCCTTATTGGTCTTGATGGAATAATTGTACAGTGCCTTTGCGTACTTCAGGTCTTCTGCATTGCCGAAGTTGATGTAGTTCACTGCCAGTGCTGCGGCATATTCTGCAGCAATATCGCTGGCATCATCAGAAGTCCAGTAAGCGGTACGCAGACTCTGATCGTTCTGGGACTCCGGAGAGCACCAGACATCATGGTCAGCCTGTCCTACGCCTACCTGATAGCAGAAACTGGTCACGGTATCGCCGCTCAGCTTTGTGCTTGCCTTAAAGAAATCGCAGAAGCGATCTGTCAGTGCCTGCAAATGAGCTGCCTGTCCCAGTGCATCATAGCTGTCTTTAAATTCATAGTAGCCCCAGCCCAGAGTAGATGCAGTATAGCCTGCCGGCAGACCGAACTTTACGTGGTCGCCTGCATCGTGAAAGCCGCCGTCCACCTCATCGCTGCCGTGGCAGTTGTCTCTCCAGTCAAACTGAGACGCGCTGCCCACATCAGAGCCACACATATTTCCGTCATAAAAATACATGGAATACTGCAGCAGCTTTGCATAATTATCATAAGATGCAGCAGATACGCCCATACTCCCCAGCGTTGTCATTCCCGACAGCGCCGTTGTTCCGGTCAGTAATGTCGCAGCACTGGCAGCGCATGCCAGTACCCGTTTACCGATCCCAAGTTTCTTCATAAAAAAGCTCCTTTCATCAGTCGCATTTTTCTGCCCTGCCCTGCCCCACTTTAGGGCAATTTTCAAAAGCAGGCAGACATGCCCGAAATTCATTCTATCATACTACACAAAAAAAATCAACAGTTTTTTCTTTTCATACGGAAATTCTATGAAACCCGCACAAATGACATGCCGCTTTTTTATACACATTGTCAATTCCAGGGCAATTTTGTTCCATTTTTTCCGGCATACAAAAAGCCCTTTCCGCGAAATTCTCGCGAAAAGGGCTGCTTTCAGCCGGTACACGCCGCGCTCACACCCGTATCTGTACCAATTCTCCCAGCTGTTTTTGCAGCTGCTTCCAGTCCGGCAGTTCTGCGGCAACTGCCGCATAAAACGCCGGGGAGTGGTCAGGGTGGAGAAAGTGCGTAAATTCATGAAACACCACATACTCAATACACCGGGGCGGCGCTGCCAGAAGCCGGAAATTAAAGGTGAGCACACCCCGTCCGGGACGACAGTTCCCCCACTGCGAAACCATTTTCCGAAAGCGGATCTCCGGAAATGCCACGCCTTTTTCCGCAAACACCGGATATACCGCCCGGCAGAGATTCCGCACCGCCTTTTCGCAGGCATTCTCCCACCAGCGGTCGAACACGCGCTTTCTGTCGGCACTGTCTGCCGGATCATGCACCAGAAGCAGCAGTTTTTCTCCCTCTGTCCGGACACACGCCCGGCTGCTCCGGCCGATTTCCAGATGATAACACCTTCCCAGATAGAGGACGCTCTCCCCGCTGCTATAATTTTGGGGATACTGCTGTTGTTTTTCCCGGGCTGATGCAGCATATCGACACAGTGTTTCCAAAATCCGCGCCCCATGCTGCTGCAAAAACTGTTCCACCAGCTCCAGCGGAGCAGACGGGGGCGCAGAAACAGTAATGCCCGACTCCTGGCGAAGCCGCAGATTGATGTTTTTCACGGCTTTTCGCTCCAGAGTATAGGAGACGATCTCTCCGCAAAGGGTGATGGTACGCTGTTCTTTCATCCGGCTTTCTCCTCTCTGTGATGCTGCGCACAGGACTGCAGGCGACACCTGCAGCTCTACCCGTACATGATTTTCGCGCATCTGTCCGCCCCACAGCAAAAAGTCTCCCGAACCAGGGAGACTCTGTGGATCAAAGAGGATTCCGGGACAGACGCTTTAACAGGGGAATACACACGCCGCCGCACAGATTGCCCAGAATCACCGCAGGAAAATAGCACAGGGCGCGGAGCGGATCCGGACAGCCTGCCATGACATAATAGAACACGTCTGCCACGCAGTGGTTAAAGCCCGACAGGATAAATACCATAATGGGCATCACTACAATGAATACGCCGCCGATAAAGTTTTTCTTTTCATTGCAGCGCCGCGATCCCTCCACAGCGGAAAACATCAGAACGCCGCAGAAGAACGCCAGCACAAAGGAGCTGAGCAGACTGTCGCCCAGTTTCGCGGACATGGTCGCCTGGGCGCGATCCATCAGCGTCACGTCCATACCGTTCACCGGCACATCTGCCGCAAAACGCGTCAGATACACGATGCCTGCCGTCAGGCTCGCACCGATGGCGTTCGCCAAAAAGGTGAAAAAGGTCTCACCCACATAAGCCTTGTCCCGGTCGAAAATATAGCCGACCTTTCCGGTGTACAGCCCGTACTGGAACTGTACGATACAGAACAGCCCCAGAGAGAACAGGAATGCCCCCAGATAACGGTTTTCACAGGACATGCTCACCACACAGCCGATGCCGATCATCAGACCGGACAGCATGCCGTCTGCCAAAAAAGACAGCCACTTGTTTTTCGGTTTCTTTTCCATGTTTGATTTCCTACACTTTCTATGCAAAATAAGCGGACGGATCGCCGTCATTCACGGAAATGATATGCAGCGGTGCCTGGAGATCCGGCAGCAAAAAGCCGCCTTCGATGCAGGCAGAACTGCAAAACGCAAACATCGACGGATAGGTTTCATCATCCATATAGAACGGTTCCCGTTCATTTTCCGGATTTACGCCCACCCGATAGAGTCCGTCTGCATAGTGAAACAGAATATCCAGCTTTTTGCCCCGATGCTTCCGCATCAGCGCGATAACATCTCCAGAATTGGCCGAAACGCTCTTCCAGTCAAAAGAAAGTACTTCTTCCATTTTTTTCTACACTCCTCACACAAAAACAGCACATCCTGCAAAGAGGCTGTGCCGTTCTTTTTGTTAAAACTCTATGATCAGTCCAGCTTTGCGCCGCAGTTGCCGCAGAAGCCGAAGGTGTACTTTTCATCAAACCGTGCACCGCACTGTCCGCAGATGCGAACACCCTTCAAAGAACTGAGGTCGCCCTGCATGCTGGCGATCCGGCGCTTTCTGTCGTCGATGTCTGCACACAGTTCCATTTCTGCCTTATGATCGCCGGTGGGGTTCTCATAGAACAGTCTGCCGATCTCGGTCATGACTTCCTGGATACGCTCTTTCTCATAAGCGATCTTCTTTTTCAGATTGCTGGTCTCAGCAGCGCTCTTAGAAGATTCACTTACGCTGCGGCTTACCTGGTTTACCTTGTCAAAAAGTCCCATATTCAATAGCTCCATTCTCCGGGATTGCCATTTTTCAGCGATGGTATTTCAGCTTTTCAAATCATCTCTTACAATTCCGGTTTTCATATCGTTATTTAAATTATACATGATACACAACTTTTTGTCAAGAGGTATTTTCACAGAGAAGAAAGCACCAGGATCATTCCGCCGGAATCCGCCGGTTTATGCCTCAACCGGTGCGAAGCGGATGCGGATCTGGGGCAGTTCATGGAGAACGGTATCGCAGTGATACAGCCCGTCCTCTGCGGACAGATCGTTTTCTCCGGTTGCCGGCGGCGCGAAGATCTTCAGGGTCATGTCAGCTTCACCCGAAAGCGGCTTTTCAAAGAATGCCGCCATCAGATCGACTGTCTTGGTCTTGGGTGCTTTATAGAACCACTTGCCGTTCAGCTCCAGCATCAGGTTGCTTTCTTCGGTAAAGCTCACCTCACAGAAGGTGGGGTTCTTCTCGAAGTGCAGCGGGATCTCCAGACCCTCTGCGTCCTCGGAATTGCTCCAGCGCAGCGTAACGGGCAGCTGCACCTCGCCCTCCTGCCGGATGATCTGGGGCTTGAACCAGTCGCGCTGGATGATTTCCTTATAGGTATCCAGCACCGGCTGTGCAATGCCTACATCGGCATTGTTGGGATCTTCGATCTCCAGTCCCAGTCTGCCGCGGTCGCGGAACTGGTAGAAGGTAAAGGCGCTGAACCAGTCTGCCTGTTCTGCTTCCAGCTTATCGCAGAATTCCTTTACCATGTCTGCCTGCTCATAAGGTCCGGTGACATCGCCGTCTGCGTTGAACTCTGCCATAGTCATGGGCTTTGCCACGCCGCCGTTGAGATAGCGGAAGCGCTCGAAGCTGCGCTTGGTCTTTTCGTAGGTGTCCGCCACAGTGCCGCGGCTGTGAGTCGTGCCGCCGTGCTCTGCCACGTCATAGGGCCAGCCCCAGTGGAGCGCCATGTACTTATCCACAGACCAGACATCTGCCGCCGGGATCGTCTGCGCAAACTCGGCTTCCTTTTCCATCTCTTCCTTGGAGAGATCCTCGATGCCGCCGATGCAGATGATGGTTTGCACATTCGGTGCATGCTCCTTGATGATGCGGCTGGCGCGGACAAAGAAGTCTGCCACCTCCTGATAAGTGCAGCGCTTATTGAACGAGAACCAGTTGCCCGTTGCCTCGTGATTGATGCGCAGGAACACTCTGCCGAAGGGTTTCAGATCCTCGCCGATGGCAGCCAGGTGCTCATCCGAAACGTGGGGATCGATGGTCAGGGTCAGGGAAACGTCCTGTCCGTGCTGACGGATCTCGCGCATATAATTGAACGGTTCGCCGTCGGTATTGCCGCCCAGACCGCCCTTATAGGTGAAATAGTCATCATAGGGATAGTCCCAGGCAAAGCTGACATCAGGGCTTGCGTGTACCACGCTGGCGCGTCCCGGCCAGCCCTCGTCCAGGGGATAATAGCAGTACATCAGGCTGATGCTGCGGTGCGGTCTGCCCATCTTTGCCAGGATATAGTCCTGGCTGACATACTCGCCGCGCTCGCTGCCGTCTCCCAGATCAACGGCGCACTTTGCCTTTCCCATATGAATGCGGTAAACTTCCATGTATATTCTCCTTTTCGGTGATTTTCTGCACATTCTGTGCGGTGTTGCATTTCATTATACCGGATTTCGACGGTGCTGTCAAGAGCCTTTTTGAGAAAACAGGCATAAATTAAGTTTCCCTTGAAAAAGCGCCCATAGGCTGACTGAGGAATTGATGACATTTCCTCACCCTGCAGGGGATCACCCTTTTCAAAGGAGGCTAACCAAAAAAGAGCATCTCCCACAGGATCTCTCCCGCGCAGAGATGCTCTTTTGAAAGCAAATCGGATTTACTTTGCTGCTGCGTCCTTTTCGGCGCGCTTCAGCCAGACGTTTGCCAGATCTGCCGCCTCATACAAATTCGGTCGGTCGGAAGTTTTGGTGATTGCCTTTACCGGATCCGGCTCTTTGGTCGCCATCTGGTACACACGCACCTTGTCTGCGACTTTCAGTCCGTTTACCTCCTGCTGATGCACGATCTGCATCATCACCACGAAAGGCTCTGACATATACCCGTAATAGATCTCATTTCCCTTGCGTACCAGCGGATAGCCGCGGTACATAAAAAATTCCTGATTCATTGATGTTCCTTCCTTTCTCCGGCAGCATCCCGAAGGAATCGCAATGGGATTCCCGACGATGCTCAGCTCCAGTTTGTCGTAAAGTCTTGGCTTGTGTCGCTATAGATCTTCATATTATTCAGCAGCGTGTCCAGATAGCTCTTCCGGCAGGTATAGGCAGACTTGCCGTCAACGGTGATGAGACAGGTGAAATCGTCTATGGCATAGAACTGCAGATCCCGGTCGAACGCACCGTCCTGTGTCTTGACATGGATCTCGCCCAGCATCTCGCCGCTGGGTGTACCATCCAGCTTTATGGTCTCTGCCGTGGTGTTCAGCAGGAACGAATAAAACTGACGATAGCGTTCAGAGTCCGTACTCTCTCCGTTCAGCGTCACCACAGCGGAATCCTTGTCGCTGCCGACCACGCTGAACTGGAACTTCTGGTCTCCTACGCTGACATCCAGAGAGCCCACATCCCACACATAGGTGCCGAACACCAGCTTGGATGCAATGTCCGTGGGCGTTGTTGTCGCCCAGACTAAGTTTTCTTCTGTCACCTGATAGATCGCATCAATGCCGCTGAGCATTGCATAATAGTACGCGGTCTCTGTGCCGCTCTCCTCGTCCTTTTCGGTAAAGCGTTCACCAAATGTCAGCACATAGGTGTTGCCGTCTGCACATGCCATCGTGGCTGTGCCAAAGGGATCGTCCAGTCCGGCATTCGTCAGATCCTCTACGCCGGGATGGGGCACAGCAACCTTTTCTGCCTTGAGCCCGAACATTCCGGTCACCACCGGCGTAGAACGGTCAACGCTCAGGTATGCCGGCACCGGTGAAACCATTTCATGGCTTGCCACCGTGCCTCCCATAGAAGTGTTGTCTGCGGCAGCTTCGTCATAATCCAGTTCCAGGGTATAATCCATGTCCTTCCGGTCGATGGTCAGCGAATTGACAATGGGATAGTCGTTCTCATCCGCCGGTGCTTCCAGCATGGTCTTGGACAAGAAGTCCTCTGCCGACTTGCTGAAATTTGCCACCAGGGAGGTTTTTACCGTATATACCGTGTCCTGATCTGCCGGTGCAAAATAGGTGTAGGTAGCATCTGCCGCGGCATTGCCCACACGGAAGCGATAGTCACTGCCGTCCGCAAAATGCAGCGTCACAGCCACCGCTTCGGCATCATCCAGCCCGAACTTTTCCAGATCCGAGCAGTTCTCTTCCACCAGACCGCTGGCCTCCATCGAAGCCGTGTTATTGGACAGCGTCCACAGGGTCGAAGTGTCCATGGGGAGATCCTCCCAGCCGGAGACCGCATAAGCCGCGTGATTGTCACCGTCACCGGTGCCCTCTGCGGTGCGTACCACTTCAAATGTGCCCGATGCATTTGTCACATCAATAGAAGTGACATCGTTGGGATCTTCTGTGGTCAGGGGAATACTCTCGCTGCTGTCCGCTGCGGAAGAAGCAGACGAAGCGGAATCCTCATCCGGCGAATTTTGCAGCAGAAAGAATGCTGCTGTGCCCAGTGCTGCCACCAGTACCACTCCGCCGATGATTCCAAGCGTCTTTTTACGCATGATGATCCATCCTTTCGCTTAGCGATAGCGTCTGCGGACTGCAACAATGATGCCGGCGGCAACCACTGCCAGCGGGATCAGGAATACAACTGTCAGACGGATCGCCTTCAGCTGTGTTGCTGTCGCAGAGATCGAGGTCTGGGACAAGTCCTTAGAAGCAACCACGATGCTGTCCTCCTTGCCGCAGACAGAATTCAGCAGACCAACGAAATATTCTGCATTGTTATACGAGGAATTCTGCACCAGGTTGACATCCAGCATGGACATCGAACCCAGTACGATCACATCGCTTTCAATAAAGCTGTCCCCGGTGGACTGCTGGTCACGGCACAGTGCCATAACGGTGTTTGCGCCCTTCGGTGCAGCAGCCTTGTCAAACGAAGTCGTTGTGGAGGAAGCATCAGTGGATGCCTCGGTTGCAGCTTCGGTGGGTGCTTCTGCATCTCCGGCTGCTGCGGCATCGGCATCTGTGCTGTAGCTCTTCGGAGACAGCGGATAGCAGTAAGAAGTATCCGAAGAGGTCAGCAGCGAAGTTACGGTTCTGCCGTTATTGGCAGTCAGCGTCTGGATCGAACGCGCCATGGGCGCAACGATAGGCAGGCTGGTATTTGCCAGATTGCCGTTATAATCCTCGTCATCCGTTACTGTCACAACCGGTGCAACAAAGCTGCTGTTGCTGTTCTGCGACAACAGGATGTTGACCTCCTGGTTGGTGCTGTTGTTCTCGTCGATGACAGAGCTGTAATCCACCTGTACATTCCATTCCTTCAGGAAAGCATCCAGATTCGGGGTGGACGACTGGGTGTAGTCAGCGATATAGACCAGCTGCTTGCCCAGATTGCCGTCATTGTACATGAAATTCTGAAGCTTCTTGATGGCATCCATGCTCAGATCTGTTTTCGGCGCAGGCAGAACCAGAATATCATAAGTTGCGGTATCCAGTTCATCGGTCATCATATCCAGACGGCTCACATCATAGCCGTTCTCATCCAACAGGTTTTCCAGTGCATAGAATGCATAGGTGTTGGGGTCAGAAGTGGCACTGGTCTGTGCAAAGATCGGATTGCCGTTGGAGGTCGCCAGAATGCCCACTGCCTTCGGATTAGAATCAGTTACATTCATAATGCCGGAGGTGATGGTCTGTTCGCCCTTGAATGCCGTGATGCAGTCCGCAAAGCTTGCCATGCCATACTGATAGTACTGGTATTTCTGCTGATCCACTTCAAACATATCAGTGGTGGTGTTATACACCTTAATGCGGCTGCCGCTGTTGATGATGATCTGTCCGGACTGAATGGAGTTGCCGTACAGCTCCTGATACTTCGACAGGACATCCGGGTCCTTTGTGGTATCGAAATAAGTGACGCTGATGCGGTCAGAATAGCCCTGATACTTGGACAGCGTCTCCGCGATCATCTTATTGTTCTTATCCGAGGTGAAAGTTGCCTCGTCAGACGAAATGGCAATGTCCACATCCTTATCCATATCGCGGATATAGTTCAGTGTCTCATCGCTGATCTCATACAGATTTGCGGTGGTCAGATCCAGTTTAAAGTCCGGATAGCGCTTGCCGATCTGGGTAACGACCACATTGACCAGCACAACGACTGCCACAAAGATCACGGTAATGGCAGTTGCCAGACCGCCGTATTTCAGCTTCTTCCGGTTTTTCAGCTTTTTCTGCTGCTTTTCCAGAGAAGCGCCGGTAGATGTTTTTTCTTTTTCGGTATGTTTCTGATTTTCCATGGGTGATGTCCTCCTCTCAGCTCCAGCGCCGTTTTTCAAACACGCGGACAGTAAAGAAGTTGAAGATCACTGCCGTGCTCACATAAAACAGCACACTGGCGGGATCAAACAGACCCGCGGTAAAATCATAGTATCGGGTGTAGAATGACAGTGCATTCAGCACAGTGGGAACAACCGGGATGTTCTCGGCATACCGTGCTACCACATCGATCAGTGTCAGCGCCAGCAGAACGATCATGCCGATTACGGCTGCGACGACCTGGTTCTCTGTCAGAGACGAGATAAACAGGGTCACGGAGATGAACGCTGCGCCCAGCAGGAACAGCGCCAGAATGTTGGAAACCACGATGCCCCATGCCACTGCGCCGAAAAAGCTCAGGATCAGCGCATAGACGAAAATGATCGCCAGACCGATGGTGTACAGCGTCAGTGCTGCCAGATATTTTCCCATGACGATGCCGCCGATGGATACCGGCGCCGTCAGCAGACCCTGCTCTGTCTTTTGCTTCTTTTCCTCACTGAACAAGCGCATGGTCAGCACAGGGATCAGAATCGCAATAACAAAGAACAGACTGCTGAACAGATTGGACATATCTGTGGTCGCCATCGCCAGAGACGAACCAAAGAAGAAATAGCCTGCTGCCAGATAGAACACTGCCAGAAATACATAAGCAATACTGGAGGTGAAAAACGCTCCTACTTCACGACGATAGATCGCGCCCATTACGCTTCGCCTCCTTCTTTGGTTTCCGCTGCATCTTCCGGCTTCGGGGCTTCTGCCTCTGCCGGAGCTGCTTCCTGCGGTGCTTCTGCGGGCTCCGGTGTCTCTGCCGGAGCTGCTTTTTGGGTTACCGGCGACAGCTTTACGCCCTCGCCCATAGTGATCTTGAGGAATGCATCCTCCAGCGTCATAACGCCCAGATCCATCTTATAAATGTACCATCCGTGAGACTCGACCATCTGGTTCAGTGCCGGACGAATGTCCGCGTTGGGCTTTGCCTCGATCTCAAACTCAAAGATGCCCGGCTCGCGTTCCATATCGGCGCGCACCTTTGTCACATCCTCCAGTCCGCGAATTGCCTGGAGCACTTCGTTTTTCGGACCGTTGATGCGGACAACCAGACGGTTTACACCGGAAACAGCCTTGGACAGATTGTCGATGGTGTCGTTTGCTGCGATCTGGCCGTGGTTGATGATGACCACGCGGTCGCAGACCTCCTGTACCTCCGTCAGAATGTGGGAGGAGAGGATCACGGTGTGCTTTTTGCCCAGTTTCTTTACCAGTGTACGAATTTCAATGATCTGCTTCGGGTCGAGACCAACGGTGGGTTCGTCCAGGATCAGGATCGGCGGATTGCCGATGAGTGCCTGTGCCAGCCCCACACGCTGGCGATAACCTTTGGACAAATGCTTGATAACGCGTCCGGACACATCGCTGATCCGGCACAGATTGCATACATCCTTCAGGTGCGACCGCCGGGGCAGCTTGCACTTTTTCAGGTCATAGACAAAGTTCAGATAGCCCATGACGGTCATATCCAGATACAGCGGCGGCAGCTCCGGCAGATAGCCGATCTGTGCCTTTGCCTTGATCGGATCTTCCAGAATATCAATGCCGTTGATCAGTGCCTGTCCGGAAGTGGAGCTGATATAACCGGTGAGCATATTCATGGTAGTTGACTTTCCGGCACCGTTGGGGCCCAAAAGTCCCAGGATCTCGCCGTCCTCTACGGTAAAGCTGATGTCGTTGACTGCCAGCTTATCGCCGTATTGTTTTGTCAGATGTTTGACTTCAATCATCCCTGTGATTGCCTCCTTCTGCTGTGTGCAGAACCAATTTTTTCTCCGTTTATGTGAAAAATCCATCTCTCCGGCACACAAAAACTAGCTATAGTTTATCATTCTATTGTGATAAAGAAGTGATAATCTTACGAAAGATGGCAATGTTATGCGGAAAGTGCATCAATTGCCTTGCGGATACGGTTCAGCGTGTCCTCCTTGCCCAGGATCGCACACAGCTCTACGCCGCCGCCCGGTGTAAACTGCTTGCCGGAAACCGCCGTACGCAGCGGCCACAGCATCCAGCCATTCTTCACGCCCAGATCTGCGATCTTTGCAAACAGTGCCTCGTGAATGTGATCCACATCCCACTCGCTGACACCCTCCAGTACCGGCAGGGTCTCCTTCAGTGCTTCCAGCGCAGTTTCCGGCGTGGTTTTCATCTTCTTGTGACGGTACATTTCCAGATCATATTCCGGCATTGCGTCAATGAAGTCCACCTGCTCCGGAATGTCCGAGAACACTTCGGTACGATTCTGCAAAACGCTGCACAGCAGTGCCATGTCGATATCGGTGCGCTTTACGGTCTGACGGATATATGATTCAGCATCCTTGGCAAACTCTGCCGGATCCATCTTGTGCACATATGCGCCGTTGATGGCACGGAGCTTCTTGTCGTCGAAGATCGCCGGCGCTTTGCTGATGCCGCTGATCTCAAATGCCTTTTTCAGCTCATCCAGCGTAAAGATCTCCTGCTCGTTGTATTCTCCGGAGGGAGCCCAGCCCAGCAGTGCAATAAAGTTGATGACTGCTTCCGGCAGATAGCCCTTTGCCATGAGATCCTGGAACGATGCGTCGCCGTTGCGCTTGGAAAGCTTATGGGTCTTGTCCTTCATAACCGGTGCACAGTGTACATAGACCGGCACATCCCAGCCGAATGCCTGATACAGCAGGTTATACTTCGGTGCAGAGGACAGATACTCGTTGCCGCGCACCACATGGGTGATGCCCATCAGATGGTCATCCACAACATTGGCAAAGTTATAGGTGGGCATGCCGTCTGTCTTGATGAGGATCTGGTCATCCAGGGTGCTGTTCTCTACTGTGACATCGCCGTAGATCTCATCGTGGAATGTCGTTGTGCCGTCCAGCGGCATCTTCTGGCGGATGACATAGGGAACGCCGGCATCCAGCTTCTCCTGGATCTCCTCCGGAGACAGATCGCGGCAGTGGCGGTCATACATGGGGGCAATGTGGGATGCCTCCTGGATCTTCCGCACCTCTTCCAGACGCTCCTTGTCGCAAAAGCAATAATAAGCATGTCCGGTCTTTACCAGTTCTTCCGCATAGGATTTGAACATGCCCATGCGCTCAGACTGTACATAGGGACCAACCGGACCGCCGATATCCGGGCCCTCGTCCCAGTTCAGACCGGCAACCTTCAGGGTATCATAGATCACATCTACTGCGCCTTCTACATAGCGCTCCTGGTCGGTGTCCTCGATCCGGAGGATAAAATCGCCGTCCTGCTTCTTGGCGATCAGATAGGCAAACAGTGCAGTACGCAGGTTGCCGATATGCATATAACCCGTCGGACTGGGTGCAAATCTTGTTCTTACTCGCTTGTACATCGCTTGTACTTCCTTTCGTATATGAAATCGCCTATATTGGCTCTCATTGATTTTGTTTCAGCCATTCCCGGCACTGCGCCTGATCCTGTGCGATCTGACGATAGAGACTGTCCACATCCGGGAACTGCCGCTCTTCCCGCAGGAAATGCAGCAGCTCTACCCGGCAGGGCTGTTCATAGAGATCACCGGAAAAGTCCAGGAGAAACGTCTCTGCCGCCGGCGGCTGGTTCGCCGCAACGGTAGGCTTTATGCCCACATCGGTCACAGAATCAAAGCTGCCCTGAGGCGTATGCGTCCGTGAAACATAGACGCCGTGCCGCGGCACCAGCTGTCCCGGTGCAAAGGGAATGTTAATGGTGGGGACTGCCTTGGTGCGTCCCAGAGCCGCTCCGTGAACGACCCTGCCGCTGATGCAGTACGGCGCGCCCAGAAGCCGGGCAGCCTGTTCCGGCATGCCCTCGCGAACCGCGCTGCGGATGGCAGTAGACGAGATCTTCTCGCTGCCGCACCGCACGGGCTCTATCTGATGAACACCGAAGCCAAACTGCCGTCCGAACTGCCGGAGGCTGTCGATGTCCCACGCCGCCTTTGCGCCGAAGCGGAAATCACCGCCGCAGAACACCTCTTTTGCCCGGAGCAGTTCCACCAGAACCCGACGGCAGAACACCTCGCCGTCCAGAGCACAAAGCTCTGAAAACGCCGGGCAATAGACACTGTGAATGCCGCACTCCAGCATCAGTTCTGTTTTCTGGGCATCTGTGTATAAATATGTCAGCGGCACGCCCTGCTTCACCGGAACAGAATCCGCGGCAAAGGTAAATGCACACGCCATCAGCCCTTGTTCCGCAGCACATTGCGCCGCCGCACGCAGCACGGCACGGTGTCCCAGATGCACACCGTCAAAAAAGCCCAGCGCCACAGCACTGTCCTGCGTCAGCGGCGCAGTGATGTGCTTCAGTTCTTCCAAGCCGGTTTCCGCCTTTCTACTTCATATTCTTTCCGATGCGCAGCTCATCCGCCGCCCGGTCTGCTTCCGCCGTTCCAAAGAAACAGCCGTCTGCGCCGTATACACGGTACGCATTCTGCTCCGGCAAAATGCCATCGACCCGGCTCAGCGCCAGCTTGACGCCGTTGCCGTACAGCTCAGACTGCTGCTCTGTGAGATGCAGCTCCGGCAGCGAAGCGAACAGCTGGTCGGTAGGGATCAGATGCTCTGCCATTGTGCCCTGACGGCAAAATTCTGTTACCTGCTCAAAGGTATAGCACTGCTCCAGAGTAAAGCCATGTGCCGCTGTACGGCAAAGCGCCGTCATGGTCGCGCCGCCGCCCAGTGCTTTTCCTATATCAGAGAGCAGCGTCCGGATATAAGTACCCTTGCCGCAGGTCACGGACAGTACGGCGGTCTGCTTTTCCTCGTCCCATTCCTCCAGAACGATAGATTTCACCTGTACCGTGCGCGCCGGGCGGTCGATGACCTCACCCTTCCGCGCCAGCTCATAAAGCCGTTTTCCCTGCACAGAAACCGCCGAATACATAGGCGGGATCTGTTGGATCTCTCCGAGAAACTGCGGGATCACCGCTTCCAGTTCCTCACGGGTCACATGCATTTCCGGATAGGCGGCTGTGCGGACACCCCAGATATCCTCGGTGTCTGTCTCCCAGCCGAACTGTACCGCCGCGCGATAAGCTTTGGTCTGATCCGGAAGAATGTCGCAGGCACGGGCCGCCTTTCCCACCAGGACCGGTAAAACACCGGTGGCCATCGGATCCAGGGTTCCGGTATGCCCCAGCCGCCGCATCCGAAGAATGCCGCGCAGCTTTCCGATCACATCAAACGAAGTGAACTCCGCAGGTTTATTCATGCAGAGCACACCTTGCATATTATCCAGATTCATACATTCCCCCATTCTGCCTTTACGGCATTCAGCAGGATCCGGCGCACTTCATCTGCAGTGCCCTCTACCTGACAGCCGGAAGCCTTTACATGGCCGCCGCCGCCAAGGCGCTGACAGATCGCAGATACATCTACCCGATCCGCAGAGCGCATAGAGATCCGAAACTTGCCCGGTTCTTTTTCCTTCATGGTTATGCCCACTTCTGCACCCTCTACCTGAAGCGGAAAACCGGCAATGCCGTCCAGTTCCGCTTCGTCCACATGAAATTTCTTTAAAAACTCCTGTGTCACGCAGATCATGGTGCATTTTCCGTCCAGATAGCACTCCAGATGGTCGATGAGCAGTTTCTCTAACTGTAGTCTGCCGAAGCTCTTTACTGCAAACATTTTCCGGTTGATCTGGGCATAGCGCACCTCCGGACAGGTATCCATAAGATCTGCCACAGCGCGATGCGTCCCTGAACCGGCATTGTCATACTGAAAACAACCGGTATCCGTCGCCATGCCGGTATACAGGCAGAGCGCGATACGGTCGGTAATGGTGACCGGCATGATCCGGCAAAGACGATACAGGATCTCGCATGCCGCAGAAGCGCTTCCGTCCAACAGCCTTTGTTTGGCATAGGGCACATTTGAAATATGGTGATCGATACACAGATCTACCATTTCGCCATAGCGCGCCTGCATTTCTTCACCCAGCAGCTTTACATCCGCCACATCTACAGCAACAATACATTTCGGAGAAAAATCTGCCGCCGCCGGGTGCTCCGGCAGCATGAACTGATAGCGTTCTGCGATTTCATCATTGCAGAGCACTGCTGCCCGCTTGTTCAGCTGATGCAGGATCTCTGCCAGCGCATACCCTGCGCCGATGCAGTCCCCGTCGGGGCTGCGGTGGATCAGGATATAGGCATCTTCACATTGTTCCAGCCACGCGGCTGTCTGTGCCAGTGTCAACTCCTGCATCATGCTCACTCCTTTTCTGTATTGTCATCCTCCGCGCTGTCTTCCACTGCCGGCTGAATATTGTGCAGCATCCGGTTGATCTCTGCGCTGTGGGCGATAGAATCATCTGCCACAAAGTGCAGCGCCGGACTGCGTCGGATTTTCAGCCTGTGCAGCAGCTCCCGCCGGATGAAACCGGACGCGCTGTCCAGTCCCTTGCAGGATTCCTTTGCAGCAGCTTTTCCGGAAAGGCTGGACACAAAGATCTTGCAGTCCGAAAGATCCCGGGAAAGCTCTGCGCGGACAACCGTCAGCATCGGATCGATGCGAGGGTCTTTGAGTTCCCGCAAAATCGCGGTCATCTCCCGCAGAATATCCTCTTCGGTGCGGTTTGCTTTGAAGTTTGCCATGCTGTACGGCTCCTTTCTATAATGGGCAGCCCTTCTGCAGCCGCAGAAAGACCGCTTTCCACAAATAATTCAAATACGGCAGTTCATTAGTCGCGGTATTCTTCCATGATGAACGCCTCGAAGATATCGCCTTCCTTGAAGTCGCGGAACTTCTCCAGCGTGATACCGCACTCATAGCCTTCGCCGACTTCCTTGGCATCATCCTTGAAGCGCTTCAGGCTGGACATCATATCTTCTGCGATCACGATGCCGTCACGCACGATACGGATCTGGCACTGTCTGGTGACCTTGCCGTTCAGAACGTATGCACCGGCAACTGCACCGACGTTGGAGATCTTATAGACCTGACGAACCTCAATGCGTCCCATTACGACCTCGCGGTACTTCGGTGCCAGCATGCCCTTCATTGCGGTCTCGATCTCTTCGATGGCATCATAGATGACACGATAGGTGCGGATGTCCACCTTATCCCGTGCAGCGTCCTCTTCCGCAGTCTGATCCGGTCGCACATTAAAGCCAATGATGATGGCATTGGATGCGCTCGCCAGCATAACGTCGCTCTCCTTGATGCCGCCGACGCCGCCGTGAATTACGCGGACGCGGACTTCGTCGTTGGACAGCTTTTCCAGCGACTGGGTGACTGCTTCTACAGAACCCTGTACATCTGCCTTGACGATCAGAGACAGTTCCTTCATCTCGCCCTGTTCGATCTGGCTGAACAGGTTATCCAGTGTTACCTTCTGATACTCGTTGAACTTTGCCTGCTTTGCCTCGTGCTTTCTCTGCTCTACCAGTTCTCTTGCCAGACGCTCATCCTCAACTGCGTTGAATACATCGCCTGCCTCCGGCACTTCTGCCAGACCGGTGATCTCTACCGGAACAGACGGACCGGCAGCATCTACTGTTCTGCCCTTATCATTGGTCATGACGCGGACACGGCCGACTGCAGTACCTGCGATAATGACATCGCCAGTATGCAGCGTACCATTCTGTACCAGCAGGGTTGCGATCGGGCCGCGTCCCTTATCCAGACGAGCCTCTACTACAGTACCCTTTGCGCGGCGATCCGGGTTCGCCTTCAGCTCACTGGTCTCAGCCACCAGCAGGATGTTTTCCAGCAGGTCGTCGATGCCCTCGCCAGTCTTTGCAGAAACCGGAACACAGATCACATCGCCGCCCCACTCTTCGCATACCATGCCGTACTTGGTGAGTTCTTCCTTGATGCGATCCGGGTTTGCGCCCTCCTTATCCATCTTATTGATGGCAACGATCACGGTGACACCCGCAGCCTTTGCGTGGTTGATGGACTCTACAGTCTGCGGCATGATGCCGTCGTCCGCAGCAACAACCAGAATGGCGATATCAGTGATGTTCGCACCGCGGGCACGCATTGCAGTAAATGCCTCGTGTCCCGGGGTATCCAGGAATGTGATCTCCTTGCCGTCATACTTTACCTGATATGCACCGATATGCTGTGTGATGCCGCCTGCTTCGCCTGCGGTAACATGCGCATTCCGGATACGATCCAGGATAGATGTCTTACCATGGTCAACGTGACCCATAACGCAGACAACCGGGCAGCGCTCTTCGGTATCCTCGGCATCATCGTCCTCATCGATCAGACGATCCTCGATGGTCACGATCACCTCGTGTTCTACCTTTGCGCCCAGTTCCTCTGCCACCAGAGATGCGGTATCGAAGTCGATCTCCTCATTGATGGTCGCCATAACGCCCAGCATCATCAGCTTCTTGATGACCTCTGTTGCAGTGACCTTCAGACGGGTCGCCAGTTCGCCTACTGAGATCACATCCGGGATGCGGACGCGAAGCTGCTGCTTTCTGGCACGCTCCAGTTCCAGACGGCGCAGCTTATCCTGCTCGGTCTCGCGCTTATTGGAATAGCGCTGCTTGTTGCGCTGTGCAGACTTCTGGTTGATCTTCTGCTTCTTGGTGGAATACTTATCGTTGGTATACTTATTTGCCGGAGCGATCTGCTCATAGCGCTGGTTATACTTATCCAGATCTACATAAGAACCGCGGGTATCGACCGTGCGGCGCTTTTCGGTATTAATGCTGTCCGCAGACGCCATCTCCACTTCTACATGGAGGCGTTCACCATGCTTCTGTGCCTTTGCCTGCTGCTTCTTGGGCTTTTCATGCTTCGGCACACTGTTCTGAGCCGGTGCTTCTGCAGCTGCCGGTTTCTTTTCCGCCGGCTTTTCGGTTTTCTGCGCCTGGGGCTTCTTTTCTCCGGACTGCGGCTTCTGCTGCTTTTTATTTTCCGGCTGTTTCTTTTCTGCCGGCCTTTTGTCCGCGGACTTCTTTTCTGCAGGCTTCTTTTCCGCAGATTTTTTCTCTGCCGGTTTTTTCTCCTGCTTCCGCGGTGTATCCTTGGATGCAAAATAAGCATCCAGACTGTCTACCTGTGTTTTCTGAGAATAATACTCCAGTGCCAGGTTGATCTCCTCCGGTGTCAGACCGGTCACACCCTTCTTGGTGTTGCCGCTGGCATCCCGTTCCTGATAGAACCCGATCAGTTCCTGTGTCGAGATCTGCAGATCCCGTGCAACATCACTCAGTTTCACTTTCTTCGTCATAGGCGAAAATCCTCCTCTTCTCCAAGGAATGCCGAAAAGAGTCTCCTGCTCTTCCGCCGCATTCCGCTCCTGCGTATGTATTCCCGAATGACTCCGGGACTATTTTTCAATCTTTGGCGCTGCGTCCTCTTGTTTTGCCATTGTCTGCATCTTTCGGAAAAATCCGTCATCGCACACACCCAGGACACCGCAGCCCCTGCCGATCATCTGTGCAAAATCCGCCCGTGTAAACGGCAGGATCAGACAGGGCACCTGTGCCTGGCTGCTGTAAAACGCAGCTTCCTTCTGTGTCTTTGCAGACGCATCTGATGCCACCAGCACGCCTGCCACCGCGCCGCGGTACATGGCGTCCTTTGTCGGCTCCAATCCCATAGCCAGCTTTCCTGCCTTACGACAGATGCTCAGGATCCCTTGCCAGTTCTGCTTGCAGTGCATGTTCCATCTCCTCATATACTTCTTCAGACACACGGCAGCCGAAAGAGCGCTCAATGCGATGTCCCTTTCTCGCCGCTGTCAGACATTCGGTATTCTTACATAGGTATGCACCGCGGCCGGACTGCTTTCCGGTGAAGTCCAGACGAATTTCCCCCTCGGCATTTTTCAGCACCCGGATCAGATCTTTTTTCGGCTGCATTGTGCCGCAGCCCACACAAAGCCGCATGGGGACTTTTTTACTCTTCAATCTTGTTCGCCTCCGGTGCATTTGCTTCTTCTGCCGCTGCCGGTGCTTCTGCTGCAGCTTCCGGAGCAGCCTCTGCCGATGTTTCTTCCTGCTGATGCAGCACATCAAACTCCGGCTTGATGTCGATCTTATAGCCAGTCAGCTTTGCAGCCAGCTTTGCATTCTGTCCCTTATTGCCGATCGCCAGAGACAGCTGATTATTCGGCACTTTCACGGTGCAGGTACGCTCTTCTTCGTCCAGGATCTGCACCTCCAGCACAGTTGCCGGTGCCAGTGCCTTTGCAATAAATTCCTCCGGCTTTTCGCTGTAGGGGATGATGTCGATCTTCTCGCCGTTCAGTTCAGACACAATGGCAGAAATACGGGAGCGCTTCGGGCCGATGCATGCGCCGATGGCATCCACGTTGGGGTCCTTCGACCAGACGGCCACCTTTGTCCGGGAACCGGCCTCCCGAGAGACAGACTTGATCTCCACAGTACCGTCATAGATCTCCGGGATCTCCAGCTCGAACAGGCGCTTTACCAGTTCCTTGCGGACACGGGAGATCTTGATGATGGGCTTTTTCTGCTTGTTGGCGATGGTGGTGATGTATACCTTAACGCGCTGACCTTCTTTCAGGGTCTCGCCCGGGATCTGCTCATTGCGGAACAGATACAGTTCTGTCTTGTGATACTGCAGTGTTGCCGTGCCGCCGGTCTCGACCTGCTTCACTTCACAGGTAATGCAGTCATTTTCCAGCGCCTCAAATTCGCCCAGGATGCGCTCCCGGTTGATCTCCCGCAGATCGCCCTTAATGGACTGCTTTGCGGACTGTGCAGCAGCTCTGCCGAACTTCGCGATATCCAGGCGCTTTTCCACAAAACCGCCTACAACGGCGTTGGGATCCATGGTGCGCGCCACTGCGATGTTGACCTCGTTCTCGTCGATAGGTTCATCGTCTACGACGGTCTGGCGCAGATACATCTCAAAGGTCTTTGTGACGGGATCAATCTCTACGCGGATATTCTCCTCACTGTCAGGATATGCCTTTCTTGCTGCCTTCAGCATGGCGGACTTCACCTTTTCCACCAGCAGATCCGTATCTACATTTGCTTCGCTCCCCAGCGAGGAAAGCGCTTCAAAAAAACTGTTGTCCATTTTCTTCACTATGCCTCCGTTGATTAAAATTCTACTGATACATACCGCCGCACATAAGACAGGTCTGCCAGTGCCAGTGTCACCGGCGCTTCCTGTTCCTCCGGCTGTATGGTGATTTGCTCGGTATCATACGCTGTCAGAGTGCCGATCCATTCCTTTTCGCCGTTGATGGGGCGAACGGCGCGGGCGCGCACTTCCATTCCCAGGGTTTCTTCAAAATGCTGGGGCTGGTTCAGTTCCCGCTCCAGACCGGCAGAGCCGACCTCCAGCACATATGCCTGAGAGATGGGATCGGCGGCATCCACGGCGGCATTGACCGGACGCGTCATTTTTTCGCAGTCCTCAATGTCGATCCCATCCGGATGGTCGATGAACACCCGCAGGTACCAGTATGCGCCCTCCTTCTCGAAGCTCACATCCCAGATAGAATATCCCTGTTCGTCGGCAATGGGCTTTACCAGATCATAGACCATCTTTTCGGTCCCGCCGAATTTCTTCATTTTCATGGCATCTGCTCCTTTTCCAGCGTATCGTACACTTTTTCAAAAGAGAACCTTCCGTCAAAAAAGTGCCTACATAAACGAAAGACCGGTGGGGTTCCGGTCTTTTGCTGCATGATTATCATTATTATAACACTACCGGATGAAAAAATCAAGGGTTTTGAAGAAAAAAGTACGTTTTTTTCCAAAAAAATTTACGCTTTCCGCATCATTTCTGAACTTTCCGGAACACCGCAGCAAGAAGGCACAAAAAACCGGCTCACATCCGCTCGGATGCAAACCGGTTTTTCCGAAGCATTATGCCTCATCAGCTGTGCTTTCTTCATCAGAATGTGCCAGAGCCACCAGGGTTCTTGCCGAAACAAGAATGCCTATGGTGTATGTGACGATTTCCAGTACAGCAATTACTACCTGTAATGTCTTTTTCATCGGAAACACATTCCTTTCTCCGCAGGAGCTGCGGTCTTGTCAGAGAACTTACGCCTTGTTCACAGAGCCGAACAGGTTCATCTTCTCTTCTACCTTTGCCATGATTGCTTCATAGCCCGGCAGGAGCAGCTTTCTCGGGTCAAAGCCCTTGCCCTTCAGATCCTTGCCTTCTTCGATGTACTTTCTGGTAGCTTCAGCAAATACCAGCTGGCACTCGGTGTTTACGTTGATCTTTGCAACGCCCAGAGAGATTGCCTTTGTGATCTGGTCGTCCGGGATACCAGTACCGCCGTGCAGTACCAGCGGCATATCGCCGACAGCCTTCTTGACAGCTTCCAGAGTCTCGAAGCTCAGGCCTTCCCAGTTTTCCGGATATACGCCGTGGATGTTGCCGATGCCGGCAGCCAGGATGTCTACACCCAGGTCAGCGATGGTCTTGCATTCCTGCGGATCTGCGCACTCGCCCCTGCCGATTACGCCGTCCTCTTCGCCGCCGATTGCGCCGACTTCTGCCTCGATAGACAGACCCAGCTTATGTGCAACTGCAACCAGTTCCTTGGTCTTTGCCAGGTTTTCTTCGATCGGGAAGTGAGAACCGTCGAACATGATGGAAGTAAAGCCTGCCTTGATGCAGTCATAGCACTGATCGTAAGTACCGTGATCCAGGTGCAGCGCAACCGGAACAGTGATACCCAGAGATTCATCCATCGCCTTTACCATATCTGCAACAACCTTGAAACCGGTCATATACTTACCAGCACCGCCGGAAACGCCCAGGATCACCGGGGAGTTCAGCTTCTGTGCTGTGTTCAGGATTGCCTTTGTCCATTCCAGATTGTTGATATTGAACTGACCGACTGCATACTTGCCGTCTCTTGCCTTGTCCATCATATCCTTTGCCGATACTAACATAAAAAAGTGCCTCCTAATTCAATTTGGTGCAGGCAGCGTTCCGCTTTGGGAACGTCCGCTGTACTTATTATACCGCATTTCGGGCACAATTGCAATGGGTTTCCGAAATTTTTTTCGTATTTTCTCAAAAAGTGCGCCGATCTCCTACACAAAATATACTTTTGTCTATAATGCAACATTGCATCTTGATTTGATGCTTGCAATGCAATGTATAGTTTTAGTATAATAATACTAGAATCTCATGCGTTTGATTATAGTTTTACAGCGAAACAGCAAAAGTCAATGAATAAATCCGCACAGAGGAGTGAACCAACCCCATGGATATCCATCAGTTTTTTCTGGGCAACGCCTTTGATGCCCATACTTATTTCGGCGCGCACGTCACCGAGGACGGCACCGTCTTTCGCACCCTTGCGCCCAATGCCGCAGCCGTCGATCTGATCTGGGAGGGCGGCGAATGGGAGCCTATGCCCATGAAAAAGATACATGACGGCGGCATCTATGAGCTGACCGTCCCGGATGCTGTTCCCGGACAGATGTATAAATACCGCATTACGCCCCGGAACCCGGACGGCGACATCATCGACCACTGCGACCCCTACGGCTTCGGCATGGAGCTGCGTCCCAATAATGCCTCCATTATCCGTGATCTGTCCAGCTATACCTTTCATGACAAAAAATGGATGGCACAGTGCGGCGGTCACCGGCAAAAGCCTGTCAACATTTATGAAGTGCATCTGGGCTCCTGGCGCACCAGCCCCAGTGACCCCAACGGCTGGTACACCTATGAAGAGATCGCCCCGAAGCTGGTGGACTATGTCAAAAAAGCCGGATACAACTACATTGAATTTATGCCTCTGAGTGAACATCCGGCGGACTGCTCCTGGGGCTATCAGAACACCGGATTTTTCAGTCCCACCTCCCGGTACGGCACAGCGCATCAGCTGATGCAGCTCATCGACACCTGTCACCAGGCAGGCATCGGCGTGATCCTGGACTTTGTACCGGTACACTTTGCCGTAGACGGCTATGCCCTGAACCACTATGACGGAACGACACTGTATGAGTATCCGGAAAAGGAGGACAACTACAGCGAATGGGGCAGCTGCAACTTTATCCATGCCCGGGGCGAGGTGTGCAGCTTTCTCCAGTCCTGCGCCAACTACTGGATGGATGTGTTCCACTTTGACGGCCTGCGGATGGATGCAGTGAGCCGGCTCATCTACTGGGGCGGCGACCCGAACCGGGGCACAAATCCCTCCAGCATCACCTTCCTCAAGCGCATGAACCAGGGTCTGCATCAGCTGCACCCGGACAGCATGCTCATCGCCGAGGATTCCACCAACTATGAGGGCGTGACCTGCCCGGTGGAATACGGCGGACTGGGCTTCGACTATAAGTGGGATATGGGCTGGATGAATGACACCCTGGACTACTTCCGGCAGTATCCCTGGGTGCGCCGTGACAGCGAGACCTATCACAAGCTGACATTTTCCATGATGTACTTTCCCAATGAGTATTATCTGCTGCCCCTGTCCCATGACGAGAACGTCCATGGAAAAGCCACGGTCATGCAGAAGATGTTCGGCGAATACGAACAGAAATTTCCGCAGGCGCGGCTGCTTTATTTGTATATGTATGCGCATCCCGGCAAAAAGCTGCTGTTTATGGGCAGCGAACTGGGACAGCTCCGGGAATGGACGGAGGAACAGCAGCAGGACTGGGATATCTTAAAGTATCCCATCCACGATGCATTCTACCACTTTATGCTGGAGCTGAACAAGCTGTACCTCACCGAACCGGCGCTGTACCGGGATGACTATGAGAAAGACGGCTTCCGCTGGGTGGACTGTCACCAGGAAGAAAAGGGCATCTATGCCATGGAGCGCCGTGCCGGAGACAGCCGCATCCTCGTTCTGCTGCACATGTCTGATGAAGCAACACAGACCTATACCTTCAGCCTGCCGGACTGCGGCGGACTGAAGCCGCTGCTGCACACGGACTGGGAACGCTTTCATGGTATGACAAAGGAGAGCAAGCGCACACTGACCGGCGATATGACCCGAACCGGCATGCAGTTCACCATTGATCTGCCGCCGTTTTCCGGTATTCTGCTGCGAATCCTGCCGGAGAAGCAGCAGGAGCGAAAGCCTGCTGTCCGAAAGACCAAAAAGAAGCGCGTCTGAACTGCAAAAAATAACAAAGCCGCTGTGCATCTCTGCCGATACACAGCGGCTTTGTTTCATTATGATTCCATTGCGGTGGTTTCTGTTGCCAAAGGTGCCTGGGACTGAAACTGTGCAAACATCAGTTCTGCATCATAGCTGTCCATCGTAAAGCCTGCCAGGTCGCCGTTTTCTGTCAGTATCAGAGTATACGGGCAGCCCTCCGACTCGCCCTCTACCAGGACACTGCCGTCCTTTTCCTTTCCGGTGATCTCTTCCTGCTGCGCCAGTTCGTCTACCACCAGGATCAGCTGACTCAGAACCGATTTTGCCGGCATCGCCGACTGAGGCACAGAAAAGCCCAGTCCCTTATATGACGCTGTGACCTCTCCGTCCGAAAAGTCCAGCACAACGCCGGCAAGTGTCGCCGGCTCTGCAAAGGACACGCTCCACACGCCGTCCCCCAGCCGGGACAATGTGCCGCCGGCTGTCCAGTCATCCATGGTCATAGTCATCTCTGCGGTAAAACTGCCGCTCAGCTTCTGCGCCGCGCTGGCACTGTTTCCGCCGGGTCTGGCACAGCCGGAAAGGCACACGCCTCCGGCAAGGATCAGCCCCAGAACTGCTCTGTATTTTCGTTTCATATGAATCTCCTCCTGTGTCATCAGACGGAGACACCCTGCGGCTTACCGCTCCTGCTCCAGCTTTGCCAGCACCTGTGGCAGATAGGCGAGCAAGTCTCGTGGGAGCATCGCCTGCTGAGAAAGCGCCGCAGCGGCATGATCTCCGGCGAGTCCGTGGAGATAGACTCCGGCACAGGCTGCCTCCCAGGAGGGAATCCCCTGGGCTGCGAAGGCAGCGATCAGCCCGGCAAGCACATCACCGCTTCCGCCGCGGCTCATGCCCGGATTTCCCGTGGGATTCTGCGCCAGACAGTCTCCCTGCGCCACCAGTGTTCCTGCGCCTTTCAGCGCCAGTGTCACCGGATACGCCGCTGCAAACTGTGCCGCCGTTTCCACATGGTTTTCCTGTATCTGCGGAATGGTCTGCCCGGTGAGACGTGCCATTTCGCCGGGATGCGGTGTCAGAATCCAGTCTGTCCCCGTCCGTCTGCTTAACTCTATGCAGGAGACTGCACAGTTTAGACCATCTGCATCCAAAACCACCGGACACGCCGCAGTTTCCAGCACCCAGCGCACCAGACGCTTTGTCTCCTCGGTCACACCCAGACCGCAGCCGAGCAGCACACCGTTGGCGCGGCGGAGATGTACCAGAAGCAGCTCCCGGTTGTGGGAGCTGTTGGTCAGAAAGCCGTTTTCGTCCGTCTCCAGCGAGAGCCACATCGCCTCTGGCGCAGCTGCGGCAAGACGCATGGGGTTTTCCGGCGCAGTTGCCACTGTGACCAGTCCGGCACCGCCGCGCAGTGCCGCCTGGGTGGAAAGCAGGCAGGCACCGGGCATGTTCCGGCTTCCGGTAATGCACAAAAGCCGCCCGAAATCCCCTTTCTGGGCATCGGTTTTTCGTTTGGGTATCATCCGGCAGATCTCCTGCCAGGTCAGTTGATGCAGCTTCATGGAATGCTCCTTTCGCAATGTGCTGAAATCCGGCAGCATTTCTGCCGGATTGACAAAAGGGTTTCTGTGTGTTATGATCGCTTGTCGGCTTCTTCCGTCAGGAAGGAGGTGATAATTTGCTATACTATATCATTACCGCAGGTATCTCCGTTGGAGCAGACATTGTGTTATATAAAAAATGGCTGAATGGAGAGTGAGCCGACAACAGCCGACTTATTTTCGCCTTATTTTTATAAATAAGGCGAAAGCCTCCGGAGCTGCAACTCTGGAGGCTTTCTTTTTTGGTGATCACTTGTAATTATATTATTTCAATGTGCCTTTATCATAGCATAAGCTGCGACGATTGTCAAGTATACGGAAATATTTTTTGCAGCACCGCCTAGAAATCGCACACGACCTGCACCGCCAAATTACTGGGGTCAGATGTTCCGTCTACTCTGTAGACCTCTAACGCCAGCTTCAAATCTTCCAGCATTTGCGATCTGATATTCCCCGGTATGTATCTCAAGGGATTTTCCCATGAGGTTTGGAAACTCCAGATTCGCGTATTCGGCAGCCGGTTTTCCTTTTTCAGCGGCAGGATCATCTCTTGATCTTTCCAGTGAAAAAAGAACAATTCCTCATTCGGATAATCCCGATGCACGCCGATTGCAAACAAAAACACATCTTTTCCTGCATCTATGATCCACTCTCTCGGCTTGAGAATCCCTAAAACGGGAGATAACGGATCGGGGATCTGCTTCGCTGCAAACTGTTCCCGCTGTTCTGCCGTCAATGCTTCGATTTCAAATGCCATGCCGCGCCTCCTGATGTACGACTTTTTACCATTTCTTTTTGCAGATCACTGCATCTTCATGGAAAGGATCGCCGACAATACGGTCAGAAAGCCTGCGCCTGCGGCAACAATTGCCGGAAGGGTTCCGCCCTTTCCCACCATCAGGCTGGCGAATCCGCCCAGAACGGCAATGCCGCCCAAAATGGCTGCCACCAGAACAGACAGCCACAACAGTGACGCGATTCCGGCTGCGGCAAGCCCCAGAGAGACCAGTCCCAGCATCAGCGCAGTGGCTTCCCGCGGGGTGCGCTCCCGTTTTTCCTTTTTCGGTTTTGACTGCTTTTCGGTTTTTTCTTTCATGGAAATCACCTCGAACACAATACGCCGCGATTATGCTTCACGCAGCACGGCATCCATGGCAGCCAGTGCTTTCAGCACACGCTTCATAGCCGCATCTGCCTGCTCGTCGGTCAGCGTTCCCTCGTGAGAACGCAGCCGCAGCGAGAACGAAACGCTCTTCTTTCCGGCAGCGATCTGGTCGCCCTTGTATACGTCAAACAGAGTCACTTCTTCCAGCAGTTTTCCGGCAGCCTGTGCAATGGCTTCT
This sequence comes from uncultured Ruminococcus sp., assembly GCA_934463425.1. Lineage (GTDB taxonomy): Bacteria > Bacillota > Clostridia > Oscillospirales > Ruminococcaceae > Ruminococcus_C. Next base: position 27,752 of record CAKSJP010000004.1, read on the forward strand.
TCCATCTTGCCAACCGGCAGTGCATCATCGCACAGCAGGCTCAGGTCACGGGTGATCGCCGGGAACTTCGGCAGCGGACGATAGGTCACTTCTGCCTCTGCCATCTCTGCCATTTCCTGTACCAGCAGCTTTGCCACATAGGTTCTCGTGCCGATGCCATAGGTTTTCTGTACGGTCGGATGCAGTTCGCCCAGATAGCCGATGGGCGTTTCGCCGCAGAGGATCACTGCGCTTCTGCCCGGATGGAGTGCACAGCATTCTGCAAAAGCACCCTCTGCCTCAGACGGGCGCACATAGGTGTATTTCGGCAGACGCAGCTCCTTCAGCAGCGCATCCACAGCGCCCTTCAGTGCAAAGAAATCTGCATCGCCGCCGTACATGCCGATGGTCAGACGGTTCGGCTCATTGGGCAGTGTATCCGGACCGGTAGGCAGGTATTCCTTGCCGATCTCATACAGTGCCACTGCGGCATTCCGGTTCTTATAGTTGGTTGCCAGTACATCCAGCATGCAGGGCAGTGTGGTGGTGCGCATGATGCTGGTGTCCTCACCCAGCGGATTGGTAATGGTGATGGTCTTGCGCAGTTCGCTGTCTGCCGGGAGACCGATGCGGTCGAAGCACTTCGGCGAGGTGAAGGAATAGGTCAGTGTGCCGTAATAGCCCAGACCCACCATGGTCTGTTCTGCCTTCCGCAGGAACTGCTGCTGCGGTGTCAGCTGTGCCTCAGCCACGCCGCGGATTACTGTGGACGGGATATTGTTATAGCCATAGATCCGGGCAACCTCTTCTGCGATATCCGCCGGACGCTCCAGGTCGATCCGGAAGCTGGGAGATACGCAGACATCGCCCTTGACCTGAATGTCCAGGGATTCCAGTGTCTTTACCATCTCTTCCCGGGAGATCTCTGTGCCCAGGAAGCGGTTGATCCAATCCGGGTCGAAGGGGATCTCTGCCGGCTTTGCGGTGCGGTTGTCCACTTCAATGCACTCTGCCACCGGTTCGCCTGCACCCAGCAGTTCTACCAGTTCCATGGCGCGCTTCAGCGTGCGCTGGCAGCCGTCCGGATCCAGACCCTTTTCATACCGTGCCGATGCATCGGTACGCATGCCCAGTTTCTTTGCGGTACGGCGCACCTGTACCGGCTCGAAGTATGCGGACTCGAAGATCACGGTATTGGTATCGTCCATGATGCCGCTGTACTCGCCGCCCATAACGCCTGCAACAGCGATAGGCTTTTCTGCATCGGCGATGATGAGCATTTCCGGAGAAAGCTGACGCTCCTGACCGTCCAGTGTGGTGATGGTCTCGCCGTCCTTGGCGTTGCGGACAACGATCTTGCCGTCCTTGACATAGCGCTGGTCAAAAGCGTGCATGGGCTGGCCATATTCCAGCATCACATAGTTGGTGATATCCACCAGATTGTTGATGGGACGCACGCCGCTGGCACGGAGACGCTCCCGCATCCAACGGGGAGACGGGCCGATCTTTACGTTCTTTACCATGCCGGCAATATAGCGCGGACAGAGCTGTGCATTTTCCACAGCCACAGACAGGCTGTCGCTCAGCTTCTCCCCGGAGCCGTGAAATTCCGGCGCTTTGACGTTCAGCGGCTTGCCGAATGTGACAGCAGCCTCTCTCGCCAGACCCACTACAGACAGGCAGTCCGGGCGGTTGGAGGTGATCTCAAACTCTACAGAGGTATCATTCAGTCCGATGGCCTCGTGGATATCCTGTCCCGGCTTGCAGTCCTCTTCGATGAGGAAAATGCCGTCCTCAATGGCATAGGGGAAGTCGTGCTTGGTCAGACCCAGTTCGCCCAGGGAGCAGAGCATGCCGTTGCTCTCTACGCCGCGGAGCTTGCCCTTTTTAATGTGTACACCGCCGGGCAGATCTGCGCCGATCATTGCCACCGGCACCAGTGCGCCCTCCACAATATTCTGTGCACCGGTCACGATCTGGATGGGTGCATCTCCGCCCACGTCTACCTGGCAGACCTGGAGATGGTCAGAATTTTCATGGGGCGTAATGGAAACCAGCTTGCCGACGATCACATTCCTGACAGCCTCGCCCTCGGTTTCATATGTTTCTACTTTAGAGCCGCTCATGGTCATGCCGGCGCAAAATTCCTTGACGGAAACGCCGCAGTCTACATAATCAGCCAGCCATTTCATCGATAAATTCATCGTCTCTTACCTCCCACTCAGAACTGTTCCAGGAACCGATAGTCATTCTCATAGAGCAGACGCATATCGCCGATGTTATAGCGGCGCATTGCGATACGCTCCAGACCCAGACCAAAGGCAAAGCCGGAATATACGCTGCTGTCGATGCCGCAGCCCTCCAGAACCTTCGGGTGCACCATGCCTGCGCCCAGCAGCTCGATATAGCCTTCGCCCTTGCACATCCGGCAGCCCTTTCCGTGGCACTGGAAGCACATCACGTCAACCTCTGCGCTGGGTTCTGTGAACGGGAAGTGGTGGGGACGGAGACGGATCTTGCAGTCATCGCCGTACAGGCGCTGCATCAGCAGCTCCAGTGTGCCCTTGAGGTCTGCCATGGTGATGCCCTTGTCTACCACCAGACCCTCGATCTGATGGAACAGCGGCGAGTGTGTGGCATCTACCGCATCCGAACGGTATACCCGTCCCGGAGAGATCACGCGGATCGGCGGCTTCTGGTTTTCCATGACATGCACCTGAACCGAAGAGGTCTGGGTACGCAGCAGAATGTTGTCTGTAATATAAAAGGTATCCTGGGTGTCCCGCGCCGGGTGATCCGGCGGCAGGTTCAGCGCCTCAAAGTTGTAGTAGTCATACTCCACTTCCGGGCCGTCTGCCACAGAAAAGCCCATGCCCAGGAAGATCTCGCGGATCTCGTTTTCCACGATGGTCAGCGGATGCATGCTGCCCACCTTCTGCTTCTTGCCGGGGAGCGTGATGTCCAGTGTCTCTGCTTCCAGCTTGTGTGCCAGCATGGCATCTGCCAACTTCTTCTGTTTTTCTGCCAGCGCGTTTTCGATGTCCGCACGCACCTGGTTTGCCAGCTGACCCATTGCCGGCCGCTCTTCCGCAGAGAGCTTGCCCATCTGCTTGAGGATGCCGGTCAGTTCACCCTTTTTGCCCAGATACTGTACACGCAGATTTTCCAGCACTTTGGAATCTGCACAATCCGACAGCGCTTTTTTTGCAGCGAGGCGGATCGCTTCCAGTTGTTCTTTCATAATATCGTTCCTTTCCTCCGCAGTCCATGCGGTCATTTGGCTCTATGGGAAACACACATATCAAAAAAGCCCTGTCCTGCGAAAACAGGACAAGGCCAACGCTTGCTCAAACCACCCATTTTCAAAGAGCCATCACTCTTCTGCCTTTAATGCAGGCACTACATCCAAGCCTAATTTTGGAAAAGAATTTACAGGAGACCTGTGCTTTTTCCAGGTTCAGCGCAGCCACTCAGAAGGGAACTTCGGTGTATTCCGCCGGACGGGCTCTCAGCATTTCCCGTTCTCTGTGCCGGCAGATCAGAGGCCAGTTTTTTCTGCGGCGAGATTCTGCCGCAATTTCCATATATTTTCCAAACTGTCCGTGCCTCGAAATACACTTACTCGCTTCGTCATCGTGTTTTCAATAGCTATTATACCTGCTTTGTCGAATAAAATCAAGTCTTTTTGAAAATTTTTTCTTGAAATTTTTTTAGAAGTATGGTATAATAGAATATGGACATTGCAAAAGGTTTGTTTCATTCCACTTTTCAACCTTGGATTTGTACAACATGTACATGCCTGAAGTATTCCCTTCTGAGGCAGTGTCCGGCAGAATGAAGACGGAACGGAGAGTGCAATATTTTGCCCTTCCCTTCCAAAAAGGAGCTTTACAATATGGACAATTTTGCGGAGTACATGGTGAAAAAGCAGCCGGATTCCCGGGATAACGCCAAAAAAGCAGGGATCATCGCACTGGCAGTTCTGCTGAGTGCCGCTTCTGTATTTCTGGTTTTTATCACACATATCCCGTTTATTTTGATTATCACCTGTGCTGTCATTTACGGTGCATACTTTCTGCTCACGGGTCTTTCGGTAGAGTATGAGTATGCCGTCACCAACGGCGAAATGGATGTGGACAAGATCGTTGCCCGGCGCAAGCGCATACATCTCATCACCGTGGACGTAGGAAAGTTCGATGCCTACGGTGCGCTGACGGACGACATCCCCGATGACGAAAACCGCACGATTGTGCTTTGTTCCGACAATACCGGAGAGGGCGAATACTACGCCGACCTGGAGACTGAGGACTATGGTGCGACCCGGATCATTTTCACGCCGAACGACGCAGTGGACGAAGCCATTACCGCCGCCCTGCCGCGCCAGCTAAGATTTCAGAACGGAGCGGCACAGAAATGACGGCGCTCCAGATCCGGTATATCCTGTGGGGACTCTGGGCAGCCGTGAACCTGCTCGCCTTTTGTCTCATGGGCATCGACAAGCACCGCGCCCGGAAACACATGTGGCGCATTCCGGAAAAGACGCTGTTTCTCCCGGCAGTTCTGGGCGGCGGCATCGGCGGCACAGCTGGCATGTTCTATTTCCGGCACAAGACAAAGCACTGGTATTTCCGCATCTTTTTCCCGCTGCTGGCGATCCTGCAGCTGGCAGGGCTGGGATACCTGCTCCTGTACAACCGATGAGGCGGTCTCTGAAAGACCGCGGTTTCTTATTTTCCGAACCCGTTAGGAGGTTTTTTTATGACACACCCGACGATCCTAAAACTTGGCACACTTCTCACTGCTGCAGCTCTGTGTGTATCCAGCCTGCCCTGCGGCACGGCGTTTGCGGAAGAAACAGCAGCATCGAATCGCATTGATAAACAAACACCAGAAGTTCTGGTACAAAGCGCAGAACGCGGCGACTTTCTCATGCTTGGATTTGCCTGCATGGTAGAAGCTGCCAACACAGGCGTCGGCAAAGATGCCAGCTTTTCGGATACTACCCTGCAGCTGTTGGATCTGAACCAGTCCGGCACAATCGACAGTGCCGATGCCAGCACGTTCCTCTACTGGTGCGCTTATTACGGTGCAAACGGTACATATCTGGATGAAGCCGCAGCATTTCTGGAACGCTGGGATGCTGCGTTCAGCAGTGTCACCACCACAGCTCCCGCTGAAACAACACTGACAGAAACAACTTCTGACACAGAGATCACCACAACGGTCACGGTTTCTGAAACAGAGGCATCCAGTGCATCTGATACCATTCTTACGATGGCAAATACATCGACTGCAGCAACCACCACAGAAACGTCTGCTGCAAGCACCGCGGCGACAACAACAACAACTGCCTCTGCCGCGACCACAACCGCCGCAGTCACCACAGCAGCAACAACTACAGCGGCAACAACTACCACAAACCGCGGCGGCGCATGGGCACAGAAGGATTCCTACATGGGCGTGGATGTCTCCAAGTATCAGACCAACATCGACTGGAACGCCGTAAAGGCTTCGGGCATCGACTTCGGCATCATCCGCGCCGGATACGGCAAGGTTGCCAGCCAGAAAGACCCGTACTTTGAGCAGAACATGAAAAATGCCAAGGCTGCCGGCATCGCCTGCGGCACATATTGGTACAGCTATGCCAAGACCCCGGATGAGGCCAAGCAGGAGGCAGAGCTTTTCGCCAGCGTAATCAGCGGTTATACCTTCGAGTATCCGGTAGTCCTGGACATCGAAGACCCGTCTCAGGCGACGCTCTCCAAGGAGCAGATCTCCTCGATCATCACCGCATTCTGTGATGTCATGGAGTCCAAGGGCTATTACGTCAGCCTTTACAGCTACGCAAGCTTCCTGAATGACAAGGTTTATGCATCCGTCCTGGAAGACTATGACATCTGGGTGGCGCACACCGGTGTCAGCCGTCCGTCCTACACCAAGACAAGCTATGGCATGTGGCAGTATTCCCACAAGGGCTCTGTCAACGGCATCAGCGGCGAGGTAGACATGAACTACAGCTATAAGTGCTATCCCGATCTGATGACAAAGTATCATCTGAACGGCTTCTAAACAAAAGCAATACAAAAAGGGCATCCTGCCGACACAGCAGGATGCCCTTTTTCTTTTGTATGCAGATCAGTATTCTCCCAGACACTGCCCGAACAGCAGGCAGCGGATGCCGTCGTCTGCTCCGGAATTACAGGTCTGAAGCGCGATCATCTTGTCCTCATAGGTGGGCGGATCGTCCTCCGGCGCATACCACACAAGGGCGGTGGAGCGCATCTGTTCCAGATACTTGTAGAATTCCGAGCGGTTCAGCGTGATACGGTTCCAGTAGTCGAACTCTGCGCCGTCCTCGCCGTTCAGCACAGAGGATGCCACAATGCGGTAGAGATACCGCTTTTCCAGAGTCGCCACCTCAAAATAGATGTGCTGTTTGCCCCAGGCTTCCTCTTTAAAGTTCTTGACGGCGTGGAACATAGAGCCGTTGCCCATGTTGTGTCCATAGAGAAGCGTGTTCTCCGTCTCGCCGATCTTGCCGCGAAAGTCCTCGAAGATGCTCCCGGCAGAGCTGTGATTGCCCTCCCAGTCGCGGTCGATGTAGTAGGCGTTATCGTCCTTCTGCACAATGGGGTAATCAATGGGCGTATCATTCACATAGACCCAGCCCACAACATCCGGATTTTTCTCGTGATGCTGCTTGACCTTTTCCATGTCGATGTGCATGGTGTAGTCATAGCTGGCTGTTGTAGTCGTTGTCACGGTAGTTGTGGTCGTGGTTGTGGTCGTTGTGGTGAGAATCGGTATGGCGTCCGGCGCAGAGACCTTATCCGCGCGGCTCACGACGATCACCACCGCGACGATCACCGCCAGCAGTGCGATCCCCAGACCGATCAGAAACTTGTCCAGACGTTTCAGCTTTTTCAGTGCCAATGGATATACCCCCAGGTTACGCAGTTATTTCTGCCGCAAAACTGCGGACAGATTCCAGTAATAAGTATACCGTTTTTCTGCGGGCTTGTCAAGAGAAAACTTTCTCCGCGGGCGCAAATCCTGATGGGCGGAAACCCCTCTGTCACTTCGTGACATCTCCCCTTTCAGGGGAGACTTCTTTCTGTTTCAGAAAATGGATCTGCGTATTTTCCCTAGACTCTGTTACTTTCCCAGAATCACATCCCAGGAGGGCTCCATGCCTGCGCCGTCCTGTGCGATATAGGTGAGGAGGTATGCAGCATCCCTTGCGTTGATCTCGCCGTCGCCGTCGATGTCGGCTGCCGCAAGCTGATCCTCGGTGAATGCATCATCCATGTCCACTGCGCTGCGTGCGATAAAGGTCAGGATCTGCGCAACGTCGGTGGCGTTGAGGGTGTCGTTGCCGTCGATGTCGCCCTGCGCCAGTGCCGGTGCGGGTTCTGTTGTGGTTGTGGTTTCGGTGGTAGTTGTTGTGGTGGTTGTGGTTTCGGTAGTGGTTTCAGTGGTGGTCTCGGTAGTGGCTTCTGTGGTTGTGGTAGTCTCAGTCGGTGTGGTGGTCGGTGTAGTCGCAGTGGTTTCTGTAGTCGTTGTGGTGGTCTCTGTGGTGGTGGATTCTGTTGTGGTAGTGGTAGTTGTTGTTGTGGTAGTCGTCGTTGCGGTCGTTTCCTCGGTAGTTGTGGTCGTGGTCGGCTCCGGCATGGGTTCGTTAGGATCCCAGTTGTAGTGGATGTTCGCATCTAAAAGCGCATCGTTTGAACCGCCCATCTCCATTGCCGCCCAGTCCTCTTCCGAACCGGTGTAGTAAGCATCACTCAGACCCTTACAGCCATCAAACACGCCATAGCCGATAGATTCCAGATTTTTGAAGATCAGGATGCTGTGCATGCTGGAGCAATACCGGAAAGTAAAGCTGTCCAGAGATGTCACGCCCTCCGGGATCACAATAGACTGCAAAGAAGAGCAGTCAGTAAAAGCTTCATCGCCCAATTTCGTCAGGTTCGACGGCATTACGACTTTTTCCAGGCTGGAACAGCCGTCAAAAATATGACTGCCTATTTCCGTCACGCCATCGGGAATCGTCACCTGCTTCAAGTTGGAGCAGCCATAAAAAGTATATCCGCCCAGGGACATGAGTTCACTTGACAATGTAACCGATTCCAGGGAAGAGCAGCCGGAAAAAGCATATCCCCCCAAAACAAACACACTGTCCGGAATCACGATCTGTTTCAGACCAGTACAGGATATGAACGCATAATCTGCAATGGTAACAACAGAATCCGGGATCACAATTTCGGACAACTGTTTGCAGCCATAAAACGCATGATCTTCAATCTCAGTCAAGCTTTCCGGCAATGTGATCTCTTTTAATGCATTACAACCATTAAAGGCTTCGCTTCCGATTTTGGTTATTTTGGTGGGCATTGTCACTTTTTCCAGACTGGTACAACCATCAAAAGTGCTCGCCGGCAATTCTGGAATCGAAACGCCCTCTGAAAATACCACAGAAGTCAGACCAGAACAACCTCTGAATACGGCATTTCCCATGCTGTTCAAATTGCCGGGGAGTGTTACCTCTGTCAGCGCTTTACAATATGAAAATGCACGCATCTCCAAAGTTGTCAAGCTGTCAGGAAGCGTAATTTCCTTTAATGCGGAGCAGCTATCGAATGCCAGCCTATCAATTTTTTCCAGATTGTTGGACAGGGTAATTTGTTCCAGCGCGGTGCAGTTTTCAAAGGCTTCTTGCTCGATGGTGGTTACCGAGTCCGGAATTTCCAGCGTGGTCATTGCAGTGCAGTTCTTAAATGTATATTGTGCTATAGCAGTCAAATTTTTGGACAGTGTCACCTGCTTCAAACGCGAACAGCTGTAAAACACCTCCTTGCCCATGGAGGTAACAGAATCCGGGATCACGATCTCTGTCAAATTGACACAGCCGTCAAATGCTGCGCTCGGGATCTCCGTTAAACCGTTGGAAAGCTTGACATCCTTCAATTCAGAGCATCCATTAAATACAGAATACTCCATCGTTTTTACACTGTCTGCCATGGTCACGCTTCGCAGGTGCTCACAATCGTTAAAGGCCATTTTGCCGATGTAGGTCACACTATCCGGTATTGTCACCTTCAGCAGCTTGGTATTATATTGAAACGCATGGTCGTCAATTTGTGTTACCGGCTTTCCGTCGATCTCTGACGGAATGGTGAGTACGGTCGTATCATCGGCGCACCCCGTGATTCTCACCTCGGTGCCGTCATTGAACAGACTATAGTTCAGTCCGTCCGCAGTTTCTGCGCTCGCTGTAATGGACATCTGCGGCAGGCTCACCTGCATCACCGGCAAAGCCCCGGCACACAACACCCCTGCCGTCAAAACAGCTAAAAATTTCTTCATTTTCCTCATTACAATAAACTCCCTTCACAATTTTTCCATTGCGCAAAAGCACAACTTTCCATGATATATTGTAACATTGTCCATTATAACGCAAAAAAAAAAAGATACAACTTTTCGGGAATTTTCTGTGAATTTTGAGAAGCTTCACAAAAAAACACAAAAAAATCGACGCCACGGCAGATTTGTGACGTCGATCATCGAGATTTCATTTTTTCATTTTTCCCTGTTGTGTCTTATTTCTGTACATTGAAAACATAGTACTCATCTTCTCCGGCGTACTGTACCGCCAGCTTCTGGGACGGGTCTTCGCCCACGATGCCATAGATCAGCACCGTATAGGTATCGCCCACGTCCGTGCCATTGGTCACGCCATAGCCCAGATAGTACTGCACATCCTTGCTCGGCACTTCCACATAGGTGGTGTCATAGTGCTCGCCGCCCCATTCCAACATGAAATAGTGGAAGATGTTCTGACGAATGGGAACATGAGAAGTTGTCGTCTCTGCCGCTGCGGTTGTCTGTGCCGTCTGTGCAGTAGTTTCGGCAGCGGTATGCGCCGTCGCCGCAGTTGTTGCAGAGATTGTTGTAGAAGGCTTCACCGTGGTGTGCTGCGCCGCCGTAGTTACCGCAGCAGTGGTACACTGCGGCTGCGGCACTGTCTCCGGCATAACCGCTTCGGTGTCCGCCTGTGCCGTCCGGGTCTCCTGTGCCGTTACAGAAACGGTCACAGCAGCGGTCTCCTCTGTGACAGCCGCTGCAGTAGTCCCGGTCTCCGCCGCGGTCTCCCGGCTTTCGGGAGCGGTGGTAGTGACAGGGGCTTCCGGTGTCTGCGCCTGTGTGGTCACCGTCGGCGGAACAACCTCCAGCTGGTTTGTACCGCCCTGGGGCATTCTGCTGTGCAGCGCCGCAACTGCGACAACTACACAGACCAATGCCGCAGTACAAGCCCCGGCACTGGTCTGCCAGCGCAAATACCACGGTCGTTTTTTCTCCACGGGCTGTTCGGCTGCAGATGCTCGGCGCATGATCTCCAGATACATCCGGTCCTTTGCGTTTTCATCCGGTTGGATCTGATCCAGCGCATGGTGCAGACGGCGCTCTAAGGATTCATTTTTGCGGTTCGGCATACAGCTCACCTCCCAGTTTTTTCGCTAACAGCTTTCTGCTGCGGTGCAGCAAAGAGCGGACTGTGCTTTCTTTTTTCCCCAGCATCCCGGCGATCTCTGCCCCGGAATACCCCTCATAATAATACAGATATACAACGGTCTTGTACTGATCCGGCAGGCTCATCACGGCTGACATCACGGCGGAATCTTCATCCGGCGCTTCCGTTGTCCCCAGAGCAGCTTCCCAATCGTCGATCTCCTCCCGTTTAGAACGAGACCAGTGCCGCAGTGCATTCTTGCAAAGATTGGATGCGGTCACGATCAGCCATGCCTTTGCATGAGCATCATCTGTCCAGAGCTGCGGCTGCTGCATGGCCTTCAGGAAAACCTCCTGCACTGCATCCTCCGCGTCCATCTGATTTTTCATCCGTATGTAGCAAACGCGATATACCGTATCGACATGCCGTGCATAGAACTGCGCAAAAGCGGCTTCGTCCTGCGGCACGGAATCTCCCCCTATCGCTTGCATTCCGGCGCACCGTGTGCACCGTAATTTTCCAAAATGTATTCGCTAACTTTTTGAACACACTTTCTTTCTCCTATCATACAATATCGATATATCTATTATATATATATAATGCAAACAGAATGAAAATAGCATTACATCTGTCTGCCATTTTTCATTTGACAGCACCCTTAACGGCAACTGTCAAATCAGAGGAAATGGAAAAACGGGAGATCCAATTCTCCCAGTTGTGCGGAAGCACTGGTGAAATCCAACCTGCCAGACTGCAGATTCCATTTCAGCAGTGTTTCCACCTCATCATGAAACCGCCGTACCAGGCACTGCCAGCGCCGTGCGCTGTCCCTTCGCAGTGTTCCCGGGCGAGAGACGTTCCCGCTGTTTCATGATGAGCAGATACACATTTCCGATCCAATCCACGCGTCTCTGCCCTCCGGACGGGAAACGCGCATGCCTTTCACGGTGTTCTTCACACCGTAAAAAATCCCTTCACTATGGATACAATCCTGCACCCCGAAATGTTGCACGGAACGGCACATTTTTTGCGATTTGTAGAGATGCACAAATACAAAAGCCAAATTTAGATAAAATGCACAATTTTCACTTTCCGGCAGAGAATTGCAAAAAAGCATTCCATTTTGTCCGATTTTATGCTATAATATAAATGTATGCATTGCCTTCGGGAGAAAACCGATACCGAATGCCGTGCAGTGAAACACAAACAAAGGTGGTTTTTCATGAACAAATACAAAAAGCTGGTCTCGAACACCCTGGTTTTTGCCATTGGTTCTTTCGGTTCCAAGATCCTCCTGCTGCTGCTGACAAGACTCTATACCGGAAACATCAATCCGGGAGACAACAGCACCAAGGAGCTGCTGGAACAGACCGCAAACTTTCTGATCCCGATCATTACATTTTCCATTGCGGATGCCGTGATCCGCTATGGCATCGACAAGAACTTTGACAACCGAAAGGTATTCACCTCCGCCTGTGTCACAGAGGCGTTTGGTATCGGCATCCTGCTGCTGCTCTCGCCCCTGCTGAACTTTCTGCCCTATACCGAGGGCTATGTGGTGCTGTTGGTGATCTACTGTATCACCTCCGGCTTCCGGCAGATCGCCTCCCAGTTCGTGCGAGCCAGAGGGTTGGTGCGGCTCTTTGCCATAGACGGCATCCTCGCCACCCTGACTCTGTTCCTCTTCAACGTCACGTTTATTGCCGGCTTCCACCTGGGCGTTACGGGATTTCTGATCTCCGTGATCCTGTCCGACCTGTTGTCGGGCTTGTTCCTGTGGGGTGTGGCCGGACTGCACCGGTTCTTCCGGCTGCGGTATATGGACAAGAAGATCCTGCGGATGATGCTGCGGTTTTCCGTGCCGCTGATCCCGTCTGCCCTGCTCTGGCTGGTGACGGGCTTCTCCGACCGTCTGTTTATCCGGTACATGTCCGGGCCGACGGGACTGGTGGGTGAGACTGCCGCCGGCATCTACGGCGTTTCCACCAAGATCCCCAATCTGATCTCCACCATCTCTACGATTTTCTTCCAGGCGTGGAACATGTCCGCCATTGAAGAAAACGACTCCAAGGATCGGAGCAGATTCTACCGACGGGTTTTCGACGCGTATCAGTCCTTTATGTTTATTGCCAGTGCCGGACTGATCGTCTTTGTCCGCATCCTGTCCAATATCCTCATCGACTCCAACACCTATCCGGAGTATGCCACTGCATTTCTGTATACGCCGGTACTGATCGTGGGCGTTCTCATGATGTGCTTCAACCAGTTCCTCAGCAGCATCTACTCCGCGACCCAGCACACTACCCATTCCTTCTGGACGAGCCTGGTGGCTGCCGTGGTCAACATCGTGCTGAACATCATTCTGATCCACATCTGGGGCATTATGGGCGCAGCCATCGCGACCTTTGCAAGCTATTTCGTCTGCTACTGCATCCGCATCGTGGACGCGAGAAAGTATGTGCCGTTCCCGGTCAACCACGCCAAATTCGCCGCAAACACCGCCGCGCTGTTCCTGCTGGGCATTGTTGTTGTAGAAGCACCGCCCATGTGGATTCTAATCCTGATCGTGGGTTTTGTCTTTATGGTGCTGTACAATTTCAGCGCAGTGACCCAGACCATGGCGCAGCTGAGACGGCGGAAATAACCGCACCCCAAGTTCTATCAACAGGAAAGGATGATTCTCTATGGCAACTCCACACAACGCCGCCGGCAAGGGCGATATCGCAAAAACCGTTCTCATGCCGGGCGATCCCCTGCGGGCAAAGTTTATTGCAGAAAACTTTTTGGAAAACCCAGTGTGCTACAACACCGTCCGGGGCATGTTCGGCTATACCGGCGCCTATCACGGTGTTCCGGTCTCTGTCCAGGGCAGCGGCATGGGCATGCCGTCCATCGGCATTTACTCCTACGAGCTGTTCCACGAATATGAAGTTGACCGCATTCTCCGCATCGGCACTGCCGGCGGCGTAGCAGACCACGTTCGCCTGCGGGATGTCATTCTGGGACAGGCTGCCTGCACCGATTCCAACTATGCGGCTCAGTATGCGCTCCCCGGCACTTATGCCCCCATCGCCAGCTTTTCACTGCTGGACAAGGCATACCAGACCGCAAAGCGCCTGGACATTCCGGTACAGGTGGGAAATCTGTTTTCCACCGATGTGTTTTACCGTGAGCCGAGCCCGCTGCCGCAGTGGGCGAAAATGGGCGTTCTCGCCACGGAAATGGAATCGGCAGCCCTGTACATGAATGCTGCTGCCGCCGGGAAGGAAGCGCTGTGTATCGTGACGGTTTCCGACTGTCCGCTCCGGGGCGAATTTACCACCGCAGAAGAGCGGCAGACCTCTTTCACCGATATGATGCGTCTCGCACTGGAGACTGCCTGCGCATAACCGAAAACAGCCTGAGAATGGGAAAATTCTCAGGCTGTATTTTTATCAAAGCGGCGTGTTCGCTGCGGGCGAACCATGTTCGCCCCTACGGTGTCCCTTTCAAGCGCCGCGGGTCGATGTGGGCATCGCCCCCTACAAAGTATTCCTTTTCAAAAGCGAACAGCGGTTCTCTGCCCTGTGGGGTATCTCCTGAACCTTACGCCTCGTCCTCGTCGCGGTACTCCGGTTCGTCACCGAAATCATCCTCTTCAAACTCTTCAAAGAAAAACTCGGACAGCAGCTCTTTGGCGTCATAATTGCCGCGCCGTGCCGCCTGGTGCAGCCAGTACTGCGCCATTTCATCATCCTGATCCACACCGGTTCCGTTCATGTAGCAATAGCCCAGCATGTACTGCGCGCCGTCATGACCGCGCTCGGCAGCCTTTTCAAACCAGTCTACTGCGTCCTCGTCATCCTCGCTGTCGTCACCCACATAATTGCATACGCCGATCATGTACTGTGCATTTTCGTTGTCCTGCCGCGCCGCCCTGTAAAACCATTGCAGGGCGGTTTCTTTGTCCTCTTCCTCGTCAAAATAGTAAGTGCCGATGGCGCACTGCGCATCTGACAGTCCCTGTGCCGCCGCACGTTCAAACCAGTCCAGGGCAGTATCAATATCCTCATCCACGCCCTCGCCCTCCTGATAGCATGTACCCAGGGCAAACTGCGCATAGGCATTGTTCTGCCGTGCCGATTTTTCCAGCCAGTAGACCGCTTCTTCTGAATCCGGCTTCACGCCGCTGCCGAAGCGATAGCATGTGCCAAGCTGAAACTGCGCCTCGGCATCGCCGGTTTCTGCCGCTTCCCGAAACAGCTGTATGGCGTACCTGGCATCCTGCTTCACGCCGTTGCCGTCCAGATAGCAGATCCCCAGCTGGCACTTTGCCGGAATATCTCCTTGTTCTGCAGCCTTCTGAAACCAGTACACCGCCCGGCTGTCGCCCATATCCGAGGTCACTTCCTGATAATACAGACACATGCCCAGGGCATACTGTGCGTCCCGGTGACCCTGTTTTGCCGCCTTTTCCAGCCATTCCTGCGCCAGCTTCTCGTCCTGGGGCACACCTCTGCCAAAGTGATAGCAGGTGCCCAACATATACTGCGCAATCGGGATCTCCTGCTTTGCGGCTTTCCGATACCACTTCACCGCCTCTTCCGCATCCAGGTCTGTCCCCAGACCGTTGAAATAGCAGTCGCCCAAGTTGTATTCCGCCGCCGCATGCCCGGAAGCTGCTGCCTGCTGAAACAGGACAAATGCCTTTTTCTGATCCTGTGCCACGCCGGTGCCGTCCATATAGCCGCGCCCCAGCATGTTCACCGCTTCCGGATTGCCGGACTCTGCCGCCTTTTCAAAGAGCGCGAAGCCCTTTTCGGCATCCTCTGCCACGCCGTCTCCGGACAGATAGCAAAGCCCCAGCTGGATCATTGCCTCCTCGTTCCCCTGCTCCGCAGCACACTGCAGCCAGTGCACGGCTTGCGCTTTGTCCTCTGCCAGATGCTCCCCGTTGTACAACAGCATTCCCACGGCAAACTGTGCGTCCGGCGAGCCGGCTTCTGCGCCGCGGTGCAGATACGCATATGCCTTTTCAAAATTCTTCTCTGTGCCCTGCCCCTGAAAATAGCAGTCTCCCAAATGGAACAGCGCCGACGGCAGCTCCTGTGCCGCCGCCTTTTCTAGCCACAGCATGCCCTGGGGCGCATTCTGTTCCGTTCCGGTGCCGTACATACAGCACATGCCGGCAAAGTCCTGGGCTTCTGCCAGTCCCTCTTCGGCGGCGCGGATGATCCAGGTATAGCCCTCTTCCCGATTTTCCGCCGTTCCGACACCGAAATACAGACAGCGTCCAGTCTCAAACTCCGCCCGGAGAATGCCGCTGATGGCTGCCGCCTGGATCAGCAAAAAGCCGCGTGTTTCTTCCGCTGTTTCTTCTTCGGCCAGATTCAGCAGATACATGCCATAAAAATACTCCGCCTCATGGTCATGCTGCTCTACCGCCAGCTCCAGCCACTGCTTTCCGGCTTCTTCGTCCGTCTCGATCTCCTTCAGATTCCCCTGGATGCAGTAAACGCCCATGAGGAACTGCGCTTCATGATACCCTTGCTCCGCAGATGCTTTCAGCCACTGTACCGCCTGTGCCGCGTCTGCCTCTGTACCGATGCCGTCCCGCAGGCACATCGCCAGGACAAACTTCGCGTTGGCATAGCCGCGCTCCGCCATTTTCTGAAACCAGGCGCAGCCCTCCTTTTGTGCGGCTGCATCTCCCTCCTCCACCTGTTCCAAGCGGCGGTTATAATTCTCCGGATTCATCTCGTTTTCCGGCTCTTTCTTTTTCAAGCGTTCCAAAAACGGTTTTTTCATGCAAACTCCCCCTTTCGTCCTGCAAGCTCTTTTCTCAACCCGTTTCACTGGTCGTGATACCTATTATAAAGCAAAACCTGCCCGGTGTCAAGTAAGTGCCGTTTTTCTCCGGGAGAACCTGCACCTATGTCAAAGTCATATGTTAACTTTTTGCAACTAGTTGAGAATGAGTATTGACAAGGAAACGGCGTTGTGCTATAATAAAGACAAGCAAAGGGAAACAAGAAAGCCCTTGCAGATTTACTTTATGGAGGTAGTTATCATGAAAAAGTTTGTATGTTCGATTTGCGGTTATGTATATGAAGGCGACTCTGCTCCGGCAACATGTCCCATCTGCGGCGCTCCGGCAGAAAAGTTCACAGAGCAGAAGGAAGACGGCATGGAGTGGGCTGACCAGCACGTTGTCGGCGTTGCAAAGGGCGTAGACGAAGAGATCGTACAGGGTCTGCGTGAGAACTTCAACGGCGAGTGCTCTGAGGTCGGCATGTATCTGGCAATGGCTCGCGTGGCATTCCGCGAGGGCTATCCGGAGATCGGTCTGTACTGGGAAAAGGCTGCCTATGAGGAAGCAGAGCACGCTGCAAAGTTTGCTGAAATGCTGGGCGAAGTTGTAACCGACTCCACCAAGAAGAATCTGGAGCTGCGCGTTGCTGCAGAAAACGGCGCATGTGCCGGCAAGAAGGCACTGGCTGCAAAGGCAAAGCAGCTGAACCTGGATGCTATCCACGACACCGTACACGAAATGGCAAAGGACGAGGCAAGACACGGCTGTGCATTTGCCGGCTTCCTGAAGCGTTACTTCAACGACTAAGCTTCCACAAAGCCTGTCATAAACCACAAAAGAAAAGCGAACCGTTTCTGCATAGGCAGAGCGGTTCGCTTTTTTGCTTCATACGACAAAAAGACTGCCTGCAGTTTTGTGCAGACAGTCTCGTCGATACAATTATTGTTTTGCGCAGAGACACTTAGTCCTTTTCGCTTGCGGCATCTGCTTCGGTCTCAGCCGCTTTTGCAGCTTCCTCTGCCTCTTCTGCTTCTTCTGCAGCAACGGCAATGGCATTTCTGCGGTAAGAAACCATAAAGGCACGAACCACTGCGAATACCAGATATGCCACGAACAGCAGTGCTTCTGCAATCAGCAGCGGACGCATCATATTGGAAATGGCGTTAGACATGGCATTAGAAATGCTGCCGCTTGCCGGAACCAGAATGCTGTAGGAATTTGCATAGGATGCAGTCTCAAAGAAGTCATCCGCAGTTGCATTGACATCGTCAACCAGCTTGTTCAGCTTTTCGCAGACGGTCTGCATATCTGCATCCACCTTTTCCTGCTCCTTCTTGGTGCCGACAGAGCCCTTGTTCAGCCGGTCCAGACGTGTCTGATAGTCGTTGATCTGCTGCTGATAGGACGAAACGCTGCTCTGTGCGTCTGTCTTTTGGGTAATCAGATCATCGTATGCCTCAGACGGCTGGGTCAGTGCGGAGCTGGAGGTGGCATCTGCACCTGCCATTACCACCATGGAATCCTTCTGGTAGTTGTTGATGGAGTCGGTGATGGATGCCAGCTTTTCCTGTGCGCTGGTCAGGTTGCGGCTCAGGGTATCGATGCGGTACTGATAATAGGTTTGGAGTGCATCCTTGTCCTTTGTGACATTCTTGCCCAGAACATAGGAGGACAGACTCGCATAATCCACTGAACGCATGGTGCTGATCGATTCGCTGAGGTCAGAGAAGGTATAGCCGGTCTCGCTGGAGCGGAACCGTGTCTTGTCGTTGGTGGACAGAGTGGAAACGTAGTTCTGCAGTCCGTTCAGGGTGCTGGAGAACACATCCAGTGCCTGTGCGTAGTCATAGGTGGTATAATCCACAGTTGTCAGCGCATCACCCAGGGCATCGTTATAGCCGTAGGTGCGCATGAAATAGGTCTTGTAGTTGCTCAGCATGGTGTTCAGGAAATCTGCCGCCTGCGAACGGTTCATCGCGGTAGCGCCATAGGCAAACTGCACCTCGAAACGGGTCGGATAGTAGGAAACATCCATGATCTTCTGTGCCGCTTCAATGGAATTGGTGGATTCAAAGATGCTCTGATAAGCCGTCAGCTTGTCGATGGTATCATCCGGAACAACGCCGGAAATGGTGATGCTGCTGCGGATCGTATCCGTCTTTGTGGAATCCATGCCCAGATCGGTGAGTGTAGACTCGATGATGGACGGGGATTTCAGAGAATTGGCATCGAACTCATTGCCGCTGGGATCCAGGCCCTGTTCAATGCCGTCATAAGTAAAGCCCACCATGGCGGTCAGCGGGGCCGCCTTGCTGTTGGACAGCAGCATTGCGCCGCCGAACACAGCGCCGGCTGCAACCACGGCAATCAAAACCCAAAGCAGAAAATATTTTTTCAGCTGACGGAAAATGTCCAGCACCGGAATGGTGATGGTATCTTCCTCTTCCTGTACGTTCTGTACTGCCGCAACTGTGATCAGCTCCGGCTTCTGTTCTGTACTCTTTTTACTCATTCGTAACTACTCCTAATACTGATTCAGATAATTTCGGATTTGAGAAGGGTCACTTCTAAAAACTTCTACATTTTATTATAACACATTTCAAACCCGCTGTAAACCGGATATTTTTTCAAAAAAGCCCCCGGCATTCCCGAAAAAAACAGCATTTTTCACAAATCCCAAAAGCATTACACCAAAAGCCCCGGTTTCCGCTTTGACAGCTTTTCCGGAAATGTGCTATAATACCTGTGACATTTCCGGATTGAAAGGACTTCAGCATGACATACTATATTTATGTGCTCCAGTGCGCCGGCGGCACGCTGTACACCGGCATCACCCCGGAGCTGCAAAAACGCATGCGCCAGCACTGCGGCGAGCTGGCAGGCGGCGCAAAGTATACCCGCAGCCATCCCCCGGAGGCACTGCTCCAGGTGTGGCAGACCGACGGGCACACTGCCGCCGCCCGGTTTGAATACGCCTTTAAGGGACTTTCCCGGCAGAAAAAGCTCGCGCTCCTGGAAGCGCCGACGCAGTGGCAGGCGTTTCTGCCGGAGCTGTGCGAAGCCGGCAGCTATCTTCCGGCAGCCCACGGCACACTGGAAAGCTATCTGAAACAGCACAAAGAAAAGTGACCGCGCCGGGTCACTTTTTTCGTTGATACTGTAATTCCTCCGGCAAAAAGCCCTTTCTGTCCAGGACATAGGTCACCCAGACCACCGCCATGGGCAGGAGATTCCACGCAGCCAGAAAAGCCGTCTGTCCCCAGGAGAGCGAGGACGCCGTCACATCCTTGCTGCAAAGGTTGCACAGCTGCAAAAAAGGTGCGTCCAGCAGCTTGTACCAGCGATACCAGAGATCCGGCAGAACGCCGGCTCTGGCGAGCAGCAGCGAGATGCCCAGAAGCAGAAAGGGCAGTCCTGCCGCAATGCTGTAAAACAGCTGCAGCCCCAGGGTATTTTCCCGTTTCTGATGCCGGTCTGCACCGGAGCGGTTCAGGGCATAGTTGACACAGACGCAGACCAGCACCGCAATGGTGCAGATGCAGCTGATCAGACGAAACAGTCCGCCGCCTACCGCAGAAAGCGTTACCGCCAGAAACAGGCACAGCGCCTCTGCGAACAGGTAATTCCCCAATCCTTTGGCAAAATTTTTGATATCCATATTTTTCCTCTTTCGGAAGTATTTTTTTCAGGCAGCACCACGCATGCTTTGTACGGTGCTGCCCGTATATTTTCCGGTTCGGCGGAGACAATATTCCTGTGTTCTGCAGCACTTTGCAGAACCATTTCAAAAAAGGAGGTCGAACCCATGTCTCCGCAGGAACAGCATGTACTCGATGCATTTTATAAAAACGCTCTTATGGGCGCAGATGCGACCAGCGCCATTCTTCCCAAGGCAGACCATCCGGCGCTGCGGCAGGAGCTTTGCAAGCAGCTGGAATTTTATCAGTCCCGCAAGGACGAGATCCGCAGCCAGATGCAGCAGGCGCATATACAGCCGGCACCGCAAAGTGATATGGCAAAATTCTGGGCAAAAACCAGTATCCAGCTCCACTGTCTGGGCGGTGCGCCGTCCGGTGAGATCGCAAAGCTGATGCTCAAGGGCACAAACACCGGCGTCATTCAGCTCACCGAGGTGCTCCACAGCAACCCGGACATTTCGGAGCGGCTGATGCACCAGGGAAAAGCATTCGTCCGTCACGAAGAGGCGTACATGGAACGCCTCAGAGCTTATTTATAAGAGGTGAGACCATGAATCCCGAAGAAGAGAAAGCCAGACAGAGCGCAGAAGCCGAAATGAAGATCTATACGCCCCACCGGGTGATCCAGGAGAAATGCGACAACATCGCATTCGACAACGCGCCGGTACGCATCTACGAGCGGCCGTATCACCCCAACCAGCCCACATCTCCCCTGGGCTGAGCCAAGCATCCGGATGCCCAGCGCATCCGGTACATAGGAATTTTCATTACGGCAAAGTCAGACAGGCTTGTGCTTTTTGGCGCAGTCCGCGCACAGCCCGTACAGCACCGTTTTGGTATGGTCGATCACAAAGCCGTGATGCTCCAGCAGGTGCTCGCCCAGCTGGCTGAGATAATCACAGCTGACATGAAACAGTCTGCCGCAGTCTGTGCATTTCAGGTGAAAGTGATCCTGGCAGGCATGGGACTCGCCGGAGAGGAACTGATAGCAGGCGCTGCTCTTGCCGTCCAGCACATACTTTCGCACCACGCCCTCTTCCACAAGCTGCTCCAGTGTCCGATAGACCGTCGCCGTCCCCACCGGTGTGGCATTGTCCTGCAAATGGCGCACCAGCTCCGCCACGGTGATGTGGCTGCCGCCGCTGTTCTGCAAAAATGCCAGGATATATTCCCGCTGCTTCGTCTTGTATGCCATGATATTCCGATCGTCCTTCCAACACCGGGCATCATTTCCCGGGCAATCCAAATTGCCGCAGCCGACACCCTTTCCGGCATCCTTGCTGCGGCAATTGTTTTTTCTATTACAGAGTTCCCTGCGCATCCAGACATGTGACAGAATGCGTCAGCAGGGTCTTAGAACCTGTCTTCATAAGAAATATGTGTGGATTTTCGAGCATAATTTTGTTGCAGACAAGGCAAAAATACGCAGGCGGGCTGTCGCCCGGCAAGTGTTTTTCACGCAGTATGCAGCAAAATTTGCCGAAAAGACACGGGTATACGCTTGTGAAGACAGGGTCTTATTCCTCGATGGTGACCTTCTTCATGATCTGGGGTTCCAGGGGCTTGTCGCTGAAATCCGTCTGCACCGACGCGATCTCATCCACAACGTCCATGCCCTCTACCACCTTGCCGAATGCTGCATACTGACCGTCCAGATGCGGTGCATCCTCGTGCATGATAAAGAACTGCGAGCCGGCAGAGTTCGGGTTCATGGCGCGTGCCATGGACAGCACGCCGCGGGTGTGCTTCAGGTCGTTCTGGACACCGTTTGCGGCGAACTCACCCTTGATGTTCCAGCCCGGGCCGCCTGTGCCCGTACCGTTCGGACAGCCGCCCTGGATCATAAAGCCGGGAATGACCCGGTGAAAGGTCAGGCCGTCATAAAAGCCCTGCTTCACCAGCTTTTCAAAGTTTTCACAGGAGATCGGGGCGATCTCCGGATACAGCTCGATCTTGATCTTCTTGCCGTTTGCCATTTCAATGACTACCATAAGTCGTTTCCTCACATCATCAAATATTTCCGGAGACGGCGAAAAATGCTGCCGCCCTCTGGGATATTTCTATTGTAGCACAAAACGCCGCAAAATGCAAGGGAGAATATGCAGACGGCACAAATCCGTTTTTCCGGAAAGGCTTCTTAAATTCCCCGGAGGGTCGTCGGCAGCACCAGACTGCTGTCCATATGCATCTTGTTCAACATATACAGAGTCACCGCCATCACTGCCCAGATCGCCGCAGTCTGAATGGTATAAAAAAGAATTTTCTTCATCGAAAGCATCTTCCTTTCAACGCATTAAAATAATCCAGCATGCGTATTTCGTCCCCGCATGTCAATGGCTGTCATTTATCATTATACACAAGAACTGTCAAAAATGCAATGCCTTTTTGTGAATTGTAATTAAATTGTAAGCAATGGCAATGCCGTCCCCAAAATATGCATTTTCTGCAGTTTGCGCAATTTTGCCGGAGAATGCATCATGTTTTTTCAAGTCTGTTGCAAAAGCATAAATACCGCCGAAAAACCGCCAACTTTTCTAAATTACAGCGTGGTTTCTCGTATAAAATCCCATATTTACAAACAGGACGGTTTGTGGTATGATGAATGTAGGCGCAATATCATGATATTTTGGGCAGCACCGCAAAAAACTGTGCGGTTTCGCTCGTGAAAGAAAAGGGGTCTTATTATGCAGAATTATGTGATTACAATTACACGGCAGTTCGGCAGCAGAGGCCGGGACATTGGCATTGCCGCAGCGAAAAAGCTGGGCATCCCCCTGTATGACAGAAACGTGCTGGAAAAAGAGGCAGAAGAGATCGACAGCACCCTGCACTCTCTGGTGGAATTCAGCAAAAACGGCATGAGCACCTCCGGCTATTATAAGATGGCATATCCTCTGGGCATCGGCAGTGCGCTGAAAAAAGACCGGATGTTCGAGGTACAGAGCAAGTTAGTCCTGGAGCATGCCGAAAAGGAAAGCTGCGTCATCATCGGACGCTGTGCCGACTATCTCCTGCGGGAACGGGAAAATGTTGTCCGCTGCTATATCTTTGCCCCGTACCAGGCGCGCATCCGCAACAGTATCATGACACTGGGGCTGGCAAATGCAGAGCCTCAGCGGATCATCGAAGAGGTAGACAAGGCGCGTGCGGAATACTACCGTTCGCACACCGGCTGTGAGGTGAACAACACCCGCTACCGTGATCTTTTCCTGAACAGCAACCTGCTCGGGGTAGAGGGCACAGCAGACCTCATTGTGGATGCCGCCCGGAGAAAGTTCGGACTGGCAGAGACACCGGCAGAAGAGGCGTAACCCTTTCCCCTGTTCCTGCATACCTTGTGATTGAGGTGATGCGTGATGGAACAATTCCGCAGAAGTGTGTGGATCGGATTTGTCTGGAGCATCGTTTTCGGAACGGTGCTCCATTTTTTATACGGCTGGACGGGCGAAAACCGCGTTGTCGGGCTGTATGCCGCCGTGAGCGAAAGTACCTGGGAGCATCTGAAGCTGCTGTTCTTTCCGGTGCTCGCCTATACCGTCTGGGAGTACATCTGGACGGGACACCGATGGAAGGGCTATGTCCTGGTGCGGGCAAAGGGCGCGCTCTGGGGCATGCTCACCATCACGGCGCTGTTTTACACCTATACCGGCATCTGCGGCAGGCACTGGCTCTGGGCGGATATCCTCACCTTTGTGCTGGGCGCTGCCGTCACTGCCGGCTATACCTGGAAGCAAGCGCCCCGGGCAAAGGGCAGCGATCTGGCGGGCATCCTGCTGTTTGCCGCGGCTGCGGTCTCTTTCGGCGTTTTCAGTTTATATCCGCCCGCGGCAGGGATCTTTGCGATCCCGTAAGGAGGGATTTGAGATGAACGGATGGATCTGTCTGCTGCTGTTCGGGATGCTGGCGGTGACGGTGCTGGCGGCTGTGGGGCTGTGCCGCCGGCTGTTTTCCCACGAGCTGCCGGAGCATATGACAACACTGGTGCTGCTGGAAGATCCGGCGAAGTGGGAACAGCAGAGCGCCGCCCTCGCCGCCCAGATCGTCTGGACAGACCGGGACATGGTGCGCACCGTCTGGCTGGTGGATGCCACGCCGGAGCACAGCTTGGCGCAGGTCTGCGAGGCGTTTTGCAGACGGCACCGAGACTTTCACTGCTGCCATTTGTCAGAAGCGGCGAAAATTTTTGGAAGCTTTTCGGAATCCGAAAAAAATCATTGCAATTTGTCGAAAAAACAGGTATAATAAAAAGGAGCGTGTGTTCCCGCATATGGCAGGAAGCAGGCGCATCATTTCCGGCAAGGGAGGAAACCGCAGTGGATCAGGATGAAAAAAAGCCTCTGCATCTGGAGGGAACAGTAGAAAATGTACTGTACACCAATCCGGAAAACGGCTATACGGTCTTAGAACTGGATGCAGACGGCACACTGGTCACTGTGGTGGGCGAGATGGGCGAGACCGAAGAGGGCGAGCGGCTCTCGGTGGACGGAGAATATATCACCCATCCCCGGTACGGCATGCAGTTTCGGGCGCAGTACTGGGAGCGAAAGCTCCCGGCAGACGCATTCAACATCCAGCGCTATCTCTCCTCCGGCGCCATCAAGGGCATCGGGCCGTCGCTGGCGAAAAAGATCGTCAGCGTGTTCGGAGACCGCACCCTGGAGATCATGGAAAAGACACCCACCCGGCTGACCGAAGTCCGGGGCATCTCGGAGCAGAAGTGCGAAGCCATCGCCGCCGAGGTCAAGCAGATCTTTTCCCTGCGGACGCTGATGCGGTTTCTGGCGGAATATGACATCCGCTCCAAATACGCCATGCGCGCCTATCAGAAGTGGAGCACCGGCGCAATGGATATGCTGGCGGCAAACCCGTATCTGCTCTGTTCCCCCGGTGTCGAACTGGACTTTCAGAAGGCCGACGCCGTGGCTATGGGGATGGACTTTGCTGCCGGCTCGCCCCAGCGCGTCCAGGCAGGGATCGTCTATATCCTCCAATACAACGCCAACAGCGGAAACGCCTGTCTGCCCCTGGATCGGCTGCGCCCGAAGGCATGCGCCTATCTCAAGGTCAACGAAGCCGACTTCGAGGTCGCCTATGCCGCGGCGCTGGAAGAGCACACCATCTATGTCTATGAGAAAAACGGCAGGGATTTTGTGTATCTGGAGGATTACTACATTGCGGAGCGGTATATCGCCGACCGCATCGGCGTGATCCAGGATTTCAGCGCCCCGGAGGACAGTCCGCTGTTCGAGACGCTCATCCATGCCCAGGAAGAGGAACAGGGCATGGAATATGCCGCACTGCAGCGAAAGGCCATCGTGACGGCGCTGTCCCGCAGCATCATGATCCTCACCGGCGGCCCGGGTACGGGAAAGACCACCACCCTGAACGCCATCATCGCCCTCTATGAGAAGCAGGGCTATCGGGTCATGATCGCCGCACCCACCGGACGCGCCGCCAGCCGCATCGCAGACCTCACCGGCTATGAAGCGAGCACCATCCACCGGATGCTGGAGGTGGAGTTCGATATGTCCGGCGGCATGGGCTTTCACCACGACGAGCGCAATCCCCTGGACTGCGACGTCATGGTCGTGGACGAAATGTCCATGGTGGACGTGCTTCTGTTTGAGCACCTGCTCCGGGCGCTCCGTCTGGGGTGCAAGGTGGTGCTGGTAGGCGACTGTGACCAGTTGCCCTCGGTGGGCGCAGGCAATCTGCTCCGGGACCTCATCGACAGCGGCAGAGTGCCGGTGGTGGCGCTGAAAGAGATCTTCCGCCAGGCGCAGAAGAGCAGCATCATCACCAACGCCCACAAGATCATCGGCGGCGGCTATCCCGACCTCACCCAGAAAAAGAGCGACTGCTTCTTTTTCCAGCGGCTGAAGCCGGAGCCGGCGACACAGCTCATGCTGGAGCTGGTGCACACGCGCCTGCCGAAGGCATACGGCTATTCTCCGGTGGAGGATATCCAGGTCATCACCCCCTCCCGAAAGGGCATCATGGGCGTGGTCGAGCTGAACCACCGGCTTCAGGCGGTGCTCAATCCCCCGTCCAAGGCTCTGCCGGAGGTCAAGTCCATGCTGTACACCTTCCGGGAAGGGGACAAAGTGATGCAGATCAAAAACAACTACGACATCATCTGGCACAAGGACGGCGAAAACGGCACCGGCATCTTCAACGGCGATATCGGCTATATCCGTGCCATCAACCGCCAGAGCCAGGAGGTCGTGGCGGAATTTGACGGCAGGACTGCCACCTATCCCTTTGAACAGCTGGATCAGCTGGAGCTCGCCTATGCAGTCACAGTACACAAGAGCCAGGGCAGCGAATTTCAGGCGGTGGTCATGCCGCTTCTGGGCGGCTTTCCGAAACTGTACTACCGGAATCTGCTGTACACCGCCGTCACCCGCGCCAGACGGCTGCTGATCCTGATCGGCTCACAAAACGTCATTTATCAGATGGTGGACAACAACCGCCGTATGAATCGATATACCTGTCTGCGGGACATGCTGGAACAGCAGAAAGCACCCCAGACAGCGCCCCTGTCCGCACCGGAAGAAGCCGGCGCATCCGACGGGGCGGCAACAGAACAGGAGGAATCGTCATGAGTAAAACAGATATCGGCATTGATTTGGGGACGGCGAACACCGTCATTACCCTGGGGAAAAAGGGCGTTGTACTCAGCGAACCCTCTGCCATCGCCTATCATACCCACACCAAAGAGGTGCTCGCCGTGGGAAAGCGCGCCTATCAGATGATCGGAAAAACGCCGGATTACATCGAGGTGATCCGTCCCCTCTCCGGCGGCGTGATCTCCGACGACCGCATGACCCAGTACATGATCCGGGAGTTTATTCTCCAGGTCACCGGACACCGTCTCACCAAGCCGCGCATCATCATCTGTGTGCCGTCCTTCATCACAGACGTGGAAAAGCGCGCCGTAGTAGAAGCCGCCATGAGCGCCGGCTCGCGAAAGGCATATCTCATCGATGAGCCAATCGCCGCCCTCATCGGCGCTGGCGTGAACATCGGCAAGGCGCGGGGCAACATGGTGGTGGACATCGGCGGCGGCACAACGGACGTTGCCATCGTCTCCATGAACGGCATCGTCACCTCCCACTCTGTCCGCGCCGCCGGAAACACCCTGGATCAGGCGATCATCCGGTACATGCAGACCAAGTACAAGCTGCTCATCGGCGACCGCACGGCAGAGCGGCTGAAGATCGAGATGACCAATCTCTATGACCCCAGAGCCGACGTCACCTCCTGGGTCAAGGGACGGAATCTGGTGAGCGGTCTGCCGGAGATGCAGGAGGTCAGCGAGCTGGAGATCTTCGAGGCGGTAGAGGACGTGGTGGCGGACATCATCGAAGCCATTAAGACTGTCCTGGAAGAGACCCCGCCGGAGCTGGTGGGCGACATCTACGAAAACGGCGTGCTCATGGCAGGCGGCGGCGCCATGCTGGGCGGTCTGCGAAAGCTGGTGGAGCGCACCCTCCAGGTGAAGTGCGTGGTGGCAAAGGACGCCATCCACTGTGTGGCAAAGGGCACAGCCATCGCCTTCCGCAAAATGGATACCCTATTGGACGGCTTTGAAAATATCGCGGTGTATCAGTTTAAGTAAGCCGCCTGCGTGAAAATGCCTCTGCTTCGTTGACAAGAGCATCAGAATATGCTATACTAAAGGCAAACACTGGTGCAGTGCTGCCGCAAGCAAAGGAGGCTATTGTGATGAGCACAAAAGAAGCAGCAATGGAAATTTTGGACTGCATGACAGAACAGCAGCTTCAGGAATTTGTTCATTTCTTCCGCAGTATTCTGGAAGTTCCCAATGCCGAAACAAAAGCCGCTATGGATGAAGTGGAAAAAATGAAACAGCATCCGGAACAGTATCCCGGCTACACGGATATCGATGATATGATGAAGGATCTGCTGCAATGAAATACACCATAAAACCCACGAATCAGTTTAAAAAAGACCTGAAACGAATGCAGAAGCAGCACAAGCCGCTCGATCTGCTTCGTGATGTTCTGAAATTACTGGCGGACGGAGCGTCTCTCCCTGAAAAATACCGGGATCATATGCTTGCAGGCAATTATCGCGGATGCCGGGAATGTCACATTCAACCGGACTGGCTGCTGATCTATGAGATCTCAGACGATACATTGTTTCTGTATCTGACGCGCACCGGCAGTCACAGCGAACTATTTGACAAATAATGCAACCAGGCAGACGGCAGCAAAACCGTCTGCCTTTTCTTTGCCGCACCTTTAGCACTCCAAGCTAGCACTTGTTAGCACTCATCTGCTAAGAGTGCTAAATTTCATCCAGTTTTCACAGAACCAACCTTATGCTTTCACAAACCGGGGGTAATATGATACTTGTAAACGGAAAGGAGCTCCGGAAGAAGCAAACAGCAAACCGGACAGCTTCCATCCGCAAGCCACAATATCAGGATACCATGCATAGGAGGAATGCTTTATGATGACATATTTGACACCGTTTGAACGCACAGGTTATGATCTGTTCCGCTCCATGCGGGACTGGGAGAACGAATTTTTCGGCGGAAAGTCCGCACCCATGAGCTCCTGCAAGACAGACATCCGGGACACCGGTGACAGCTATGTGCTGGAAGCCGAGCTGCCGGGATTCCAGAAGGAAGAGATCAGGATCGGCGTAGAGGGCGACACCCTGACGCTGTCCGCCGTCCACAAGGAAAAGACCGAGGAGGAAAAGGCAAAGGACGGCACCTATCTCCGCCGGGAACGCAGCACAAGCTCCTATGAGCAGAAGCTGGACATCAGCAACGTGGATGCTTCCGGCATGCGCGCCGTTTATGAAAACGGTGTGCTGACTCTGACCATGCCGAAAAAGCAGCCGGCGAAACCGGTCTCCCGTCAGCTGGAGATCCGCTAAGAGCGAAACAGCAATGCAGAAAAAGAACCGGGATCACAAAAAAGAGAGAGAAAAAGCGCCGGAAACCGGCGCACAGAACAAAGAAAACCGAGAACCCGAAACAGGCTCTCAGAGACAATTCCAAGGAGGAATGACTTATGATGACCATTTTTCAACCCTTTGCAAACACTTTGTGGGATTCGTTTCAGGAAACCGAGCTCACAAAAGTACCGCGGACTGACCTGCGCGACACCGGCGACAGCTATGTGCTGGAAGCCGATCTGCCGGGATTCCGGAAAGAGGAAATCAAGCTGTCCCTGGAGGGCGACGTTCTGACCATTGCGGCGGAGCACACCGCAGAGAAAAAGACCGAGAACGCTCCCAAGGAGGGCGAAGTCACCACCGAAAGCGCTGCGCCTCAGACAGAAGCGCCTGCCAAAAAGGGCACTTATTTGCAGCGGGAACGCAGCTTCTGCAAGTATCTGCAGCGGCTGGACATCAGCAACGTGGATGCGGAGCATATGGATGCCGCATATGAAAACGGTGTGCTGATCCTGACCATGCCGAAAAAGCAGCCGGCAAAGCCGGAAGTCAAAGAGATCACGATCCAGTGACCCGCACATGTTCTCCCCTGCGGTGACCGCCGCAGTTTCATAAAAGCCTGATGGCGCAGCTTGTCTGCACGCATCCGGCTCTGGCGCAATCCTGCATCCTGTATGCAGCTTTGCCAAAAATGTATCTCCCAGCGAAGCACCGCGGCAGAATCCTGCTGCGGTGCTTTTGCTGTTTTCTGCAAGATTTCCGCCCATGCTGCATAGAATAAAGGCAGCACCGCATAACGCTTTGTGCGGGATCGCCGAAGCATATCACTCATGAAACGGAGGACTTTTCTATGTGCGGAATCACCGGCATGATACATCTGGAACAGGATCTGCGGCAGCAGGAAGCGCTGCTGCGGCGGATGCAGGACACCCTGCGGCGGCGGGGCCCGGATCAGGAGGGCATCTTTCTCTCGCCGCGCTGCGCCATGGCGCACACCCGTCTGGCGGTCATCGATGTGGAAAAGGGCAGACAGCCCATGGAGAT
The DNA here is from genome assembly GCA_934463425.1 of uncultured Ruminococcus sp. GTDB lineage: Bacteria > Bacillota > Clostridia > Oscillospirales > Ruminococcaceae > Ruminococcus_C. The sequence continues at coordinate 57,708 of CAKSJP010000004.1, forward strand.
CACCGCCGGCGGCGAGACCTATACCATCGTCTACAACGGCGAACTGTACAACACGCCGGAGCTGCGGGCACAGCTGGAACAGGAGGGCGTGGTCTTTCAGACCCACTGCGACACCGAGGTCGTCCTGCAGTCTTATGCCCACTGGGGGCCGCGGTGTGTGGAGCAGTGCAACGGCATCTTCGCCTTTGCCATCTGGGAGCACAGCGCCCAGCGGCTCTTTCTGGCGCGCGACCGCATCGGCGTAAAGCCGCTGTTCTACGCAGAGATCCCCGGCGGTCTGGTCTTTGGCTCAGAGATCAAGGCGCTGCTCCAGCACCCGGACGTTCCCCACGAGATCGACGAGAAGGGCGCGGCAGAGCTGCTGCTCATGGGACCGGGGCGCACACCGGGATACGGCGTGTTCCGCACCGTCCGGGAGGTAAAGCCGGCGCACTGCGGCTACTACATGCAGGGAAATCTCCATCTCCACTCCTACTGGGAGCTGCATGCCGCAGTCCACACCCACAGCTTCGCAGAGACCGCCGCCCATGTCCGGGAGCTGGTGACCGATGCCGTCCGGCGGCAGCTGGTCTCTGATGTTCCCATCGGCACATTTTTGTCCGGCGGTCTGGATTCCAGTCTGCTCTCCTCTCTGGCGAGCCGCGTCCTGGGCGAACGGGGCGAGACGCTCTGCACCTTTTCCGTGGACTATCGGGACAACGACCGCTATTTCCAGAAGAGCCACTTTCAGCCCACCAGTGACCCCGACTATATCCGCGCCATGGCACGGTATCTGGGCTGTCAGCACCACTGGACGGTACTGGATACCCCGGCGCTGGCAAAGGCACTCTATGCCGCCGTGGATGCCAGAGATCTGCCGGGCATGGTGGATGTGGACAGTTCCCTGCTGCTGTTCTGCGGCGAGATCCGGAAGGAAGTCACAGTGGCGCTGTCCGGCGAGTGCGCCGACGAGCTGTTCGGCGGCTATCCCTGGTACCGGGACGCCGATGTCCGCCGGATAAACGGCTTTCCCTGGGCGCAGAGCACCGCTTATCGGGCAAAATTTATGCAGGAGCAGCTGGCGAAGCGCATCGATCCCCAGGCATATGTCCAGGATGCCTATGCCCGCACCATCGCCGCCGCAGAAAAGCTTCCCGATGATTCGCCGCTGGAGGCGCGGATGCGGGAGATGATGAAGCTGAACCTGGACTGGTTCATGCAGACGCTTCTCGACCGAAAGGACCGGATGAGCATGTACAATTCCCTGGAAGTGCGCGTGCCCTTCTGTGACTATCGCATTGCGGAGTATCTCTACAATGTCCCATGGGAGTACAAGGACTGGAACGGCTATGAAAAGGGACTGCTGCGGACTGCCATGCAGGATGCGCTGCCGCCGGAGGTGCTGTGGCGCAAGAAGAGTCCCTATCCCAAGACCCACAACCCCAGCTATCTCCAGACCGTCGCCGAACTGCTGCGCGGGGTCATCCGCGACCCTGAAACGCCGCTGTTTCAGATCGTCCGCCGGGAAATGCTGGAAGAGCTGCTGGAGCGCGAGGAGTCCGTCCAGTGGTACGGTCAGCTCATGACCCGGCCGCAGATCATGGCGTATTTCGTCCAGATGGACTACTGGATGCGGAAGTATGCGGTAACGGTCGTATCATAAGGCAGAAAAACGCCGCCGGCTTGCTGGGTGTACCAGTGCCGGCGGCGTTTTTTTCAGCGAAAACGGACGTGCATCCGTCAGCGCACGATCCTCAATACAGGATGCTGTCCCAGTTAACGGGATACCCTGCGCCCTCCTGTGCAGTATAGGCAAGCAGATATGCCGCATCCTGAGAATTGATCGTGCCATTATCGTCGATGTCCGCCGCCTGGATCTGCTTGTCTGTAAAGTTGGTGTCCAGATCCAGAGAAGCACGCGCCACATAGGACAGAATCTGTGCCGCATCGGTGGCGTTCAGGATGCCGTTGTTGTCCACATCTCCCTTGTGATAGCTGCCCTCCCGGACAGTGCCGTCGGCGAAGTGGATCGCCGCATAGGACAGATCTTCATTGTCCGTAGTGCTCACACTTACTGCATCCCACTGCGCCTCTGTCCCCTGAAAATAGATGTCCTGCAACTGATCGCAGTAGTAAAACGCACGTTCCATGATGCTCTTGAGCCCGGCTGGAAGCGTCACGGTGGTCAGCGCGCTGCAACCATCAAATGCGCCTTCATTGATGGAGGTCACATTTTCCGGCACTGTCACACTGGTCAGCTCGCTGCATCCGTAAAAGGCTGCGCCGCTGATGATTTTTACACTGTCCGGGATCTGATATGCCCCTGCCTTGCTGCCGGGGCACAGGAGCAGCGTCGACTGATCCTTGTCGAACAGCACCCCGTCTGCGCTGGAATAGAACGTATTGTTCTCGTCCACCTGAAACGCCTGAAACGCCGTGCACTCTGAAAAAGTCTCTTCGATCTCTTCTACGCTCGCCGGGATCTGAAGCGTCTCTATGGTATCGTTGAACTGAAAAGCCTCATGTACCGTCACAACGCCGTCCGGAATGCGATAGGTGCTCCCTGCCTTGGCTTCCGGACAAAAGTACAGTTCCGTCTTATCCTTGCTGAACAGCACACCGTTGTCATCGCTGAATACCGGATTTGTCTCCGGCACATAGATGGCATCCAGCATGGTCATGGACAGCGCATCCACTGCGATATCGGTAATATTGGCGGACAAGGTCAGATCCCGCAGCCACTCACATTCCTCAAAAGCACCTGCGCCGATCTCTGTCACACTGTCCGGAATGACATAGGCAGCATCTTCCCTGCCGCCGGGATAACAGATCAGCTTTTTCTTGTCGCGATCCATCAGCACGCCGTCCACATCGCAGTATGCCGTATTTCCGGCATCCACAGAGATCTCCTGGAACTGATTGCCGTAAAATGCGCCATCGCCGATGCTGACGAGTCCCTTGGGCAGCGAAATATGCATCAAAGCCCGATCATCACTAAAAGCATAATTCCCGATCGTCACAAGTGATTTCGGCAGTACCACACTTTCCAGATCCTCACAGCCCGCAAATGCTGACGCACTGATGCTGCTGATCCCCTCCGGGAGCACCACCTCGCTCAAACCGGAATAGCCGCAGCAAGCACTGTCTCCGATGCGGGTCACCTGTTTTCCGTCGATCTTAGACGGAAATGTCACCGAAGTACCATTCCAGCCAAACAGTTCGACGATCTCCACCGCCGTGCTGCTGATATCCTGGTAGAGGAATGACGCGTCCTCCGTCTCATAGATAAGATAATACTCCGTATCGTCGATCTCATCCACCGCAAATGCCGTCATGGGCAGTGCGGAAAATGCCAGAACCCCTGCCGCCGCTGCGGCAAACCATTTTTCCTTCATCTTTTCTCCTCCTGAAATTCTCTGATTTTGGAATTATGTTATCCATGATTATACCACATTTCGACACAAATGTCAATCTGAATGGAAGATTTTCCCGGATTTTCGCCAAAAAAAGACCGTGAACGCAGCCCGTTCACGGTCTCTCTGTCAGTGTAATTCGTAGTTATTCCGCCGGATTCTGCTGTATCATCGGGCGGTTCAGGATCTGCATAAACTCTTCGCCGGTGATGGTCTCGTGCTCATACAGATACTTGGCGATCTCGTGCAGCTTTGCCTGGTTGTTCCGGAGCATGTCCATGGCTCTGCCGTACTGGGTCCGGATGATCTCCGTGACCTTTTTGTCGATCTTGGTCTGGGTCTCCATGGAGCATGTCAGGCTGGCGTCACCGCCCAGATACTGTCCCTGCACCGTCTCCATGGCAACCATGCCGAACTCCTCGCTCATGCCGAAGCGGCTCACCATCGAGCGCGCCAGCTTCGTCGCCTGTTCGATATCGTTGGATGCGCCGGTGGTGATCTCGCGGAAGATCAGCTCCTCTGCGGCACGTCCGCCGGTGAGGGTGGCGATCTTGTTCTCCATCTCCGTCTTGGTCATGAGGAAGTGCTCGCCCTCTTCCACCTGCATGGTATAGCCCAGCGCGCCGGAGGTACGGGGAATGATGGTGATCTTCTGCACCGGTGCAGACTGGGACTGGAGCGCAGCCACCAGTGCGTGCCCCACCTCGTGATAGGACACGGTGAGCTTCTCCTTGTTGGAGAGCACCCGGTTTTTCTTCTGATAGCCGGCAATGACCACCTCTACGCTCTCCATGAGATCCTCCTGTGTGGCACAGGAGCGTCCCAGGCGAACGGCACGCAGCGCCGCCTCATTGATGATATTCGCCAGCTCTGCGCCGGATGCGCCGGCTGCCGTCCGGGCGATGGCGGAGAAGTCTACGTTTCCGGCGAGCTTGATCTTCTTGGCGTGAACCTTCAGAATGTCGATGCGTCCCTGAAGATCCGGCAGCTCTACGGGGATGCGCCGGTCGAACCGTCCCGGACGGAGCAGCGCCGGGTCGAGGGATTCCGGACGGTTGGTCGCCGCCAGGATGACAACGCCCTTTGAGCCGTCGAAGCCGTCCATTTCGGTGAGCAGCTGGTTCAGGGTCTGTTCCCGTTCGTCATTGCCGCCGTATTGTCCGCCGTCACGCTTCTTGCCGATGGTGTCGATCTCGTCAATAAAGACGATGCAGGGCGCTTTTTCGTTTGCCTGCTTGAACAGGTCGCGCACCTTTGCCGCGCCCATGCCCACGAACATTTCCACAAACTCCGAACCGGAGATGGAGAAAAACGGCACGTTTGCCTCGCCGGCGACTGCCTTTGCCAACAGGGTCTTACCGGTTCCGGGCGGGCCCACCAGCAGCGCGCCCTTGGGCATAGAAGCGCCGATCTCTTTATAGCGCTCCGGCTTGTGGAGATAGTCCACGATCTCCGCCAGCAGCTCCTTTGCCTCTTCTTCGCCGGCAACGTCCTGGAACTTGATGCCCGTGGTGGACTTGACATAGACCTTGGCGTTGCTCTTTCCCATGCCGAACATCATCGAACCGTCGCCGCCGCCCATGCGCTGCGCCATCTTCTTGTTAAAGAAGTGGAACACCAGCAGCATCAGCGCAATGGGGAGCACATAGCTGATAAGAATGTACAGCAGCGGACTGGTGCCGCTGTCGATCTCCGACTCAAACTTTGCGCCGGAGTCGTACAGCCGCTGGATCAGATCCGGGTCGTCCAGAGTGCCGGTCTGATACACCTGCTTTTCGTCCTTGTCCGTAAAGGTGATCTGGCTGTTCTCGATCTTCACCGAGCCGATCTCCCTGTTCTCCGTCATGCTGATAAAGGTGTCATAGCCCACCTCCTTCACCCGTCCCTTGAACAGGTTCGGGAACACAAACGCCTGGAGCAGCAGAAACACACACAGTGCGATCAGCCAGAACGAGATCCATGATTTTTTGGGTTTTTGCGGTTCTTCCATGATACATTCTCCTCTCTGTGCCGTGTGACACGGCGGGGATTCTTTTACCTTATGTAATATACCATATTTTTTTGAGAAATGCAAGCACAGTTTGTGATGGTTTGGTGAGAATTGCAAAACAGACCCGCCCTCCGCGGAGAGCGAGTCTGCTGCAGGTGCAGGGCGTGATCGTACACGCAAAATACATTTCAAAAGGAATCCCGTAGGGGTCGATGCCCACATCGACCCGCCCTTTTCCAAAAGTGCGGTATTGCCTTAGAAAATATTGTGATCGAATACCAGTACCTGATACTGTCCGCCGTAGCTGTCAGTCCAGGAGAAGGACAGGGTGGTCTCTGACAACAGGGCATCCCCCCGGCTCACCAGGGTGTCATACTCGCCGGAGTCCAGAAGCAGGAAGTACTTGTCCTGATCGGGCTGTGCGGTATACCACTCCGCAGCGGTCTGGTAATAATACTTCGTCACGCCGTTGGTCTCGTCCACGCTGACCGAGCGCACCTTTACGGCATCGTCCGAGATCACGGTGACGGAGTTTGCGCGCCAGAAGGTGGCATAGCCATAGTCCAGACCCTGTTCCTCCAGCATCTCTGCCAGCTGGTACTGGACGTTGACCTTTTCGGCATCCCGGGGCAGCTTTACCACATTCCATGCGCTGATGGTGCAGAAGCAGATGACGGGGATGCACAGCACCATTGCCATGCGCTGCATCGGGGTGCGCTTTGCGATCGCCCAGTGCAGGAACGCAATGGAGACGATGGCAGAGGTGCAGACAATGGGGCTGAGCCGCCAGTTTGCCGCAGAGAGCGCGCCGCAGATATAGCCCACCAGAACCAGTGCAGACACCGCCCAGTGCGCCCACAGGAGAATGTGCATCTGTCTGCCCGAAGTGCCCTTATATTTGGGATAGCAGCAGGTCGCAGCGATGGGGAGCGTCGCCAGCAGAATGGCAGTGCCCATGCGGATGAGGTTCACGATGCTCTTGCCGGACATCAGGTTTTCGCCGCCGATGTCCTCCAGACCCAGCAGATTCATCCACGCCAGGGGCAGTCCCTGGATGTGTCCCAGCCACTCCGACTGCGCCGTCCAGTTGGAATACGCGTCCGCATAGCCGCCGGTCACGCCGTCCGCCCAGAGCGCGCTGAGCTTCATGCCGGCAACCATCGCAGCGCCCAGGGCGAGCAGCAGGATCAGGCTCTTTCCGTTCCGCTTGCTGCAGAGCGGTGTCCGGCGATCCAGAAGCCGCTCCAGGAAGATGCCTGCCATCATCGGCAGGGCAAAGATGGTGATGGCTGAGATCTGGTCGGTGCAGCAGAGCATGAAAAAGACCAGGAACACCGCAAAGGTGATGATCTTATGCGTCCGGAGCTTCTTGTCATTTTTCCGCAGGGCGGTGAGATTTTGCAGCCGGAACAGCAGCGCCATTCCCACAAACAGGAACAGGATGCCCAGGCTGTAGTAGATGGTGTGTCCCCAGAAGATCTCCCGGAGCTTCTTGCTGGCACAGAGCAGCGTCAGAAAGATGGCTGCTCCGCCGCAGACCCAGCCCTTGCTGAAATGCATCTCCCGGAGCATCCAGCAGAGCCCCAGGGTCAGCAGCAGGAAGAACAGGAGCATGCCCAGCATATGGGTGGTCATGGACAGCCCGAAGAAGGGCATAAAGATCAGCATCAGCAGGCTGCCGCCGAAGGGCAGCAGGCAGGCGTAAGTAAAGTCCGGGCTGATGAGCTTTCCGCTGTCAAAGGTCGCCTTTGCCCAGTAGATGGTGTCCGTACAGTCGGCGTGAAATTCGCCCTTGGACGGACACAGGATGTAATAGATCACCAGCACCGCCGCCGCCAGAAGCAGCAGGGGCGGAACGGCCATGCCGGCGATCTTCAGGAGCTTCTTTGCCGTCTCCTTTTTGGGGATGCCCTCCGGCAGCGGCTCTGCGGCGATGGTGTCCGAGCCGAGATCTGCCGGTTCTAAGTCGTCCGGTTCTGCGGCGCTCTCAGGCGCTTCTGCGGTCTCTGCCGCCGCCTCGGGCTGTGCCGGCATCGGTGTGTCTGCGGCGGTCTCCTCCGGGGCTGTGCCGCCGGAGACCGTCTCTAGTTCTCGATTTTCTTCTGTCATAATCCTCTTCCTTTCTTATGCCGATCTTACACTGAAGCCGTTCCGGTGAGCACCTCTGCCGGATAGTGCAGCTGTTCCGGGGTCCAGTTCGCCAGAACGGGCTGATATGCCCGCGCCATTGCCTTTGCGCCCTCCAGGTCATGGGCGAGATAGTTGCCGCACTCCTGCCGCTTTCCGCCGGGGATCTCTCCGGAAAAGTCCAGCACATACTGAAGCGTCTCCTGCACCAGACGGATGGCATCTGCGCCGGAAACGGTATCCCGTGTGAGGAAATAGAACCCGGTGCGGCAGCCCATTGGCCCTACATAGACCACGCCGTCCGACAGCGGTGTATTCCGCACATAGGTGGCAAAGAGGTGCTCAAAGGTGTGGAGGGCGTTGTCCTCCAGATAGTCGCCGTCCGGGTTATTGGGCAGCTTCATGCGCATGTCATAGGTCACCACGTCGCCGTCCACCCGGGAAATATACATCCCCGGCTTCAGAAAGTCGTGGTTGATGGTGAAGCTTGTGATCTGTTTCATAAAAATCGCCTCCAAAGTAGATTCAACATTTATTATAACAAATTTTCTTTCAGACTGTCAAGGTTTTTCCTGGAAAAACACAAAAAAAACCGGCGATTTCCCCTGCACCCCACACCATACGCCATCGGTCAGACAAAGGGCGCACCGCCGCCCCGAAGCGTTCCCTTTCTGAACATTTTGCCGCAATTGTGTAAATTCTCCGTTCATAGTTGCACACACCCGTGCAACTTTTGCCTTCTGCGGGGCTATATATGGAAGGCAGCGTGCTCGCTGCTGAGCCTTACCCCCCGATCTAGCGGAGAAAAACGGGCAGCGTCACGGCGGCAGCAGCCGCCTGTTCCCCCCTCCGGGGGATTTATGTTTTCCGGTACGCGGTTATCTCGCTGCCCCGGAAATCCCGAACATGGTTCGCCCGCAGCGTGCTCGCTGTGAGCCTTACCCCCCGATCTAGCGGAGAGAAACGGGCAGTCTTACGGCGGCAGCAGCCGCCTGTTCCCCCCCTCCGGGGAATTGTTGTTTTCCGGTACGCGGTTATCTCACCCCCCGGAAACTCCAATCGTAGGGGTCGATGCCTACATCGACCCGTGGCTCTTGAAAAGGAATACCGTAGGGGCGAACATTGTTCGCCCGCCACGACTCCTCCGGCACTGCGTGCCACCTCCTCTAAGAGAGGAGGCTTCATATTGTCTCCTCTTCCAGAGGAGATGCCCGACAGGGCAGAGGAGTTGTCAAAAACAAAATGCGTAGTGGTCTCCGCCCACATCACCCACCTATTTCAGAAAGGAGTACTATCCCATGGCAGAAGAAGAAAAGAAGTCATTTTTGTTGTTCACCGATCGCTGGAAGGAGATCCAGATGCTGTCCGATGCGCAGTGCGGCATCCTGTTCAAGGCGATCTTCACCTATGTCAACACCGGCGAGCCACTGGAAACCGACGATCTCGCCCTGCGCCTGTTTTTCAGCTTTCTGACCGCCCAGATCGACGAGAACACACGGAAGTGGGAAGCGACCCGACAGGCACGGGCAGAGGCAGGCAAGCGCGGTATGGCATCCAGATGGGGGAACAGCAAGGGAAAGCAAAAGGTAACAAACCATAACAAAGCTATCCCGCCCATAACAAAAATAACTGATACTGTTACTGATACTGTTACTGGTACAGTAACAGTATCAGAGACAATGCCCCAGGACAGCACCGCCCTAGAACGGGCGGCACTGCCTGTGCCGGAAGAGGAAGAAGTGATCCCCTGGGATGAGATCGACTTTGAGCTGGTGTGAGTACCGCAAAAAAAGCCGTCACATCCGGTCTCCCGCTGTGACAGCTTTTCGTTCTGAGATTTTGTTTATGCCTGAGTCTCCTGCGGTGCATCTCCGCCTTCTGACGGCTTGGAGACATCCTCTGCCGGTGCAGCTTCGGCGTTCTCTGCCGGTGCAGCATCTCCGTTCTCCGCCGGTTCTGTTTCGGCGGTCTCTGCCGGCTTCTCCGGAAGCTCCTCGAACTGCGAGGGATCCATCTTCCCCTGCATCAGGGTCTCGAAGTCGTCCTTCTCGATCTTCTCGTGGATCATCAGATACTTCGCCAGCAGCTCCAGCTGATCCATGTGCATTTGCAGGATCGCCGTCGCCTTGTCGTATGCCTTTTCCACGATCTCCCGTACCTCGTCATCGATCTCGCCGGCAACGCGGTCGGAATAGTCCCGGGACGAGCCCAGGTCTCTGCCCAGGAACACTTCGCTCTGGTCATTGCCGTAGACCACCGGGCCCATCTTTTCGCTGAAGCCATAGCGTGTCACCATGCTCCGTGCCGTAGAGGTGGCGCGCTCCAGGTCGTTGGATGCGCCGGTGGAGATATCGTCCAGCACCAGCTGTTCTGCGACTCTGCCGCCCAGCAGGGTGATGATGTTCTCCTCCATCTCCTTCTTGGAGACGAAGCTCTTGTCCTGTTCCGGCAGGGACATGGTATAGCCGCCCGCCATGCCTCTGGGGATAATGGACACCTGGTGCACCTTATCCTGGTGATCGCAGTAGTAGGTGCAGACGGCGTGTCCTGCCTCGTGAAATGCGGTGAGGCGCTTTTCCCTGGGTGTCACCTTGTGGGACTTCTTCTCCGGGCCGGCGATGACCTTGATGGTCGCCTCCTGGATCTCCGCCATGGTGATGGCCTTCTTGTCCTTTCGCGCCGCCAGCAGGCAGGCTTCGTTCACCAGGTTTTCCAGATCTGCGCCCGTAAAGCCCACGGTGGACTTTGCGATGGTGGTGAGATCCACGTCCGGGCCGACGCTCTTGCTCTTGGTGTGCACCTTGAGGATCTGTTCTCTGCCCTTGACATCCGGATAGCCCACCACGATCTGGCGGTCGAACCGTCCCGGACGGAGCAGCGCCGGGTCGAGAATGTCTCTCCGGTTGGTGGCGGCGATGACGATGACGTTATCCTTTCCGGTAAAGCCGTCCATCTCCACCAGCAGCTGGTTCAGGGTCTGTTCCCGTTCGTCGTGGCCGCCGCCGATACCGGTGCCCCGGTGCCGTCCCACGGCATCGATCTCGTCGATAAAGATGATGGAAGGCGCGTTCTTCTTCGCCTGGTCGAACAGGTCGCGGACACGGGACGCACCCACGCCCACGAACATTTCCACAAAGTCTGAACCGGAGATGGAGAAGAACGGGCAGCCTGCTTCGCCGGCAACGGCTCTGGCGAGAAGGGTCTTGCCAGTACCCGGAGGGCCCATGAGCAGCACGCCCTTGGGGATCCGCGCGCCCAGCTCGGCGTACTTCCGGGGATTCTTCAAGAAGTCCACGATCTCTTCCAGCTCGTGCTTCTCCTCATCGGCTCCGGCAACGTCGGCGAAGGTCGCCTTGCGGGTGTTCGCCTGGTTCTTGATGTTCGCCTTGCCGAAGGAGGTGTACTTTCCGCCGCCGTTCGCCTGGCGCATCATGAACACAAACAGCAGGATCATCAGCACCAGCAGCACCAGGGTGGGGATCAGCGTCAGCAGCCAGGAATTGTCCCGGATCTTATAATAGTCCACCTGCAGCGGTTCGTCCGGGTGCTGCATGTTGTAGTTCTTGCGGTAGTTCGCCGTATCCTCCCGGAACACGGAGACATTCGGGACATCATAGGTGAACTTGTCGCCGTTGTCCAGCGTCAGCTTCAGCTCTCCCGAGCCCAGATCCAGGGTATAAGCGGTGACCTCATAGTTGTCAAAGTATTTCATAACATCAGAATACTTGGCATCCCGGCTGCCGCCCTTTACGCTGGACAGCAGGAACACCAGCGCAATGATGAGCACAGCAACAACAAGCAGATATGCGCCGATCCCACGGCCTTTCTTTGGTGTCAAATCACATTCACTCCATTCTGTTGGAAAGAGATCACAGCCTCTGCACCTGTATGCAGTCTGTTTTCAGAGATCTCTATGTCAGTTCGATGATTTCCAGCACCAGAAGCCGCCGGGTGTCTGCGTCGGGACACACGCGGGCAGCACAGCCCGCACCCTCTGCATAGATCACACCCGACGCGTCCGCCAGAACATGGGCAAAGGCACGGCGCTCCGGCGGCAGATTCGCCTGGATCAGCTTTTTCAGCGACGAGGTGAACCCTCTCCCCGGCAGCGTCATCCGGTCTCCCGGCTGTCTGGCGCGCAGGAAAATCTCACCTTTTATTTTATCATAATCCAGAGACACATTTGCAAATTTTCTATGAATATTTCTGACTTTTTCCGATTCATCCATGGGAGATATCTGTGCACGGAACAAAAATCCGGGAAAAAGCACATTTTCCCCCAGACGAAGCTTCACAGCACCGGGCTTTGACGGCGGCGCAGGCATGGATACGATCCGGAGCGCGCCCGGCTTTCCCAGGGCGTAAACATCTCCGGACAAGTTCCATCTGCCCCCCTGCCGCGTCAGCCGTTCCAGACGCTCCAGAAGCGGCGCGTCACAGGCGCAGCCCAGCTCTTCCAGCAGCAGTGCCAGACAGCGAAACCGCAGCGCCGGATGCAGCGTATCCAGTCCCGTGAGGCCGTCCCTGCAGGTGTGACACCGGGCATAGGCTGCCTTCGCCTGCTCCATGAGATAATCGTCCTCCCGGCGGAGACTGCGCAGGGTATACGCCGCGGTGCGCTCTGCCGCCGGGTTCAGCGTCCGCAGCACCGGGATGATCCGGTGGCGGATCTTGTTCCGGGTATAGTCGTCGGTGAGGTTGGTGCTGTCCGTCACATAGTCCTGTCCCAGGGCTTCGAGATACGCCTCTGCCTGCTGCCGGGTCACGGTCAGCAGCGGCCGGAGAAGCCTGCCATTTACCGGCGGAATGGCAGTCAACCCGTGGAGGCTCGCGCCCCGTGTCATGCGGTGCACCAGGGTCTCCAGGTTGTCCGACGCGGTGTGCGCCGTGGCGATCCAGTCCGCCGCCACCTGTGCGAACGCCTCATAGCGGCACAGCCGGGCAGCCAGCTCTGCGGAGCAGTGTTCCGCCGCCCCACGCGCCGCCGCATTCACATCCAGCACTGCCAGGCGCACGCCCAGGGCTTCGCACAGATGCCGGCAGAAGTCGGCATCCCGGTCGCTCTCGCTGCCCCGGAGGTGGTGGTTCACATGCACGGCGGTGACAGTAATCTCCAGCTCCCGGCGCAGCGCCAGCAGACACCGCAGGAGACAAACGCTGTCTGCGCCGCCGGAAAGGGCACAGCACACCGTCTGTCCCGGCTGCACCGCGTCCAGCTCCCGCAGCTGTTCCCCCACGGTGCGGGGCAATGCATCAGCTCTCATCGCGCATTTCCGCATTGGAGAAGCGTGTGAACTGGCCGTCCCACATCAGCTTGATGGTGCCGGTCTCGCCGTGACGGTTCTTTGCCACGATGCATTCCGAGATGTTGGGCGTGGGGCTATCCTTATTATAGTAGGCATCCCGGTAGAGGAACATGACGATGTCGGCATCCTGCTCGATCGAACCGGATTCACGGAGGTCAGACAGCATGGGACGCTTGTCGGTACGGCTCTCCGGGCCACGGGACAGCTGTGACAGCACGATCACCGGCACGTCCAGTTCCTTTGCCATGATCTTCAGCTGACGGGTGATCTCGGAGATGATGAGCACGCGGTTGTCCGTCCGCAGGGTCGAGCCCATGAGCTGGAGATAGTCGATGACCACCAGTCCCAGGTTTTTCATCCGGCGGAGCTTCGCCTTGATCTGCTGCACCGTCACGCTTGCGGTATCGTCGATGTACATGGGCAGACCGCTGAGCACCCCGGCGCTGGTGGCGAGGCGCACCCAGTCCTCGTTGGTGAGAAAGCCGCTGCGGAGCTTGTTGGACTCCACCAGGGACTCTGTGGAGAGCATACGGGTGGCGAGCTGTTCCTTGGACATTTCCAGAGAGAAGATCGCCACCTCCTTGTCGCTGTGCCGCGCCACATTGGTGGCGATGTTCATGGCGAAGGAGGTCTTTCCCATACCCGGACGGGCGGCGATCAGCAGCAGGTCGGACTTGTTCAGACCAGAGGTGATGGTGTCCAGATAGGTGAAGCCTGTCTTTGCGCCCAGGTACTTCTCCTTATCCGGGCCGGCGATCTTGCCGATGCGGTCATATGCCTCGCAGATGGCGTCGCCGATCTTCGCCAGACCCTGGGCGCCCTTGCCCTGCCGGATGTCGAAAATGCGCTGTTCCGCCGCATCCATCAGCGTCTGGGCGCTGGTCTCGCCGGACTGGATGTCCTGCAAAATGCCCCGCGCCGCAAACGCCAGGCAGCGGATGTAGTACTTTTCGGACACGATGGCGCAATAGCTCTCGATATTTGCCGTGGACGGCACGATGTTGATGAGCGCCGCCAGATAGTTTCTGCCCTCTGCGGCATTCTCGAACACCTTTCGCGCCACCGCCTCATTGAGCACGGTGATGACATCCGCCTTTTCGCCGGAGGTGAACATCTGAAAGATGATCTGGAACAGCTCCCGGTGCTGCTCGTTGAAGAAGCACTCCGGGCGGATGGTCTCCAGCACCACGGGCAGCACGTTGGCATCCTGCAGGATCGCGCCCAGAACGGTCTGCTCTGCCTCCAGGCTGAAGGGCAGCTCTGCGTTTTCGTTGGAATATAGGGTATCTGCCATGAAAAAAACCTCCTGGGGAAAAACAATGCGGGACGAAAGCCACTCGAAATCAATTTTTTCACTGCCCACTTCAAAAAGGCATCCGCAGGATGTGCCTTGTGCTGAGATGGCTGCTCCACAGGGAACAGACAAGGGGAATATCCCCCTGTCAGCTTACGCTGACATCCCCCTTTTCAAGGGGGACTTTCTGAAAAATTGATTGCGTGCGAAAGACGTACCCGCATTGCTGAAAATTCAAATGAAGCGCAATGTTATTCCTCGACAACCTCGACTGTCACCTTCACTGAAATGCCGGTGTACAGGCGGATGTCTGCCTCATAGCTGCCGAAGTTCTTGATGTCGGACTTCAGGCTGATCTTCTTCTTGTCGATCTTGCAGCCGAACTGCTTTTCGATGCACTCAGCGATCTGTGCCGCGGTGACTGCACCGAACAATCTGCCGCCGTTGCCTGCCTTTGCTGCTGCGCGGACGGTCTTTCCCTTCAGCTTGTCGGCGATCGCCTGGGCATTCTGCTTTTCCACGTCGATCTTGTGGGCGGCAGAGGACTGCTTTCCGGAAAGCTCTGACAGGTTCTGGGGCGTTGCCTCTACTGCCAGTCCCTTTTTCAGCAGCATATTCCGCGCATAGCCGTCAGAGACGTTCTTGACCTCGCCCTTTTTGCCGGAGCCTTTTACATCCTGTAGAAAAATTACCTTCATGGTTCTCTCTCCTTCTATCTCTAGTACGCTGTGTCAGCGTTTAATTCTCATTTTCCTGCGCTTCCAGGATCAGAAGCAGCTGTTCCTTTGCCTCCTGGATGGTACAGCCCCTCAGCTGGGTCGCCGCCATAGTCTGGTGACCGCCGCCGCCCAGCTGTTCCATGATGACCTGTACGTTCACATTGCCCATAGAGCGTGCGGAGATCCCCACGCCGGTCTCCTCCAGATACAGCACAAAGGATGCCTCTACGCCCTGGATGCTCAGCAGCTCATCTGCCGCCTGGGATGCCAGCACACGGGCGTTTTTGTCCTGGAGCTTCACCGCAGAAATGGCGTTGTTCCGGTACAGCTCCGCGTGCGCCACGATCTGGGCGCGCATGGAGTACATGGAAATGGTGTTGGAGAACAGCGCCTTGACCTGTACGGTGTCCGCGCCGATCTTCCGCAGATACGCCGCCGCCTCGAATGTCCGCACGCCGGTGCGCATGACAAAGTTCTTGGTGTCCAGCATAATGCCGGCGAGGAGCGCGTCTGCATACGCCGCAGAGATCTCGGTATCCAGCCGGAAATACTGGATGATCTCCGTCACCATTTCCGATGCCGAGGACGCATAGGGCTCGTGGTGGAAGATCACCGCATTTTCGATGAAGTTCACGTTCTTCCGGTGGTGGTCGATGACGATGACATACCGTGCCGCGTGGTACAGATCCACGCTTTCCAGAATATCCTTGTTGTGGGTGTCCACAATAATCAGCAGGCTGTTGTCCGTCACCTGTGCCAGCGCATCCACCGGCTCGATGAACTGCGGGCCGTCCGGACACTGCTGCATCCGCTCGATGAGCTGCGCAGCAAGACAGCTCTGCCGGTTCACCACCACATACGCCCGCTTCTGCATGAGCCGCACTGCCCCGGCGAGACCGCAGGCAGAGCCCACGGAGTCCAGGTCGCCGAAGCGGTGTCCCATGAGGAATACCTGGTCGGAGTTTTCGATGAGCTCCTGCATGGCGAGGGCGATGGAGCGAATCTTGGTCTTGGACTTCTTCTCGATGCCCTTCGACGCGCCGCCAAAGAAGCAGAAGCCGTTTTCCGTCTTGACTGCCGCCTGGTCGCCGCCCCGTCCCAGCGCCATATCCAGGGACTGGCGCGCAAACTTTTCGCTCTCCGCCAGTGTGGATGCGCCGTCGCCCACACCGATGGAAAAGGTGATGTGCATCCGGTCATTCACCCGGATCTGGCGCGCCTCATCCAGCACATGAAAGCGGTTGTTCATGATCTCGTGGAGATACCGGGACTCCATGACGGCGTAGAACAGATCGTTCTCCACCTTGCGGATCACGCCGTCTGTTCCCTGCATGAAGTTCTCCAGAACGCGCTCCACCTCTGCGGAGACCTGCGCCTTTTCGCTCTCTCTGGCGTATTGCAGCAGATCGTCATAGCTGTCGATCACCAGCAGCAGCACACAGGGTCTGGAATTGTTCTGTTCGTGCTGCAGGCGCAGGATATCCGTGATCTCCAGAAACTGCACGGCGATGATCTCCTGCTGCTCCTGCTGCACGCTGGAGACGGCATGCACCCGATAGCTCTGCCCGTTGTGCTCCATGAGCAGATCCCGGTTCTGATCCAGCGCCGCCAGATTCAGATGGATCACATCCTGCACCGTGCGTCCCATCACAGAGCGCCCTGCGGCAAAACGTGTCTGAAAGATCTCGTTGCACCAGAGGAGCTCTCCCGTCCGGGTGGCGAGGATCATGGGCACGGTCATGCTCTGCAGGGCTGCCATGCCGGCGCTTTCGATCTCACCGCGCACGGCGGTGTTCTGGATCCGTTCGGCGCGGCGCAGACAGATCCACTGGATGCACAGGGCGATCCCCAACAGCAGGATCACCAGAAATTGAATTGTCAGAAACCGCTGGGGCATTCGTTTCAGCACCACGCAAAACAGCGGCACAAGGATGCTGATGAACCACAAGATCCATGTGGCGATCATGATCCCATATTTTCGTTTCATGCTGCATTCTCCTTTGCGGACAGCGACACCTCAGAAACACCGGCAGCGCCGTCCTCAAGAGCCTTTTACAGGCAATTATACTTCCATGATGATCGGCAGGATCATCGGACTGCGCTTGGTCTTTTCGTAGATAAAGTCAGACAGCACGTCACGCAGCTTGGTCTTGAGCGTACCCCATTCCTTGAGGTCGCGGGCGTTGCAGTTGTCCAGCACGCGGGTCAGCACGCTTCGCGCCTCGTCCATGAGCTCTTCAGACTCCCGGACATAGACAAAGCCGCGGGAGATGATGTCCGGGCCGGCAACCACTGCGTTGGCAGCCCGTTCGATGCCGATGACCACAATAATCAGGCCGTCCTGTGCCAGATGCTTCCGGTCGCGCAGGACGATCGAGCCCACGTCGCCCACACCCAGGCCGTCCACCATCACTCTGCCGGCAGGCACCTGGGACACCACGCGCATGGAATTGCCGTCGGTCTCGATGACGTCGCCGATGCTGGCAATAAGGATCCGATCCTCCGGCATGCCCATAGACTTTGCGATCTCGGCATGCTTGACAAGATGCTTATACTCGCCGTGCACCGGCAAAAAGAACTTCGGCTTCGTCAGCGCCTGAATGAGCTTCAGCTCCTCCTGGCAGGCGTGGCCGGAGACATGCACCTCATACATGGACTCATAGATGACCTCCGCGCCGGACTTCATCAGCTCGTTTACCACCCGGGTGACGAACTTTTCGTTGCCGGGGATGGGCTTTGCGGAAATGATAATGAAGTCGTTGGGGGTGATGGTCACCTTTTTATGGCTGTTCATCGCCATCCGGGTCAGCGCCGAAAGGGGCTCGCCCTGGCTTCCGGTGGTCACCAGCACGATCTTTTCATCCGGATAACGGCTCATCTCGTCGATGTCGATGAGGATGCCCTTGGGCACTTTCAGATAGCCCAGCTCCGTCGCCTTTTCGATGACGTGTACCATGCTGCGTCCGAACACAGCGACCTTTCTGCCATAGTTTTTCGCCTGGTCGATGATCTGCTGCACCCGGTGCACATTGGAGGAGAAGGTGGCGATGATGATGCGCCGTCCCTCTGCCCGCTTGAACAGCTTTTCAAAGCTGCCGCCCACGGTGCGCTCGGAACAGGTGAAGCCGGTGCGCTCGGCATTGGTGGAGTCTGCCATCAGCGCCAGAACGCCGCGGCTGCCCAGCTCGCCGAACCGCGCCAGATCGATGATCTCGCCGTCGATGGGAGAGAAATCCACCTTAAAGTCACCGGTGTGCACGATGATGCCTGCCGGGGTATGGATCGCCATGCCCACTGCGCCGGGGATGGAGTGGTTCACCTTAATAAATTCCACTGCCATACAGCCCATTTTCACCGTAGTGCGCGGCTCGACCTCGATGAGCTTCGCCTGTTTCAGCAGGCCGTGCTCCTCCAGCTTGCCCTCGATGAGTCCCAGGGTCATGCGTGTGCCGTAGATCGGCACATTGATCTTTTTCAGCAGATATGCCAGACCGCCGATGTGATCCTCGTGGCCGTGGGTGATGACGATGCCGCGGATCTTGTCCTTGTTGCCCTCCACATAGGTGAAGTCCGGGATCACGATGTCTACGCCGGGCATATCCATATCCGGAAACGCCAGACCGCAGTCCAGGATGAACATGTCATTGCAGCACTCAAACACGGTCATATTCTTGCCGATCTCGTTGAGGCCGCCCAGGGGGATGATGCGCACCGGTGTGCGCTTCTGCCGGGTCTGGCGGGGCTGCTGGGCGTTGTTGCTTCTGGGACGGCCGGCGGTATGGCGGCGGTTTCCGCCCGGCTGGCGCTCGCTATTGTGGTGGCCGCCCTGCGAGCGCGGCTTTCCGCCATAGTTCCGCTTGCGCGGCTGCGGGTTGTTTCTTACTTCTCGTACCTGTTCTGTTTCGTTTGCCAAAAAAATATCCTCACTTTCTCACGTCGGGCAGCACCGGCATCGCCTGCCGGCACTGTCCCGCAAAGCATCTTTTTCCGAGCGAATCCGGAAGGCGCGCCTCATACAGCGTGTCCGGAAAGCGTTCCCCCATCGACTGCCCCTTCGCAGCATACCGCTGTGCAGTCCTCCTGGGTCTGGGCAGGAAGCGATTTCCTGCATCACCGGCGAATCCGGAGCCATGA
This sequence comes from uncultured Ruminococcus sp., assembly GCA_934463425.1. GTDB lineage: Bacteria > Bacillota > Clostridia > Oscillospirales > Ruminococcaceae > Ruminococcus_C. The sequence continues at coordinate 76,670 of CAKSJP010000004.1, forward strand.
CGCAAAAGCTGCGCCGCAAAGACTCTGTTCACCGAAAAAGAAACATCTGTGTCATATGCCAGATGCAAAACAGCCTGCCGGCAATTTCACGTCCGCCGGGCAGGCAGCAGAGCGCCGAAAAAATTTCTGGTTTCCCCGTCAGGGTGCACTGCGCCGTCCATTTCCGTGCAGACTGCACCAACGAAAAAGCGGAAACCCGTTCTGCAAAAGCCGCTCTGAGTATTTCATGCAGAAAGCCGGTGGTTGCTCCGGTCTTCTGATTTGTCCGGGATCTGCCGCAGACGCCGCCTCATGACAGCTCCGCAAGAATGCAGCAGGATCGCCTCTTCACGCACAAGAATACATAGTTTTATTATACGATGTTCCGCAGACAATGTCAATGGCAAACCAGGAAATTTTGCAATTCTGCCAATTTTATATGGCGGTTTTTTTCTAAATTCGGCAAATATCGCACAGGCGCACGCCGCTTCTGCCCCATAGTTTTTTTCTATGGGTTGAGATTTGAATTTAATGGCTATACAAATCGGATAAAATATGATATAATGGTACCATCTTTTTTATCATAAAAATACAACACAACGGAGGAATTTCTCATGCAGCCATGCAATCCAAACGCAAAACTGGAAACCAAGTGCCTACACGCCGGCTATACCCCGAAAAACGGCGGCCCGGGCACAGTCCCCATTGTACAGAGCACCACCTATCGCTTTGACAGCACCGAAAAGGTGGCAGAGCTGTTCGACATGCCCACAGAGCCCATGTACTCCCGCTTCGCCAACCCCACCTGCGATGCCGTAGAGCAGAAGATCGCAGCCCTGGAGGGCGGCGTGGGCGCAATGCTCACCTCCAGCGGACAGGCGGCTTCTCTGCTGTCTGTGCTGAACCTGTGCAGCGCCGGTGACAGCATCGTCTCTGTCTCCACCATCTACGGCGGCACGGTGAACCTGTTCGGCGTCACCCTGAAGCGCTTCGGCATCGAGTGCATCTGGGTCGATCCCCTGGCGGACGAGGAGACCATCTCCAGAGCGATCCAGCCCAACACCAAGCTGATCTTCGGCGAGACCATCGCCAATCCGGCGCTGACGGTATTCGACATCGAAAAGTTCGCTAAGATCGCCCACGCGCACCAGATCCCCCTGATCGTGGACAACACCTTTGCCACACCCATCCTCTGCCGCCCCATCGAGTTCGGCGCGGATATCGTCATCCACTCCACCACCAAGTACATGGACGGCCATGCCCTCCAGTGCGGCGGCGTCATTGTGGACGGGGGCAACTTCGACTGGGAAAAGAGCGGAAAGTTCCCGGATTTCACTGAGCCGGACGAGAGCTATCACGGCGTGGTCTACACCCGGGAGTTCGGCAAAATGGCGTACATCATCAAGGCGAGAATGCAGCTGATGCGTGACTTCGGCTGCTATCCGGCGGCGCACTCCGCATTCCTGCTGAATCTGGGTCTGGAGACGCTTCCGGTGCGCATGAAGCAGTACTGCGAAAATGCCATAACAGTGGCGAAAATGCTGAAACAGTCCGACAAGATCGCCTCTGTGACCTATCCCGGTCTCCCGGACGACCCGTATCACAAGCTGGCGGAAAAATATCTGCCGAAGGGCACCTGCGGCGTTATCTCCATCTCCATCTGCGGCGGCAGAGAGGCGGCGGTCCGGTTCATGGATGCGCTCCGGCTGGCTTTCATCGAGGTCCACGTGGCGGATATCCGCACCTGTGTGCTCCACCCGGCATCGGCGACCCACCGCCAGCTCACCGAGGAACAGCTGAAGGCTGCCGGCATCGACGGCGGTCTCATCCGCATCTCCGTGGGTCTGGAAAACATCGACGACATCCTCGCAGACCTGCAGCAGGCGCTGGATCAGGTATAATCGCTGCAGAGAAGTCGGATCTGTCGGATAAACATCAAAAATCTTTATGTCGGGGCTTGTATTTTTTTTGAAAACATGGTATAATATATTTGTAAATCATATCTGTGTTTTCTGCCGCCGGCCCGCCGGAAAACAGGATTTTTAAAAGATAAGGCGCCGGAGAAAAGAGGTATCGACATGAAAGGAACCATTATTGCTGCAATGATCGCAGCCGCTGCTGCTGCTTCGGCAGCCACCATATTTGCACTGAAAAAAGCACACGACAAAAAACTGGAAGCTGCCTGCAATTGTGATGATCTGCCGGAAGGCGGATGCTGCGCCGAGGAAGACGATGGCGATATCTGCGCCTGCGCCGCACCGGATGCCGCAGACGAGGAAGATGCCGCAGAGACTGCCGCAGCAGAGGAAGCCGACGAGGACGACAGCGAGCCGGCATGCTGCTGCGCCGGCGGCGTATGCTCCATCGACTCTGACGATGACGATGCCGCAGATCAGCCGGCACAGCTCCATATGCCGGAAGCAGACGAGAGCACAGACGAAACGGAAAAAGAGGACTAAGCCTTGCGTGTGCAGTCCTGTTCAAAAAAGAAAGCACTTCTGCGGCATGACACCGCGGAAGTGCTTTTTTTGTTTCGGGGCAATTTTATCCATTGCTGCCGGACGGACACAGTATGACGCCGTCCTTATTCCTCCACAATCACCTTGTGGAATACCTTCTTGCCCTTTCGCAGAATGGTCTCTGCCTCCGGATAGATCACGCTCTTGGGATCGGTGATCTTGGTGTCATTCACAGAGACACCGCCCTGCTGTACCAAACGGCGCGCTTCGCCGTTGGACGGAGACAGGCCGCAGCGTACCATCAGGGTCAGGATGCCGATGCCGCCGTCGGTGAGATCCTCTGCCTTCAGCACCGTGGTGGGCATATTGGCGTTGTCTCCGCCGCCGCCAAAGACAGCCTTTGCCGCAGCCTGCGCCTTGTCTGCCTCTTCCTTGCCGTGCACCAGCTCGGTCAGCTCGTATGCCAGCAGCTCCTTTGCCTGGTTCAGCTGCTGTCCCTCCAGGGTGCGCTCCATCTCTTCAATCTGCTCGATGGGCACAAATGTCAGAAGCTTCAGGCACTTGATGACATCCTGGTCGGAGACATTCCGCCAGTACTGGTAGAACTCATACGGTGTGGTCTTTTCGGGATCCAGCCATACTGCGCCCTTTTCGGTCTTGCCCATCTTCTTGCCCTCGGAGTTCAGCAGCAGGGTGATGGTCATGGCGTAAGCGTCCTTGCCCAGCTTCCGGCGGATCAGCTCGGTGCCGCCCAGCATATTTGCCCACTGGTCATCGCCGCCGAACTGCATGTTGCAGCCGTAATCCTGGAACAGCTTGTAGAAGTCATAGCTCTGCATGATCATGTAGTTAAATTCCAGGAAGGTCAGACCGCGTTCCATGCGCTGCTTATAGCACTCGTGGGAGAGCATCCGGTTGACGCTGAAATGCGCGCCCACATCCCGGAGCACGTCCACATAGTTCAGATCCAGCAGCCAGTCGCCGTTGTTCACGATGATCGCCTTGTCTTCCGAGAAGTCGATGAAACGGCTCATCTGCTTCTTGAAGCAGTCTACGTTGTGCTGGATGGTCTCCTTGGTCATCATCTTGCGCATATCGGTCTTGCCGGAAGGGTCGCCGATCATTGCCGTGCCGCCGCCGATGAGGACGATAGGCTTATTGCCTGCCATCTGGAGACGCTTCATCAGACACAGCGCCATAAAGTGGCCGACGTGCAAGCTGTCTGCGGTGGGGTCAAAGCCGATATAGAAGGTTGCCTTTCCGGCATTCACCAGCTCTTCGATCTCCTTTTCGTCGGTCATCTGGGCGATGAGTCCCCGTCGTTTCAGTTCTTCAAATACTGTCATGTTCTTTCCCTCTTTCCCCGGAGGTACAAAAAAAGCCCTCCGGAAACAATTTTTCCAGAGGACGATGTTTTCACCGTGGTACCACCTCAATTTATCGGAGGAGCAGCTGCCCGTCCGACCTCAAAGACGCTGTAACGGGCGTACCCGGATTTTTCTACCCACAAGGCTGCTTCAAAAAATCTGCTCCCAGGTGTATTCTCTGCGGTGCCGCTCCTCCGTTCCACCACCCCGGAGGCTCTCTGTGCCGGCACGGATGCAGATACTTCTCCTGTTCCGCGCATTTCATAATGTGTTTATCATACCATATTGCCCGGCAGTTGTCAAGGGATTTTTCTGTAAAAAATCCGGGCAGTCCCTTGACAAATCCAAAGAAATCGCTTATAATAGAAATAGAAAGAGTGTACCAGTAGACGGTTTGCTCCCAGGTAAAGTTCTATTTTTAAAATAGCCGCCTTATGTGGAAGTGGGGCGGCTATTTCTTTTTGCATCTGCAAAATCGCTCTTGACACGGCGCAGTTCCAGTGCTATAATAAAGGCATACGGGGCATTAGCGCAGTTGGGAGCGCGTCACATTCGCATTGTGAAGGCCAGGGGTTCGACTCCCCTATGCTCCACCAATCCAATATTACACAAAACCCTACTACTTTGTAGGTGGCTTTGCCGTCACGGTTTGGTTGTAATATCAAAACCAAAGAACCAGAGAATTTTATGTTCTCTGGTTCTTTGGTTTATATTGTCATATTATTATTGTGTCTTCAAACCTTTCAAGAGCATCCAACACAGCATAGTACACCATTTCATCAGGACTATATTTATTATTTTTGAATATAGAATTGCCTGAATGATTAAAATGCTCCAAAATCGCAGCGGCACAGCCAGCACTCTGATTCTTCCCAGATTCACATTGACAAATGATTTGCCGTAATTTCTTCGATTTTGCGGAATATACAAATTCTGCTATTTTATCGGCTTCGGGAAGTTCTGTCTGAAAATCATCTAACGGAATGTAGAGTACATTATCTGCTTTTCCGTTGTAATCAACAAGCGAATAGCTTGGGTCGGTATTATATCTATCGGGGTCATAAAAGCTGATGACAGCATTATTTTGAGGTGAACCAATGTTCGAATAACTTTCTATAATTTTTCTGGAGCAGACTTTAACATCCCATTTTTTAATCCCAAGGCTTGAAAAGATAGTAATATCACCGTCAATTACTGTTCTATTTTCTTTATTTAATCCAATTAAACAAGCTAATCCTCTTATTTGAACATTTCCTTTAATTGTGACATAGCCAGATATTTTTGCGCTTTCAAAAGCTTCGGCATCATCACATATTATTGCATTTCCTTCGACAACTGCATTTTCATCAACTGTTCCACGTCCGCATATAACCGCATTTTCACAAATAACACCATTCCCACAAACATAAGCATCATCTTTAACAACGGCGCTTTCTATTGCAACAGCTTCTTCGTCAACCCAGCACAGTCCATTTTGAGAAAGATTGTTTTCCGTTTCAATCCAGCCACCCAAATCTCCTATATTAACTTCCTCTAACATAGTGGGAGGTTGAAATCTTTTCAATGCCCTAATACGTTTTACTTCATGTTCAGAACCATTGTTGTTTATAATACGAGTTTCACCTGTGAATTCATATTTTGCTGTGTTTTCCATTTTTTATAATCTCCTTTTTAGTTTATACTTAATATAAGGTTATTGCTCCACAATCCTCAAATACTTATAAATCGTCGGATAAGACAAATTACAAAGCCTTGAAAACTCCTTTTTATTAATCTCACCCTTTTTATATTTTGGATAATGCTTATAAAAGATACTTGGAATATCGTCTGCTGTTGTAGACGGTCTGCCGATTGTTTTACCTTTGGCTTTTGCATTTTCCATACCGCTTTTTACTCTTTGACTAATGATGTTACGTTCCAGTTCGCTGAATACACCCATCATTTTGAGCATACCCTCAGTCATAGGGTCAAGCTCTTTACTGCAATCCACAACGAAAGTACCAAGCACTAATTTTATATGCTTATTTTTAGCAAGTTCTATAATATCACAAAGCTGTTTCGTACTCCGGGTAATTCTGCTGACCTCTGTTGCAAGAATGGTATCACCCGACTGCACAACATTAAGCAGTTTCTTTAGTTCTGCCCTGTCAGCTTTCATGCCGCTTTCGTATTCAAGATAAATCGTAGTATCGGTTGCCCCTTGTTGTTTCAGCTCTCGTACTTGCCTGTTTATGTCCTGCATTTTCTCGTTGGTGGAACATCTCGCATAACCGTAAATCATCGAAGTCACCTCAATAATATTTAATGTGTAAATATTATAAGATATAAATGAAAAGAAGTCAACTGTTTCTTTTATAATTTCAGCCGTAATTTTTTAAGATTACGGCTGTTTTTTCGGTATCAAAAATTATAAACGGAAAGAGATGTTTTCTTTTATGGAGATTTCGTTACGATAACCAGTTATGCCCGCAATTTGGGCAGGTGAACCCTTCTGTTCCGACTCCAGTTGTAAAGAATCCATACCCACAGTTCGGACACCAGACGTTTGGTGTTTCGCCCATATCAAACGAATCATCGGCGATTGTTGCATCATAGATATTTATCCAGCCTAAACCAGATTTCAATCTGCCCCATGTACGATAAGCAGGCGGCTGTCCGTCTTCCACGTATTCTTCCACAATTGTATATTTTTCATTGTCAGTAATGGTTCCCACAATCTTAGCACTGTAACTTGGTGCGTCATAGATCGGCAATTCCGGATTGGTGACTTGAATAATATACGGTTCAGAAAAATGCTGCGTTTCATTTCCGTATTGCACGGATTCATCCATACGTATTCTGTAAACCTCTTCATATTGTGACGGAATGCCGGGAATATCTGACATTGTGACATAGAGTTTGATAGAGCCGTCATCAAAAGTCAGGACTCCCTCGATTTCATCATCATAAAAATAAGCGGAATTTCTTTCAATCGCTGCAGTTAAATTATCCAAAGAACAAAGCCTGTAATACCATAATGAAAAAGTAACTGTTGATGAATCGATAGAATGAATCGTCAGCTCACTTTCAGCACTATTTTCCATGTGCCAGAATCCCACATATTCATCTGCACTTAAAAGTGCAGCGGCAGTTGTTGTCGTTTCTGAGATTGCTGCAGTTGAAGTTGCGGCAGAAGTAGTAGTAATTGTTGTTGATTCTGTAATTGTTGATTCTGTTGTAGTTTCTGATATGGAATTGGAAACAGAAACTGCACTATCCTCAGGGTTCTCTTTTGTAAAATACAAAAACGCAAACACGGCGAAAGCAATTATGACAATTACCAGAAGTATGCTGAGTACAATAACTGGAGCTTTTGATTTTCCGGACGTTTTTTCTGCACTTTTTTGAACGGTGTCAACTGACTGTTCAGAAACAGCAGCCTCTACAGGTTCTTTTTTGATTTCTTCATTCTTGGCTATCGAAGAGGAATCATTGGTAAACTCGGCTTTTGGGTTATCCGTAATCTTTTCTTTGGGTATCGGAGCATTTTCTGTACTTTTCCAAACATCTGAATCTGATGGAATTTCATTTTCTTGATTTGCCGGTTCATTATTTGGATTTTCCCAGTTAGGTTTCGCAGAGGAATCCCTGTTTCCCCAACCGGGAGGAAGATGATTATTAGGCATTTTCTTCCTCCTCAGTCGGAACAATCGCTGCAATGATAAAGTATAATGCCATTGGGAAAATCAGAACAATTGTCAGCAAGCGTACAAGCCATAAGGGCATATTGGAATATTCTGCGAAACCTGCACACAGTCCCAGAAATACTTTTTTGTTCTTGGTTTTATAAAGCCTTTTGCGGACTATGCCTTGCTCCACTTTTTCTTTTACCGGAACAAAAGCTGAAATGATAAAGTAAAGAATCGGTCCGATGATTGTAGATATGGACAACACAGCAAAAATGCGAACCCACATAACCGGAATGTCTGTGTACACTGAAAATCCTTTACACAATCCTGTAATGTCCTTGCCTTTCTGAATACGATAGAATTTTCCTCTTTGGATTCCCTCTTCCGCATTTTCTTTATACGGAACGCAAGCACCAATCAGAAAATACAGAATTGCACCAATCACCGTCACTCCGTAAAGCACAGTCATAATGCGAACCCAAAGCAGAGGAATTCCGGTATATTCTGAAATGCCGGTACACATTCCCATAACCACCTTGTCTTTTTTTATCCTGCAAAATTTCGGTGCTTTAACTTCCTCCCGAATTACATCAGGCGGTGCCATGGAATAGCTGTTTCCACAGTTTGGACAAAAGGCATATGTCACATTGTCAATTACTTTGACAGCTTCAATCAGTTTAAATCCATGTATCATCACTTGTACGATAGAAAGATAGAAAAGAGAAAGTAAAAATTTCAATCCGTATGCCGGAAGCTGAATGGATATTCTCTTTGACGTCGTTTTGCTGAGCAATACGGCATGGTCTGTATTGCAGTAGGGACAGTGTATCTCTTTTTCTATGATCTCATTTTCTTTATTTTGGTTATGTGCCATGATAATTGTCTCCCTTATTTTCTGTATTCTGCAACCTCAATCCATGCTGCATTTTCCCACTCGATGGGAGAAGTATAACCGCTTTCAGAAACAGCTTTTCTGACACAATTCTGGAAAGCAATATATTCCTCATAGTTCCACTTACTCCAGGGCTTTGAAGTGATTTCACTGTACTTGCCTACAGTACCATCCTTTTGGGGAACGCATTCCAGTTTCAGACAATGTTTCAGCTTTGGATTATCTGAGCCAACAGCCTGCATAATATAGCTATCCACAGGAATGTGCAGATAGTTTTTCAGAGCAGAGTCCTCTGCCGTCATCAAAACATATTTTAGCATCATATTCAGCCACTTTTGTGCCTGTCCATACGTCAATTCGCTGATTTCCGAATATGTATTGATGATTTCTTCGCAGATTCTTTGATGCTCACAGTCAAAGGCATTCTGTTTTTCGTCAGATTCCTTTACGGCATTCGCCAAAACGTCATATTCATGGACGAGCATTTCACAGATTTTTCGCTTTGCACTTTTTTTAGTGTCTTTATTATCTGTGTTGAACTTTATCGTTCTGCACAAGTCCAGATAAGCTTTTTCTGCACATTTGATTAGAATATCGTTCATACTATCACCCTTTGTCATATTGAAGTACGCATACTTCAAAAATTCAAGTACCATAATTTTTACCCTTCGCTCTTGTCTTGTTTGATCGTTTACATAAACTTTTCAGGCTTTACGTTCAGAGCATAGCAAATCGCTCTTAGGTCTTCCGGGTACAGCGTTTGTTTTCCGTTCAGAATCGCATCAAAAGACTTAGCGGAAATTCCTGCTTTCTTTGCGACATTTGCTGCTTTTAAGCCATTGTTTGCCATGTATGTGCGAACTTTCTCATAAACTCTCATAAGACAGACTCCTTTCCAGAAATTCTGGATTTATTATCATTTTACCACAGATTATCTGTTAAGTCAAGCAGGCTATACAGATTTTCTTGATTCCTTTGTTGACATAACAGAATTCATGTGGTACAATCAAGGTAGAGGTGATTTGATGAAATACGAAATCGGTGCAAGAATCCGTAAATATCGGGAAATGAGTGGTTTCAGCCAAAAGGAACTGGCACAGAAAATCGGTGTCAGCAACAGCCGTGTTTCCAACTGGGAACAGGGAATCAACCGTCCCGATGCGGATATTCTTGCGGATATCTGCAAGGCATTGAATGTATCTCCCAGTGAGCTGCTTGATGTCAGATTATCACCGGAAGATCTAAGCGAACAAGAGCGAAAGGTAATTATGGCTTATCGCACCAAACCAGACCTCAGGAAAGCTGTAAATATTCTTTTGGGTATTGAATAATTGTTTTTTCAGCAAAGAAAAAAGCTTTCTGCATGAAAAAACGATACAGTTGTCCGCGGTTATTAACGGTTGAAAAGCCGAGTTGTTACTTTTGCTGAATTATCGCTTGATTTCTATTGCTGCTTTTGTGAAATCCAACTAATTCAAGCCGCTTTTTGAAAAAACCTTATATATTATTGACGGCACGGATAGGACTGTTCTTTTGCCTGATTTGTCGGTATGTTGTGCAGAAACTTTCTGTGTACTTTTATATATAGAAAAAGCCATTGGCACTTCATTTATAGTGTCAATGGCTTTTGGTTTAATTATTAAATAAGAATTCCTGTACTTCATCAAGCAACATATACGCTATAGAGAGCTTGTTTTTATATCTGATAGGCAGCTTGTTCTCCTTTTCTTTGGCTTCAACTATATTATTCTTTGCAAAGCCAAGTAACTCTATTGCGTTAGGCTCAAAATTATCAAATGTTATTCGAGTTTTATTTTTCATATAAGAAAATCTCCTTTAGGTTATTAATCATATTGGGCGAATATCTTTCCTATAAATTTTGCAATTTGTTTGTTCCCTGTGTGCTCAGTGATATAAGAAACAATTTCAAATTCTACACTATGAATTGATTCAATCATGGCGAGATTTGTATAGTAATTCAACCACCCCCTTAATTTCTTTGCCAGTGATTCACATAAACATTCATAAGACATATTAGGAAAGTCATTTAATATTTCCTTTATCTTGTTTAGAAGAAAATCCATATTATCTCTGGTTGGAACAGAAATAATATTATTGTTTTGCTTATAAATTCTATATCCAAGAAATGAAAAGCCGTCTTTCAAATGAGTAATTTTAGTTTTTTCATACGAAAGGCTTAACCCTCTTTCAGATAAGAAACACTCTACCACAGGGACAACAATTTGCAGGGAAGCCTTACTTATACCTGTAATAATAAAATCATCTGCATAGCGTATTATGTGTACAGTATCATTAAATCTGTCTTTAAGAACTCTTTCCAATCCATCAAGGACCATGTTGCAAATAATACCTGATATGCAAGAGCCTTGAGGAATACCTTTTTCTGAGGAATAGAATATTTTATTATATACATATCCGCATTGAAGGAATTGCTTTAATATTTCTTTGTCTATTGGTATGTTATCCATAATCCATTTGTGGCTTATATTATCAAAGCAGGCTTTTATATCAGCTTTCAGAATCCATTCAATTTCTGAATGTTTGGATAATAGTTCAATACATTTTGCTATGGCATCTTTTGCACTCTTATTGTGACGGAAACCAAAGGAACAGGAATCTGCGGTGATTTCTGCAATCGGTTCTAACGCTAGCTTGTATAACGTTTGCATAGCTCTGTCTTTAATAGTAGGAATTCCTAAAGGGCGTAATTGCCCATTAGACTTTTTAATAAACATCCTTTTTAGTGGTTTGTGTTTATATCCTCTGTGTTTTAATGCTTTTATTGCTTGAAATTTCTCTTCAGGCTCATTCCATAAAACCCCGTCTATTCCGGCAGTGCGATTTCCGTTATTGGAAGTAACAATATTTATTGCTATTGCTTTGGCATAAAACGAATGAATCAGTTTCTTCTGTAAACATTCTACTCGCTTATCATTACAATTGGTAAAGGCTAAGGCAATACGCTTTTGCAGCTTTTTAACACATTTTTCTGCTGTGTCAAAATTGATTTTTTCCCAGCAATCAATTGTGTCAGAAGTAGCACACATATTTATGTTAATTTTGCTCATCTCCTTTCAAAAGTTCTGCAAATGCGTTATTGGATATTTTATTATGGAGGAGGTCCTCTTACTTTGCATTTTATTTTAGGCTGACTTAGAATGCTCATTTTCTTTCACCTTTCCATTTACAGATTGAGTATAATCGCTTTCTGTTAAGAAAGCGTTATATTCTTCTTTGTGGTCTTTGACATATTCACTGATATCTGCAAATATGGATTCAGCGAACATTTTAGCTTGCTTTTCATTGATTTGTATATCAGAATAATAATCCATATTTGCCACATCCCTTCTTTTTTTGAATTTACTCTTGACTTTAATTGCATTATATCATATAATAAGTTTATAGTAATCTGCGTATTATAAACCTTAGCATAAACTTTCAAGTTGTTTGAGGTATTTGATCATGAAAAACATTAAGTACGAAGCAGAATCTGTATTAATGGATTCTTCGGGAAATTTAAAACGCTTCACTGGCAAATTATATTATGATAAAGTCAGACTAAACAACTATAAATGGTATGGAAAAGATGACAGTATGCGAATATATGCAACATATCATTATGATTTGGACATTGACTGTTTTGTTGACACACTGCTGTGTAATACACCAGATTTATTATTGGAAATGCTAACATTGAGAGAAAAATTATCAGACAGTATTTTTGATGTATTAGATAAAGTGAAATTCGGTTTTAAAATAAGTGATAATGATTTAAAACTGATATGTAATTGGTGTAAGAAAAATGGATTTCCTGAGCATATAGATTCTGAAAGCAAAATTAAAAATAAAAAATTGTTTTCTTTGAAAGAGCCAAAACAAATTAGTTTTTCAGTAGTTGATTTTCTTAATAGATTGAATGATGTCTATAAAGCATTTTTACTCTATAAAAAAATAATAGAAAATCCGCACAAAAGTCCAAGCATTCAGAATGATAAAATGAAATTTGAAAGTGCATTTCAAAGTATTGTATTTACAAATAAAATATGTTTCGGAAAAGAGATTTTTTTGGCTGTAAAAGCAAACGATTTATTTGATGCGGCTTTTTATCAATTAGCTAATATGTTATACTTACCAGAGGAACAAATAGCAATATGTCCGATATGCCATAGATTTTTTATACGGAAAAATGCCAATCAAAAATATTGTCATAATACTAAAGTTGTTAATGGAATAGAAAGGCGAACTTGTTATGCTCAAAAAATGTATAAGAGAAATCAAAGCAGAAAGGAATCAGAATAATGAATGTTGTAATATATGCTCGTTTCAGTTCAAGTGGACAGAGAGAAGAAAGTATTGAAGGACAGGTTAAGGTTTGCACAGAATATGCAGAAAATAATGATTATACGGTAATCGGAACATATGTTGACAGAGCTTTAACAGGGAGAAATGATAAACGACCAGATTTGCAAAGACTGCTATCAGATAGTAATAACAACAACTTTCAAGCTGTTATTGTATATTCTATAGACCGTTTTGGACGTAATTTGCAGCAGTGCTTAACTAATGAAAATAAATTGAAACAAAATGGTGTAGCCCTATTCTCTGCAACTGAACATTTTACAAATGACCCTGCTGGCATCTTCTATAGGAATTTGATGATGGCTCATTCTCAATATTATTGCGATGAATTATCTCAAAAGATTCGTAGAGGTATGGATATAAACGCCGAAAAATGCCTATCTACGGGTGGAAATATCGCATTGGGGTTTAAGGTGGATGATAAAAAGAACTTTCAAATCGACCCAGATACCGCCCCTATCGTCCAATATATTTTTGAAAGTTATGCAAGTGGAAAGACTGTGACTGAAATAATAAATCAATTAAATTCACAAGGATTAAAAACATCAAGGGGAGTTCCATTTAATAAAAATTCCCTTCATTCCATGCTGAAAAATAAAAGATATATTGGCATTTACACATATAAGGGAACTGAAAAAATTGGAGGAATGCCACGAATTATTTCAGATGAATTATTTAATAAGGTGGCTGAAATTATGGATAAAAACAGAAAAGCCCCCGCAAGAGCGAGAGCTAAGGTCGAGTATTTACTTACGACAAAAATGTTTTGCGGCTATTGTAAAGAAATGATGACAGGCTTTTCGGGTACTGGAAAATCAGGAAAAGTGTACAGATACTATATGTGCAATGGTACAAAGAAAAAAGCTTGTAAAAAAAAGAAGGTAAATAAGGAGTATATTGAGGATTTAGTGATTAACGAATGTCGAAAACTTCTAACAAATGAAAATATCAAGAAAATTGCAAATAGTATTTCTAAGATAAGTGAATCTGAAAAAGATACAGCCCATTTAAAATTTCTCAAAAAGGCTTTATCTGAAAATGAAAGAAAACATAAAAACGCTCTAAATGCAATTATAGAATGTGACCTTGAATCTGTAAGAAAGTCATTATATGAACAAATACCTATTTTGGAAAAGGAACATTCTGAATTACAAAAACAAATAGCTTTAGAAGAAAAGAATTTCCCAGTGCTTACAGTACCAATGGTGCATTTCTTTTTGAGAAAGCTTAAAGACGGCAATGTTGATGACATAAAGTACAGAAAAACCCTTATCAACGTCTTTATTAATAAAATCTATCTGTACGACGATAAGCTTACTATTATTTTTAATTCGGGAGATAATCCTGTTACAATCAATGATTTCCTCTTATCTGAAATTGAGGATAATTCAAAAAAAGCGGAGGGTTTGTTTTTGGATGGGGTTGCTCCACCAGAAATCCGCCGAATCCTGAGAGAATCCCGGCGGATTTTTTTGTACCATTTTTGCAATGGGAGCAATCCGAATTTATGACAACGCATTCCGCTATATTGAAGGAGAAAGAAATGCCATTCAAAATGCGAAACACAATACTATGTTCGGCAGCAATGTCAGCTGTTGTGGTGTCAGCCATATTTCTTGCGGAAATTATCCGTATCGCAAACATTTTTCTCCTGGTGCCCTATTTCCTAGCTGTTGCAGTGATATATACAGCCCTGCTGTTAAGCGAAAGCAGGAAAGCCCTCTTATTGAAATGGGTTCTGGCACTGCCCTTTTCCTTTTTCTGCTTTGAATATTTTTGGCAGACACAGTATTCTATCAGAGCGTTGAACTGGATGATAGAGGGCTATGGAAAGCAGTCTGCCGGCGGCAATTTCGCAGGATTTCTGTTGCTTATTCTTTTATTCGTTCTTTGCGCTGCCGGCATCCTATTTGCATATTCCAGATCCTCTGAAAAAATCAAGCGATATACAAAAGCGCAGTCTCTGGTGAGTCTGTTGCTTCTCGTTTTGGTGATAGCCGTCGTTGTCTCTTTGGAAGCATTCTTTCCATCCTATCCGGAAGTATTATCCTATTATTCCAGTTAAAATATCGCCCTGTTCTCCCCATAAAGCCAAAAACGGCGCTGCCGCAGGAGTTTTCCCTGCAACAGCGCCGTTTCTTTTTTCAGCATATCTTACGCAGACGAGCCATTACGTCTGTTTATCGTCCGCTTTCTTTTTCTTTTCGATCTCCGCCTTTTTGGCTGCAAACTCCTTGTCGTCCAGGATGCCTTCCTTATGAAGTGCCTCCAGCTTTTCCAGGAGCTTTTCCGGGGAGTCGTCATTCGCCTTGTCCTTGCTGCCGGATTTCAGCTTGACGCGCTTTTTCGCCTGCTGGCGTTCCCGTTCCTTTTCGGCTTCTACGGCTGCCAGCATTGCGGCATAGCGCTTGCGGTCGCCGAACCAGAAGATCACAATGAGGACGATGCCGCCTGCCAGTGTGCCCATGCCGATCCACCACCCCGGCGGTGTATAGGTCATTGTCACCGTGTGTTCTCCGGCGGACAGCGGCACGCCGATCATGGCATCGGCGATCGCCACCTGATCCACCTTCTTGCCGTCTACCTTGACCGTCCAGCCCGGCTGATCCGGGATCGAGGTCATCATGATCTGACCGTCCTCAGCGGTGATCGTACCGGTGATCTTGCGGTCATTGCTCTTGTCGGTGTCGATCTGCCACTGGTTCTGCTTCAGCTTTTCGATATCCTCCTGGAACAGATCCGGGTGATAGGTGTAGAACAGGAAGTTCTTGACGATGGTGAACTTCTCGTCATTTGCAATGGTCATGCGCAGTGTGATCTTGGTGCCCGGTTCAAAGGTGCCCAGACGCAGCGCAATGTAGTTGTCATTCTCGAAATACTCGCCCATGGAGTCGAATCCGCCGTTGTTCTTGGCGTATTCGTCTGCGTTTGCCCATGTGAACTCGCCGGCATTTTCAGCCTTCCAGCCGTTCTCTGCCTCGCTCCACTCCGAAGTATCCCAGGTCTTCATCCACAGGTTGACCTTCTTCTGGAACTCGGTCTTGAAGTAGATGTAGATCGGCTCGTTGGATTCTGCCACCAGGTGGAAGTCCACAGTCGGGTCGCCGTCGCCGGTAACGTCGTACTTGGTCTGCTCACCGTAGGGGCTTGTGGTGATGGAATCGCTGACAATGGGATTCTCCGCCAGGTTCAGCGGGGTGTAATACTCGTGCCAGGACTCGAACTGACCGTTTTCATCAAAGGTCGTGTTGCCGCTCAGGGTGCTCATGAAAATGTTCTGGCTGTTGAACGGGTTGTCGTTACCCAGATGGTCGATCTTCTCCACAGCGGAATCTGCCATATAGCCGATGGAGAGCGCATTGGTGTTTTCATAAGCGGTAATGGTCTTTGCCGTACCGTTTTCGTTGGTGTAGTCATATGCCCAGCGTGCTTCATATGCCGGGTTCAGGCGGCGGTCCTGGTCGGTCTTGTCGCCGCGGTCCAGAACATACTTGATGCCCAGCAGGGAATCTGCCACTTCGGTGTTGCCGTCATAGCGTGTGTAGTAGCTGTGCATGCAGTAGCCCAGTGTCTCGATAAAGTTGATGATCCGGGTGTTCATGACAGAGCTGGAGTGAGAGATACCCTTCAGACCGAACGCCGCATTATCGTTGACGCAGCGGTAGAAGGTCTTTTCCGCGCGGTAGAAGCCGTCATCCTTTTCCTCCAGCATCTCGGTAGCAGCCCGTCCGTTCTGGACATAGTTCTGATAGGAAGCGCGGGTGGAATATGCCACCTCATCGTCGATATCCTTCATGGAATCCACCGCGTTGTAAACGGCTTCGCCGCCCACCATCACCAGCATCATACTGGTGAGGGCGATGCTGATGCCGCGCTTTGCCTGAACCGCCTTATCGCCGGTCATGAAGTACAGCAGGATCAGATAAACGCCCATGAGTGCCGCAGAGATCCAGACGGCGCCCTTTGCCATCTGGTCGAATTTCAGACCGGCAACAATGGCGATCACCAACGCCATGGCAATGGCAGAGCCAAGCAGGTGCTTTTTCTCGATGCCGTCCCGGTGCGCAAAGGCAGTCGCGCCCATGGTCAGGAAAATAAAGGACAGCAGGAACGAATACCGGAAAGGCAGCCAGTTCGGCACCTGTCCGCCGTGCCACATCATGTCCACCGGTGTGATGAGCATGCACATTACCATCACGAAGATCAGGGCAGAATAGCCCAGCTTTTTCTTCCAGTCGATCTTCTTGTTCATGTAGAACAGCGGCAGCAGCACCAGGGTCAGCAGACCGCAGTAGATCTCCGGCTTGCCCTGTACGTTGACGGAGTCATACTGTGCCGGGAGCAGCTGCGGGAACATGTCCAGCAGGTCGCACAGGAGCACCAGCAGCGGTGAATCCTGCGCATTTTCCAGCAGCTTCTGGCTCAGGGGGAAGGACTGGAAGCGGAAGCTGTAGTCCGGAGTCGTAAACTCGAACTTACCCAGCTTCAGGGCATTGTACACCGGCAGCAGCATAAATGCCGCACATGCCAGCGCAATGACTGAGGAGTATGCCACACGCACGATGGCGGTGAAATAGTCATAGGCCTTGCGCTTCTTGTCCGAGCCTGCCAACAGGTAGAAGAAGAAGTACAGCGCCACAAAGATGCAGATCATGTAGCCGATGTAGAAGTTTGCCACACACATCAGCGCCAGCGGAATGATAAAGTTCAGCCGGCGGCCGTCGTCTACCAGATACTCGATGCCCAGCATGATGAGGGGCAGGAATACCAGACCATCCAGCCACATGGGGTCGATGAGCTGGATCACCATATATGCCATCATGGAGTACATGGTGGAAAACAGCAGCGACGGATACGGTGCAACGCCGCGGCGTTTTTGCAGGAAATAGTTGAATGTCACGCCTGCCGCGCCCACCTTGCACAGCTGCATGATCAGCAGGCTGCTCAGCATGAACTTCTCCGGCAGGAGCATCACGATCAGAGTAAACGGACTGGCGAGGTAATAGCCGATGATGCCCATAAACTCTCCGGACAGGTTGCGGGACCAGTTATAGAAAATACTGCCGTCGCCCCAGAATGCGTCGCGGAGCGCCTCAAAGTAGTACACATACTGTCCGTTCAGATCCAGACAAAGTACCGATTCCTCTCCGAACGGATAGAGTCCAAAGATCGCATATGCCAGATAGGTCAGTACAGCCGGAATGGCAAACGCAATGAGATAGACCCGATTGCGGACGATCCATTTGCCGATCGCAGAAAAGATGCTGCCGGCGCTGATTTTGGTTTTCGCAGGCAGTGCGGCGGCTTGTGTCTTAGTGGTTGCCATAAATTTCCTCCTTAAAAATGAAAGATAATGCTCTGCCGTTTCCCTCCCACGGACAGAACAACAGATATCATCATTATAGCACAATCTTTTTCATTTGGCAAGCCCTATTTATGCAAAAAAACACGGAAAACCATTTTTCATTCGCCCCGTTTCTCCCCACGGCGAAATTTGACAATCCTTTTCCCGCATGTTATAATAACAGCAGCATTTTCCGACATTATCATGTATGAGAGGAGATATGACTCTATGCATCCTGTTTTTGACATTATCCTGATGATCCTGAACCTTGTGGTGGCGGCACTGCTCCTGGTGCAGATCCTGCGCCGGAACAGCAGCGAAAGCGATGACGAAATGGACGAAAGCGATATCCGGGAGATCACCGACGCTGTCCGCGACACGCTGATGCAGTCTGAGCGCGCCATGAAGGCGGAGCTTGCGGAAAATATCCGCAGCATGGGCGAAAGCATCCAGAGACTGCAGGCGGCAGGGGCGCAGGCGCAGTCTGAAAAGCTCAACGATACAGACCGCCAGCTGAACCAGAAGCTGCAGGATCTGGAGCTGCGCATGGACAAGCAGATCGCCGCCCTGGAAAAGGACACCGCCGACCGCCTGGAAAGCATCCGGCAGCTCATTGACGAAAAGCTCCAGGGGGCACTGGACGAGCGTATGAACTACTTCGGGCAGACCCTCGCCGCAGGCCAGAAGCAGGCGGCAGAGGCACAGGAGAAGCAGATCGGCGAGATCGCCGGAAAGATCGACCAGAACCTCGCCCTCATGAACCAGTCCATCCTGGAAAAGCAGGAGCAGTCCGGAAAGAGCATCAACGACACGCTGAAAGCACTGGAAGTCCGCTTTCAGACTCTGGAAGCCAACAACGAGCAGAAGCTAGACAACATCCGCACCACCATGTCCCGGCAGCTCACCGGCATCCAGGAGGAAAACCAGAAAAAACTGGACTCCATCCAGAGCACGGTCAACGAAAAGCTGGAGAGCCAGCTGCAAAAATCCTTCCGGCTGGTCAGCGAGCAGCTGGAAACCGTGCACAAGAGCCTGGGCGAGATGCAGTCCATCGCCTCCGGCGTGGGCGATCTGAAACGGGTGCTCTCCAACGTCAAGACGCGGGGCATCCTGGGCGAGATCCAGCTGGGCAGCATCCTGGAGGAGATCCTCGCGCCGGAGCAGTACGAGACCGAGATCGCCACCAAAAAGGACAGCCGGGATCATGTGGAATATGCCGTCAAGCTGCCGGGCAGCACCGACGGTCAGACGGTCTATCTCCCCATCGACTCCAAGTTCCCCGGCGACACCTATGAGCAGCTGCTCCGGGCATATGACACCGGCAGCCGGGAAGCAGTGGACGCCGCCAAGAAAAATCTCACGGCAGTCATCAAAAAGTGCGCCAGGGATATCCGGGACAAATATGTCTCGCCGCCGGAGACCACCAATTTCGGCATCATGTTCCTGCCCTTTGAGGGACTCTATGCCGAGGTGGTGAATCTGGGGCTGATCGAGACGCTCCAGAGAGACTACAGCGTCAACATCACCGGACCTTCCACCATGGCGGCGATGCTGAACGCCCTGCAGATGGGCTTCAGGACACTCGCCATCCAGAAGAAGAGCAGCGAGGTCTGGGAGATCCTGGGCGCGGTCAAGAAGGAGTTCGGCACGTTCCAGGGCGTTCTGGACAAAGCGCAGAAGAACATCCAGACCGCCAGCGAGAATATCGACAAGCTCATCGGCACGCGCACCAGAGCCATTACCCGCAAGCTGAACGCCGTGGAAACACTGGACGATCCGGCAAAGTCCCGGAAGCTGCTGGGACTGGAGCTGACAGAGACCGACGGCGAAGCATAAATGCCGGAAACACATACAAAAGCCCTCGTACAGGACGATTCCTGTACGAGGGCTTTTTTTCTTTTGATATGTTGCTTTTTCTTATGCCGTCTGTGCAAACTGCGAGCGATAGAGGTCGGCATAGAAGCCGTTCTTTTCCAGCAGCTCGTTGTGAGTGCCCTGCTCGATGATGTCGCCGTCCTTCATGACCAGGATCATATCCGCATTGCGGATGGTGGAAAGGCGGTGGGCAATGATAAAGCTGGTTCTGCCCTCCATGAGGTGATCCATGGCCTTCTGGATGAGCACCTCTGTCCGGGTATCTACCGAAGAGGTCGCCTCGTCCAGGATCATGACGCGGTTGTCTGCCAGGATCGCACGGGCGATGGTGAGCAGCTGCTTCTGTCCCTGGGATACGTTGCTGGCATCCTCGTTCAGCTCCATCTGATAGCCGTCCGGCAGCTGCCGGATAAAGCTGTCCGCATGGGCTGCCTTTGCGGCGGCGATGACCTCCTCATCGGTGGCATCCAGTCTGCCGTAGCGGATATTCTCCATGATCGTGCCCTGGAACAGCCAGGTATCCTGGAGCACCATGCCGAAGGATTCCCGGAGCTGATGCCGGTCGAAGTCCCGGACATCGTGGCCGTCCAGCTTGATGGCGCCGCTGTTGACATCGTAGAACCGCATGAGCAGCTTTACCATAGTCGTCTTTCCGGCACCGGTCGGCCCCACAATGGCGATCTTCTGTCCCGGCTGCACCCGGGCGCTGAAATCGTGGATGATACACTGCTCCGGTTTGTAGCCAAAGGAAACATGTTCAAAGTCCACGCTGCCCCTGACATCTGCCAGCTGCACCGGATGCGCTGCGGTCTGGACTTCTTCGTCCTCCTCCAGGAACTCAAACACACGCTCGGTGGCTGCCGCCATAGACTGCACCTGGTTCAGCACCTGGGCGATCTGCTGCATGGGCTGGGTGAAGTTTTTCACATACTGGATAAACGCCTGGATGTCACCGATGGTGATGGTGCCGCGGATGGCGAGCAGACCGCCGGACAGTGCCACAGCGGCATAGCCCAGGTTGCCCACAAACATCATGATCGGCTGCATCAGTCCGGACAGGAACTGGGACTTCCATGCGGAGCGGTACAGAGTGTCATTGGTCTCCTGGAACTGGCGCACGGTGTCCTTTTCCTTATTATATGCCTGGATCACCGTCTGACCGGCATAGGATTCCTCTACCTGACCGTTGATGTGCCCCAGATATTCCTGCTGCTGCTTGAAGTATTTCTGGGACTTCTTGACCACCAGAGAGATCAGCGTCACAGAAATGGGCAGGATAATCACTGCGATCAGCGTCATCAGCGGCGAGATACGCAGCATCATGACCAGTACGCCCACCATAGTCGCCACAGAGGTGATGATCTGGGTGATGCTCTGGTTCAGGCTCTGCCCCAGGGTATCCACATCGTTGGTGATACGGGACAGCACCTCGCCGTAGGTGCGGCTCTCGAAGTATGCCATGGGCATCCGGTCGATCTTCTCGGAGATGTCTTTTCGCATCCGGTAGCAGACCTTCTGGGTCACACCGGTCATCAGCCAGCCCTGAACGAAGCTGAACAGGGTGCTGAGCAGATACAGCCCCAGTACGAACAGCAGGATCTGTCCGATTTTGGTGAAATCGATGCCGCCCGTCCCCTGGATCTTCGCCATCAGGCCGTTCGCCAGTTCCGTGGTCGCCTTACCCAGAATATCCGGGCCAATGACGCTGAACACGGTCGAAGCGATCGCACACAGGATCACGACTATCACTGCGGCATGATATTGTTTCATATAGGCAAACAGCTTGCCGATGGAGCCTTTAAAGTCCTTTGCCTTTTCCACCGGCATCTGACCGCCCCTCGGGCCGCCCATGCGCCGTCTTTCATTCGCCATCTGTCACCGCTCCTTTCTCTGCGTTCTCTTCCAGTCCCAGCTCCGCTGCGGAAAGCTGCGACTTCGCGATCTGCTGATATACCTCACAGCCGCGCAGCAGTTCTTCGTGTGTGCCCTTGCCCACGATCCTGCCCTCTTCCAGTACCAAGATCTGGTCTGCATGGAGAATGGTGCTGATGCGCTGCGCCACAATGATCATGGTGCTGTCCTGCACCTGCTCCCCCAGTGCCTTTCGCAGCGCCGCATCGGTTTTCAGATCCAGTGCGGAGAAGCTGTCGTCAAAGACGAACACCTTCGGGTGCTTGGCGATGGCTCTGGCGATGGTCAGACGCTGTTTCTGACCGCCGGAGACATTTGTACCGCCCTGGGAGATGTCGCTGTCAAAGCGATCCGGCTTTTCTCCGATGAACTCCATTGCCTGGGCGATCTCTGCTGCCTGCTCTATTTCTGCATCCGATGCATCCGGGTTGCCGAACCGCAGGTTGCTGGCGATCGTTCCGGAGAACAGCACGCCCTTCTGGGGCACAAAGCCCACCTGCTGCCGCAGCTCTTCCAGCGGCAGTTCCCGCAGCTCCACGCCGTCCAGCGTAATGCTGCCTTCGGTGGCATCATACAGCCGCGGGATCAGATTCACCAGTGTGGACTTGCCGCAGCCAGTGCTGCCGATGATGGCAGTGGTCTTTCCCGGCTCTGCGGTAAAGCACAGATCCGACAGGGCATCCTCTTCTGCATGGGGATAGCGGAAGTGCACATGGTCGAATTTCAGCACACCCCTGCAGGTGTCCAGGTGCTTCGGTGCTTCGCTCTCCTTGACGGAAGTTTCTGTCTGCAATACCTCGTCGATACGTCCGGCAGCCACCGATGCACGGGGCAGCATAACGGACATCATGGTCAGCATCAGGAAGGACATGACGATCATCATGGCATAGGTGATAAACGCGGTCATAGAGCCGACCTGCATGGAGCCGCCGTCTACCCGGTGTGCGCCGACCCAGACAATGAGAATGGTCAGGCTGTACATAATCAGCATCATCACCGGCATCATAAAGGTCATGACACGGTTGACAAACAGGTTGGTCTTGGTCAGATTCCGGTTCGCCTGGTCGAAGCGCTCTTCCTCGGTCTTTTCCCGTCCGAATGCACGGATGACTGACAGACCGGTCAGAATCTCACGGGAGACCAGGTTCACCTTATCCACCAGTACCTGCATCAGCTTGAACTTGGGCATTGCGATCGCCATCAGCACGCCGACAATACCCAGGATCACCAGCACCGCCAGGACAATGACCCAGCCCATGCCGGCTCCGGTGTGTACCACCTTCAGGATACCGCCAATGCCCAGGATCGGCGCATACAGCAGCATCCGCAGGAAAATCGCCATCACCATCTGCACCTGCTGGATATCATTGGTGCTGCGGGTGATGAGGGACGCAGTGGAGAACTGATCCATCTCCGCACTGGAGAACTGCATGACGCGCCGGAACACCTTTCCGCGGAGATCCCGTCCCACGCCGGCGCCCACACGGGAGGCGAAATAGCCCACGCAGATCGCCGCCGCCATCATGGCGAACGCCATCGCCATCATCTTGCCGCCGGTGCGCCAGAGATAGCTGGTCTGGATCTGATCCACGTCCAGTCCGGCATCCTTGTCGCACTGCACTGCGTATGCCACGCCCATGGACTTCACCAGAGAGTCACCCATGGTGTCCAGCATCTCCTCCAGCTGTGTGCGCATCTGGTTCACCGTCTCTTCGGTGAGCTGACCGCTCTGCTGCATTGCCGCAAACACCGGGCGCACATCCACACAGGTCACCGTGGTCTCGTTTCCGTCGTCGTCCTCTTCGGTGCGCTGAAACGGTTTCAGCTCCACGCCCATCATCGCGCCCAGCTCTTCCACGGACATCTGTTCCATCTGTGCCGCCGCGTTGGGGTCGGTCTGCTGCTGCGCCAGCATCTGGCGGAAGCTGCCCTCGCTCATCATGGACATCTGATAGTTCAGCAGCACCGGCACTAACAGATCGCTGTCCAGTTCGTCTAGCTCCTTTTCGGACAGGCTGTCGCTCCGGCTTTCGCCGTCATAGCTGTCCTGCCACTGCTTCTGTTCTGCTTCTGTCATGAACAGCTGCGCATTGTCGAACTCCTCCGCCGTGATCTTTTCCGGCAGAATGTGCGCCACGCCGCTGTTCTGGATGCCTGTGTCGATGATATCCGAGGTGTACTGGGGCAGCGACAGGTCGCAAAACGCCTGCACCACCAACAGCACCGTAATCAGCAGCACGGACTTCCAGTAGGGTTTCAGGTTCTTGAAAAGCTTACCCATTGGCTTGTTTCTCTCCCTTCATTTCTTCCAGTTCTTCTGATGCCGCCGTATAGAGCCGCCGGAGCAGCTCCATCAGCTGATCGGATTCCTCCTGCGTAAACCGCGTCTGGACTCCCCTGTGAAACTTTTCTAAAAGCTGATTGGCTTTCTGCACCTCCGCCGCGCCGGCCTCAGTCAGTGTCACATAGGTGTTGCGCCGGTCTTCCCGGCACACCTCCCGGCAGACATAGCCGTTATTTTCCAGACTGCGCAGCGTCCGTGACACCGCCGGCTGGGGCACGCGCAGCAGCCGTGTCAGGGTGGACACGGTGCATCCGCCCGGATGCTTCTCCTGCTGCCGATCCACAATAAACATCAGCATGTACTCCTGCCGGGCCAAGGGCAGCAGCGAAAATACATTCAGACCGCGAAACGCGTTGATCAGTCCGAAAAATGTGTTTGCCTCACAATCCATTTTTCCAGCCTCCCATCATAGTGCGGTTATTTCAATAACATTGTTATAAAATAACTTTGTTCTATTATAACGCCAGCCATCTATTTTGTCAAGTGGATTTTGTCGATTTCACCCGGCACACACAAAAAAAGTGCATTCCGCCAAAACCCGGCGAAATGCACGAAAAGATTTTAGGCAATACCGCACAAAGATTGTGCGGTATTGCCTTGATTCAATTTGTTCAGAACCACAAATCCGATGCGGCATATACCTCTAGCCCAGCCGTTTTTTCAGATCCTCCCAGACACGCCGGGAGATCTCGGCGGTGTGATCGGCTGCGCCGTCCGGCAGGGACAGACTCCGCAGCACGCTGACGGAGATCGTCAGATCCGCCAAAAACAGCAGCACCAGTCCTGTGGCGAGCTTTCCGTACAAAAAGCCCGGGATCTGATGGAATACCGCCATCAGAAACGGGTTGATGCGGTACAGAGCGAATGTCCCCAGGATGCCGAAGGGCAGCATGGTCTCCAGACAGATCCGCCCATGAATATTGAATTTCATGTCGTGATAATCCCACCAGCGGGTATGGAACACCCGTTCCATAATAAGGCTTGCGGCATATTCCAGAATACTGCAGAGCAGAATGATCGAGAAGAACACATGCCAGTAGCCGTGCTGACTGTCCTGAAACAGCATGGTAATGCCCAGCATACCGGCTCCATAAATGGGACAGCACGGCCCCAGGAGAAAGCCGCGGTTCGAGATCTTTCGCTCCCGGATGCCCATATAAAGCATCTCCATCCCCCAGCCTACGGCAGCATAGGCGAAAAAAATCACCACATAATCCGTCAGACTTTGTACCATCTTCACACCCTCCTTCTGTGAAACAGAGCGGCAGCTGCATGGAAAAAGCCGCCCACGGTCTCCAGGGTGGAACAATACTTGTCCGCCATGCACACCAGTACCGCCTCACGGGAGCGGGGCACAAACCGCAGAGTCAGCGGCCACATGTGGGTGGTGATGATATGCTGTACTTCTGCACTGACATGAAACCGCATGGCGGCATTTCTGCAGGCAATGTGCGGATGGGCAAAGCCGTGGAGCACGCCCTCGTCCTGGTGATTATGCCAGTCATACAAATAAAAGTCATGGAGCAGTGCGCCGAGGATCAGATTTTCATAGTTGACACGGAGATGCAGCTTTTCCGCCATGGCACAGCTGATATGCACTACAGAAAGGCAGTGCCGCAGTGTACTGGTAGTACCGTGCTGCACATAGGTATCCATAGAGCAGACCGCACTGTCCTCCAGATAGGTCTGCATCTTCTGTTTTGCCAGCACATATGCTTCTTTTTCTTCTAAAGACATAGATTCCTCCTGCTGCGTGACCGCAGCTATATTTTCGGCAGCCTGTCTGCCGTATCCCGGAGTTTTTCATTTCCCCAAGTTCTCGTACATCCTCATTCCCCTACATTATACCGGATTTTTGCCGAATTGTCAACAAACTCTGCGTTATTTTTGCGTTTTCGGGTACAAAAAAGCACAGCATTTCTGCCGTTTTTTCTGACAGATTGACGAATACGGCAGTCATTTTGCTCGTTCACTGTCAAAAATCCGAAAAATTTGCACAAATCGCCTTGCAATTATGGAAAACTTATGGTAAAATAGAAGAACAGCATGCAATGTATTCTCACGTCAAACGTATCCCGACGTTTGGACTGCACGATATAAAGGAGGAATTTTTTGAAACATCTTTCATTTTGGCTCACCCTTGCCGCTGCACTGGGTGCAGTGGGCATTCTGGGCGGCATGACCGCTTCTGCAGAGGAGACCGAAACGCCGGCGGCTGTCCCGGTGGCGACCGCTGCCGGCGGCACCTGGAGCGTCACAGAAAACGGCAGCCGCTGTTACTACGATGCACAGGGCGAGCTGGCCACCGGCGAAGCAGAGATCGACGGCATATCCTATCTCTTCGACTATTCCGGCGCAGAAAAAACCGGATGGCGCACCGTAAACGGCGTCCGGCAATACTACGACCCGGAGACCGGCGCGCTCTGCTCCGGCTGGATAGAATTTGGCGGAAACCGCTATTACACCGACCCGGAACAGGGCAAGCTGACTGGCGAGCAGTGGATCGGCGGCAGCCGCTATCTGCTGGACGAAACCCTCGGCTTTCAGCAAACCGGACGCTGTACCTTCTCAGACGGCACTGTCACCTACTTTCTGCCAGACGGCAGTCTGGGGCTGGGCTGGCAGACAGACAGCGGTGATACCTATTATATCAGCGCCGAAACAGAGGCGGCGCTCTCCGGTCTGCAGCAGATCGACGGCAGCCTGTACTATTTCGCAGAGGACGGCAGGCTCCTGCGCAGCCAGAGCCTCGTCCTGGACGGTGTCACCTATCAGGCGGCAGCAGACGGCAGGCTCACCGCAGAGCATACCCCCATCACAGGACAGGCACAGGCGACCGCGGCGCAAATGGCCGCCTACATCCGATCTGTCAATCCCAACGTGGCGCAGAGCGTTCTGGACATGATCCCCCATTATCTCAGCGAGGGGGCAGCAGAGGGCATCCGGGGCGACATCGCCTTTGCCCAGTCCTGTCTGGAAACCGGAAACTTTGCCTTCCGCGGCTCTGCGGTAACACTGGATCAGAACAATTTCTGCGGCATGGGTGTCACCCAAAACGGCATGAAGGGCAATTCCTTCGCCACACCGCAGCTGGGCATCCGGGCACAGATCCAGCATCTGAAGGCATACGCCAGCACTGCGCCCCTGCAGCAGGCATGTGTGGACAACCGCTTCCGCTATGTCCAGCGGGGCTGTGCGCCTTATGTAGAATGGCTGGGCATCCCGGAAAACCCGTATCACAAGGGATGGGCAGCCGGCGCTAACTATGGAGCAAAGATCCTGCGGATACTGGCAGCGATACTGCAGCGATAGCCTGCCGAAACAAACGGAAAACGCCGTTCTCAAGGGATGATCTCTCCCCCTGGGAACGGCGTATTTTTGCCTTGTCTGCAGCAAGATCATGCTCGAAAATCCACACCTGTCTCCCGGAAAGGCAGGCTTTTATTCTTCTGCCTGTGCCAGGATCTCCATGATCCTCCGCGCTTTTGTCTCCGGAAGCGCCGTCAGCTTGAACCGCTGCTGCCGCGGTCCGTTACAGGTGATATATAGGTGGCAGACGCCGTACTGCTTCTGCATGGGTGTCTGCATGATATCCGTCCGGACGATCCGGGCGTGTTCTACGGTAATGGTGTGAAAGGTAAACCAGCTGCAAAAGTGCATCTGCAGATGCCGTTCATCCATGGTGACCGATTCTGTGAACAACGCCACAATGCGGATGCACAGCAGCCACACCAGCGGAATAATCAGCATCACCGAAAAGAACCGGATGATCGCGCCCACCTGGGGCAGCAGCCAGAGCAGAAAAATGCGCACCGGAATAATGGCGCAAAGCCCGATCACCGGCGGCCAGACAAAGGACCAGAAAAAGCGGATATTGGACTTCGCCCGGAGTGTCGGATGCTCCAGCACCGGCACAGCGTGCAGCTTTTCCAGCAGCGGCTGTGAGCTCTTCTTGCGGATCAGCGGAATCAGCACCGGGAGGGTGTCGCGCCGGCTGCCATAGCCCGGACAGCGGATGTGCAGCGACACCATGCCCCCGATCTTCATGACCAGATTCTGCCGCAGATCCGGAAAAATGATGTCTCTGTCCCGGAGGTGATAGCGCCGCCGGGTGAGAATGCCGGTGTGCACCGAAATGAACTCCTGCCCGAAGCGGATCTTGAATCTGCCGTACCACAGCAGGTTTCTGCCGAAGGAGATGAGCCACAGCGCCAGTATCACAATGCCGATGGTCACAGCGATCCGCGGCACGCCGTGAAACGCCGACGAAGCCCGGTCGGCGGCATCCTCCAGAATCTGCTGCGCCTGAAACTGCTGCACCAGATCAGAAATAATGCGTCCGCCCTGAAAGCAGAGGGTCGCAATATAGACCGCTCCGGAAAAGCTGCTGGAAAACAGCGCCGAAAACAGCAGCGTCCGCCACGCCGGCGTATGATATGCCGCAGCTTCAGCACCCTCATTGCGCAGCACCGGGATGTGCTGCCGCAGGCGGTGCAGATCCCGCAGATGCAGGGTCAGCTGCATATCCGCATCCGGCATCGCGCCTGCCGCCGTACTGATCCGCAGACACGCCGCCCGGAGCGGACGCAGATAAAACGGGTGTTCCTCCACGGTGGAGGAGATGCGCTCCAGCGGAATTTCCGTGACGCGCTGCAGGAGAATGCCGCTTTGCGCGCGGATGGAGACCTCGTCGAAATAATAGGTGCAGGCATGCCAGCGCAGCGTACCGATCCCCAGGATCAGCAGCGCCACCAGCAGATCAAACCACGCGCCTGCGCCCCAGTCAATGAGATTCTGAAAGGAAAACGGATAGAACCGCAGGCTTCGCAGCAGCGGAAAGATCAGCAGCCAGAGGTTCTTCGCACTGTATCGCAGGATCTTGATGGGATGCTCCCGGTAGACCGCCGGAGCTGCCGCAGCTGTCTGTATCATGGGCTGTCTCCTTTCGGCGGTGTTTCCGGCGGCTTCTCCCGGGGCTGCACTGCGCTGTCAAAGGCAGAGAACTCCGGCGCTTCCGGAATCTCCACAACAGGCGGCGCCACTGTCCGCTGGCTGTGGCTGTAGACCGTCTTTTGCAGAAACGCCTGGATCTCCTCGGCATCCTCCCGGCTCAGAAACGCCAGGATGACCGTACCGCCGTAGGCGTGGAGGGGAATGAAGTTCATCCCCGTCTTTTCGGAGAACGGCGCGCGGAAGATGCTGCTGAACTGCAGCGCCTGTGTGCGCATGATCTGCTCCTGCAGAAAGAAAATGCCGTATTTTCGGGTGATGTGGGTTGCCGACACCGTATAGGACACCGTACAGAACCACATGGGCAGCAGTAGCGTGGAAAGCAGCACCGCCGCCGCAGCCAGCAATACCGTCAGCGTCCAGAGCAGCCAGTCGGGCAAAACCGCAAGGAAGTACCACACCAGACCGATCAGCACAGCGGCAACGATCGGCGCAGCGATCTGCAGGGTATATTGTGCATGTTTATCCGCGGTGTACTGCTTCATCGTTGCCTCCTTGCGGTCATAATCGGGTGCGTGCGCACATAAAATATCTTGTTCTTATTATACCCGGTAATCGCATTTTCGTCAAGAGATATGAGGAAAATGTTCACGGCAGAGATCAGGAGGAGCATATGATACTGGAACACATCGCATCCTTTGTCTGGGGCACCGGGCTGCTGGTGCTGCTGCTGGGAACAGGGCTATGGCTCACCATCCGGCTCCGGTTCTTTCAGTTCCGGGGATGGGGCACGATCCTCCGGCGCACTTTCGGCAGTCTCCGCCAAAAGGACAGCGGTACAGACCATAGCGCCCTCACCCAGTTTCAGACCTTTTCCACGGCGCTTGCGGCAGCCATGGGGACAGGAAACATCCTGGGCGTTGCGGCGGCGCTCTGTCTGGGCGGCCCGGGCGCGGTGTTCTGGATGTGGGTGTCCGCCTTTCTGGGAATGGCGCTGACCTATTGTGAAAATGTCCTGGCGCTGCGCTATGCCGGAACATGTCCCGGCGGAAAGCCGGCAGGCGGCCCTATGGCATATCTCCGCTTCGGCCTGCGCAGTCCGTTTCTGGCGGCAGCCTATGCCGTCTGCTGCATCGCCGCCTCTCTCGGCATGGGGAACATGACCCAGAGCAGCGCCATCTCCGCCCTGGCAGAAGAGGCGTTTTCTCTGCCGCCCCTGTGGATCGGCGCAGGCGTTGCGGTGCTGCTGGGCGTGATCCTGCTCCGGGGCGCACAGCACACCGGAAAGGTCATCCAATGGCTGATGCCGCTTCTGGCGGCGGCGTATCTGCTGGCGGCGCTGCTGGTGATCTTCCGCAACCGCCACGCCCTGCCCGGAGCATTCCGGGAGATCTTCCGGGGCGCACTGGGGCTTCGTGCCGCAGGCGGCGGCATCTGCGGCGCAGCGCTGAAACAGGCGCTCCAGACGGGACTGCGCCACGGCGTATTTTCCAACGAAGCCGGACTGGGCAGCAGCGCCCTGGTGCATGCCGGCGGCAGTTCTCAGGATGCGTCGCTCCAGGGCATGTGGAGCATGACAGAGGTGGCACTGGACACCCTGGTGTGCTGCACCCTCACTGCCCTGGCGGTGCTCACCAGCGGCGCACTGGAACAGGCCGACACCGCCGGCGGCATTATCACCGCGGCATTTTCCGGCGTATTCGGCAGCGCAGCGCCGCAGTGCATGGCGGTCTGCACGGCATTGTTCGCGTTCTGCACCCTGATCGGCTGGTGCTGCTGCGGCGAACAGGCGGTGCGGTATCTGGGCGGCGACGGCTGGCGAACGCCCTACCGGGTGCTGTTCTGTCTGGCGGCAGGCGTGGGCGCAGTGGTCTCTCTGCGCGCGGTCTGGGCACTGTCGGACATCGCCAACGGTCTGATGGCAGTGCCCAATCTGCTGGGGCTGCTCCTGCTGGGACATCAGGCAACAACGCAAAAAAGGGATACGGCATAAACAGCCGCATCCCTTTTTCGATTTCTGTATATTTCTCTATATAGGTTTCTTTATCCCAGCAGCGCTTCCCAGGTGGGCTGCAGGCCTGCGCCGTCCTGGGCGCAGTAGCTGAGCAGATGTGCCGCATCCTGGGCGTTGACCTTGCCGTCGCCGTTGACATCCGCCGCAATGCGCGCAGTGCCGGAGAGCGTCTCGTCCAGTCCTGCACCGGTGCTCGCTGCATCCTGGAGGATCACTGCCGCGTCTGCGCTGCTGAGGGTGTCACCGCCGCTGCAGCTGCCGCGGGTCATGAGGGGGGCTGCGCCATTGTCGATCAGATAAGGTGTCTCATCCACATACAGATCTGCTATAAGCCACGGCACGGAAATCACTGTCACCTGGGGAATTTTCTTTATTTCCTCGGCACAGGGATAGGCGTCTGCCAGAGTAAATGCATCCGTACTGCCCTTCCGCTTTTCCGTATCTAATACAACACGATATATGCCATCAGTTGTCTCAGATGCTTTTTCTACTGTTGTGACACACAAATCTTCCGGAAAATCGGACAATTGCAGGGTTGTGCCGTCCTGTACATAGACATAGAAGGTTGCCCATTCCGAAAAATTACTGCTGTGAGGTCGCGGTATGTCACTTTCATAAAAGCCCACCAAATCATACTGAACAGAAACGAAGCCCGGCAGTGTCTGCAAATAGGAAAGCAATGCCGATTCATCCATCGAAAACAGCGTCGGGTCAATAGAAAGGGTCAGCGTGTCCCCGTCTGTCAACAAATATGCCGTCGCCGTATTGCCGTATTCGTTTTTTTCTGTATCTGAGATCACAAAACTGCCCGGTGTACGGCAAGTGAGCAGTTCTGTCAGCTTCGCCTTTACAGTGTCATACTCATACGTTCCTGCTTTTATGGTAATGGGATAGCTGATACGCCGATAGGTGATGAGTTCCCATTGTTCGGCATTCCAGTATTCACAGCAAGAGGTTTTTTCATTTAAAAAGATATCCTCTCTTGTTCGCAGATCACGGATGACCTTTGCCAATGGTTCTGTTGTTGTTTCCACATAAGATGCCGCCGCAGGCATCGCCAACACGCTGACTGCACAAGCCGCCGCACAGACTGCGGAAAGTATCCTTACTTGTTTTTTCATAAAAATCTACCTCCAATCATATTGTAAAAAAAGTATTTCCCATAGTGATATTATAACATTTTACGGTCAGAATGTCAATACTTTTTTTGCATTTTGATGTAATTTTCCGATTTTCTATGACAAAGCAGAAAAAAGAGGCGTATCCCTTTTCCCGGAATGCGTCTCTTTTATAAGGTATGAGAGAATTCTGAAACGGGCGGCGAACCGCCCGGAAAGGAAAGCTTCGCTTAACCGCGCTTTACATGAAATGCAGCCATGCCCGGATATACGGCGCTGTCGCCCAGTTCTTCCTCGATGCGGAGCAGCTGGTTGTACTTTGCCACACGCTCCGAACGGCTCGGTGCGCCGGTCTTGATCTGGCAGGTGTTCAGTGCAACTGCCAGGTCAGCAATGGTGGTGTCTGCGGTCTCGCCGGAACGGTGAGAAGAGATCGCGGTGTAGCCGGCATTGTGTGCCATCTGGATGGCTTCCAGTGTCTCAGAAACAGAACCGATCTGGTTCAGCTTGATGAGGATAGAGTTGCCGCAGCCCAGCTCGATGCCCTTCTTCAGGCGCTCAGTGTTGGTAACAAACAGATCGTCGCCGACCAGCTGTACCTTGCCGCCCAGCTTTGCGGTGAGCTTCTGCCAGCCTTCCCAGTCCTCTTCGTCCAGTGCGTCCTCGATGGAGATGATCGGGTACTTTTCTACCAGATCAGCCCAGTGCTGGATCAGCTCATCCGATGTGAAGTCTCTGCCGGACTTGGGCTGGTGATAGAAGCCCTTGCCCTTTTCGCTCTTCCACTCAGAAGAAGCAGCGTCCATGGCGATCATGAAGTCCTTGCCCGGCTCATATCCGGCAGCCTTTACTGCTTCCAGAATGGTCTCGATGGTCTCGTCATCGCTGGACAGGTTCGGCGCAAAGCCGCCCTCGTCGCCGACGGATGTTGCCAGACCCTTTGCCTTCAGGATCTTCGCCAGGTTATGGAACACTTCTGCACACCAGCGCAGCGCTTCCTTAAAGCTGGGAGCGCCCACCGGCATAATCATAAATTCCTGGGTGTCTACGGTGTTGGTGGCATGTGCGCCGCCGTTCAGGATGTTCATCATCGGAACCGGCAGACGTGTGCCGGAAACGCCGCCCAGGAAACGGTACAGCGGAATATCCAGTGCAGCTGCAGCTGCTCTTGCAGTCGCAATGGAAACTGCCAGGATCGCATTTGCGCCCAGCCTGGACTTGTCCTTGGTGCCGTCTGCGGCGATCATCGCCTTGTCCACTGCGTACAGGTCAGAGGCATCCATGCCGACGATGGTGTCGCTGATGATGGTGTTGATGTTTTCCACTGCCTTGGTGACACCCTTGCCCAGATAGCGCGCCTTGTCGCCGTCGCGCAGCTCCAGTGCTTCAAATTCACCGGTAGAAGCGCCGCTGGGTGCTGTGCCTCTTGCAACTGTGCCGTCTGCCAGTGTCACTTCTGCTTCGACTGTCGGATTTCCGCGGGAATCCAGGATCTCACGGCCGACAACCTTCTCGATTTCCAAATAGTTCATTGCAAATACTCCTTTTTGTACGATGCTGCCCCGAAAAGATGCTCTTTCGTTGCAGTTAGTTATTTCTAACCAGAAACATTGTACCACAGATTCGCCGCCTTGTCAAGTGTGATCTCACAAACGCGCCAAATTTTTTGGATACCGGGAGTATGCCCCGTTTTCGGCGAATGATACAGCTTGGCGGCACAGCTTTTTGCTGCCGCGCAAAAAAATCCGGACACTGCCCTTGACAAGTGTACTGCAACGTGCTATACTGTACTTATTCAACCAGTACAATCAACACAGAAGAGAGGAGGATGTCTGTGGAGATCATCATCAGCACCAACAGCAGCAAGCCCATTTACAGCCAGATTACCGACCAGTTAAAGGAACAGATCATGGACGGCAGGCTCCAGGCAGGAGACGCCATCCCGTCTATGCGGAGTCTGGCGCGGTCGCTGCATGTCAGCGTAATCACCGTGCAGCGCGCCTATGAGGAATTGCAGCGGGACGGCTTTATCGAGACGACCGTAGGCCGCGGCAGCTTTGTGGCAGCGCAGAACCGCGCGCTCTATCAGGAAGAGCAGCAGCGCCGGGCAGAAGCCCACCTGCTCGCCGCCGCAGAGATCGCGCGCAGCAGCGGCATTCCGCTAGAGAACCTGGTCAGCGTTTTAACGATTTTCTACGAGGGGGAACCATCATGACACAAAACATTCTGGAGGTGCGCGGACTCAGCCGTGCCTATCCGAATTTTCAGCTGAAAGACATTCACTTTTCCATCCCCGGCGGCACGATCATGGGACTGGTGGGCGAAAACGGCGCCGGAAAAAGTACCACCATCCGCGCCGTCCTGGGGCTCATCCAAAAGGATGCCGGCGAGGTGCTGTACTGCGGCGAACCGCTGACCACAGACAGCGTTGCCATCAAGGAGCAGATCGGCGTGGTTTTCGACAGCATTTGCTTTTATCCGGAACTGACGGTGGAAAAAGCCGGAAAGATCTGCCGCAAGACCTATGCCAACTGGGATGAGCCGTACTTCCAGGAACTGCTCCGGCGCTTTTCCCTGAACCCCAGGCAGAAGATCAAGGAGCTGTCCCGTGGCATGAGCATGAAGCTGTCCCTGGTGCTGGCGTTTGCCCACCGTCCGAAACTGCTGATTCTGGACGAACCCACCAGCGGTCTGGATCCGGTGGTGCGGGACGACCTGCTGGATCTGTTCCTGGAATTTGTACGGGACGAGGAACACGCCATCCTCATCTCGTCCCACATCACCAGCGACTTGGAAAAAGCGGCAGACTATGTGACATTTCTCCACGCCGGCGAGATGCTGCTGTCCAAGCCCAAGGACGAGCTGCTCTGGCAGTACGGCGTGCTGCGCTGCGGTGAGGAACTGTTTCAGAAGCTGGATGCGTCAGAGATACTGGCATGGCGGAAAAAGGATTACTCCTATGACGTGCTTGTGCCGGATCGGGAAGAACTGCTGCGGAAGTATCCGGAGGCAGTAGTGGACAGAGCCACCATGGACGAGATCCTGCTGTTATATGTGAAAGGAGCGCAGAAAAAATGAAAGGACTGCTCTTGAAGGACTTCTACACCCTGTGGAAAAACGGACGGATCTTTTTTGTTGTGTTTGTCGTGATCTCGGCAATTTCCGGTGCAGGCAGCTGGTCTTATATGGGATTCTGGCTGATGCTGATGGGAATGCAGACAGTGAATACCTTTTCCTATGACAACTACTGCAACTGGAATCTGTTTGCCCTCACCATGCCCATCACCCGAAAAGATGTGGTGCGTTCCAAGTTCCTGCTGCAGCTCTTTCTGACGTTCGGCAGCGCATTGGCATTTCTGCTGGTCAGCCTGGTTTCCAGTCTGGTGCTGCGCACCTTCCATGCGGAAAACCTTCTGGAAATGGCGCTTACGGCGTGGAGCATTGCCTGGGTCATTCTGCTGATGGGAAATGCGTCGAACCTGCTGCTGTTCCGGTTTCCGCCGGAGCGCGCCCGGCTCATCAGCATACTGGTCTATCTGCTGCCCATGTGCGCCGGCATCGGTGCCGGCTCTGTCATAACAGATGAGCTTCCGGTCACAGCCGCACCGCAGCTCATGGGATTTTTGTATCGCGCAGCCGTTGCCGCACCCATACTGTCCCTGATCGTCTCCGGGCTGTGCTATTGCCTCAGCTGCCGCATCTTTCAAAAGAAAGATCTGACATAACGGGAAAGGAGTACCTTATATGAAACCCATTGCCCATATCGAAAACGACTTTCCCACCAAGTTCGGCATTCCCCGGCAGAGCGGACTGGTCAGCAGTCTCCGCTCCCGCATTGTCTTTGCGCCGGAATACCGCAGCCCCGATGCGTTCCGGGGACTGGAGGACTATTCCCACATCTGGCTGATCTGGGAGTTTTCCCAGGCGGTGCGGCAGAAGTGGTCGCCTACGGTGCGTCCGCCCCGGCTGGGCGGCAACACCCGGATGGGCGTGTTCGCCACACGCTCCCCCTTTCGTCCGAACCCCATCGGGCTTTCTGTGGTGCAGCTGGAAGAGATCGTGCTGCACGGCAAGGATGCGCCGTATCTGACGGTTTCCGGCGCAGATCTGATGCACGGCACACCCATCTATGACATCAAGCCCTATCTGCCCCACATCGACAGCCACCCGGAAGCCAGAGGCGGCTTTGCGGTGTCGGCGGCGGCGCATCGGCTGGAAGTGGTATTTCCGGAACAATGGCTGAAAAAAGTGCCGGAAGCCCTCCGGGAGGGTCTGACGGAAGTGCTGGCACAAGATCCGCGTCCCTCCTATCAGCACGACCCGGAACGCGTCTACGGCTTCGCCTTCGCACAGTTTGAGGTGAAATTTACGGTGTGCGGTACGGTGCTGACGGTGTGCAGCATCACAACGCAGCAAGAGTGTATCACATCGCCTTGACGATTTCGCCGAATCGTGTTACAATAGGAGAGGTTTCTATCAAAACGCCTTTTTCCGCGCATCTCCTGCCCGGAAAAACGGGTTTTTACTTTTGAAAATACGGAGGAAATATGCCATGCAAATCTTAGTAGTGGGCATGGGACTCATCGGCGGTTCCATCTGCAAATCCATCCAGGCAGCCACCGACCACACGGTCTTTGGCTGTGATGTACAACAAAATGTGCTGGAGGATGCTATAGCAGACGGCGCGATCGACGGCATCGGCACCATGACAGACGGCACTTATGATATGATCGTGCTCTGTCTGCATCAGCGCATCGCCATCCAGATGGTACAGGAAGCGCTGCCGCAGATCCCGGCGGGCACGATCTTAGTGGACACCTGCGGTCTGAAGGGCCGCATGGTGCGCGACCTCACCTATCGCTGCCAGAAGGCCGGCGTTCGCTATGTGGGCACACACCCTATGGCCGGCAGAGAGCAGAACGGCTATTATGCCAGCATCCCCGACCTGTTTCAGAACGCCAATCTCATCGTCACACCGGTGGACGGCACAGACGAAGCAGCGCTGAACACCGTAGAGGAGCTGGCAAGGCAGATGGGCTTCGGCAAGATCGTATCGGCAACGCCCATGTGGCACGACAATATGATCGCCTATACCTCACAGCTGGCGCATGTGGTATCCAGCTCCTATGTCAAGGATTTCTGCATGGACGATGCCCTCTCCTTTTCCGGCGGCAGCTTTCAGGATATGACCCGTGTCGCCACTATGGACGAATCCATGTGGGCGGCGCTGTTCCTGGACAACCGGGATAATCTGCTGTATCACCTGGATCTGCTGATCGAAAACCTCACCGACTATCGCGAAGCCCTCAAGCAGCGCGACGAAGAGCGGCTGCAGTATCTCATCGCCGAGGGCAGACAGATTCAGGAAGAAAATGTCCGCAAGCGGCAGGAACAAAAAGGAGAAAACAAATGAACTGGACACAAGTCGATATTTATACCGCCACCCCTGCCATTGACCTGCTGAGCGTGCGGCTTCAGGATCTGGGCATCCGGGGCTGCATGGTGCAGGACGCAGAGGACTTTCAGGAATTTCTGGAGCAGAAGGACGGCAAGTGGGACTATCTGGAAGACGGACTCATGGAGCTGGCAAGCTGTGAGACCTGCGTCACCGTCTATCTGCCGGAGGATGCCCAGGGTGCAGAGACACTGGCGGCGCTCCGTGCGATGCTGACACAGATGAAGGCAGAGGACACCGAGGGGCAGTACGGCAGACTGGAGGCAGTCTGCTCCGGCATCCGGGAAGAGGACTGGGCAAACAACTGGAAGCAGTATTTCAAGCCGTTCCCGGTGGGGAAAAAGCTGTATATCAAGCCCAGCTGGGAAGCACCCACCGCAGAGGCAGAGGGCAGGACCATTCTGGAGATCGACCCGGCGAGCAGCTTCGGCACGGGACAGCACCACACCACACGGCTCTGTCTGGAGCTGATGGAAAATGAGATCGTCCCCGGCGCGACCCGGCTGTTAGACCTGGGCTGCGGCAGCGGCATCCTGTTTATCGGCGGCATGCTCCTGGGCGCAAAGGAAGCCTATGCCGTGGACATTGAGGAAAATGCCACACGCATCGCCAAGGAAAACGCCGCGGAAAATCACCTGGATCCGAAGGCCTATACGGTTTCCTGCGGCAACATCATCACCGACACGGCACTGCGGCAGGAGATCGGCAGCGGCTATGATGTCATCACCGCCAACATTGTGGCAGATGTCATCAAGGGCATGGCACCCCTTTTCCCCGGCTTTTTGAAGGACAACGGCATCCTCATCCTGTCCGGCATCATCACCGAACGGGCAGACGAGGTACTGGATACCGTCACCGCCTATGACTTTGCCGTTCTGGAACGCCGCGAAGCATCCGGCTGGTGCGCAGTAAAGTTGCAAAAGCTCTCCGGCGCAGGCACAAGCTGCGACACCATCCGAAAATAACAGCACAATGCCGCACAGATCGCGGCCGTTCCAAACGCATGCCACAAATTCTGCAATTTTTTTGCCAAACCCCTTGCAAAATAAGCGGTTCTATGGTATGATAAACTTGTACAGCAAAAGTGAAAATCTGTACCTGAAAAAACGGTACAGATTTTTTCATAGGCAGCACCGTGCAGGGCTTGTGCGATGCTGCCCGCAGCTTCTGCTGTCCTGACTTCTGAAAAATTATATGACAAAGGAGATATTCCCCATGCAGTACGGTTACTTTGACCTGAAAAACAAAGAGTATGTGATCGACCGCCCGGATACTCCGGCACCCTGGGTCAACTACCTGGGTTCTCCGGAATACGGCGCAATGATCTCCAACAACGCTGCCGGCTATAGCTTTGTAAAGTCCGGCGCAAACGGCAGAATCAGCCGCTTCCGCTTCAACTCCATGATGGCGCTGCCCGGCCGTTATATTTACCTCCGGGACAACGACACCAAGGACTACTGGTCTGCCACCTGGCAGCCGGTAGGAAAGCCGCTGGACACCTATAAGAGCGTCTGCCGCCACGGCACTGCTTATACTGTGATCTCCGCCGACTATGCCGGCATCTCCTCTGAGGTCACCTATTATGTGCCCATCGGCGCAACCTATGAAGTATGGCGCGCCGTTGTCACCAACAACAGCGACAAGCCGAGAAACCTGTCCGCATTCGGCTTTGTGGAATTTACCAACGACAACAACTACGAACAGGATCAGGTCAACCTCCAGTACACCCTGTTCATCACCCGCACCAGCTTTGAGGGCAACAAGATCCTCCAGCACATCAACGAGAACAGCGGCAAGGATGCCACCGGCTCGAACCACAGAGAGCGTTTCTTCGGCATGGTCGGCGCACCGATCTCCGGCTATAACGGCAATCTGGACAGCTTTATCGGCCCGTACCGCACCTATTCCAACCCCATCGCAGTGGAACAGGGCAAGTGCAACGGCGAGATGAACTACAACGGCAATGCCTGCGGCGCACTCCAGAGCGACATCGTGCTCCAGCCGGGCGAATCCAAGGAGCTGATCTTTGTTCTGGGTCAGAAGGACAACACCCAGGCAAACGAGATCCTGGCTTCCTATGAGACTGCCGGAAAGGTTGACGAAGAAGTAGAGGCGCTGAAGGCATACTGGCACGGCAAGCTGAACCACTTCCAGGTCAGCACACCGTCTGAGTCCTTCAACAACATGATCAACGTATGGAACGCTTATCAGTGCTTCATCACCTTTATCTGGTCCCGTGCAGCTTCCTTTGTATACTGCGGCCTGCGCAACGGCTACGGCTACCGCGACACAGTACAGGACATCCAGGGCATCATCCACCTGGATCCGGAGCTTGCCGCAGAAAAGATCCGCTTCATGCTGTCTGCACAGGTAGACAACGGCGGCGGTCTGCCGCTGGTCAAGTTCGACCACAATGCCGGCCATGAAAACACCCCGGACGATCCGGAGTATGTCAAGGAGACCGGTCACCCGTCCTACCGCGCAGACGATGCGCTGTGGCTGTTCCCCACCATCCGCAAGTATGTGGGCGAATCCGGCAACAAGGCATTCTATGATGAAGTCATCGTCTATGCAAACGGCGGCGAGGACACCGTTTATGACCACCTCAAGCGCGCCATCCGCTTCTCCATGGAGCGTCTGGGCGACCACAATATGCCGGCAGGCCTCCACGCAGACTGGAACGACTGTCTGCGTCTGGGCAAGAAGGGCGAATCCACTTTTGTGGCATTCCAGCTGTACTATGCAATGTCCATGATGCGCGAGCTGGCAGCAGAGCGCAAGGATGACGAGTACATCTCCTATCTGGACAAGGTGCAGAAGGCTCTGGGCGAAGCCCTGGAAGCATGCTGGGATGAGGATCGCTTCATCCGCGGCATCCGCGAGGACGGCGTAGTTGTTGGCGCAAAGAAGGATCCGGAAGCATCGATGTGGCTGAATCCCCAGAGCTGGAGCGTTATTTCCGGCTTTGCCTCCAAGGAGCAGAGCGACAAGGCAATGCATTCTGTGGCAGATATCCTGGACACCCCGTACGGCGCAAAGCTGCTGGATCCGCCGTATATCGACCACTATTTCGACGGCGCACTGATGCACATCTTCAACCCGGATACCAAGGAAAACGGCGGTATCTTCTCCCAGTCTCAGGGCTGGCTGATCCTGGCAGAGAGCCTGCTGGGTCACGGTGACGATGCGTTCCGCTACTTCGAGGAAAGCTCTCCGGCTTCCATGAACGACAAGGCAGAACAGCGTGTTCTGGAACCGTATGTACACGGTCAGTTCACCGAGTCCACCGCTTCTCCGTATGCAGGACGCTCTCATGTACACTGGCTGACCGGTACTGCTTCTACTGTTATGGTTGGCTGCGTCGAGGGTATCTGCGGCATGCGTCCGGATGCTGACGGTCTGCACATCTGCCCGTCTATCCCGGCTGCATGGGACGGCTTCACCATGGAAAAGACCTTCCGCGGAAAGAAGCTCCACATCTCTGTCAAGAACCCGAATCATGTACAGAGCGGCGTAGCTTCTCTGACACTGAACGGTGCTGCACTGGACGGCGACTATGTTCCGGCTTCTGCACTGGCTGAAAAGAACACCATCGAGGTTGTTCTCGGATGATGAAAGCGATATGCAAAAAAGCTTTTGTCGGGATT
>CAKSJP010000005.1 GCA_934463425.1 uncultured Ruminococcus sp.
CCTTTATAATATTCTATCGCAGATAAAATATTATCGTCCAATTCTTCAGCTTCATTCAATGCTTGCTTAGAAAACATGGACCTAATTGCAACTTGGTCTCCGTTCTCTAATGCTGTAACAATTTCTGACGCCCTATCATCTGCTATTTTATCTAAGCTTCTATCTTCCAACCAACTTTGGTGAGGATAAAAGGAACAGCCTGTAAAAGAAAACAAGAACACAATTGCGGATGTAATAAAACTCAATAATTTCATAATTTCATCACCCTTATAATACTTTATTCTTCTAAGTAGTGGTTGCCTTTCAAACGCATGGAGATTCCGAAGTCTTGGGTTATGATTTTTGTGATTCGTTGTCTTTCTTCTTTCATGGGTTTCAATTCTTTTTTGTCACTTGATAAAGATTTTTGTTTCCAATTTACCAACATTAAAGGCGATTGCAGTATAGCAGTCAAAAAATATATAAAGTCATTAAAAATTTTGATTCATATTCTTTAATCTTCTTTTTGTTGGAAGAATGACTTTTACAACAATAATAATCGCCATGATAGATAAGAATGTAACAACGCTCAACAAAAATAACAAAACATTCCGGGCAGCATGATTGTTTTTATACACAATTTCTTCATCACCTTGCGAGTCCATTCTTGTCAGCATCGTTTTTTTCTCTAAGCAATAGGTATAGTTACCAATGGACTCTTCTCTTTCTTTCTCAAGTCGTGCTTCGACAATGGCATTATTGACCGAATATTCAAAATAATATGCAGAAACAATTGAACCATATTCATCTAAACCAAGAGCAGTATTTCCACGATTAAATTTCACAATCACTTCATCTTCCTGCCAGAACCCAATTATTGTTGCATTGTAAGTAGTGTCTATACGATAACGCAATGAAAGATCTGAATTGTAAACATGAATCGTATTCTCTTTTAATGTAACTATAATACTGCCATCAGAAGAAACATCATAAGATAGAATATTTTTACGATCTGCTGCTTCATGAGAAATATGCACGGATTGAATATAGGAATCACTTACTTCACTTAAGGGAATTTCCTTCAGTTCGTAAACATAATTCGTGTGCCACTCGTTTTCTTTCGAAGAGGCATTTGCGACAAGAGGCGAGCACATCACCACATTGAAAAAGAATCCTGTTAATACTACTACGATCAATTGTTTACCCACGCCATCACCCTTTCATAAAACTCATCATATTCATCAAAAATATTATAAGAATCCGTGGTCACCGTAAATCCCATACTTCCATGTCCCTCGAAATAAACTGCCCAATAGAAGCCTGATAGTACCTTGCTCTGAGGTAGATTGTTCCGGTTTCTGCATCAAAATATTCACCACAATACCGGAACGCATTCGTATCAGAGTCATTGATATTCTTCTCCACACCAAACGCATCATAGGTGTAGGACTTGGTAATTGCACCTGTCGCATCGGTCAAATTTACCACATCACCGTGTGCATTCTGAGTGTAATAGGTATATCCGGACTTTTCTCCATCGGTAAAGCCAATCAGCTGATTCAGACCGTCATAGGTGTTGGTCTTAGTCTGGTTAAGCTTTCCATATTACTGAATAAAAGCTATTTTTAGCTAATTATCACTGATTTGCATATTATTTTTAGATGGTCTCCGGAGTTGAGCAATATATCTATTCCAATATATTCTGATAAATCCATTATCGTATTACTTTCAGAATTAGATTCTGCTTTTTCTATTCTGTCGATTCTCAATAACTTATCGAAAATTTCAGTTGTATCAAATTTTGACCAGCAAATCACATTATATCCGCAGCCCCAAAAATCGCAACAAGTCATTTCATAATACAGCACTTCATGAAAGCTCAAATCATAATCAGTTTTTTCCCATTCACTTTCTAACTCAACATTAATTACCTTATTGGAATGATTATAGATTACATTTTCAATATACGCATCATGCAAATTGATATTTTCAATTTCACGAATATTATTACATGATATAATCATACAGCTTCCTCCATTTTTAAGTAATGTTCCACCGTTATTTTTATGAAAATTAGCATCTGGAGATAATACTTTTATCCAATTTCCTTTATCCTTTGTGTGATTAATTGGATTACAGCTTTATTTTTTTCTATATTCAAACGCTGTTCGAACGATTTCATAATGATACTTCTATTAGACTCATTTACTATATCAGATAAAAAATTAACTGCAGCAATTCTATAATTATATTTCTTTGAATCAAGTGAAGAAATGAGATCCGTCAAATAATTTTCATTTCCTAATCTATAAAATGATTGGAAATAGCACATACGAACCCATATGCTTTTCTCTTTGGGATATAACATGCTTAATTTTTCTGTAGAGAAATCGCTTTTCGAATTTATCGAGATATCTGCTATAGATAACACTGCATAGCCTCGAACAAGGTATACATCATTTTTAGCTTTCTCAAATAATGTATCCAGAACATCTACGGATTCGCTCCAATAGATAGAATCACACGCATTTGCACGTACTATATCGCTCTGATCAGAAATGAGTTGCAAAAGTAATTGCTCAGATTCTGCACTTTTATAATTCGCCAACTCAATAGATAAAAATAATCGTATTTCCTCATCTTCATCATAAGCCATATTCCAAATATATGGATTTTTATCAATTGGTATACTTTCAAATAAGCTCATTTTTTCATCAAAATCGAATGAATCGTACTGTGTCATACAACATCACCGCCATTATCCATTATCCTGTAACCAAGCTGATTCCCTTTCCAATACCA
The DNA here is from genome assembly GCA_934463425.1 of uncultured Ruminococcus sp. Classification (GTDB taxonomy): domain Bacteria; phylum Bacillota; class Clostridia; order Oscillospirales; family Ruminococcaceae; genus Ruminococcus_C. Next base: position 2,782 of record CAKSJP010000005.1, read on the forward strand.
TATAAAGTTTCCGGAATCAACATATCATCTGCCACGCCAACACCAGTTGCGTCATTTACCACAAGCCACGTTAAAGCAACTGCACTTCCTGCAATTAATATGGTTCCTTCCACAATATGTCTATTGTTACTTCTATCGGATGCAAAATCTATTGAAGTGTAGTTTTCAGTGCCGTATGGATCCGGCATTTGAATGTTACTTTGCCTCTTTTGCTTGTTTCTATAGCCACGGATTTTTTTCTTCCGTAATGAATCTTTTTCGTTCTTTTGGCGAAAGCGATTTATCACGAGCTTTTTTTGAAATTTCTTCATCTGAATAATCAGCTAATCCAGAATCTCTTCTTGCAGTCCTTTTTTTCGAATAAAAGATCGCCTCATATGAAACTGATCCTGAATCATCTAACTCGATTGCTCCATCTTCACTATGTGTAAAGTTAGAATGAAAACTATCATTTTTTATTAGTATTGATTTTTTTACTTTATTAATAAAACTAGATATATCTTTCAGCGAAAGGTGACCACTTGGATCTATATAAATCAACGGGTTGTTATAGCAATACGTATACAGATTTAAACTAAGTGGATCTTCTTTTTTACCTGCATACGAATCTCTCGAAATAAATCTACCAGTTGTAGGGTTATAATATCTAGCCCGCAGATAAATCGTGCCGCTTTCCGAATCGTAATATTCACCACAATACCGGAACGCATTCGTATCAGTGTCATCGATATTCTTCTCCACACCAAACGCATCGTATTTGTACGACTTTGTAATCGCACCCTGAGCATCTGTTAGATTCACCACATCGCCATGTGCATTCTGCGTATAATACTGATAAACCGTTTTGACGCCGCCACTCTGCTTGCTGAATTTCGCCAGCAGATTTGTACCACGAACATAAACCTCAGCACTGTACCAGTCGCTGTCATCCATGTCCACAACAATCTGCTTGTTGCCATCCCAGATATGATTGATTGTCTTGCCGTCGACTGTCTTACTCGTCCGCAGTCCATCTGCATCAACTAATTTAGACGTTGAAAAACTTGCTTTTTTAATCTTATTAAATTAAGCGGCAAACACCTATGAATGTTTAAAATAAATATTATGTTCTACGTATAATTAGCGAGTAATAACTATTATACTTATTACTGTAATTATTTATATATTTAATTGCAGTTTCTACGCTATGATTAACATTATGTTCCATAGTATCTACTAAATCAACATTAAAGTACCAGTTCGCATAAGCAGCTTTTAAAACTCCATCTGACAGCGTATAAACATCACCTCCTAAAATAATTGTTTTCTTCTCCCATAAATAATTTATAACTTTTAATATATAATTTCGATCCCATGCATATTCATTGATTCCTAGGTGCTTCAATGAATATGCATGACTGATAAATTCTTCTGGCAAAAAAGACTCAAGACTATTTATCAAGTTATTCTCCTTTCATCTCATTAGATACAAAGCATCTATGGTTGCAAGTGATACCATCAGGTTCTATAATATATTGAAAAGCACCTTTCACACCATTCTGATAGTTATATGTTGCTACCAGATTTGTTCCGCGCAGATAGTAGTCTGCTTCATAGAACTCGCCTTGAAAAGCTTATTTCGCTCCTTAGGACATTGAATTATGCTTTTGCATACCCTTGTAAAGCAGTCTTACACATAGAACTTGCCAATTTACTTGAACTTTCTTTTGTAAATGTGCCCTTCGACATTGACTATAGCAGTTCAAATATATCAAGTCTATTATTTCAAGCATACATAATATTTGAAATGAGAATAGCTTAATATATAGCATTTACGTCAATGTCATCCCAAATGTCTATTAGATGCTTTCCATCAATTGTCGAAAACGCTATTAGATCTTGTATGCATTCATATTCTTGCTCATTTTGTGTGTTATAATATTCAGTTAAGTAGCATTTATCACCGCTAAAACTAATGGAGAATTTTTTTTGTTTATATAAGAATTCAATTTCTTCGCCTAATTTCAAATAACAAACGAAGTCTTCATATTTCAATTAATTCACCTTCTTAGCGCAAAATCTATTTACGGTTTTTCTCCCGGTTGTCGAGACGGATTTTTCGTCCAATCCCATCTATGTTTATGAGGAACATATGGATGACGTTTTGATCCGTATAATCTATGTTGCCACAGTAGTAGCCGTTGCAACAATTGATGAACTTGCAGCTGTAGATTTGTACCACGAACATAAACCTCAGCGCTGTACCAGTCGCTGTCATCCATGTCCACAACAATCTGCTTGTTGCCATCCCAGATATGGTTTGTGGTCTTTTCGTCGGAAGATTCAAGGCATCATAAATGAGATTTTTTGCGCTAGTATCTAATTATAGGATTCATGATAAGGTAAGCCTAAACTTTAATCAAGATTTTTTTACCAGATTCCTCAATAGCTATAATCTCATTATCCCCTAATTGATATAATTTAGTAAAATACAATTCTTCTTTACAAAAGAATTTTCTCCACTGCTTACTTTTTTTATTATAATCATATTCAACAAAAGGCTTATTTAGATAATACACAATTATCCCACAACCACACATTACGCAAAACTGATTATTTTTATCAAGTATTGCATCAAATGGATCGCCATAAAATTGACCAATACAAACATATGAACTATTTGTTTTTTCTCTTAAATATACAGATTCATACTCATATTCAACAATATACTTTTTATTTTCACATAGAATTGTCATATTAAATCACAACCTTAAAACGGAAAATCTACATCTGTATTATTAAAATGTGTCATCCTATTATAATCGCCTTGAGATAAGCCTTTTTGTTTTCCATTTACAACGATATTATTTGGAATTTGGTTTCCATTTATATCTAAATATGTTCTTTTTCCAGACGATAAAGTATTTTGAATTCTAAAATAATTTCCTTCAATATCGTAAACTACTTGTATTCCCGTATTTGTATTTGGATATATTAATTTTCCGCTTTCCGAAATATAAGGTTGGGAATTAGGAGCAAGATCACGAACTGTTTCAAACATACTTCCATTTTGCCAATCATCTGAAAATTGTGCTGCACGAGCTTTTCCACCTTGAAGTGTTGGACTTACACTTGATACAGAGGTACTAAATTTGCTTATAATAGCTTCAGTAGCCAATTGAGTCGCACAAGTTTCACCAACTACAACAGTCGCACCACCCAATTGATGCGTTACACTATCCCAATTCTTGTTATAACAGGACTTTCCAAAGTTAAATGAATACTTCAAGTGAAAATCCTATAGTAATTATATCACTGTTAACAGGTGTATATGTGAAACATATATTTTATAAGTGTTTATAATTTTGTGCGCTTCGCAACGCTTTCTGGTTCGCACATAGATGAAAATCGGAAGCCTGCCGCATATACTGCGTCAACGATGAAAACAATGACCCAAGCCGTTCAGCAGTACAGAATGGAAGGATTGATTTTTGAAGAAAGACAACACCGTACAAAGCCGGTCTGTCAGCCTTGTACGGTGTTGTTTCAGCAAACTGGTTTGCTTTCGTCCGCTTTATATTCAAAGAAGTCAAAATCAGCATAGTGCTGATGCTTTACCCGGTCAGCGCAGGTGATTCCCACCATAGTTCCTGTAAATTCGCCGTATTTGCAGTACTCGTCGGAAAACTTTGTGGTGTCAAAGGGAATGCCGATCTTCTCATAATTCTCGCCGTCAAAGCTCCAATAGAACTGGGAGTGTCTGCCGTTTATCACTAAGCGGAAGTAAATCGGCACATCATCTACCGGAATCCGGGTGTTCACAAACTCGGTCTTTTCGCCGTTTTCCAGCTGAATGATCGAGATGGCACTCTGTCCCAGGGTTTCACTGTAATATTTCCGGAGGTTGATATAGTTCATGTTGTCGTAGTAAAGGATCAGTCCTGCGCTGTGCTGATGCACCTCCGGAACAAATTCCATTTTTGTGGTGATCTGTGCATAGACACTGGTCAGCTTTCTGGCAAGAATGCTGGTCTTGTTCAGAGAAGTTCTTGCCTCCTGTCCACGCAGTCTCACCCAACCCGGGCGCGCTGTCACATCTGCAAACCGCTGCGGCATGATGCGCGGTGCATAGTACCAGTTGCCCAACGTGTCGCTGTCGAAGTCATCGAAGTCCGGGATCTGCGGCACAGGATACTCCGGCAGCTTGCTCTCTTCACAGTATTCCTTTGCAATGTTTGTGCCGTCTGCCATGCGCAGCCAGCCGTCCTCTGTCCACATCATTTTCTGAATCGCAGTTTCTCTGCCCAGTGTGCAGCGCAGTTCCGGTGTAAAGGGACGGGAACAGAGATGCACCAGATAAACCTCACCCAGAGAAGTTTCCACATAGCTGCCGTGTCCTGCCTTTTGCAGCACAACATCCGGGTTGTAATACTTGGGCTTGAGGTGGTCGGGGTCATGACGTTCGTTGGAAACTGCCGGATTGGAAGTGACAATGGGGTTCTTCGGATCACCTGCATAAGGCCCCCATACATGTTCAGAACGTCCCATGGTGACACAGTGATTATAGCCGGTTCCGCCCTCGGCACACATGATATAGTAATAGCCGTTTCGCTTGGTCAGATGCGGTGCCTCGATGCAGCCTCTGTCCGTACCGCCTTTCCAGATGCGTTTCGGATAGCCGATAATCTCTTTCTTCGCCGGATCATATTCCACCATGCAGATCGCACCGGGCTTTTCATAGCCGGCACGGGTCTCCCAGTCCAGGGAAACGATGTACTTTCTGCCGTCATCATCGTGGAGAATGGAGGCATCGAAGCCGGAGGAATGCAGATATACCGGCTCACTCCACGGTCCTTTGATGTCCTTCGCGGTAATAAGGAAATTGTCTACGTCAAAGTATCTGGCATTCATAGAGTTCATCACGCCATAGACCACATAGAACAGATCTTCCTTTTCGCAGTAAGTCAGACACGGTGCCCAGATCCCTTTGGCAGAGGGCAGCTTTTTCAGATCTACCTTTTCGTCGTCTGTCAGCACATGGGTGTACAGTTCCCAGTTCTTCATATCTTTGGAGTGATAGACCGGAATACCGGGGAACCATTCAAAAGTGGAAACTGCCATGTAATAGTCATCGCCCTTGCGGCAGATGCACGGATCCGGATGAAAGCCCGGGAGAATCGGATTTTTAAGCATTTTCATTTCCTCCTTCGTTTGCGAGTTCCTTTACGATGCCGTCATATTCCTTGTCCAGCTTGTAGAACAGCATTACTGCTACCTGTGCTGCGCAGAGGATTGCCGGAATCCAGATAAAGGTAATCTCAGAACCTACGCTTGTGCCGGCTGCACCGATGACCCAGCCCAGGATCGCAGAACCCAGACCATTTCCGACCTTAAAGCCAAAGCTGGATGCAGAGTTGATGAGACCTTCGGTACGATAGCCGTTCTTCCACTCACCGTATTCAATGGTGTCGGATACAATAGCGAACATGCAGGAAGAGATGCCGGCATTGCCGATGCCCTTGAGGACGCAGGCGGTGATGATGCCAGCCATATTTGTGCCGACAAAGCCGAACATTGCGAAGCCGATGCCATAAACAATTGCGCCGATGATCAGCATATTCCGCTTGCCGATCTTCTTGATGAGGAATGCGGTAAAGAACATGACACCGATCTGTACCAGGTTTGCAACCAGGTTCATGGTGCCGACCATATTCTCATTGTGAAGGATATTTTTTGCGTAATAAACCGCTGCGCCGCCGTTCAGGGAGTAGTTGATGAAGATGAATACCAGGGTCACGGTAATCATGATCCAATACTTGTTCTTGAACAACAAACCAATTCCTTTCAGAAACGGCACTTTTTCCTGCTTGGTTTCCTTTGCCGGTGCAACACGTTCTTTTGTTCCGGTAAAGGTGATCATAAATACGATCACTGCCAGGATGCCGAATACAGCGAAGGTCTTTGTCCATGCAGAGAGGTTGTCGCCGAAAAACTGTACCAACGGCAGAGTCAGGTTGGTGATGAGCAGTGTGCCGGTGGTTGCGAGAATCATACGGAAGATGCTGAGAACAGAACGTTCGTACTGATTCTGTGTAATCAGTGCATTCAGCGTTGCATAAGGTACATTGATGGCTGTGTACACCACGGAAGAAACGAGGTTATAGGTGATGAAGATGTACACCAGTTTAGAGGTTTCACCCAGTCCGGAGGGGACGGAGAACAGCAGGATTCCGGCGAGGGCAAAGGGGATTGCCATGCGCAGGATCCACGGGCGGCACTTGCCGAACCGGGACTTGGTTCTGTCTACAATAACGCCCATGATTAGGTCAGTGATACCGTCGAATACTCTTGACAGCAACATAATGGTGCCGATGGTGACAGCACTGACATGAACATAATCGGTATAATAAAAGAGCAGGAATGCGGACATTGCGGAGTAGATGATGTTACAGCCCAGATCTCCGCAGCCATAGGAAAAACGTTCCCAGAAGCTGATTTTTGTTTTTGAAGCGGAAGCCATTTCGGTTTCCTCCTTTCGTGTTTTTGTTGTCTCTATTATAACCGATATTCCGACAGCTGAAAAGGCGGTATTCAGACAACAAAATAGGGCAAATCCGACATTTGTGCAGATTTACCCATAGATAACCTATTTTAGGAAGTATCGCCCGAAGTTCGCCTGACAGTCCTGAACAACTTTGTTTTAATTCCGAAATTCCCGCCGTTTTTCTTTTGGCGTGCAGTGATAACGCTCCTTGAACAGCTGCATGGCATACTTATAATTGGTGCAGCCATGATCCTCAAAAATTGTTCCGATGCTGTGATCTGTTTCCTGCAGATCCCGGACAACCTTGTGCAGACGTATCTCATACAAATATTGCATTACCGTAAGTCCCAGCTGTTTCTTGAAAAGCTTGGACAAATAGTCCGGATTATAGCCGAAATGCGCTGCGATGTCCTCCATCACGATTTTTTCGCTGTGATGATCTTCGATATACCGCATGATGTTCTTGACCTTATTGATAGAACGATTCCGCTTATTGACTGCCTTATCCGTCAGCCGGATGGAATAGGAATGCACCAGCGTATACAACAGATCATAGAGCAGACTGTTGAACTTGAGCAGATATGCATCCGGACGCACATCATAGACGATATACATGTCCGTAAAGATCTTCTTGATGCGTTCCAGACGTGTGACATCTACCGGATTTTCGGGGTGCATATCCACATGAAATTCCAATAAGTCATATGCCGGAATGTATTTTTCCAGCACAGCGCTGGGAATCAGCAGTACGAGCGCCTTGTTTTTCTGTGCCGTCACCGAGTGGATCACTCTGGGATTGACGATGGAAAATTCCCCGGGGTGCAGTGTCTGCCGGACGTTGTTTTCAAACTGGGTCACCATGCTCCCCTCGATCATGTACACTAGTTCCAGGCTGTTGTGCCAGTGGGGTGCAACATAGCTGCCGCTGTCCTCAGACAAATAAAACCGCACATCGATATCAGGATTGCTGGACACGATCTCGTGCCGAATGCCGTTGTTTTCCATTTTCGCCTCCGGTATGTTTCTGTTCGTTTTATGTGGATATGTTGTAAGGCAATACCGCGAAAGCACATCTGGTTGTTTTGTGCGATATTTCCCTAATTATAGCATATTATCTGAGATAATACAATAGCGGTTTTCCCATTTTCTGTATGTGTGAAAGTACATTGCCGCTGCATCCCGCTACTTGACATCTAATTCCAATCGAAGTATAATATAAAATAGGAGAATGCCGCAAAAATCAAGATGGCGTTTTGCGGTCAAATCATGAGCATGCCGAAACGATGTTTTTATGGGAATCTGTTTCGTCAGACATGCAGTTATGGAAAGGAAAAAGCAAGTGAATCCAAAAAAGACAATTGCGATTGCCGGAACAGGCTATGTTGGTCTGTCCAACGCGATTTTGCTGGCACAGCACAATAAAGTTTATGCAGTAGACATTATACCGGAAAAGGTAGAATGCATCAATCAGAAAAAATCACCGATCGTCGATCCGGAGATCGAGACCTATCTGGCAGAAAAAGAATTGGATCTGACAGCCACACTGGATGCTGAAGAGGCATACCGCCAGGCGGATTTTGTGGTGATTGCTGCACCCACCAATTATGACAGTCAGAAAAACTTCTTTGATACCTCTGCGGTGGAAGCAGTCATTCAGTTGGTTTTGCAATACAATCCTCATGCGATGATGGTTATAAAGTCCACCATCCCGGTTGGCTATACAGAATCCGTCCGCAAAAAGTTTGGAACGGAAAATATTCTGTTCAGCCCTGAATTTTTGCGGGAGGGCCGCGCCCTGTATGATAACCTCTATCCTTCCCGGATCATTGTGGGAACGGATTTGAAAAATCCGCTCCTGGCAGAAGCTGCGCATACTTTTGCCAGCCTTTTGCAGGAAGGTGCGCTGAAGGAACAGATCGATACGCTGTTTATGGGATTTACGGAAGCAGAAGCCGTAAAACTGTTTGCCAATACCTATCTGGCTCTGCGTGTCAGCTATTTCAATGAACTGGACACCTATGCAGAAATGAAAGGTCTGGACACCAAGCAGATCATTGACGGCGTGTGCTTAGATCCCAGAATCGGCAGTCACTACAACAACCCCAGTTTTGGCTACGGCGGCTACTGCCTGCCCAAGGATACCAAACAGCTTCTGGCAAACTACGCTGACGTTCCGGAAAACCTGATCGAAGCTATCGTTGCGGCCAACAGCACCCGCAAAGATTTTATTGCAGACCGCGTTCTCCAAAAGGCAGGCTACTATAGCTATGATGAGAATAATACCTATGACTGCGGAAAAGAAAAGCCGGTTGTTGTCGGCGTTTATCGCCTGACCATGAAAGCAAACAGCGATAATTTCCGGCAGTCCAGCATTCAGGGCGTAATGAAGCGGATCAAGGCAAAAGGAGCGCGTGTGGTGATCTATGAGCCGACGCTGAAGGATGGCAGTACCTTTTTCGGCAGCCAGGTAATCAATGACCTGGAGACCTTTAAGAACACCTGCCAGGCGATCATTGCCAACCGTTATGACGCCTGCCTGGATGACGTCAAGGACAAGGTGTACACACGGGATATTTTCAGAAGAGATTAAGGTAATACCGCAAGTCTGTAGCAGAAGATTCGGTGAAATAACCCAACCGCAAAAAACAAATGCGTATCGGAAAAAAACTCCGATACGCATTTTTTCGATGGGAGAGCATACGGTTATTCGATCAGACCGCTGTTTTTCAGCAGAATTTCAATATCCGTGCCCTTTACTTTTTTCAGAACGATTTTGAGCAGCTTCTTTTCCACAAAGGAAAGATTTTCGTCTGTGAGCGGCTTTTTGTCGATGGCATAATAGCAGGCGCGCAGCAGCTCCCGTACATCATACTTGCTGCCCCAGACTTCGGGGACACCGCGGTCAATGTCCAACAGGGTATAGACAGACTCCATACCGGTACGCATGGAATATTCCGTGGTGAAGATCGTGTCCCTAGGCGTTTCGGCAAATTGTCCGATAAAGGCAAAGTTGACAGCACCCTCCGGAACGACACGAGGCCGGTCGCTCTCTTTTCGCGGCTGGAAAAAGGCGTTGATATACGGCATAAAGCAAGTAGTCGTATTGCAGGCGTTTTTTGCCAGACCGGCGATCTTTTCTTCCGGGATGCCGATGTGATAGAGCCACTCCTGACAAATCTCTTCACCGGTGCAGTCCCGCATGGCTTTTTTCACATAGTTTCCGGGTTTGTTGGTATTCAGAGAATACAGCCATACCAGAACCATATTTTTATCCTGCGACTTAAACTGCGGCTGGCGGTTGATGGTCCAGGAGAGATACCAGTTGTCGGTGCTGTCTTTTACGGTGACGATACCGCCGGTAGTGACCTTTCCGGCGCGGGGATCACGCTTGCATACACCGATAATGTGCTGAATGATCTCTTCGTCTGAGGTGGCGACAGTGGCACTCATCCAGTTTGTGGCATCAATGTCACTGCAAAATACCTCCGGCTTGCCGTATTCGCCGTGTTCTGCCTGTGCCGCAATGGCGTTCCACAGATCCCAGGATTCGCCGCTGCCGTTTTTGAGATGAGACAGATCCGGCGCGTGCGTCTGGTCGCCATAGCAGGAAGTATCTGTGCAGCAGCCATTGGTGATAAAGACCAGATCATCCTCGATCAGGTCGATGGTTTGTTCCCTGCCGTCCTTGCGGTATACGATCTGCTTGGCAATCTTCTTGCTGCCGACCGTCTCAATGATTACATTTTTGACATCCATGCCGTATTCGATTCGGACACCGTGGGATTCCAGATACTTCACCAGCGGCAGGATCATGCTCTCATACTGATTGTACTTGGTGAAGCGCAGTGCGCTGAAGTCCGGCAGTCCGTCGATGTGATGGACATAGCGGCACAGATACCGTTTCATTTCCAGTGCACTGGACCAGCGCTGAAATGCAAACATGGTCTGCCAGTACAGCCAGAAGTTGGTTTCCCAGAACGAATCCGGCAGAACATCGGAGATCTTCTTATCTTCCAGATCCTTTTCCGGTGTCAGAAACAGCTTGGAAAGCGCCATTGCCGATGCCTTGTCCAATGCAAACTTCTTGTCTGTATGGGCATCCTTGCCGCGGTCGATAGAGGCGCGGCAGAGGGAATAGTTCGGATCGTGTTTGTTCAGCCAGTAATATTCATCCAGGACAGAAACATTCGGTGTTTCGATGGAGGGAACATCCCGGAATGTATCCCACATCACTTCAAAATGGTTGTCCATTTCACGGCCGCCGCGCATGAAGAAGCCCTTGGTAATGTCCTTTCGTCCGTCACAGCTGCCGCCGGCGAGTTCCAGCTTTTCCAGCAAATGAATGTGTTCGCCCTTCATCTGACCGTCGCGAACCAGATAGAAAGCTGCGGTAAGACCAGCGAGACCGGTGCCGATGATATAAGCCGATTTTTTGTCCACGTCCTTGGGCTTTTCCGGATGTGCAAATGATTCATAAGTTCCTGCGGAATAATACATAACGATTCCTCCTTGTGTCAGTGTTTGAAATTGGATTCCCATAAAAACTGCATGCATTTTTATGCGGATTTTGTTTTTATTGGTATGATTTTATTATACCCGAATTTTTAAAAATCACAATCAGCAAAAAAGGCTCTGTGATAAAAAACTTATCACAGAGCCGAAAGGTGTAAAAAAATCCATCAAAACCGCCGCAATGATAAAAAAATGACATCGCGTCTTGCATGTGTTTTTGCATTGCTGTCCGAGAAGATCATATTCAAAGCCGGAATCGTGAAATTGCAGCAGAGATCGAACCCTGCAGCAGCTTTCCAAGCCGCGCAACAATTTCCTGCGGTGCTTCCCGCATATCGTTCTTGATCCAGTCCAGCATCACGCCGATAAAAATATAGGCGTAAATTTTGGCGATAAACTGCTTGTCTTCGTCGCGAAGTGTCATGCCGGCAGATTCCTCATCGATCACATCCAGCAGCAGCTGATCTACCAGCGGCTGAAGATACTTTTCCACCTGTTCCCGGTGGACGCAGCGGTAGACATTCAGGATAAAGGGCTTGTTTTCCTGCACTGCCGCAAAGATCTGCAAAAGTCCCTGCTGCCAGGTATCATAGGTCTTTTTCTTGTCTAATGCACGTTTGGCATCCTCCAGGCATGCCCATTCCACAAGGTCATAAATATCTTTGAAATGGTAGTAAAAAGTCATGCGGTTGATGCCGCAGTCCTCGGTGATATCTCCAATGGTGATTTTGGTCAGCGGTTTTTTTAGCAGTAGATTTTTCAGAGATTGTTCCAGTGCGCGCTTGGTTACGTTTGACATGGGGGATGTGCCGCCTCCTTTCAGTTTTGATGGCAGATTTGTTCCTGTGTCTGCATGGGATAGCAGACAAGCTGACTGCTGTCCAGATCTTCGTGGTGCATGTGAACCGCAGAGATCTGGTGATTGTTGTAGGTGCTGTAGTAATAGATGCCCCTGTCCGCATTGCAGCAGGAAGTGTAAATGGTGATCTCATACTGTTCGTCTCTCACTTCGCAGCATCCGCGCTGTTGATCGACTGCACCGAGAATGTGGAAAAATTGGCTGACGCTTTCTGTTTCTGAGTCACCGGAAATCGCATTTGCCCGGACAAATGCTGCCCGTATAAAACGTGACTGGGACGACAGGTCACCGGGGAGTCCCAATGCACCCATGCCTCTGCTGTATGACCGCAGCGGCAGCTCCTTTGAAAAAAGATTTTCGGGCTGTCTGGGAGAGAGATGCATATAGTCATTGAGCCGGAACATCTGTTCCGGAAAGGGTGGATTGTTTGTCAGCACACCGGCAGGATTTTCATAGACGTGGATTCCGTCTGCCGTGGCTTCCACCGTAATGGCCTGCGTTTTGTCGGCAATGATCCAATGCAGCTGTGCCGCCGGCATCTCCGCATGAAACGGTGTATCCAGGAGATTGAGCCGCCGGATCCGTTCTCTTGCTTCGGCAGCAGTGGCACACTGACTGAGAATCCATGGGATAAATTCGTATTGTGCGACATTTTCCCTGTCATCTGGTTTGTTGGAATAGTGTGCATTTCCGACAAAGTTCAGCCCTGCCATGCAAAGCCCCTTTTCATTGACAGCATCATAGAAAAGCGGATATCCATTGGCAACATGCGCAGTACCAATCACTGCATAGTGCTGTTCTGATACGCTCATATGCAGAAATGGTAGCTTGTACTTTCGCGGAAGAATGACGATTTCTTCGCCGTATGAACTTTCATAGTCTAAGGTTCTGCCAAAATAAAAGTCTTTGGTTTGATAGGTTGCAGCAGTACACATTTGCAAGCTCCTTTCAGGGATATGATGAATCATATTATAACATAAAATTGCGAAAAATGCAAATGGGTATTTGCTATAGTTTTAAATTATGCCTATAGATTGCAAAAAACATTTTAAACCTGTCTTTACAAAAAATATGCATGAACTTTCGAGTGTAATTATGCTGCGGACAAGAGAGGAAAAGTAGCATGCAGCACCAGGTCCGCCTGACTACTTTGTGTGGTGTTGCTTTATGTGGATTTTCATAAACGTCAAAAGTCATCCTCTGACGTGGGGGATGGCTTTTCTGTGTTCGGATGCGGCGGCTTTCTGATTTTAAATTTTGTTTAACTCTGGTTTATGCGTATTTATGGCAGAACGGATACACTAGAAGTATAGAAACAGCACTGCATGGGCGCATTGATGTGAGTCTGCTTCAAGGCAGTGTTGATAAAATACGCTGACAGAAAGGAAGTTTATCCATGAAATCCAAAGAAACCGCAGCCAAAACCACAGCACAGATTTTTCGGGATAATATCTGTACCCTGTTTAACCTGCTGAATCTGCTGATTGCCATTGCATTGGTCTGGGTTCATGCGTGGTCGAATCTGTTCTTTGTGCCGGTGGTCGCCTTAAACACCATCATTGGCATTGCACAGGAACTGAAGGCCAAGCGGCTCATTGAAAAACTGACCCTGCTGTCGCAGCCAAGCGCCCGTGTGGAACGAAACGGAGAGATACGATCTATCCCCATTGCAGAGGTTCAGGAACAGGATATGCTGCTGTTGGAGAGCGGCTGTCAGATCTGTGCAGATGCAGTTGTTGCTGAGGGCGGCATCGAGGTGAATGAATCCCTGCTTACTGGTGAATCGGATGCCATTTTCAAAAAGCCTGGTGATTCTCTGCTGTCCGGCAGTTCTGTTATCAGCGGCACTTGCAAAGCTTCTGTGCTCCGTGTCGGCGGTGACAGCTATGCTGCAAAGCTGACCAAGGAGGCCAAGAAAACAAAGGCAATGCATTCAGAACTGGTCGGCTCTATGCGAAAGGTCACGCGTCTGACTAGCTTTTGCATTGTACCGCTGGGGATTCTGCTGTTTGTAGAGGCATTGCTTCTCCGGGACAGTTCGCTCTATGATGCTGTTGTCGGCACATCCGCCGGATTGTTGGGAATGCTGCCAAAGGGATTGTATTTGCTGATTAGCATTAGCCTGGCGGCAGGCATCATTGCGCTTTCCAAGAAGAATGTATTGGTACAGGATCTTTACTCTTTAGAAAACCTTGCTCACGTGGATGTGCTTTGTCTGGATAAGACCGGCACACTGACTGAGGGCAAGATGCAGGTGGAAACGGCAGAACTGCTTCCGGGAACAGATGCAGATCTGTTTCAGGAGTGGATGGGAAATTTCCTGACCCATACCCAGGACAACAATGCCACATTCCAGGCGATGCATGCGTACTTCAGCGGTATGGATACGCTGCATGTCACAGAGCAGATCCCATTTTCTTCTGACCGCAAGTGGAGCGCCATGGCATTTTCCGGAGCGGGAACATTCGTGATCGGCGCACCGGAAAAGCTTTGTCCCGATGCAATGCCGCCGAAAATCATGACCTATCAGAAGGACGGAAAACGTGTGCTTCTGGCAGGTATTACACAACAGCCCATACAGAAAGAACAGCCGCTTCCGGAGATTCAGCTTCTGGCGATCATTGTTCTGACAGATCCGCTTCGTGCCAATGCAGCGAAAACCATAGCCGATTTCCAGAGAGAAGGGGTTTCTGTCAAGCTGATCTCCGGTGACAACCCGGTCACAGCTTCTGCCATTGCACAGCAGGCTGGCATTTTCCACGGGGAACGATGGGTGGATATGCGTACTGTAGAACCGTCAGAAATCGATGCCGCCGCACAGCGCTATACAGTTTTCGGCAGAGTAACGCCGCAGCAAAAGAAGCAGCTGATCCAGGCGTTCCATCGACAGAAGCATACAGTTGCCATGACCGGAGACGGTGTAAACGATCTGCTGGCGCTAAAAGAAGCTGACTGCAGTATCTCTGTCGGACAGGGCAGCGATGCCGCACGCCAGACTGCACAATTGGTACTGCTGGATTCTGATTTTGCCGTGCTGAAAGACATCTTGCTGGAAGGTCGGCGTGTTGTGCATAATGTAACGCGCTCTGCTGGTGTCTTTTTCATTAAAACGCTGTACTCTATTTTATTGTGCGCGATTTGTCTGCTGACAAATACGCCGTTCCCGTTTGTCCCTATCCAGATCACTCTGATTGATCTGGTGATCGAAGGGTATCCGTCCTTTTTCCTGTCGTTTTTGCCGGATTCCCGTCCGGTTCATACCCGGTTTCTGCCGGAGGCCATCCGAAGGGCTGCACCCAACGCCATTGCCATTGGAGTATGTTTCCTGTTCTTTTTGATTTTGCATGCAATGGGCATATTTGGCTTGCCCGGAGAACAGACACAGGCAAATGCACTGCTGTTCCTGCTGATCGGTACTGTCGGACTTATAGGTGTTTTCAAAATGTGTCATCCATTCACAAAAACAAAAGCATTTTTTGCTGTGACTTCTGCTGTTGGTTTTTATGCATCTATTGCCCTTTGTCTGTGGATGCAGGAACATCTGCTGCATCTCGATATTCTGCATCTGGCTGTGCCGACTACTGCAACGCTGCTGTTCTTTGTGCTGTTTGTGATTCTGGCAGTTCTGACAGAACGGATCCTGTCGCGGACAGTATTTCGGGCGAGGCAGAAAATTGACGAATAAGCTGTGATGTGCTATAATAATATGCACAGGAAAGGAGTGATGCAGGTTGACCATAAAAAAACGGCTGTTTCTCTCCAATTTATTTATGCTGCTGATCCCGGCACTTGTCAGTGTTCTGATCCTGGCGATTTCCATGCTGCTGTTTGTGAATCTGTTCTATAAGCAGGTCATGGATGAAACGGTACACGGAGAAAACACGGTATACCTGGAGCATCTGCTGGTAAAACAGGCGGAAGAATTTCTGCAAACGGATCATAAGGTGCTTTCGGATTCCCACCTGTATCAGACTGTGGATAAATATGTGCAGACCCAGAGCATTCAATTGCAGATCTACGATGGAGATGCCCTGGTTTGTTCCATGGGCAACCGGAACGAAGATCTGGCAGATATGCCGTTGTCCATGCTTTCTAACGGCAATGTCTATGTAGAATCGATCACCGCCAACCAGACGGATTATACGATCTACATTGCCTTTTTTGCGCCGGTGCAGGAAAGCGCATGGAATGAAACAGTCGTAAAATACCTGATTGTGGTATTGGTGGTTTTGATCGTTGCCGCAGTATTGGTCACAAACCGGTTTTTGACAAAGTTCGTATTTCGCAAGATCGAAAAGCCGCTGGATATTCTGACTTCCGGTGTACAAGAGATTCGGGACGGCAATCTGGCATACCGAATCGACTATCAGACAAAAGACGAATTTCTTCCGGTTTGCGAAAATTTTAACCATATGGCAGCGCGTTTGCAGCAGTCTGTTGAGCAGACTGCGCGGGAAGAACGCAGCCGAAAAGAACTGATTGCAGGCATTTCTCACGATTTGCGGACGCCGCTGACTTCCATCAAGGCATATGTGGAAGGACTGATCGAGGGGATTGCGCAGACACCGGAACGGCAGCAGAAGTATATGCAGACCATCCGGGAAAAGGCAAATGATATTGATCGCATGGTAGATAAGCTCTTCCTGTTTTCCAAACTGGATCTGGGAGACAGCCCTTTTTATCCGGAACCTATCCCGGTGGCAGAGGCGCTGCACAGCCTGATCGCTGCCAATGCAGAGGCTTACGCAAAAGAGGGAATGACTGTTACAGTGGATGCAATCCCGGCGGACTGTGTTGTCTGCGCCGATCCGGTACAGTTTCGGAACGCCATTACCAACTTGCTGGAAAACAGTCTGAAATATAAGGACGCACCGGAAGTCCGGGTACATATCAGCTGCACAGAAACTGCATCAGATGCCACGATCTCCGTGACAGATAATGGCCCTGGTGTGTCGGAAGAGGCGCTGCCAAAGCTGTTCGATGTGTTTTACCGCAGCGACCCGTCCCGGAGCAATCCGCAAAAGGGAAGCGGACTGGGACTTGCAATCACAGCCAAGATCCTGGAGCGGTTTGGCGGTTCAATTCGTGCGGAAAATGCTGCGCCGAAAGGGTTGCGCATTTTGCTGACCATTCCAAAGGAGGTGTCTGAAAAATGAGTCATATCTGTATCATTGAAGATGATGCGGCAATTGCTGAAATCGAACGGGACTATTTGGAAATCAACGGCTTTACCGTATCGATTGCAACAGACGGCGTATCCGGGCTGAATCTGACAAAGGAGGAGAAATTTGATCTGATTTTGTTGGATCTGATGCTGCCGCAGCTGGACGGCTTTACCCTTTGCCGAAAGCTGCGGGAGCGGCTGGATATTCCGATTCTTATGGTGACAGCCAAAAAGGAGGACATCGACAAGATCCGCGGACTGGGTCTTGGTGCAGATGATTACATTGTCAAGCCCTTTTCACCGGGAGAACTGGTGGCAAGAGTGCAGGCGCATATTGCCACCTATAAGCGGCTGAAAGCACCGCAGGAAGTACAGGAGGACATTGTGGCAGGCACACTTCGGATCTGTCCCAAATCGCATCGTGTATTTGTACGGGAACGGGAGATCGTCCTGAAGAATAAGGAGTATGAACTGCTGCTGTTTCTGGTGACCAATGCTGATACTGTATTTGATCGGGAAACGCTGTACGAGCGCATTTGGGGCATGGATGCCATGGGAGACAATGCTACCGTTGCAGTACATATCAATCGGCTTCGGGATAAGTTGGAGGAAGATCCTTCTCATCCGAAGTATATCGAAACAGTGTGGGGCGCAGGATATCGTTTTCATGCCTGATGCAATGTGCCGCATAGAGAAAAAAGCGTCTGAACAGGTGGTTCAGGCGCTTTGATCGTTAAGGCTTGTTTGAAAAATCCGGACATTTGTCAAAATACCTATAAACCATTGTCTGTGCATTTTTTCAAACAGCGCTGTTTTTCAAATAACCCCTAGGAAGAATGGAATGGGTGATGGTATTTTGGCTGACAACCGGAATGCATTTACTGGTGCTGTGATCGCCAATTTTGTGCTCCAGCACAAGAAACAGATTTTGACCGCACAGATTTTATGGTTTGTCACAAAATATCTATCACGCTTTTATGTAAAAATCCAGCAGAAACAGAATGATCATTGGAACATCTGATAAATCTGCACAAAACGATTGACACCGAATACGCAGCATGGTATACTAAATACATCAAAGGAAAACAAAACAAAACAAATGAAAAGAAAGCGCTGAATGCAAATACTTGATGCGCGATCAAAATGAAACAGAATGATATAAAGCGGCAATGGGGCTGTAACAAGTTCCCGTTGTCGCTTTTTTTGATTTAGGAGATGAGCATTATGGCAGAACTGCAAAACAAAGTTGAAATCCACATGGAACACATCGGGATGGTTTATCCTGCCGACGGAAAAGAGGTCACTGCACTGACGGATGTGACACTGGACATTCAAAAAGGTGAGTTTGTTTCCCTGGTCGGCCCTTCCGGATGCGGTAAAACAACGCTTTTGCGAATCATGGCGGATCTGCTTCAGCCGACATCCGGCGTGATTACCGTCGGCGGCACATCTCCTCGTGAAGCAAGATTAAAGCGGCGCTATGGTATTGTGTTCCAGGGTGCGGTACTATATGACTGGCGGACTGTTCAAAAAAATGTGGAAATGCCTCTGGAGATCATGAAGATTCCAAAGGCAGACCGGGTAAAGCAAGCAAAGAAAATGCTGGAGCTTGTCAATCTGACAGAATTCGCCGATCATTATCCGAAACAGCTTTCCGGCGGCATGCAGCAGCGTGTGGGAATTGCCAGAGCTCTTGCGATCCAGCCGGAGATCCTGCTGATGGATGAACCGTTTTCCGCATTGGATGAGTTCACACGGGAAAAGCTTCACGATGACCTGTTGAGTATTTGGCGAAAGACCAACAAGACGATCATTTTCGTAACCCATAACATTGCAGAAGCGGTGTATTTGTCTGATAAGATCTGCGTCCTTTCACCGCATCCCGGCAGACTTTCCGCCGTTGTTCCAGTGAACCTGCCGCGTCCGCGCACCAAGGCGATGAAGGACACCATGGAGTTTACCGATCTGGTGGCAAAGGTGCGGAACAGCTTTGAGGGTGTATGATAAAGGAAGTGATACCATGAAAAAGATTCGCCGTATCTTAGAGGCAAAATGGCTGGTCATGCTGGTTTGGCTGGCAGGCGTTGCCGTAGTCTGGGAGGTATTTGCTTTCCGCGTAGAAGCGGTGAAGCGAACACCGGAAAACATCATGCCGCATATCTGGCAGATCGTTCAGGCGATCTTCAGTACTGATACTGTAACACGAGATCAGACTGCATTGCAGGTTGTGCTGACAAGCGCCGGACAGACGCTGGAACGTGCAGCTTTGGGATTTCTGATCGGAACGATTTTGGGATTTGCCCTGGCACTGCTGATGCATCTGTTCCGAGGCGTGGAAAAAACCGTTTCGCCGTATCTGATTATCATTCAGGTTATTCCGATCCTGGGTATGGCACCGATTGTTTTGGCGATCACCGGAGATATTGGTGTATCCCGAATCGTCATTGCAGCGATCCTGACATTCTATCCGGTGGCTGCCAATACGCTTTCCGGATTCCGGGCAACGGAGCGGGAGAAAAAAGAGCTGATGTATTCTTATGCAGCCAATAAGTTTCAGCTGTATACCAAAACCTATATTCCCAACTGTATTCCCTATTTTTTCACAGGCTTGAAAATTTCAGCACCGATGGCAATTACCGCATCGATCCTGGTGGATACTCTGCAGGGCGACGGCGGTCTGGGGTGTATGCTTTCACAGGCGCAAAAGCACGCGATGTCCATTTATGTATTCTGGCTGATCGTCCTGTTCAGCGCCTGTATCGGTATCCTTAGCTTTACCGTAATGGGATGGCTGGAAAATGCAGCATGTCCTTATCGGCGCACCGGAACGCACAGGAGAGGGGGAAAACGACATGGCAAGAAAAAATAAAAACCGGAAACGGTGGGATGCTGTGACAACAGTTGTTTATCCGCTTCTGTTTGCAGTCCTGCTGATCGCAGCCTGGCAGACAAAGCTTTTACACCGTCTGCTGCATGTGGACACCTTTATTTTGCCCATTCCCACGCGAATCCTGACGATTATCCAGGAAAACTGGGGAGCGATCGCAGAGAATCTACAGTCTACTGTGATCGTGATCGTAATCGGATTGCTGGCTGGATCTCTGCTGGGATACCTCATTGCGCTGATCGCAGCTGCTTTTCCGCACTGGGGCGCCGGCGGTCTGACCATTGTGTCATGTTTCAACGCGGTGCCTGTGGTTGCACTGGCACCGGTTATCATCAACTGGACCAGAGATGTGAGCAGCGATGTGGCATTCCGCAGTATGGTGGCGAAATGCATTGTGGTTATGATTTTCTGTACTGCGACCATGAGCATCAACGCATTTCGGGGACTGACAGAAGTGAAACCCTTTTCAGAAGATCTGATGCGTTCTTATGCAGCAAACCGTTTTACAGTTTTCTGGAAGCTGCGGCTGCCGAACAGTATTCCCTATATCTTTACCGCGCTGCATGTCAGTGTGCCGCTGGCAGTCATTACTGCAGTGGTCAGCGAATACTTTGCCGAGTACATTATCGGTGTAGGCAGAATGATTCGCGAAAATATCGTCACTGCACAGTACGCGACAGCATGGGCATATATTATTGTTGCCTGTATTCTGGGTATTGGAATGTACCTGATCTCAATTTTATTGGAACGTCTGTTCCTGCGGAAGCATAAGTAAGCATTCCGCAGTGTGATAGAAAAAAGTAGTATTGGGCAAAACGCCCGCACCATGAAAGGATGATGGATGATGAAAAAGCAGATGAGAGCAATTGCCATTTTTTGCGCAGCCGTATTGATGACCGTTTCCGCAACCGCATGCGGCAGCAGCAGTAAGGATTCTTCGGGCAGCAGCAGTGCTTCAAAGGGGAATTATTTCGACCCCGGCACTTCGTCGGAGGATATCATCAAGGCAGCTTCTGCCGCCGGAAAGATCGGCAACTGGGGCATCGGCAATGAATATGAACTGCTTGCCCTGCTTACCAAGTATGACCTGCCCAATGAATTTGTCAGCCAGGCGTTCGACATGGATAGCTTTGATGATGATTCTCTGATGCTGGCATCTGCCATGACTTATAATGAGCTGGGATTAGTCAAGAACGACTATGACGGCGGCTATGGCTATGGTGATACGGTCGGTACGATCGATATGAACGATGAGGGAGTAGCTATGCTGGAGGACAACATTTTCTGCACCAAGGCATTTGCAGAGGAAAATCCGAACACAGTGGCAGCATTTATTTCTGCCTCCATGAAGGGCTGGGAATACGCTTGTGAGAATCCCGATGAGGCAGCAGAGATCGTGTTCAACTATGGCTCTTCGGTTTCTCCAGAGCACCAGAAGTATATGGCAAGTGAAGTGGCAAAGCTGGTTACCACAGATATGTCCGGCAGCGCAGTGAGTCTGGACGATCTGGGCCAAATGGAAGAAACGGCAATGCAGCAGACCTTGGATCTGGCAAAACAGTATATTAAGCTGGATGACTCTGCAGCAGCAGAAAAGCTGGGTACACTGACACTGGATGATGTGCGGGATACTTCTTATTGGGAGACAGCAACCTCGGAGAGCTTCAGTGCTCCGGAAAAGACAGATGTCACCGTTCAGCTGAAGTGGCTGCCACAGGCACAGTTTATGGGTTACTATGTAGCTCTGGACAAGGGCTATTACAATGATGTTGGTCTGAATGTAACCATCACACCGGGCGGCGGTGACATTTCGGAAACCACAGCAGTATATAACGGCACAGTAGACTTTGGCGTTACCTGGTTCTGCAATCTGATTTCTGCAGATGCTGCCGGCATGGAACTGACAGAAGTTGCACAGGTTTATCAGCGTTCTGGTCTGGAATTGGTTTATAAGCTGAATCAGGATTAAGATGGAGGTGTAGGAATATGCGTACTCTGATACAGCACGGTACTGTAGTTACCGCAAGCGAAACGTTTTTGGCGGATGTTGCGATTGACGGCGAAACCATCGTGGAGATCGGAAAGGACATCTCGCCGGAGGGGTTTGACAAGGTGGTAGATGCCAGCGGAAAGCTGGTGCTGCCGGGGGCGATTGATGCGCATACACATCTGGCGATGCCGTTCGGCGGAACGGTCTCCTCGGATGGCTACTTTGCTGGTACGAGAGCAGCTGCCTGCGGCGGTACGACCACTGTGTTTGACTTTATTCTCCAGGATTTCGGCGAAACTATGGTGGATGCTATCAAGCGCCGGGACGCTCTTTGCGCACCGGAAGCAGCCGTGGATTATTCCTTCCATGTGGCAGTCAAGGATGTCAGCGGTGAACTGCTGGACACCATCGGCGATGCCGTGGACTACGGTGTGCCATCGTTTAAAGTATTTATGGTATATGATTTCGGCGTGACAGACGGCGTGTTTTACCAGGTGCTGCAAAAGGCAAAAGAGGTCGGCGCACTGATCGAGGTGCACGCTGAGAATAATGAGATCATTAACACACTTACAAAGGAGTTTCTGGCAGAGGGAAAGACGGATGCCTGGTATCATTACGCATCCCGTCCGGAATTTGTGGAAGAAGAAGCAGACAAGCGTGCAATCGCCTGGGCGAAAGCGACCGGTGCGCCGCTGTATATCGTCCATCTGGCGAACAAAGGCGGCGTAGAAGCTGTGACACAGGCAAAGGATGAGGGCTATCCCATCTATGCAGAGACCTGCCCGCAGTATCTGGAATTCACCAGCGATGTGTATAAGTTAGAGAATGCACGAAACTTTGTTTGCTCACCGCCGATGAAGGGCGAGGAGAGCCGCCAGGCACTCTGGGCAGCCATCCGCCGGGGCGATATCGATACCATTGCGACTGACCACTGTCCGTTCCAGTCCTACGAAAAGGATTGGGGCAAGGATGATTTCACAAAGATCCCCAACGGCTGTGCCGGCATCGAGAATATGTACCCGTACATGCTCTCTGCGGCAAACAATGGAGAGATCACCTTTGAACAGGCAGTGGCGCTTTGCTCCACCAATCCGGCACGGATCTTCGGCTGCCAGAAGAAGGGCGCAATCGCTGTGGGAATGGATGCAGATCTGGTGGTCTACGATCCGGAAATGGATTTCGTGATTACCAATGACAAGATGCATTCCGACTGTGACCATACCATCTGGGAGGGCTGCAAGCTGCATGGCTATCCGGTACAGACCTATTCCAGAGGCAGACTGGTCTATGAGAACGGTGCGTTCCTGGGCGAAGCAGGCTGGGGCAATTTTGTAAAATGTAAGTTGAAATAACGAGAGGGGGCATATGTTATGGCAGAGATGAGCCGGTGCATGCAGATCAGACTGGAGCAGCAGGCATCACAGTGTATGCTGTGCTATGATGCACCATGTACAGCTGCCTGTGGTGCAGGTGCAGATCCGGCTGCAATGGTGCGGAGCATTCGTTTTGAAAATCTATCCGGGGCAGCGGAAGCAATGAGAACGGCGGACTGTGCAGCTTGTGCACGCAGCTGTGAACGCGCTTGTTCCCGAAAGATGCCGCTTGCAGAGATGGCAGCGGCACTTCCGAAAGCCACTGCATCAAAACCGGCGGATCTCTCCATTTCGTTTTGCGGCGTGCCGTGTATCAATCCCTTTTTCCTATCCTCCTCCGTTGTGGCGAGCAACTATGAAATGTGCGCCAGAGCGTTGGAACAGGGCTGGGGCGGCATTGTATTCAAGACCATTGGCTTTTATCAGCCGAAAGAGGTTTCTCCGCGGTTTGATACCGTAAGCCGGGAGGGCTACCCGTTTCTGGGATTCCGGAATCTGGAGCAGATCTCCGATCATACATTGGAGGAAAACCTGGAGTGTCTGCGGCGGCTGAAACAGAATTATCCCGATCGTGTGATCGTGGCTTCCATCATGGGAGAAACAGAGGACGAGTGGACAAAGCTGGCGCAAATGGTAACTGATGTCGGATGCGACATCATCGAGTGCAATTTCTCCTGTCCGCAAATGACGGTAGAGGGCATGGGCAGTGATGTGGGAACGAATGTACAGTTGGTAAAAGCATTCACTGCGGCGGTAAAGCGTGGAACGACATTGCCGGTGCTGGCAAAGATGACTCCGAACATTACTGATATGACCGTGCCGGCAGTCGCTGCGGTAGAAGCAGGGGCAGATGGCCTGGCAGCGATCAATACCATCAAGAGTATCACCGGCATTGACGAAGAGACCATGCAGGCGCATCCTGGCGTAATGGGAAAGACCGCAGTCAGCGGTTATTCCGGAAAGGCAGTGAAGCCTATTGCACTGCGCCATATTTACGATATGGCATCTTGTCCGGCACTGAAAGATGTTCCCATCAGCGGCATGGGCGGCATCGAGACCTGGCGGGATGCGGTACAGTTCCTGGCACTGGGCTGCAGCAATATCCAGATCACCACAGCGGTGATGCAGTACGGCTATCGGATCATCACGGATCTGATCGGCGGTCTGACGGATTATATGAATCGTCATGGAATTGCCGCTCTGCAGGAGATCGTTGGCGCAGGGCTGGATGCCATGACAACGCCGGAGAAGCTGAACCGCAGTTCTGTTTGTTATCCGAAGTTCCTGCGGCAGGATTGTTCCGGATGCGGCAGATGTTACATTTCCTGTATGGATGCGGGGCATCAGGCGATCCGGTTCGATGCCGCGGCGCGAAAGCCGACTTTGATCGGAAAAAAGTGTGTGGGCTGTCTGCTTTGCACGCTGGTCTGTCCTGTAGGCGCGATCACGTCAGGGACGAGGCACTCTGTAAATACTGAGAAGAGGTGAGGTACTATGGCATTAACGCTTTCACAGCTTTGTGTCAATGCAGAAAAAACATATCAGCTGAAGCTGATTGCCGGCGAGGATGGCATGGACAATGTGGTGCGTTGGGTGCATATCATCGAAGATGTGGAAGTATCTCACTTTATTGAAGGACAGGAATTGGTTTTTACCACAGGTATTGCACAGCATGGTGTCAACTGGCTGATGCCATACGCTGAACAGCTGCTTCGGCATGGTGCGGTGGGTCTTGTGGTCAATCTTGGTCCGTATATCGAAAAAGTCCCGCCGCAGCTGATCGTCTGGTGCAACACTCACGCGTTTCCGCTGTTGGTGCTGCCCTGGTCGGTGCATATCATTGATGTGACATATGACTTTTGTCACCGCATCATTCAGAGCGAAAAGCACGAGCGCAGCATTGCATCGGCATTCAGCACCTGGATCTTCACCCCGGAAAAAGGGGAGTCTTATTCAGGCATTTTACAGCGTGCAGGATTCCAGGAGAACGGCAGATATCAGGTGATGCTTCTGCATTTGCAGGGAAAGGAACACCAGCTGACAGATCTGGAGTGGGAACAATTACAGTTTCGGGTCTATCGTGCTCTTCGTAAGACACATTTGTCTATCTGTATTTTCCGGCTGGAGCAGAGCATCTGCCTGGTGGGACAGAATACCAGGGAAAAACTGCGGCAGTACGTCGAGCAGGTATCCCAGATCTTGTCAGAACGAGGAAACGTATACTGCGGGATCTCGGAAGAACAGATCGGTTATACGGCATTGTCGGCGCTGTATCTTCAGGCAAAAGCGGCGGATGCAGTCTGTCGGATTCGGAAAAAGCAGGTGCTCTGTTATTCCGATCTTGGCGTATATCAGATTTTGTTTGGCGTAAAGGATCGAAAGATCCTGGAACAGTTTTCAGAATCGGTGTTGGGGGCACTGGTGCAATACGATGCCCGGAATCATACAGATTATCTGGAAGTGCTGTACCGCTACCTTTCCACAGAATGCAGCGTGCAGCAAACGGCAGATCAGATGCAGGTGCATCGAAATACCATTAACTATAAACTGCGGCAGATTCGTGAGATCTTACAGACTGATCTGGGGCAGGAAGCAAGAGTGCAGATTTATCTGGCATATCTCATTCGGGATATGCTGTAATCAATAAAACTGGAGGAATTCAAAATGACAGGCGAAGAGATTCAAAAGATGCAAACTACGTATACCATGCAGTCCTGGAGCAAGCAGAAGGGTCTGAAACCCATTCCGGTAGAGCGGTCAGAGGGCATTTACTTCTATGATTACAGCGGCAAGCGATATGCGGATATGTCCTCACAGCAGGTCAATGTCAACCTGGGCTACGGCAACAAGGCGATCGGTGATGCCATTAAGGCTAAGGTGGACAAGTATTGCTACATCGGGCCGTCTTTCGGTGACGAAGATCGTGCAAAACTGGGCAAGGCGATCATCGACCTGCTGCCGGATACTTTCGGCAAGGTTTTCTTTACCAATGCAGGTGCAGATGCCAACGAAAACGCCATTAAGATCGCCAGAATGTATACCGGCAGAAACAAGGTATTCAGCCGGTATCGGAGCTATCACGGCTCTTCGTTCGGTGCCGGAAACCTGACCGGTGAGCCGAGACGCTATCCGCTGGAACCGGGCATTCCTGGATTTATTAAGTTCTTTGATCCGTATATCTACCGGGAACCGCTGGAATTTGCATCCGAAGAAGAGGCGACCAAGTATTATCTGGCAAAGCTGCGGGAACAGGTGATCTACGAGGGCGCAGATCGCATCGCTGCCATTGAAGTGGAGACCATCACCGGTTCTAACGGCATTATCATTCCGCCGAAGGGGTATCTGCCGGGCATCCGGAAGATCTGTGACGAGTTTGGCATCGTGATGATCTGCGATGAGGTCATGGCTGGTTTCGGCAGAACCGGTAAGATGTTTGCCTTTGAAAACTTCGATGTAGTGCCGGACATCATCACCTTTGCAAAGGGTGTGACCTGCGGCTATATCCAGCTGGGCGGCGTGGCAGTCAGCAAGAAGATCGCAGCGTACTTTGATGAACATTACCTGTCCTGCGGTCTGACCTACAGTGCACATCCGCTGGCGTGCGCCGCCGGTGTTGCCTGCGTCAACTATTATCAGGAAGCTAACATTCTGGACAATGTGGCAGTATCCGGCAAGGTGCTGGGAGAACTGCTGGAGGATCTGAAAGCAAAGCATGCCTGCGTGGGTGATGTGCGCTACATCGGTTTGTTCTCCGGCGTAGAACTGGTAAAGGATAAGGCCACCAAAGAACCCCTTGTACCGTATGGAAAAGACCCGGACGGCATCATGGGCGGCATTTGCAAAAAATTGATGGCAAAGGGCTTTTCCACCTACAGCCACGAAAACGTAATCATTGTCGCACCGCCGCTGATTATCACTCCAGAGCAGCTCCGGGAAGAGATGCAGAAGCTGGATGAGGTACTGGGAGAAGTCGATGCAGCCATTGCCGGCTGAAAAAGGAGATGAAGTCAATGGTATCCGGACATTATGCGAATATCGAGCAAGGGATTCCGCTGCGGTCGCTGCTGCCGGCTGACCGATTTCGCACCGTCTCTCAGGAGACGCGGGACACGGTTCCGCTGACACCCAATGAGGTGGCGGTAACTGTGGTCATGAAGCCGGCATTTGTGAAGCGGCTGCACTTTCCGGTATCCTGGGACGGGATCTTGTATGGTGTGGTGCGAAAGCCGGAACAGCTCCAGCAGATGGGAACCGATGCAAACGGCACATTCTGGGTGAAGTCGATTTCCTGTAACGACTGGGACGATCGGTTTCTGCTGGTGCTGGAATCAGATGATCCAGAACACTATCGTGCTTTTTATGTGATGGCAGATGAGGTGTATGATCTTCTGGAAAACTGTCTGCGGATTCCGGAGCAGACGAACGAAAATGAAAATCCGAACCTGTTTGTATAAGCGTTTGAACAGGTTTTTAGGGAAAATAAAAGGAAAGACTGGATTTAGAAAGGAAGCGCATGGTTTATGTATACTTGCAGTTTGGAACGGATGAAGGATAAGATCGCAACATTTTCAAAGTTCGGTGATGCCGGACACGGCGGTATTACCCGGTATTCTCTGTCAGAGGCTGCCATTCAGGCACGAAATGAATTTCGGAAGCGCATGGAAGCAATCGGTGCTGTGATCGAGATCGATGATGTGGCGAATATGTATGCCACACTTCCCGGCAGTGATCCGAATGCAAAGCGAATCGTGATGGCATCCCATGTGGATTCTGTGAAGAACGGCGGTAACTATGACGGTATTCTGGGTGTAATGTCTGCCATGGAAGTATTGGAGACCGTGCACGAAAAGAAAATTCCCCATAAGCATCCGCTGACAGCAATGATCTGGACCAATGAGGAAGGTTCGCTTTATCCTCCGGCAATGATGTGTTCCGGTATTGTCTGCTATGACTATCTGCCGGAGGATATCCGCGCGAAGTTTGTCTATGAGGACATGATGCAGTCCAAGAGCATTCTGGACTGCAAGAGCACCTTTGGCGAAGCACTGGCAAAGTCCGGCTTCCAGGGGGATAAGAAGTATCGCCTGAACCCCGAACAGTATCAGTACATGTTTGAAACACACATTGAACAGGGCCCGATCCTGGAGGATGCCGGAAATGATATCGGCGTAGTAGACTGCGTTCTGGGTATGTTCAACTATCGCATCCAGTTCTACGGGCAGACCACCCACGCCGGCACATTCCCTATGCCGAAGCGAAAGGATGCCCTTTATGCAGCGTCTGAAGCATTGTGCTATCTGCATCAGGAAATCGATAAGCTGGGTTACGGCGATCTGGTATATACCACTGGTGAGATCGTTTGCCATCCTTGTGTACACACCTGTGTGCCGGATTTCGTGGACTTCTCCTTTGATGCAAGACATGAAGACCCCAAGGTTCTGGAACAGGTCCTGGCAATTGTCAAGAGCTGTGCCGATAAGGAATGGCACGGCTGCACCTGCAAGGTAGAAAAGGCGTGGAATCGGGATACAGTTTACTGGGATAAGAAGCTAGTAAGCTATGTGAAAGCGGCAGCAGAGGAATGCGGTATTTCCCATCAGTATATCCACTCCGGCGCAGGTCACGATGCACAGTTTGCATCATATATGCTGCCCACAACCATGATCTTTGTACAGTCCAAGGATGGACTTTCTCACTGTGAGCCGGAGTATTCCAAGCCGGAACACTGCACCGAGGGCGCAACAGTCATGCTGAACGCAGTGCTTCGTGCAGATGAGGATTGACCAATTTGCAGGAATGTGATATGATAAAAACGTGCTGGCGCATCTTGTTTGCATGCGCCAGCACGTTCTAAGGAAAATCTAAGGCAGCACCATACAAAGCCGTCAGGCGTGCTTGGTGTGATGCGGCCTTGCAGGAAAGGCACAGGGAAAAATATCATGGTCAAGAAATTTACCACAGCACAAACTATTTTTACCGGGTGGGGCGCTTTGCAGGAGAGCGGCGCTGCGGTTTCGGAACTGGGGGAGAAGCCGTTGGTGGTGACTTCTGCCGGTACCTGGAAGCGTATGGGAACGCAGCTGAATGAGCTGTTTTCCAAGTGCTTTTCAGCATATGCTGTATGTGACTGTATCAACACAGAGCCGACGGATACCATGATCGCAGAGGGCTTAGAAGTCTATCAGAAAAACGGCTGTGACTGTTTAATCGGCATCGGCGGCGGCAGTCCGTTGGATGCAATGAAGGCCATCGCCGTGGGTACAACCAGTTCTGCACCCCTTGCTTCTTATATGGGTAAGGAAATCAGCGGAGTGATTCCGCCCATGGCAGCCATTCCTACCACGGCCGGAACTGGCTCTGAAGTGACAAAGTTCACCATTATCACGGATACCAAAACTGATGTGAAAATGCTGTTGAAAGGCGAGGTGCTCTTGCCAAAGCTTGCAATTGTAGATGCCAGTCTGTCAGAAAGCACACCACAGTCTGTGACAGCTGCCACCGGATTGGATGCGCTGACACATGCCATTGAGGCGTATACCTCGAAACAGGCACAGCCACTGACCGATGCCTTGGCAATATCTGCGGTAAAGCGTATTTTTCAGTACCTGCCGCTGGCATATCAGGATGGAAAAAACAGAGAAGCGCGAGAGGAAATGGCGGCAGCAGCTTTGGAAGCAGGCATTTGCATCAACAATTCCAGTGTTACCATTGTGCACGGCATGAGCCGACCCATCGGAGCACTGTTTCATGTGCCGCACGGCTTGTCCAACGCGATGCTGTTGGAAAAGTGCCTGCAATTCGCACTGCCGGGCTGTTATGAACGCTTCGGGGCACTGGGACGCGCCATTGGCGCAGCATCAGCGGACAGTACCGATCAGGAAGCAGCAGATGCACTGCTGCAAGCCGTTAAGCTGCTGTGTCAAACCTGTGAAGTGCCGACACCGGAGCAATATGGCATTGCAAAAACGGCATTTTTCAACGCAGTGGAAAAAATGGCGGCAGATGCCATCACCAGCGGCAGCCCCGGAAATACCCGGCGCGAAGTGACTGCAGAGGACTGCGCTGCAATTTATCGCAGCCTTTGGGAAAACTGACATTTTCGGATCCATAACCTTTTTGAAATCGTGCACAGAGCTTTTGCTTTGTGCACGATTTCCATTGTATGGAGTTTATTTGGTATAGCTGGAAATATAGCTTCGGAGATGTTCCAGATAGCGCTGTGCCAATTGGCTCAACGGACGGTCGGCGGCATGAATATACCCAATTTCCATGATCTCAGCGCTTTCCAGTGGTATGGAGACGATGTCAGTTCCATTCAGATCACTGCTGAGAATGCCGGAGGAGATCGTATAGCCGTCCAGTCCGATCAGCAGATTAAACAGAGTGGCACGATCTGATACAACAATGCTCTTGGGACTTTCATCCGTGCTGTGCAGTTCCTCTGAAAAATAAAAGGAGTTATTTATCCCCTGGTCATATGTCAGACGCGGATACTCCATCAGATCTTTCCGGGTGACAGAGGTTCGGCTCGCCAGCGGATTGCTGCGGCTGACAAAAACATGCGGCTTTGCCGTAAACTCCGGAACAAACTGCAGTTCCTTATTTTTTAAAAGACGCAGAAGCACCTCGCGGTTGAAGTTGCTCAGAAAGAGAATCCCCAGTTCAGAACGTTGGGTATAGACGTCTTCAATAATATCATTTGTGCGCAGTTCACGGAGTGAAAACTCATATTTTTGTTTTCCATACTCTTTGACCAGTGCTACAAAGGCATTTACTGCAAAGGCGTAATGCTGTGAAGAAACTGCGAAAATGCGTTTGACTGGCTCGCCGTACTTATAGGTCTGTTCCAGGAGCTCTGCCTGTTCCACGACCTGCCGGGCATAGGCAAGGAATTTCGTCCCTTCTTCGGACAGCGTTACACCCCGGTTGCTTCGCAGAAAAATGGTGATCCCCATCTCCTGTTCCAATTCTGAAATAGCTTTGGAGAGGCTTGGCTGCGTGATATATAGTTTTTGTGCAGCCATGGTGATTGAACCGCATTGTACGATCTGGATTACATATTTTAACTGCTGTAATGTCATAGAAATTCCCTCCTTGTTTCCACATCCGCATTTTGCGCATCATAATTACGGCAGTACTGCGAAGAGACTGCCTGACAGCCTTGTAGGCAATCTGCCGAAAAATCCGGCTGCGTATCTTACACACAAGCTTGTGCGACAGTGCCTTAAATCAAAATTCCTTGAAAATGATCCATTTCGTGTTGAATGATCTGTGCCTCAAATCCTCGGAAAGTTTGTTTTTTGTGTTTAAATCTTCTGTCCAGATATTCTACCGTGATCTCGCTGTAACGGCTGACTTTTCGCTGTCCGGGCAGTGAAAGACAGCTCTCTTCGGTCTCATAGCTCTGATTGGAATGCGCAACCATTTTGGGATTGACCATGATCGCATAATCAGTTCCGATCTGTGCTGCCAAGATGGTTTTTCGCACACCGATCATGTTGGCAGCCATCCCCACGCAGCGGTCAGCGTTGGCACGGATGGTATCCAGCAGATCCTGTATCACCTGGCGATCCTCCCGGGTTGCCGGTACGGATTTCTGACTGAGAAAAAATGTATCTTTGATAATTTCACGGATCATCCTGCTGCTCCTTTTTCTCTATTATTCATAATGGCAGACTATGTGGCTGCCAGTCTCGCTCTTCTGCACCCGAAGCTGTGCATCAAACCGCTCTGCCAATTCAGAAACATGCGAGATAATACCGATGGTTCGCTGATGATCGGACAGCTGCTGTAACACCTGTACTGCATTGTCCAGCGCGGTGCTGTCCAACGACCCAAAGCCTTCATCAATAAACATAGCATTCAGCCGAATGCCGCCGCTCTGCTGCTGTACTGTATCAGAAAGGCCCAGCGCCAGCGCCAGAGAGGCAAGGAAGGTTTCACCGCCGGAAAGTGTTTCCACACTTCTGGATTTTCCGGTATACTGATCCAGCACATCCAGATTTAGTCCGGCAGAAATGTTATGCGTCGTCTCTTCCTGCCGCCGCAGGAACTGATATCTGCCGTTGGAAAGCTGATAAAGCTTCTGATTGGCGAACAGCAAAACCCGATTGAAATAATAAGTCTGCACATAGCGTTCAAACGAAATACGTTCCCCTTTTTTCAGCATGCCGGTCAGCATTTTGTACAGTGTTTCCATGTCCTTCTCGCATTTTGCTTCGCTTTCCCAGGAATGGTATAATTTCTGTACTGCTCCGACGATATGCATGCACTGCTGCGCCACTTGACTGAATTGCTGACACTGTCGTTCAGTCTGATTTTTTTCACCGCGTTTTTTCAGCAGCATCTGTTCTGCCGCCTGCACATCATATGCCGGCTTGTCCGCTGCGGTCTCCTGCAAATGCTGCACCAGTTTTTGCAGAGAAGAAACGTGTTCTTTCTGCTGCTGCCATTTCTGTGCTGCGTGCTGCTGTGTCTGCTCCAACTGACGGATGGTATTCTGAAGCTGTTCCAGCTGTTTTTGGGCAAGCGCCAGCGAAGCATAGGGCAGTCCCTCCTGACATTGTCTGCGTTCTGCGGATTTGACAGCCAGTTCCTGTTTTAGCTGTTCCAACTGCTCATGGATGCCTTCGTATGCTGCCTGCAATTGCGGCAACACTGCCTGCTGCTGTTCCAGTTGTTTTTTCTTTTGCTGTTCCGCCTGCAGCTGCGCCTTTCGCTCTGCCAGAACCCGGCGGTTCTGGGTGATTGCTGTTTGCAGCGCCAAGGAGAGCTGCTGTACTTCTTCCGGCAGGAGCTCTTTTTTCATGCCACAGACCGCAAGCTGTTGTTGTACCTGCTGCATCAGCATGCGGCAGTGCTCTTCCTGTTGCGCAAGAGATTTTCGGCAGTTTTCCAATTGCTGCAGCGCCTCCTGCTGCTTCTCTTTTGCTTTTTGAAATTGCGTTTCTGTCACATGGTCGGCTGTTTGCTGTGCCGGATCGGGATGTTCTAACGCCCCGCAGACCGGACACGGCTTCTTTTCCTCCAATTGCTGCGCCAGATTTCCTGCCATGCTTCGGAAAAAGCAGCGCTCTGTCTGATCGTATGCCGGTTTTTCCTCTGTAAAATACCGCATTTCTTCCTGCTGCGCCAGCTGCTTACAATGCTGTAATTCTTTTTGCGCTTTTTGCTGTTCTCCCAGGAGCTTTTGCAACTCCTGAATGTGCTGCATCTGCTGTGTATCTTTTTCAATGCTGTGCTCCAGATTGGCACAATCCAAAGCGAAGTCTGTATGGTTTTCCAGTGCCTTGGACAGCTGCTGACAGCTGGTGCTCGTCTGTTCCCAACGCATTTTTGCTTCTGCGCACGCCTGCTCCTGTACTTTTTGCTTTTGCAGCAAGGCAGACTCTTCCGTTTGCAGCACCGCAACGGTTTCATATTGCGGCAGGCTGTATTGCAGCAGTGTCACCTGTTCCTGTAATACCGGGACCTTTTCCGCGTCAGCATCCGCCTTTTTCGCCGCAGCTTCACAAATCTCCAGCTGCATGACACTTTTCAGCTGCTCCTGTGCTGCTTGGCGCAGCTGCTCCAGAACAGCATTATGCTGTTTTCCCTGCTCGATTTCCTGCAGCAGGGATTCCACAGCTTTCTGCTGCAGCTGCATCTGTTTCGCCAATGCCGCCGCCTGTTCCGACAATGTTCCTGCCGTTGTTTTCAGCATATCACAAAGCTCTTCTGCCGCTGCCACACCGGAAAATTGCAGCCGCGCTTCATAGATCTCTTTCTGTTTTGGCTCAACCGGTGTCACCTGATGCAGCAGTGTCAGCATTTGCGTTTCCCGTTCTTTGGTCTGCGTTCTCTGCTTGTCCAGCTGCTCTTTCAAGATCTGCTGAATCCTGTCACAGTTCTGCGTATGAAACAGCTGCCGCAAAATTTTTCCTTTTTCCACAGAACTGGAAAGCAGAAATTTCCGAAACTCTCCCTGCGCGATCATTACGATCTGACGAAATTGTTTGCCGTCCATACCGGTCAGTTCTTCGATCTTATCCGTGACTGCCTGCGGGCCGGAACAAACAATGTGTTTGGCAGCGTTGTCTGATCCTTCGTCCGGAAATATCTCCCAGAGTTCCGCTTCTGCTTTCTGCTCCACCATACCGCTGCCGCGAAGTGCAGCACGCAGATACGGCGGTGTGCGTTTTACCAGATACTGCTGGTTTCCGCAGGAAAAACGCAGTTCGACGCATGTTATCTGCTTAGGTTCGGCATACTGACTGCGGAACTGCTTCGGATCCCGCACATCGCCGCTTGCCGTTCCATAAAGGGCATAACAAATCGCATCAAAAATAGTTGTCTTTCCGGCACCAGTCTCTCCGGTGATCAAATAGATTCCGGATTTGTCAAATGGTTCAAAATCGATTCGGCACGCTTCAGCGAATGCGCCGAATGCCTTCATATACAGCTGCTGCGGTTTCATTTTTCCTGTTCCGCCTCCTTACAGATCTTTGTCATTAACTGATATGCTTCTGGATTTTCATCCAGTTTATACTGGTACACACCGTCCAGAAATCCGCCTAACAGTTCCAGCAGCGATTGCTCCGGCACTAGCTCCACTTCTGTGTTGCTGGCGGCAATGCGTTCTTCCTGATAGAGATACACCAACTCCATGAGGTTCGGATAAGACATCCGCAGTTTTTCCAATGCATAGGGAATCAGCGTTTTGTCGGTCAGTTCCACGCGAATCCAGTCTTCAGACGGCTCTGCAAACTCCAGCAAATTCTGTAAGGAACCGCGAATGACGCGCATATCCAATTCCGGCTGCAGGGGGATCGTTGTCACTGTCAGATTATCCTTTTCCTTCCAATCCAACAGTGTGATGCTCTTGTCCTGCAGACTCTCTGAAAACGAATACTTCATCAGTGAGCCGCTGTAGCGAATCCTGCCGCTTTTTACCCACTGCGGCTTATGGATGTGTCCCAATGCCACATAGTCAAAAGGAGAAAAAACAGATGCCTCTACCAGCTGCGTTCCGCCCAACTGCAGTTCGGATTCTGACAGATCAGGCGCAATGCCGTCGTGCAGCACAAAGCCGTGATACATCAGCAGATTTCGGTCATTTGCAGACAAGAGTGTCTGTTGGATCACATGAGAGATTCCTTCCGACAAGCTTCGGAAATTTTCATTCGGGTAGAAATCATTCAGTGTCGATTGCTTTACAAACGGCAGCAGGCACAAATGCACCTTTCCATAGTCATCCTCCAGGTCATAGGTCTGCATTTTCCCGGTAAATGTTCCGGCAATATATACCTGCTGATGCTCCAGCAGCTGACTGCCAAACTGCAGCCGCTCTGGGGAGTCATGGTTGCCGCTGATGAGAAATACCGGGATATGCCGCAGAGACAGTGCTGTCAAAAACTCGTCTAACACTGTCACAGCTTCTGCAGCCGGTACATTTTTATCATAAATATCTCCTGCCAGAAGAACTGCCTGTACGCTGTATTTTTCGGCAATAGCAACGACATGTTTCAACAATTTTTCCTGCTGCGGCAAAAATGCATAGTGATACATTTTCCGCCCCAGGTGCAGATCGCTGAGATGTAAGATCTTCATAAAAGAACCCCTTTCTGTGATTATCGGCATCATTTTTTGAGATACTGATATATTATTTTCTGAGAACCTGTCTTTATTTTTACAAGGAAATATAGATAGGCTTTCGAGCATTATTTTGTTGCAGAAAAGGCGGAAATGTACAGGTGAGCTGTCACACAACAAGTACTTTTCATGCAGTAAGCAGCAAAATTTGCCGAACAGACACATGTATCTGTTTGTAAAGACGAGCTTTGATAGAAATAAATCTGCAAGCAGATTGCGGCAAAGTCCATAGGTAGGCTTTGTGTGGTATTGTCTAAAGCTTTTTTGAAAAGCAAAATGCATGGAAGTATCTGCTTTTCACATATTGTAAAATCATATTTTATTATAGCATATTGTCTGTGAAATTGCAATTGTTTTAAACGGTTGAATATAAATAAGGCAACACTGCACAAGCTTGGGGTGGTGTCTCCATAAAGAAAAGCGGCTGAGATTGCTCTCAACCGCTTCGCTTTATTTTAGAACCTGTCTTCACATGCGTATACAAGTGTCTTTTCGGCTAATTGTGATGCATACTGCGTAAAAAGCACTTGTTGTGTGACAGCTCACCTGTACATTTCCGCCTTGTCTGCAATAAAATTATGCTCGAAAATCCACATGCATTTCTTATGAAGACGTTTTTTTAGAAATAGACTCACTTTGTTGAATGAAATGGTGCTGCCTTTATTTTTGAGAATCCTTTGCGATAACTTCGTCGATCGTATTTTGGAGTGCACTGAGATTTTCATCATTATCAATGCCGCCCAGAAGTGCTTCTCCCACGATATTGCCGTTTCTGTCGATGACATAAGTTGTCGGGAATGCAGTTACACTCAGTGCAAAATTCCCGGCATCGCTGTCAGAATCAAAATAGATATTCCGATAGTTTGCGCCCTTTGTTTCGAGGATCTGTTTTGCAGCTGCAATGATCTGCTCATCACCGTCAAGTGTGCCGACATTTACACCAATCACTTCTCCGCCTTGTTCTTGGAGACGATCATTCAAAGCGTTCATTTCACTGAGTTCCTCTACGCAGGGTTTGCATTCGTTGAACCAAAAATTCACTACCGTTACAGCGTTCTCTGAAAAAACACTGCTGTCTACCTTGTTTCCATCCAGATCCTTTCCCTCAAACTGCGGAAAAGCAGTGCCGGATGCATCGCTGGTCTGCGCATCGGAAGAATCGGTCGGAAGTGCTGCGATCTCTTCTTCGATTTTGCGGATCTGTTCTGCATCTGACTTCAGCGTTTCATATTCTGTATCAGAAAACTGATCCTTTGCGCCCTCCACAGCTGCCATAAGTACATCGCCATAGTTGGAGCTCAGCGTGTCCTCTGTGACATTTTTGCTCATGGATGCAAACACCTTTTCCCACAAGTCATTGTTTTTGGCCATGATTGCATTTTCTTCATCCAAAAGTTCCTGTTCGGATTTTCCGGATGCTTCTGCTTCGCTGGACACTTCACTGGACACATTCGAGGAAGTGTCCTTTGCCGTATTGCCGCATCCGCTGAGCGGGATCGAAAATGCCAGACAAGCTGCTAATGTAATTATCAGGTTTTTTTTCATTTTTTAAGCTCCTTTTTTTCTGTTGTAATTTCGTTTGCCTTTGATAGATCTCCAAAGCCATATTTATAACATATAGCCTGGGTTGGACAGGATTTCATGCATGCACCGCAGCGGATACACTCCGCATGGTTCGGATGCTTTGTGATATCCACATCCATTTTGCAAGCCTTTGCACAGGCTCCGCAGGATACACATTTGTCTTTGTCCACCTTCATTTGAAAAAGTGACACTCGATTCAAGAGCGCATAGAATGCTCCCAGCGGGCACAGCCACTTGCAGAACGGGCGGTATAAAAATACACTGCCGAGTATCACTGTCAGCAGGACAAATGCTTTCCATGAAAAAAGTACACCAAGTGCCGTGCGAATTCCTTCATTGGTGATCGACAATGGAATCGCACCTTCCAGTACGCCTTGCGGGCAAAGGTATTTGCAGAAGAACGGGTCTCCCATTCCCAGATCATTGACAACGATCATCGGAAGAAGAATCACCATCACCAGTAAAATTCCATATTTTAGATAGCGTAATGGTTTTAGCTTTTTGGTGGAAAATTTGGGAGATGGGATCTTATGCAGAAGTTCTTGAAACCAGCCAAATGGACAGAGAAATCCGCAGATAACTCTTCCTAGTAAAACACCAAGCAGTATCAGTATTCCGGTGATATAGTAGGAAAACTTGAATTTCGATGAACCTATGACTGCCTGAAAGGCACCAATGGGACAAGAGCCCGCTGCTCCCGGACAGGAATAGCAATTCAATCCCGGCACACAGGCGTATTTTCCTTTTCCCCGATTTAACGAACCACTGAGAAAATTCGGCAGATGCAAATTTGTCAGAAGTGCTGCACCAGCCTGGATCCAGCCACGGAATCGCGCAAGAACGTGTATTTGTTTTTTTCGCATCTGTTTTTTCTTAGCCAATTCCAACACACTCCATGCACAAGCGGATCGCCTTTGAAAAAACTGTTTCGGCTTCGCCGCGCCAGATTCCAAAAACGAGCATTGCCACTCCGGTCAACAGAAAAAGGATCTGTACCGGTGCTTTTTTTACTGTCATATATTTTTCCCTCCAATGCTTTGATGACATCAGTATACACCATGCAGGATAAAATCTGCGTTAAGAGAAAATTAACACGGATTTTATCCGCATATGCTATAATAAAAAAAGAATAAGGGTATCACCACATAGAGTCGGCCTAGCGGCTTTGTGCGGTGTTGTTTAAGGAGGATGCCATGAGACTTTTGGTAATAGAAGATGAGCAGTCCTTGCAGGAAGATATTACAAAGAAATTAAAGCACTCGGGCTATGAAGTGGACGCCTGCGGTGACGGTGAAACAGCTTCAGAATACCTATCTGTTGAATACTATGATCTGATACTGCTGGATCTGAATTTGCCGAAAATCGATGGAATGACGCTTCTCCGTCATTTTCGCAGAGAAAATCAGGAAACGCCTGTGCTGATTTTGTCGGCACGAAGCGAAATCTCTGACAAGGTGGAGGGACTGGATGCCGGTGCAAATGACTATCTTTCCAAGCCGTTTCATCTTGCAGAACTGGAAGCCAGAATTCGCAGTCTCACACGCCGACAGTTTATTCAGCAGAATGTTCGTCTGCAATGCGGACAAATCACATATGATACCAAAAGCCGGATTGCCGCAGTAAACGGCGTTGCGATCAACTTGACACGCAAGGAAACCGGGGTATTGGAATACCTGATGCTGCATCAGGGCAGACCAATCAGTCAGGAGGAACTGATCGAGCATGTATGGGACAGCAGTGTAGACAGCTTCAGCAACTCTATCCGTGTTCACATTTCATCTCTCCGAAAGAAACTCCGCACCGCACTCGGCTATGATCCGATTCGGAATCGGATCGGAGAGGGCTATGAGATTGGGGGCGAGTCGAAATGAAGAAAAAGCATCTGTCCTTTCAGTGGAGAATCACATTGCTGACGGCCATTTTAATTGCCGGAACCTGCGTGTGCCTGAATCTTTTGCTCTATCGTTCGGGCGCCGTTGGCATGGATTCACTGAATGGCTTTGTTACAGAGTATGACTCTGAAAATTCTGCTGTTCTGAAAATTGAAATTGACGATTCGCAAATGTCCGCATTTCTCAATCAATTTTCGCAGGAAATTTATGATGTCAAAGCGGATTTTGGCAGAAAATGCTGGTACATTACAGCTGCAGTTACGCTGATCAGTGCGGCAATTGCGTATTTTGTAAGCGGCAGAGCACTCAAACCGCTAAAACAATTTTCGCAGCAAACAGAAAAAATCAATCAGGATAATCTTACCAGTACACGTCTCAATGAAAATACTGCAGCAGAATTTCAGCAGCTTAGCTGCTCTGTCAATCATATGCTTGATCGATTGGCACTTTCCTTTGACTTACAGCGTCAGTTTGCCGGAAATGCTGCCCACGAACTGCGCACCCCACTGGCTGTTATGCAGACAAAATTGGAACTGTTCGCCGAAGAACACTCGGATATCCAAGCAGAAACCGCGGAGCTTGTGCAATTTCAGATCGATCAGGTAGACCGTTTGACTGCTCTTGTCCGTACGCTTTTGGAGATGAGTAATCTACAGTCGGTCTCACGTTCTGATGAGATTGCACTGGCACCCCTGGTTGATGAGATTCTGACAGATCTCGCCACGCTTGCGGAACAGAAAAATATTCGCTTGCATCAAAAATGCGAAGACGTTTGCATGATCGGAAGCGATACACTGATTTACAGACTGTTATTTAATCTCATTGAGAATGCAATCAAATATAATCATGCAGGCGGCAGTGTAGCCGTTTCTGTTCAGCAAAAGAATGGACAGGCCTTGCTGCTTGTCACAGATACGGGAAGCGGGATTCCGGAAGAGTGCAGAGAGAGTATTTTTCAACCATTTTTTCGGGTAGATAAGTCAAGAAGCAGACAAATGGGCGGCGTTGGTCTGGGACTCGCGCTTGTGAGAGAAATTGCAGTGCTGCATGGCGGAAATGTTTGTGTGGAGTCGAGTTCAGAAAACGGAACCACCTTTGCTGTGAAATTGCCGTTGACTGCAAAGATAAATTGAACATTTTTTTGCAGAACTTGATATGCAGGGAATCATTCCTTTGGCAAAAGAAATTCCGGAAAATGATCCGCTGTGAAAAAGTGAGCATTGTGAGCAATGAGATGCACAGATCCTATCGTTTTTTATAGCATACAGAAACACCGCACAGAGCTTGTGCGGTGTTTTTTAGAGTGTGTCCACATAAAATGTATGTGCGGATTTTCCAAACAAGCCCTAGTTATGCGAAAAAAATTTTAGGGCAACACGAAAATACAGACAGATCTGGTGCATTATTTTCCATATTTCCGGCGCAGCGATTTGGCAGCGGCAACCAGATTTTTCAGACTGGGGATCGTTTCAGCATTGCTTCTTGTTTTCAGTCCGCAGTCCGGGTTGACCCACAGCTTTTCTGCCGGGAGCTTGTCCAGCATTTTCTGCAGAGCCGTCTGAATCTCTTCCACAGATGGAATACGCGGCGAGTGGATGTCGTATACACCGGGGCCGACTTCTGTCCGGAAGTGATTTTCTTTCAGAGCATCCAGAATGGTCAGATCAGAGCGGCTTGCTTCAAAGGTGATCACATCTGCATCCATGTCATCAATTTCTTGAATGATATCAGTAAATTCACTGTAGCACATATGTGTGTGAATCTGCGTATCCGGTTTTACACCGCTGTGCACCAGTCGGAATGCCGGAATCGCCCAGTCCAGATAGTCGCTTTTCCAGTCGGATTTCCGAAGCGGCAGTTTTTCACGCAGTGCAGCTTCATCTACCTGGATCATGTGAATGCCGTTGGCTTCCAGATCGAGCACTTCTTCCCGAATGGCAAGAGCGATCTGATATGCACTTTCCTTCAGGGAAATGTCCTCCCGCGGGAATGACCAGTTCAAAATTGTGACCGGCCCGGTCAGCATGCCTTTCATTGGCTTGTCCGTGAGACTTTGAGCATAGACAGACCATTTCACCGTCATTGGTTTTGCCCGGGAGATGTCTCCCCAGATTACCGGCGGTTTTACGCAGCGTGTTCCGTAAGACTGTACCCATGCCTTTTCTGTGAAAAGATAACCGTCCAGGCATTCTCCGAAGTATTCAACCATGTCATTTCGTTCAAATTCACCATGTACCAGGACATCCAGACCGATTTCTTCCTGTAATGCAACACAGTCTGCAATACGCTGCTTCATATCTGCATCGTATTGTTCCTCAGAAAGCTCGCCCTTGCGGAATGCCGCGCGCGTCTTTCTGACATCCGCAGTCTGCGGGAAAGAACCGATGGTTGTAGTAGGGAAGAGCGGCAGCTGGAATGCTTCTTTTTGCAGTTTTTCCCGTTCTGCAAATGCCGGGCATCTGACAAAATCAGCATTGGACAGTGCTGCAACACGTTCCTGTACCGCAGCGTTTTTGCCGCTTCTGGGTTCTGTAAACAGGCGCAGATTTTCCTGGTATTCTGCAGTTTCTGCGGGAACAGATGCCGTGAGAATCTTTTTGAGGGCGGCAAGCTCCGCAAGCTTTTCTTCTGCATAGGCAAAGTACTTTTTGTAGCAGTCAGAGAGCTTTGTTTCATTTTTCAGGGTGTACGGCACATGCAGGAGTGAGCAGGAAGTATTGAGTACGATCTCACAACCGCATTTTTGCAGTGCTGCGATGGTATGCAGCGTGTTGGCATAGTGATTTTTCCAGATGTTTTTTCCGTTGACCACACCGGCGAAGAGCACTTTCTCCTTTGGAAAACCGTTTTTCTCGACGAGTGCGAGACTTTTCTTGCCCTCTGTAAAGTCCAGACCGATTCCATCGAAATCCAATGCACAAGCTTCAGAGTAGCAGTCACGGATATCTCCAAAATAGGTTTGCAGCAGCACCTTGACATTTTGCTTTTCCGAGAGGATCTTCTGATAAAGCTGAATGAAGAGAGCCTTATCCTCTGCCGTCATATCCATGACCAGGCACGGCTCATCGATCTGCACCCATTCTGTGCCCAGTGATGCGAACTGCTTCAGAATCTCACAATAAGCATTAGCAGTATCGGCTGCAAAGTCTGCTGCTGTCTTTTTGCCCGTGTACTTTGCAAGCTTTAAAAACGTATAAGCGCCGATAATGACCGGCTTGGTGACAACTCCATTTTCCTTTGCTTCCTGGAACAGCACAAAGGGCTTGCTGCCGGAAAGCCGGATTACTGTGTCATCGTCTATTTCAGGAACCATGTAGTGATAGTTGGTATTAAACCACTTTTTCATGGCAAACGCGCGGACATCGCCGGCTTCTCCCTGATATCCTCTTGCCATTGCAAAGTAGGTGTCCAGCTCTGACAAGTGCAGATCTTGATATCGTTTTGGAACAGCGTGCAGCAGGATCGCAGTGTCCAGCATGCCGTCATAGAAAGAAAAATCGTTCGACGGAATCAGATCCAGTCCGCTGCTTTTTTGTGCGTTTAAATTTTTCAGACGGAGTGCTGCTGCAGTTTCCTGCAGTGCAGAAGCAGTCAGCTCTCCTCTAAAATATTTTTCACATGCAAATTTTAGTTCTCTGAGAGAACCGATTCTGGGATAACCCACAATAGAAGTTTTCATAGCCATTGTCCTTTCCGCTTTAAGCTGTATTTATTATAGCATAAACATATGGCTATGTGGTAACTCCTGTTTTTTATTGCTGGCAATAGAAAAAAGCTATGCTGAATCGCGGCACCTTTTCTTTACCGTATCTGCTGCCAGATAGATCAATTCGGAATTGGATGGCTTTCCTTGTGTGCTTGAAAAGTGCTGATTCAGATGGTTTTGAACATATGTTTTGTCAATGGCATAACGAATGGCACGTTCTATACTGGGGCAGCTGCAATTGTGTGCAGCTGCAATATTTTGTAAAATCGGCATGATTGGCTGAATTGGATCCTGCAGCACCAGCAATACGGCTTCCTTCAGATAACCGCATCCCTTTAAATGCGGTAAAATGGAAAATTCCCTTTCGATTACCTCAGAAATTGTAGAATAAAGATACGGATTCATATACATCTCCACAAAAGCAGAAGAAGCACATGGCTGTGTGCTTCTTCTGTCACGTTTCATTTTTTCATTTTTCTCTCTACAAGAGCATACCCAGGCGATACTGCACAAAGCTTTATACAGTATTGCTCTTTATAAATTATATCGCAATTTTTGTCAGAAATCAATACCAAATCCCCCAAATGACAGTTTTAGTCCCCCAAATGCATTGCTTCGTTAGAACTTGTATGGAAAATTCATACATTTGTCAAAACATCCCTAGATCACTGTCTTTGTCGTCGAAAAAACTTGTCAAGCGATAGCCTGTCTGCAGGTTCGCTCCTAACATACAATCATTTCTGTGCATTCTTCAAACATCATCGTTTTTCAAACGATTCCTAAAACCTATAAAAACATTTTTTGAAAGAGATCTTATGGTAGAATACTCTTGATTTCTCCTGCCGTAAGGGACGCTAGAAGCCGGATTCGTATGTCAGGAGCAATACCATATCAAACCCGCCTGTGCGGTGCTGCTCCTGGTATTATTGCTTCGTGCCGATGCGCCGAAATGCATTTGACATTTCGGAGACCCTGTGCTACAATAAAAGAAAATAGAAAGGATGAGCAATATGACGAAAATCGACTTGATCACAGGTATTCTCGGCTCTGGAAAAAGTACACTGATTCATCATTATGCAGAACATCTGATCCGGCAGGGAAAACGCATTGCCATTTTGGAAAATGATTTTGGCGCAGTGAATGTGGATATGGTCATGTTTCAAGATTTGAAAGGAGAGAATTGTCAGTTGGAGATGATCGCCGGCGGCGGAGATCCCTGTTGTCATAAACGGCGATTTAAGACACAGTTGATTTCCCTTGGAATGCAGCATTTTGATCGTGTCATTCTTGAACCGTCAGGGATTTTTGATATGGATGAATTTTTTGATACGCTATATGAATCTCCACTGGATCGTTGGTTTGAAATCGGCAGCATTCTGACT
This sequence comes from uncultured Ruminococcus sp., assembly GCA_934463425.1. Taxonomy (GTDB): domain Bacteria; phylum Bacillota; class Clostridia; order Oscillospirales; family Ruminococcaceae; genus Ruminococcus_C. Next base: position 47,284 of record CAKSJP010000005.1, read on the forward strand.
GTGCTCGATGCAGAAACACCGGAGATTCTCTCTGCCCAGATGGAGTATTTATTAGCATCTGAGGCTGCCTGCTGCGGAAAGCTGGTTTTGAGCAAATGGCAGGAGCTGAAGCGTGAAACGCCGGAGCAGATTACAGAGCGCCTTTTAAATCATTTGAACCGCGCTCTGACAGGCATTCAATGCAAGCGTCAGTTTTGCACGAAGGATGTCTGGGTGCGGGATTGGAACGTTTTGACAGAGGCAGATTATGAAATGCTTCAGACTGCCGGCTATTGTAATTATAGTTATGTAAAGCAATTTCGCACCGAGACGATTCAGAGTGAGGTGCATTATTTTATGCATCTTGCTATTCCGGAGACAGAGATCCAGCCGTTAATGCATCAGATCATGTCAGATCCCTCTTGTGGGAAAATCTATCGGATCAAAGGGGCGCTTCCGACAAAGGATGGCTGGCTGAAGATCAATGCTACTGCGGAAAAAACGGAAATATCTCCGATTCCGGATGGCCAGGCAGTGCTGATCGTAATCGGAGATAATGTTCAAAAGGAAAAAATTGACGGCTATTTGCAGTCCTTGAATACGGATGAAAAATATATTTCCATTTAGGGGTTGTTTGAAACAGCGATGTTTGAAAAAAAGCCAGACAGTGATTTCTGGCAAAACTGCAAAAAGCAAAAAGAGCGTATCGAAGCCGTTTCGATACGCTCTTTTTGGCACAAACAATATGTGCTGGATGAATCATAATACTTTCAGCGATAATCTGCAAACATGACTTGACAAGCCATACAAGGGGAGAAGCAGCTTACAACACCTTGGAAAGAAATTCCCGGAGACGGGGATTTTGAGGATTGCTGAAAAATTCCTGTGGTTCATTTTCTTCTACAATTCTGCCGCTGTCCATAAACATTACGCGAGAGGCAACTTCTTTAGCAAATCCCATCTCATGAGTGACTACTACCATGGTCATGCCGTCATCTGCCAGCTCTCTCATTAAGCTTAATACCTCGCCGACCATTTCCGGGTCTAGTGCTGAGGTGGGCTCGTCGAAAAGCATTACATCCGGATTCATAGCAAGTGCACGGGCAATTGCAATACGCTGTTTTTGGCCGCCGGAAAGCTGATTCGGATACTGATTGGCTTTGTCAGAAAGACCTACTTTTTTCAGCAGTTCTACGGCTTTCTGGTCAGCTTCTTCTTTTGTGAGACGTTTAAGCTTTACTGGCGCAAGGGTAATGTTTTTCTGGATTGTCAGATGTGGAAATAAATGAAAATGCTGAAAAACCATGCCCATTTTCTGCCGCACAGCATAAAGCTGACGGTCGGACATGCTTGTCAGATCTTGCTCTTCAAACAGAATCTGGCCGCTGCTGGGCTGCTCCAAACGATTCAGACATCGAAGAAATGTACTCTTACCAGAACCGGAAGGTCCGATGATAACAACCTTTTCGCCCTTTTCAATATTGGTGGAAATATCCTTCAAAATGTGAAGATCTCCAAAGGATTTATTCAGATGTTTAACCTCGATCACTTCGAGCCAGCCTCCTTTCCAGACGCGTTACCAGAGAACTCAGGATCATGACCATGATCAAATAGATCAGCGCAACTGCGATCAGCGGCAGAAAAGCCTCATAGGTCTGGCTTCGGATAATATCGCCGCCCTTGGTCAGGTCGATTACCGCAATATATCCGGCAACTGAAGTTTCTTTCAGCAAAACGATGCATTCGTTTGCCAGCGCCGGCAACACATTTTTGAATGCCTGGGGCAGGATGACAGAAAGCAGCGTTTTGGGATAGTTCAAGCCCAGACTGGAGCTTGCTTCAAACTGTCCGTTATCAATGGACATGATGCCGGAGCGCACGATCTCTGCCACATACGCCGCAGAGTTCAGACCGAACGCCAGCACTGCCACAAAGGTTTTCCCCACATTTACCGAGGCAAAAATGACGAAGTAGATGATCAGCAGCTGTACAACAACAGGCGTTCCGCGAATTACCGTCAAATAGATCCGTGCCAGAACATTCAAAAAGCTCAGCTTTCCGGTCTTGTCATGGGTCGAACGGATAATTGCGATGAGAAATCCCAGCACCATACCCAGGATTACTGCAAAAAAGGTAATCAACAGCGTGGTTTTTAAACCGTCCAGCAGGTACAGCCAACGGTCTTTTTCAATAAGCGTAGAATGGAATTTATTTATAAAATTATCAATAAAACTCACAGTCATTATCTCCTGTTAGTCTTTCCGGACGATGATAACCTGTGTGGTCGTTGCATAGCCCTGTGTGAAGGATACGTTTTCCTCACGATCCGGTGTGACAGTCATGCCGGCTACACCCACATCTGCCTTGCCGGACTGTACAGCAGCGATGATGGAGTCAAATTCCATGTTCTCCACTTTCAGTTCCATGCCGATCTCGTCGCAGACTGCCTGCATCATATCTACATCAACGCCGACAATTGCATCACCGTCTACGCTCTCGTACGGCGGAAATTCCGCATTGGTTGCCATAACCAGCGTGCCGGTACGCTCCACGCTGTCATCCGGTGTATAGGACTTCTGGTCTGCGCTGTCGCCGATCCAATGGCTGACAATCTCATCCAGTGTGCCGTCCTCTTTCAGTTTGGTCAGAGCATCATCCAGCTTCTGTCCCAGTTCATCGTTGCCCTTCTTGTAAGCGATGGCGTATTCTTCCTCTGCAAAGGGGTCGTCCAGAATTTTCAGGGTGTCATTCTTTGCCACAAAAGCTTTTGCCGGCTCGCTGTCGATGATAACCGCGTCCAGCTTGCCCTGTTTCAGTGCCTGTACGGCATCTGCACCCTTGTTGTACGGTTCAACCTTGGCATCTTCTACATCACCTGCATAAATATAACCGGTTGTACCCAGTTGTGCACCGATGGTCTTTCCTTTCAGGTCATCGGCGCTGAACACGGTGTTGGCCGGTGTGCCGCAGGCGGTCATAGATACAGCGAGCATTGTACTTGCTGCCAGGAGTGCAATTGTTTTCGTTGCTTTTTTCATACAAAAACTTCCTTTCTGTCAGTTTTTTTGCTGACTTGGCTTTTATTGCTGATATGCAGGGAAACACCGCACAAAGCTGATGTGACGGCTTTGTGCGGTATTGCCGCAATTCTTTTCTATTATAATCGAAAATCAGAAAGAATGCAAGTCATTTTCAACCTTTTTTGATTTTTTTGCGTTTTTGATATGTTATGTTGATAAATTCTTTCATTTTCTATGTTGAAATCCGGTTGACAGAACTGAAAAACCATGCTATAATAGAAATTGTTTTTTTATAATAGTGTATTAGTGCTGTAAAGTGCTGATAGATGAGAAAAAAGGAGAGTTTTTGTATGAAACAGAATTGGATGACTCGTTTGCTGGCTGGAGCTGCAGCAGGAACAATGACATTTGCATTGGCAGGCTGTGGAAATGGTGCTGACAACAAAAAAAGTGCCGACAAGGAAAAGTTCATTGTTGGCTTTGACGCAGCATTTCCGCCTTATGGCTATCAGGATGAAAACGGCGAGTATGTCGGCTTCGACCTGGATCTGGCTGCAGAAGTCTGCAAGCGGAACGACTGGGAACTGGTGAAGCAGCCCATCGACTGGAATGCCAAGGACATGGAACTGAACTCCGGCACGATCAGCTGCATCTGGAACGGCTTTACCATGAATGGCCGTGAGGATGAATATGCTTGGACTGATCCGTATGTGGACAACTCTCAGGTATTTGTAGTCAAGGAAGACAGCGGCGTTGCCACATTTGCTGACCTTGCAGGAAAGAGCGTTGCTGTACAGACAGACTCCTCTGCAGAGGCAGCCCTCAATGAAGATGATAATAAGGAATTGAAGGATTCTTTTAAGGAACTCGTTGTTGTTTCTGATTACAATACCGCATTTATGAATCTGGATTCCAATGCAGTTGATGCGATCGCCATGGACGTCGGCGTTGCAAAATATCAGATGGAATCCCGTGACGGTTCCTATAAGATCCTGGATGATGTTCTGTCTGCAGAACAGTATGCAGTTGGTTTTGCAAAGGACAATACCGAACTGCGGGACAAGGTGCAGAAAACACTGGATGAGATGCGGAAAGACGGTAAATTTGCAGAAATTGCAGAAAAGTGGGGTCTGACAGACTCTGTGATCGATTAAATCTCCGAAAGGAAGCTTTGGATATGTCTTTTTTTGATATTGTTGCACAGCTGAGCGACAGTATGCTGCGTTCTACCGTGATCTTTCTGCTGACGCTGATATTCTCTATGCCTCTCGGCCTTTTGATCTGTATCGCACGAATGTACGCCTGGAAGCCGGTGCAGTGGCTGATGAAATTTTATATTTCTGTTGTCCGCGGCACGCCGCTGATGCTCCAACTGTTGGTGATCTACTTCGGCAAATACTTCTTATTTGGGCTGCCTCTGACCACGAGCTATCGCTTTTGGGCTGTTATCATTGCGTTTTCGCTGAACTATGCCGCATATTTTGCAGAAATTTTCCGAAGCGGCATTCAGTCGATTCCCATCGGGCAGCATGAAGCTGCAAAAATTTTGGGATACGGCCGTATGCAGAAATTCCTGCGGATCATTACACCGCAGATGATCAAGCGCGTTCTGCCTGCTGTAACCAACGAGTCGATTACTCTGGTCAAGGATACGTCTCTTGCGTTTGCAATTTCCTACATTGAATTGTTTACGGAAACGCAGATGATCGCCGCCGCACAAACTTCGATGCTGCCTTATCTGGCTGCTGCGATTTTCTACTATGCTTTCAATCTGATTGTTGCAGGACTGATGTCTCTGTTGGAGAAAAAGCTGAACTACTACAAGATTTAAGAGGTGCCGCATTGAATTACTTAGAAGTTGAACACCTGCAAAAGCATTTTGGAGAAGTGCAGGTTTTGAAAGACATTTCCTTTTCTGTAAAGCCTGGAGAAGTTGTTTCGATCATCGGACCTTCTGGCTCAGGAAAATCTACGCTGCTTCGCTGCTGCACATTTCTGGAAACACTTTCCAGCGGCAGCATTTCCTATATGGGACAAGAAGCAGTCAGTGCAGAAGAGGGACGGAAACCGGTATATGCACCGAAAAATGAATTTCGCAAGATCCAGCATTATTTCGGGCTGGTATTCCAGAATTTTAATTTGTTTCCGCATTATTCTGTACTGCGGAATGTTACAGAGGCACCACGGCTGATCTTAAAGAAAAGCCGCGCAGAAGCAGAACGTACCGCCATGGAGCTTTTGGAAAAAGTGGGCTTGGCAGACAAGGCGAAGGCATATCCCTGTGAACTGTCCGGCGGTCAGCAGCAGCGTGTGGCAATTGTACGCGCACTGGCAATGGCACCGTCGATCTTGTTTTTTGACGAGCCGACTTCTGCACTGGATCCAGAATTGACGGGAGAAATTTTAGAAGTTATCCGGCTTTTGGCAGATGACCATATGACCATGGTAATTGTGACCCATGAAATGAGTTTTGCAAAAGCGATTTCCAACCGTGTGATCTTTATGGCAGATGGGTATATCGTAGAAGAAGGTGCTCCAGAACAGATTTTTGAGCGTCCAATGCAGGAACGTACCAAGCAGTTTTTGGCACATTATCAGTAATTTTACAAATATGCATCAGGCAGGATATCTGCTTGATGCGAAACAGCCGCAGACAGTATTTTCACTGTCTGCGGCTGTTTTTATTGTTTTATTTTGTTTGATGTCTGTATTTTTTCGTTTTTCGATTCCCGAAGCATTTTCTGATGAATCTGACACTGTTTTTGCAGAAGTGCTTCTGCCGTCTGTGGGTCGCTGAGAACTTTCATTTCCTCCAGATATTGCAGGTATGCCAGAATCGCCGAGGCGATGGATTTTTCCTGCAGTGTGATCAGGAGAAATTCGTTGTGAAAATTCATGATCAGAAGTATAGACCCTTCGCTCCAAATATCTATACCGTGGATATTTGTACGATCCATCAGCGTATCATGGATTAGTTGAAATTGACGGCGGCCGCTGTTGTGCGTCAGGATTTCTGAAAGCATCGCATAGCGCCGTTCTTTGCTCAAAGGCAAAGAAATGGACTCGGAGTATTCATAATAAATATCTTGCTGAAAAAACTCCTGCATTCCTTGTTCGGAAAAGATAATGTTTTCTCGTTTGGCCCGGGTAATGTATTCAATCAAATAGGAATAACAGATGTTGGCATTACAGCTCTCGTCCTCTGAAAGATACAGTGTCTGCAGATCGCGTTCTGAGATGCCGCTGGTAATACAAGGGTGCTTGGTGAGTACATATAGTTCTTCTCCAGTTCTTTCATTCAGCAGACCTCTTGTGCGGCTGAGAAATGAGAAGAAGTCTGTTATAGTTTGAAACCGCTGGCAAAAGGCATTGCTTTTCTGGAAGAGCGCCTCATATTGTTTTTCATATAACGCGATCAGATCCGGTTGGCTGAACCAGACCGCTTTGGTGCAGTCTCTGGAGATCGTTAATACGCCGTGCTCTGAAATTATGAAAAACGGAAAAAGCTGCTGCTCCAGCAATTCCGGTAAATGTCCGTAAATATAGCGGATTTCAGAATTGCCTGCACAGACAAATGGAAGCGCGTGTGAAAAAATATCCAGATTTACTGCAGAGACGCATCCGTTTTCCGGCTGTTCCATCCAGAACAGCCAATGCAGCACAGTGTTGTTTTTACAGGATGCAGCACAGCGGCCGAGGATGTCCATTAGATCGGTATCCTCTGGCTGTACGGCCATATGTATACAGTTTGCATGACGGCAGAGACTTTGTACTACTGTAAGAACAGACATTTTGTCTGTATATATGTGCCCGTTTTCTGCGAAGCTTACCGGCTGCGATGCTTCTTCTGTTTGATATGGCTTTGGCTTTTGTACCTGGTACAGGCGTTCGATCGACATTTCGATCTGTTCGTAGGTGTGCCCGAATTTTGACATTTGATAAGAGAGACAAAGTTCTTTTTTGTCTCGTGGATTCAGCGCCATTGCTTCGGCAATCTGTTCTATCAGATCAAAATTCGGTGGTAGGATACCGCCGTTTTTGATTTTACTAAAACGTGATTTTCGGATGGAGAGCGCTTCGCACAATGTGATGGATTTGATGTGCTGCTGCTTCATAAGGCGATTCAGTGTTTCGCTGAAATGTGACATCTTTTCACTTCCGTTTTTCTGTGATCATTATTTTATCTGCCTTACATTATAGCATGTCCTCATTTCCTTCACAAGACTTTTTAAGAATGTTTCCTTATCTTTTGCCATTTGAAGAAACTTTTTTCTTTCGCTTGATGATTTTGTAAATGAAAATTTCTACAAAGATTGCTCCCAGCAGCACAGCACCGAGTGTGATAACCAATGGTATTGGAAAACCAATGCTGTCTGCACTGCCGGAAACTGCATTCTTGCTGTGTTTTGATGCTTTTTTTGCAGTATCTGTGTTTTGCGCAGAAGGTGAGCTGCTTTCATTCGGATTACCGGCAGCTTCCAGAGATTCCTGTGCTGCTGATGCTGCACCGATTACGATGCCGCCGTTGGTATCACAGAGGAATGCACTGAGCCATGCGAGAGGCGCATTCCAGTTAATGGTGCACTCGTTGACAGACCACGCTTCGATATTGTCCATGTAGCACTTTGCAGGTGCGATCTCGCCTTTTTTCCAACCGCTGCCTTTGACCCAGGGATCCTGCATGCCGGAGTTAGGGCCGCCGACCAATACGCCTGCTGGAGCTTCCGGATATTCTTCGGCGATCTGATGCGCCCAGTAGCGGTGGTGCGGATACTGTACCGAGTGGTCGCCATAGCCGGTAACATAGGAGATATCCATCGGGTTGCGTCCCAGCAAATAGTCCGCAGCACTCATGACGCCGTCCAGATATTTCTGCTCGCCGGTGAGATCATAGGCGGCAGCTAGGATAATTGCGTTGTCGGCCACGAAGGAGTTGGAACCCCATACATATCCCTCATCGCTGTCAGAATTGCTTAGCTTGCTCTGTTCGTACGGCTGACCATATCCCTGTGCCGTTTCGCGTTCCAGGTGAACATCTGCGGCTTCGGATACTGCTTTTGCCGCTTTCTCCGAGAGCTTTTTGTCGGCATCCAGCGTCAGTGTCAGTGTGCCCAGAGCCGCCACATTGCCCCAATCGAAGCTGCCCGCTGTGCCGGAGTCCTCGCCGCCGGAGAGGGAGGTGGGTACAGAAAGGTAGTGGTCAGACTTTTCCATGTCGCTCTGATAGGATTTGTCGCCGGTGGTGCGGTACAGTTCGCATGCTGCCCAGTAAAACTCATCGGTGGCATCGTCATCCCCGTAAGGGCCGCCGCCGATGGACTGATCCAGCGGGGCATAAAGGGCAGGGTTCTTTTTTGCAGCGGCATATGCTTTTTCCGCGGCATCCAGGCAGGTTTTTGCGAAGTCTTTATCATAGCTTTCCCAAAGCCGGGATGCCTGTGCCGCGCATGCTGCTAGATTCAATGTGGCGCACGTTGTAGGCGGCTTGATGATTCGCTCTTCGGTGTCGTCTGCCGGCGCCATCCCCAAGGCTGTCCACTTGATGTCATGCACCTTGTGGTATGCCATGTCCTTGTATTCGCCGTCCTGAACGATCATTTTCAGCATCCATTCCATTTCATAACGTGCTTCGTCCAGCAGATCCGGATAACCGTTATCCTGTTCCGGGAGCGACATAGTGCCGTCGGCGTAGGCATCTTCTGTGCCTTGGGAGACTGCGCGCTCATACTGGTTCTGCATCATCCATAGGGCAATGCCGCCGTTGACAACGTACTTTCCGTGGTCGCCGGCGTCATACCATCCGCCTGTGACATCCTGTGTGCCGCCGCTGCTCTGGAGATCATCCCAGTCTGTTGTGATTCGCGCAGTATCATTGGTATGACCTGCGGCATGTGCCAGTTTTTCTGCATCGCCGGAGGTGATATACTGACTTTCGATTTCCATTCCGCTGCGGTTCTGATAGAAATAATTCAGGGCATCATAGAGCATGCCGGAATAAGTATCCGTGCTGCCAATGGTGAAAGAACGGCTTACGGCATCGCCGGCTTTGAGGGTATATGTGCCTTCTTCTTTTACTTCTGAAAAGTCCAGTTTGTGCACCTTGTCACCGGAATCGGCATCTTCTCCCATGGGTTCCGATTTCCCGGAATACACTTCTTTGCCGCTTTCGTCCAGGACAGAGAAGGAAATGGGTTTCTCAGAATCAGAGAGCAGCGTGGCACATTTTGCCGTGTACGGGAAATAACCGACCTGGTTCAGCACAATGTCAGAACGCTCCCATGCAGCAGGTGCAGCATAGTCGTACTTGTCGCTGTCCTTGCAGATCAAAGACATATTGTCAAAGGTGAATACTGTTCCTGCCGGGACGGTGTCACCGCCGATGTGAAATGCCCACTCCACTTCGGCAGTACGTTTTGCCGTGAAAGTTCCTTTTACAGAGACAGTCTGGTTTGCGGTGAGGCTTTGTACGTTCCAGTAGGCATCAAATTGACTGTCATCCGGGTTGCCGTGCCAGTCCTCGGTGAACGGCTCTGCCATATCGCCGATCTTGGTGTAATAGGTGCAGTTGTTGCTGGCAGTGATCTCGTATGCGACTTCATAAGTACAGCCGGACTCGATGGTGAGCCCGCGGTGGCGGAACTGACAGTCCCAGCGATCCTCGCCGCCGTTGGATGCGCCGCCGGGGTTGACGATGGTGATCTGATAAACACCGTCTGTCACTTCAAATTCCATTTTTCCGGGCGCAGATTCGCAGACGTGCCAGGGCAGTCCAACGCCGTTTTCAAAATCGGTTTGCCCCAACAGCTGTCCTGCGGAGACCGGCAGCGCAGAAAGCGTTCCTGCTGCCAGAATGCCTGCCGTGACAGCACATAATATACGGTTTTGTTTCATTTTTTGCATTCCTCCTTTATGTTGTACCATTCGCTTTAGAATGTTTTTCTGCAAGTGTATGTTTGTGTATTTTTTGCTTCAGCGGTGTGTGGTCAGATCGTACATCTTACACACAAGCTTTGTACAATGTTGCTCCTCAATTATAACATGCTTGCGGCACTTCTGTCAATGCGGAGATTTCAGAGAGCATCGCAATATTTTTTCGTTGTGAAGAAACAAACCGTAAATTTAACAGATCTGCCGGATTCTCTATTTCGCTTTGTTTGTTCAAAAACAAAAGAAACAGATACTTCATCAAAACAAATGTAAATTCTCGCCGAAAAAGCTAGACAATTCCACCGAAAAATTGTATAATGATATGTGACAGCACCGTGTTGAACCGTTTGGCGGTTTTGCGCGGCGTTTTGTGCTGTTTCAAAGCATGGCTTTTGAAGCAGGTTCTCACATGCCGGTTTTAGAATGTTTCCGGCATCAGACGAGACTCACGGGGTCTCATAACACAGGAGGTTCATATGAACGAGCAGGAAATCAAAGAACAGCTCTGCGATGTCTGCCATAAAATGTGGCAGCTGGGCTGGGTGGCGGCAAATGACGGCAACGTTTCTGTAAAATTGGAGGACGGCACCTTTTTTGCAACGCCGACCGGTATGAGCAAGAGCTTTATCACACCGGACAAGCTGGTGCGGATCAACGACAAAGGCGAGGTACTGGAGGGCGCGCCGGGACTGCGGCCGTCCTCAGAGATCAAGATGCATCTCTGCTGCTATCGGGAACGTCCGGATGTAGGCGCAGTGCTGCACGCACATCCGCCGGTAGCTACCGGCTATGCGGTGGCTAACAAAGCACTGGATGAATACACTATGATCGAATCGGTCATTGCTATCGGCTCTGTTCCGGTAACGCCTTACGGCACGCCTTCTACCGATGAAGTGCCCGAGGCAATCAAGCCGTATCTCCAGGAGCATGATGTCATGCTGCTGCAAAATCACGGTGCATTGACTGTAGGCGCAGATCTCATCACGGCATATTACCGGATGGAAACCCTGGAGCTGTTTGCAAAGATCTCTCTGAATGCACACCTGCTGGGCGGCGCACAGGAGATCTCCCGGGAAAATATCGACCGTCTGTGCAGCATGCGCGCACAGTACGGCGTGACCGGAAAGCACCCGGGTTATAAAAAATATCCCAACGGACAGAACTGAGCGGAGGTCGGATTATGCTGAAACACATTCCGGCAATTTTGACACCAGAGCTGTTGAAAGTGCTGATGGAAATGGGACACGGGGATGAGATCGTGATCGCAGACGGCAATTTTCCTGGTGCTGCCATTGCGCAGCGGCTGATTCGTCTGGATGGTCATGGCGTACCAGAGATCCTGGATGCCGTAATGCGCTTTTTTCCCTTGGACAGTTACACCGATAAGCCGGTAGGGCTGATGGCGGTTGTGCCGGGCGATCCGGTGAGACCCACGATCTGGGACGATTACCGGCGCATTCTGGACAAATACGAACCGAAACATGCCGAAATTGAATACATTGAGCGCTTTGCATTTTATGAACGTGCGAAAAAAGCCTATGCTGTGATTGCTACAGGAGAAACGGCGATCTATGCCAACATCCTGCTGAAAAAGGGCGTTGTCCTTCCGGAGGAAGACGCATGATGCGCTATGTGCTGGCGCTGGATCTGGGCGCGTCTTCGGGAAGAGCTATGCTGGCAGGCTACGATGAAAAAACTATCACACTTCAGGAAGTGCACCGCTTTTCCAATGATCCCATCGTCAGGGATGGCAGGCTGTACTGGAACATCCCTCAACTGATGAAAGAGATCGAACAGGGAATGCAGGAGGCTTATGCAATCGCACCATATGAAAGCGTTGCTGTGGATACCTGGGGCGTGGATTACGGAATGCTAAAAGCAGACGGTACCCTCCTGGAATTGCCGCGGCATTATCGGGACAGCAGAACGAATGGCATTCTGGAGAAGGTTTCCGATGTGCTCTCACCGGAGGAACTCTATCGCCGGACAGGAACACAGGTCATGGAGATCAATACGCTGTTTCAGCTGATCTGTCAGCGGGACAACGGCGGTTTTGATGCCTGTGACAAGATCTTGCTGATGCCGGATCTGTTTGCCTATCTGTTGACCGGGACCATTTCCGCAGAGCGCTCTATTGCCAGTACAACGCAGATGCTTTCCGCGAAAACCGGTACATGGGACACTGCACTTCTGGAGCTTTTCCACATTCCTTCTCGCATTTTGCCGAAAATTGTGGAAAGCGGTTCAGATAAGGGTACTCTTTCGTCCGAAATGCAGAAAAAGCTGGGACTTCCGGCAATTCGGGTGACAGCAATCTGTGGTCATGATACCCAGTGTGCGGCTTTTGCTGCACCGGCAAAAACTGCGCAGCATATCTTTTTGAGCTGCGGTACCTGGTCGCTGTTTGGAACAGAACTGGCTCAGCCGGTTTTGTCGGAACAGGCTGCTTCGCTGGCGCTGTCCAACGAGGTAGGATATGAGAAATGTGTGACATTTCTCAAGAATATTATCGGATTATGGCTTCTGCAGGAATCGCGCCGGGAATATGCCCGTCAGGGACAGGCTTACAGCTTTGCAGAAATCGAATCCATGGCGCGTCTGTCTCATGAACCGTCCGGTATCATTGACCCGGATGATCCGGTGTTTGTGCCGCCGGGAGATATTCCGGGCCGTATTCAGGCATACTGCCGTAAAACAGGGCAGCATGTTCCGGAAACACCGGGAGCGGTTTTTCGGTGCATCTATGAAAGCTTAGCGCGAAAGTACCAGAAGGCGTTGGAAGAACTGGAAACCTGCACTGGAGAGACCTACCCGGTGATCCATATCATGGGCGGCGGCGTGAAGGATAGTCTGCTCTGCCAGATGACTGCGGATTTTTGTCAGCGTCTTGTGATTGCCGGCCCGGTAGAAGCTACTGTGTACGGCAATGCGGCGATCCAGTTTTTGACTTTAGGCGCAATTGCATCGCCCAAGGCGGCACATGACTGTATCGCCGCCTCTGAAACAATACAAAAATACCATCCGGGTGTTTTTCCCGGAGTGAACTGAATAAGAAATGAGGAAATGACATGTATCCTAGAATTGGTATTCGTCCCGTAATTGACGGCAGACAATTTGGCGTTCGGGAGGATCTGGAAGAACAGACCATGAACATGGCATACGCTGCCAAGGAACTGATCGAATCGAATCTGCGCTATCCTGATGGGACAAAGGTGGAGTGTGTGATCGCTCCCACCACCATTGGCGGCGGCGCAGAAGCATATGAATGCGAAACCTTTTTCCAGACCCAGAATGTCTGCGCGACCTTGTCTGTCACGCCATGCTGGTGCTACGGCAGTGAGACCATGGATCTGAACCCGCTGACCATTAAGGCAGTCTGGGGCTTTAACGGAACAGAGCGTCCGGGCGCGGTTTATCTGGCTGCCTGCATGGCAGCACATGCACAGCGTGGTCTCCCGGCATTTTCCATCTATGGACATGATGTACAGGATAAGGACGATCAGAATATTCCGGCAGATGTTCGGGAAAAGATCCTGCGCTTCGCAAAGTGCGCTGTTGCCGTTGGCGTAATGCGCAATAAAGCATATGTAGGACTGGGCGGTGTTTCCATGGGCATTGCCGGCTCGTACTGCAACTCCGACTTTTTTCAGAAGTACCTGGGCATTCGCGCCGAGTGGGTAGACCTGACAGAGATCCTGCGCCGCATCCATCTGGGAATTTACGATCACGATGAATATGAAAAGGCATTGGCATGGGTCAAGGAGAATTGTCCGGAGGGCTATGACGTCAACAAAGATGTGCCCGAAGATAAAGAGATCGATCCATTTGGCATCAAGAAGCCCCGGACACCGGAAGAAAAGGCAAAGGAATGGGAATTTATTGTCAAGTTCACACTGATCGTGCAGGACATTTTCTATGGCAATCCCAAGCTTTTGGAAATGGGCTGGGAAGAAGAGAGCCACGGCAGAAATGCCATTTTGGGCGGATTCCAGGGGCAGCGCATGTGGACAGACTGGCTTCCCAATGGCGACTTTACCGAAGCCATTCTCAACTCCAGCTTTGACTGGAACGGAAAGAAAGAACCGACCATTCTGGCGACAGAGAACGACGGCCTGAATGGTACTGCCATGTTGTTCGGCAAGCTGCTGACCGGTACGGCAACTATTTTTGCTGATGTCCGCACCTATTGGAGTCCGGAGGCAGTAAAGCGTGTGACAGGCGTAACGCCTACGGGAAAGGCTGCAAACGGCTTTATCCATCTCATCAACAGCGGTGCGGCTGCACTGGACGGCACTGGTGTCTGCAAGGATACAGACGGAAACGGTGTCATGAAGCCCTGGTGGAATGTGACAGATCCGGATATTCAGGCGATGCTGAAAGCCACAGACTGGGCACCGGCAAACCTGGGCTATTTCCGGGGCGGCGGTTTCTCCTCGCATTACCGCACTCGCGCGGAAATGCCGGTGACAATGATCCGTTTGAATATTCTCAATGGTACACAGCCGCTGCTGCAAATTGCAGAGGGCTATACTGTTGATCTGCCGGATGAAATCCATAAGCCGCTGGATGAGCGTACCGACAAGACCTGGCCGACCACCTGGTTTGTGCCGAATCTTACCGGTGAGGGCGCATTTGCAGATGTGTATCATGTGATGGCAAACTGGGGTGCAAACCACGGCTGCCTGGCATATGGACATATTGGTGCTGATCTGATTACGTTGGCAAGCATGCTGCGGATTCCGGTTTCCATGCATAATGTACCGGAAGAACGGATCTATCGTCCACACACCTGGAGCGCTTATGGCACAAAGAATCTGGAGGCAGCTGACTATCGCGCCTGCGCAGATTACGGCCCGATTTATCGATAATTCCAATTTTTCTGCATGTACTTGCGGAATGCTGTTGGTGCGTTTTGTTTAGAGGCATCAACAAACTCTAAGAAGCTGGATACCGTACCTTCGGGGCGGATTCCATAAATTTCAGTTGCGCATAGAAAGCCGTTCCCGGGATGCACCCTGGGGACGGCTTTCGCATTGCTTTGACTGCGGAGGATTCCGGCAGCGGCGGCATTTGCTGCAGTGCGGCGCAGGTCAACGCAGCAGCGGCAAGTTTACGTTTCCAAATGGGATGCAAGAAGGCAGCACTCCTTTCGGGGCAGATTTATAGGCTTTCTGTATAGTATATTATGAAATGCGCTGTAATATGTTCACGGCTGCCAGCGTTTCTGTCTGTTGACAAACTGTGTGCCAGGTGTTATAATGACAGCAGTCATAAGAACTCGTCTGCGCAGGCATTTTCCGCACATATTTCTTGCGGAAACGCGTTCTAAAACCGAAAAATGTAAAAGGAGCATGCATATGGATTGGAAAAAGAAGTATAAAAAAGCACTGACATTCAGCTATGATGACGGCAATGAACAAGACAAAAAGCTGTTGGAGATCCTGAACCGCTATGGCATGAAATGCACTTTTAATGTCAATACCGGATTGGATTACGATCACGGCACTTGGATGTACCGGGATGTTCTGGAAGTGCATCGGCTGAATCTGGCGGAGTGTCCGGATTTGTATGACGGGCACGAGATGGCAGTGCATGGGGTATGTCATTATAACCTGACTGAACTCTCTCCGGCGGAGCTGACCGCAGAATTGCAGGGGAACGCTGATGCGATCCAAAAGATCTACGGAACAGCTCCTGTGGGAATGGCGTATCCATATGGTGTCTACAACGATGCGGTTATTGCAGAACTGCGTCGAATGGGAATCGGCTATGCCCACGGGGTAGAGAGTTCCCATTCCTTTGCAGTGCAGGATGACTTGATGCGATTTCGTCCTACCTGTCACCACGATGATCCGATGCTGTTTGATCTGGCGGAACAGTTTTTGCAGTCGGAATCGGAGACATCGCAGATTTTTTATGTCTGGGGACACAGCTATGAACTGGAAGGACAACAGAACTGGGATCGATTGGAGCGGTTCTGCGAGATGATGGCCGGGAAAGCGGATGTTTTTTACGGTACTAACCGGGAAGTCTTGCTGCCGGAATGGGAGAATCGGGAAAAATGAGTGGCCTGGTACATGTTTACTGCGGAGATGGCAAAGGAAAAACAACGGCGGCAATGGGACTGGCGCTGCGCTGCGCCGGCTGGCAAAAGGCTGTGCTTGTGGCACAGTTTATGAAACAGGATCATTCCGGAGAGCGGCGTATATTGGAACAGCTGCCGCAGGTGACGCTCTGGGAAACCTATCCCAGCGCAAAGTTTTCATTTCGCATGACAGCGGAGGAAAAGCAGGCGGCAGCGGCGTGGTATCAGACACAGTTTCGGGAAATCATCAGTATGATACAGCAGGGCTCGTTTTGTCTTTTGGTGCTGGATGAGCTGCTTTCCTGTATTTCCTGCGGCTTTTTGCCGGAGCAGGAGGTATTGGATTTTGTTGAAAGCCGTCCGGAGGAACTGGAAGTTGTCATAACGGGCAGAAATCCCAGTCCGGCGCTGCTGGAACGAGCGGACTATGTTACAGAGATGCTGCCGCGGAAACATCCTTATGAAAAGGGGATTTCGGCACGAAAAGGGATAGAATATTAAGGCCTGTTCCGTATCCGTTCGCACAAGATTTGTGCGGTGCTACTCCAGATACCGAACAGGCTTTTCGTATGTGCGGCGATAAAATGCATGTGTGAAAATTTCTTCCCAAGACATGTATCTTATTTTATCCACAACTGTTTTTTAACGAATAAAATTTGTACCGATACGCGGCTCTTTTTCCGGCAGGCCATATTTTTCCTTGCCGAGAGCGATCGAACGCATCAAAAAGGTCATGTTTCGTGCCAGCGTCCGCATCATCTGCAAGCCTTCGCCATCCTGCTGTGCTTCTTCAGCACGATTGCCGTGAATGCCGTTCCAGTACTGTCCCGCAGCAACCGGCATACCGCTGATCGTGAAATACTTATTGAGTTCATCAAAGGTCGCTGTCAAGCCGCCGCGTCTTGCCGATGCCACTGCTGCACCAACTTTCATGGTTTTGTCAAAGGGCGTGCTGTAGAACAGCCGATCCAACAACGCTACCAGTGTAGCGTTTGCCGATGCATAATACACCGGGCTGCCGACAACCAGACCGTCACATGCTTCAAATTTCGGGGCGATCTCATTGACCAGATCAGAAAAGACGCATGCGCCTTTCTTGCGGCATCCGCCGCAGGCAATGCATCCGCGGATGGGATTTGTACCGACAGAGACCAGTTCAGTTTCCACGCCGTTTTCCTGGAATACCTTTTCCATCTCGTGGAGTGCGGTATAGGTACATCCTTTTTCGTGGGGACTTCCGTTGATGAGCAATACTTTCATATGATATGCATTCCTTTCTGCAATTGTGATATCAGCCCGTTTTGCAGCGGGCTATGAGAAACGGACACAGGAAAATCCGTGTCCGTCAAAAGCAAATTGTTTTAGAGCAGCACCGCACAAGGCTTATGTGGTGTTGCCTTAATTAAACCGCTCATCAATGACGCGGGCAGTTTTTTTCGTACTGCGGGGCAGCACGCCTACTTCGACTACTTTGACGATCGGTGTAAATCCGATACGGCTCTTGACCTGCTCTGCAATACGGCGGCTCAGATCAGCAAAATCAATATCGCCAGTAGATTCCACATAAATGCGCATGGTATCCTTGCCATCCAGATGAGAAATACGAATCTGGTATTCGCTGGAAATTTCCTCGAATGTTCCCAGAATCTCCTCGATCTGTCTGGGGAATACGTTAACGCCTTTGATTTTCATCATATCGTCTGTTCTGCCCATGATGATATCAATGCGAGGAAACTGGTTGCCGCAGGCACAAGTGCCGGGAATGATACGGGACAGATCATGGGTGCGATAGCGGATCAGCGGAGCGCCTTCTTTGACCAGTGTGGTAATGACGATTTCGCCAACCTCGCCGTCCGGTACATTTTCGCCGGTAACCGGGTCAATGATTTCCAGGTAGATATAATCATCCCAGTAATGCATGCCGCAGTTTTCCTTACAGCTGATGCCGATGCCAGGACCATAAATTTCTGTCAGGCCATAAATGTCATAGAGTTCGATACCCAGTTCATTGGAGATCCGGTCGCGCATCTTCTGGCTCCAGCGTTCTGAACCAATGACGCCTTTTTTCAGATGAATCTTATCCTTGATACCGCGCTTTCCGATCTCTTCTGCCAACAGCAGTGCGTAGGAAGAGGTTGAGCAAAGCACAGTGCTTTCCATATCCATCATCATTTGCAGCTGTTTTTCAGTATTGCCCGGTCCCATAGGAATGACCATCGCGCCCAGCTTTTCTGCCCCGTTCTGGAAACCGATGCCGGCAGTCCACAGACCGTAGCCCGGTGTTACCTGAATACGGTCTTTGTTGGTGATTCCTGCAGTTTCATAACAGCGCTTGAACAGGATTGCCCAATCATCGACATCCTTGGCAGTATACGGAATGATGACCGGTGTACCGGTAGTACCGGAAGAGGAGTGGATGCGGACGATCTGCTCTTCGGGTGTTGCCATCAGTCCCAGCGGGTAAGCATCCCGCAGGTCCTTTTTCTCAGAGAAGGGCAGCTTTGCAAATTCTTCCGGTGTATGTACCTCTGTCATGCCGGCAGCCTCCAGCTTTTTTCCGTAAAAGCTGTTTGAGCGTACTAAAGC
This sequence comes from uncultured Ruminococcus sp., assembly GCA_934463425.1. Taxonomy (GTDB): domain Bacteria; phylum Bacillota; class Clostridia; order Oscillospirales; family Ruminococcaceae; genus Ruminococcus_C. The sequence goes on from CAKSJP010000005.1 coordinate 65,881, forward strand.
CTGGATTCGGTCGTTGACCTGTTCTAATTGTGTTTCATTGATCTTCATTGTAATTCCCTCTTATTCTTGTATATGCAGCGCTTTCCGGTTCAATTCCCGGAACTGTGGTTTTACAGTACGTTCCATGGTCTCTGTCACTTCTTCCAGCGTCAGCGGCAGCACATCGCTGCGCAGAACAGCGCCCAGCATTACCATATTCAGCACCTTTGGCGAGCCGATCTCCTTGCAGACTGCATCGCCGTCCAGCACTGTCAGTTTTCCCACATGCCGACGAATATACGTAATCATTTCTTCTGCGTCATATGCGCCGCCGCCTAGTGTCGCCGTTACCGGCTGAATGGGGTGAGTATTCAGAATAACTGTGCCGTCCGGCTTCAGATAGGGCAGCATCCGCACAGCTTCTGCCGGTTCAAAACCAATCAGCAAATCTGCCGTCCCTTTCGGAAACATCGGACAGTACAGTTCTTCGCCCATGCGCAGAAAGCTGAACACGCTGCCGCCTTTTTGCGCCATGCCGATGGTCTCAGCACTCATCACCGGGATATTTTTTGCCATTGCTGACGCGGCGAGCAGCTTCGAGGTCAAAACGATGCCCTGACCGCCCACGCCGCAGAGAATGATATTCTTATGCATGACAAGCACCTCCGATCGCATTTGTAGGGCAAACCTGTGCGCATAAACCGCAGCCGGTACAGAGTGCCTGTTCGATCTGCACTTTTCCATCCTGCAAAATAATGCCGGGACATCCCAGTGTCCGAATGCACTTTTTGCACTGAATACACTTGTCTGCCGCGATCTCTGCCGGTTTCCCGGATTTTATCAGCACTGCACAAGGCGACTTGAAAATGATCGACTTGACACCCGGCTGCGCCGCCACACGCCTGATACAATCGATGGCTTCTTTCAGACGCAGCGGATTCACAGTCTCCACTGTCTTTACGCCGATGCCGTGCAGAGTCTCTTCGATGCTCACCTTGTCTACGACTTGTCCCATCATAGTTTTGCCAGTGCCGGGGTGCGGCTGGTGTCCGGTCATGGCAGTAGTGGAGTTGTCCAGTACCACCAGCGTCATATCGGCTTGATTGTACACTGCGTTCACCATACCGGTAATTGCTGAGGCAAAAAATGTAGAATCTCCCACAAAAGCGAAGCAGGTCGTGTCCGGTTCGATCTTGCCGATGCCCTGGGTCATGTTCACGCCTGCGCCCATGCAAAGGCAAGTGTCCACCATATCCAGCGGCATAGCGTTGCCCAGTGTATAGCAGCCGATATCGCCGCAGAACACGCTCTTTTTTCCCTTCATCGCCTCTTTGACTGCAAAGAAAGAAGCACGGTGCGGACATCCGGCACACAAAACCGGCGGACGTACCGGCAGCTGCGGCGGTGCATCTGCTGTGTCTGTTTCCGGCTTCTCCCATCCCAGAAAATCTGCCAGATACGAAGCAGTCAGGTCGCAGGAGTTTTCTCCGGCAGGAGCAATATCATGTGTCAGCTTGCCGCGGATTTTTGTAGGCAAGTGATACTTGCCGCAAAGGTAGACCAATTCCTGCTCGATCACCGGATCCAGTTCTTCCAGGCAGAGCACCTCATCCAATCCCTGTAAAAATTTCACTGCCAGCTGCTCCGGGAACGGAAACGGCGTTGCCACCTTCAGCAGCCGTGGCGCATCCTTGCCGCGCAGCGCTTCCATGGTATAAGAAAAGCTGATGCCGTGTGTGGCGATGCCCTTTTTGCAGTCCTTTTCCGTTTCTGGGATGATGCGATTTCTCGAATACTCAGAAAACACTGCGGAGAGCGATTCGTTTCGCGCTTCCATCCGTCCGTGATTCTGATAGGACAGCTTCGGAAAAATCACCCATTTGGAGGAGTCCTTTACAAAGCCCTCCGGCTGATTGACCAGATAGTCTGCCGCATCCTTCACCTGAATCGATGCATATCCGTGACAGACTCTGGTGGTGGGGCGGAACAAGACCGGGGTATGATACTTTTCCGAGTAAGCAAAAGCCTCCTGGATCATATCGTATGCTTCCTGTACGCCGGACGGATCAAAGCAAGGCAGCTTGGAAAATGCCGCAAAGCGTCGGGTATCCTGCTCTGTCTGCGAAGAGATCGGTCCGGGATCGTCTGCTACCAATACGACCATGCCGCCTTTTACACCGATGTATGCCAGGCTCATCAGCGGGTCGGAAGCAACATTCAACCCTACCTGCTTCATTGTGACCATTGTTCGCGCACCGCAGTACGCTGCGCCGGCAGCCAGCTCCAGGGCTGCCTTTTCATTGGTAGACCATTCTACATAGACGCTGCCGTCATTGTGTTTTGCTGTTGTTTCCAGCACTTCTGTGGACGGCGTTCCGGGATATCCGGAAACTACGTTTAGTCCTGCTGCCAGCGCACCCATTGCGATTGCAGCATTACCCATTAAAAATTCAGTATGCATGTTATCCATCCAATCTGTTTTTGGACCGCCTTTGTTTCATAGGAGCAAGGCGCAGCATATGAACAAAAGCTTATTTTAGGCAGCACCGCATAAAACATATCCAGGTGCTTGATACGCAATTGGATTGCATGCTTATGCACAGTTTTTGTGCGATGTTACTTCTATATTATATCGGAATTTTTCAGAAAAGTCAAGACAGATTAAATCAGCAGTGTATAAAGCTTATCTGCCAGCGGAGCTCCTGATTTTTTTATTTTTTAAAAAAGCACTTGACAAATGCATCGAGTTATGCTATACTAACTAGTGTTAGGATAAGCTAACTCAAAAAAGAACGGATTTGTTCTGTTTTTTTGCTCCTTCCGTTAGCTTCACCTAACTTTATGAGAAAAAAGAGGTGAACCCATGTCAGAGAGTGCATGCAGACAATTTGAGAGAAAGCTGGCGCATTTTACAGCGCCAACATTGCTGGGAATCAAATGTGCCAGTCTGATTTCGATTTCCAGAGAAGAATTTGATATTTTACCGTATGCAGCGGCGTTTAATGCAAAAGCAGAAAAAAGCGGATTGCAGATGAAAATCATGTGTCGATGTCAAAAACGGCTGTTGGTACTGCTGTATCGGTCAAAGCTGCTGCAAAAGCGTCTGGACGATCCGGCCATTCAAAAATTTCTGCGTCAATATGGGTACACCAACAGCACAGATATGGAAGCCTGTCTCGCACAGCTGCAAAGGCGTATTGCAGAAAAGCCGGAATTTCCCCATGAAATCGGAATTTTTCTGGGCTATCCCTTAGAAGATGTAAATGGTTTTATTATGCATCGGGGAGAAAACTGCAAACTGTGCGGTTGTTGGAAAGTATATGGCAATGTAGAGCAGGCACGGCGCACTTTTTCCAATTATGAAAAGTGCAGGGTATTTCTCTGCACAAAGCTGAGTAAGGGGTGTAGCATTTTACAGACCCTGAAAATATCATAAAACTTGTGCAGCAGCACAGACAGACTGGCAGAAGCCAGTGGAATTTTAGGAGGAAAATCATGAAAGCAGCAGTAATTTATTGGAGCGGTACAGGAAACACAGAACAAATGGCACAGGCAATCGCAGATGCAGCAGGTGCAGAATTGTTCGCGGTATCGGATTTCAGCGGCAGTATTGCAGATTATGACCGCATTGCATTCGGCTGTTCTGCAATGGGTGATGAGGTTCTGGAAGAAGACGAATTTGAACCGTTCTTCGCATCTATCGAAGGCGATCTGCCCGGAAAGACCATTGCACTGTTCGGCTCTTATGGCTGGGGCGACGGCGAATGGATGCGCAACTGGGAAGAGCGTGCTAAGAATGACGGCGCAACACTGGTTGGCGGCGAAGGCCTGATCGTTAACGAAACACCAGATGACGAGGCACTGGAAAAGTGTGCTGCTCTGGGTGCAGAACTCGTTAAGGAATAATTCGACAATATCATCTCCTTTATATTTGCAAAAAAGCTGTGCGAATTGGTACGATTCGCACAGCTTTTTTTCGCGCATATATGCGTTTATCGCAGGCGGAAGGTGCTCCGTTCGCTTTCTAAAACGCCTTCTTTTCGCAGTTTGCTGATCTCAGCAGAAAGACCGCTGCGGTCTACTTCCAGAAAATCTGCCAGTTCCTGACGATCAAAGGGAATCGTGAACGTGCGGCTTTGATGCAGCTTTGCCTGTTGGCTGAGATAGGTCATGAGCTTTTCCCGGGTGGAACGCTTGGATGTGATTTCCAGTTTTTGGTGTAACACCAGGTTCTTGCGGGCGATGATTCGGAGTAAGTTGAAGATCACCTGGTGGTGAAAGGCACAGCCATTTCCGCAGGCGTGGAGAATGCGTGTGCCGTCGATCATCATAATCTCACAGGCCTCTGATGCCACTACTTGAACAGGGATAGAAGACACTTCTGCACAGACGAAGGATTCTCCGAAAATCTGAGACGGCTCGATACTTGCCATGATGCTTCGGTTGCCGGAATAGTCGATGCGCCACAGCTGTACCGTGCCGGACAGTACAATGCCGAACCGCTCTGGCTTTTCGCCCTCGGCGATCAGGGCCTGTCCCTTTCGATACTGCTGTACTGTAACATTGAGACAACGCAGCATGGCAAGCAGATCATTTTCAGCAATGCCGGAGAAAAGCTGACATTGCTGCAGCACTGGAAAATATTTTTGCATGAAACACGCCTCCTTGTTGAAATTTCAACATACAAGATGATGCTATTATACTATAATGGATTCAGAAAGTCAAGAAAAACAAAAATCCAATTTTCAAAAAACGTATAATGCAGGGAGGAATCCATATGATAAGAAAAATCATCCATATTAACCAGGAAAAGTGCAATGGCTGCGGCGCTTGTGCAAAGGCATGTCATGAGGGCGCCATCGACATCATTGACGGCAAGGCAGTTCTGGTGCGGGAGCATTTCTGTGATGGACTGGGCGATTGTCTGCCGGCATGTCCTATGGATGCCATCTCGTTTGAAGAACGGGAAGCACCGGCGTATGATGAAGCAGCAGTGCAGCATGCGCAGAAGCTTGCAAAAGCAAAACCCTTTTCCGGATGTCCTGGCATGCGCGCTAAGCAGTTTTCCCGCAGCAGCACACCGTCTCAGGGAAAGGATTGTCCGAGTCAGCTTTCCCAGTGGCCGGTACAGATCAAATTGGCCGGCGTAGCTGCGCCGTACTTTGAAGATGCGGATGTGCTTATTGCCGCAGACTGTACCGCATATGCCTATGGGAACTTTCATGAGCGGTTCATTCGGGGCAGGATCACACTCATCGGCTGTCCGAAGCTGGACGATGCAGACTATGCCGAAAAGCTGACCGCAATTTTCGCCAGTCACAATATTCGCAGTGTCACAGTGGCACGAATGGAAGTGCCTTGCTGCGGCGGTATCGAATATGCAGTCAAAAACGCCATTGCGGCAAGCGGAAAAGAAATACCTTGTTATGTTGCCGTGATCGGCACAGACGGAATCATTCAGGAGGAGAGATAACATGAAATCGAAAATGTTTTGCTATCAGTGTGAACAGACCGCAGGATGTACAGCGTGTACCGGAGCGTCCGGTGTGTGCGGCAAAAAAGCAGATACAGCAAAATTGCAGGACAAGCTGACCGGTGCTCTGATCGGTCTGGCGAGGGCTTTGGACAGTGATCCGGGACTGGCAACAGCACAGACAGACAAACTAGTGATCGAAAGCTTGTTTATGACGTTGACAAATGTCAACTTTGACAACGATTCCATTCAGGCGCAGATCGATCGGGTGCATGCAGAAAAGAGCGGACTTGTACCGCAGTGTGCTGCCTGTACATCGCCCTGCGGCAAAAACGAAGATTATGACATGAGCCGCCTGTGGGAAGCAGAGGAAAATATTCGTTCGCTGAAATCACTGCTGCTGTTCGGGCTGCGCGGTATGGCAGCGTATGCATATCATGCTATGGTGTTGGGCTATACGAATGATACAGTAAACCGCTTTTTCCGGGAAGCCCTGGTGCAGATCAGTCTGGAACTGACCATGGAAGAACTGCTGCCAGAGGTGATGAAACTGGGAGAGGTGAATCTCCAGTGCATGGCTCTGCTGGATCGCGCCAATACAGAAAGCTATGGCACACCCGAACCTACAAAGGTTTCCATGCAGATCGAACCAGGGCCGTTTATTGTGGTGACCGGACACGATCTGAAAGACTTGCAGCTGCTTCTGGAGCAAACGAAGGATAAGGGCATTGCAGTGTATACCCATGGGGAAATGCTGCCGGCGCATGCTTATCCGAAGCTGAAAGCATATCCGCACCTCAAAGGCAACTTCGGGACGGCATGGCAAAATCAGCAGAAGGAGTTTCATCAGATCCCCGCGCCCGTTCTCTTTACGACCAACTGCCTTATGCCGCCGAAGCCCAGCTATGATGACCGGGTTTTCACCACAGAGACAGTGGGTTATCCGGGTATGGTGCATATCGACGAAGAAAAGGACTTTACGCCGCTGATTGAAAAAGCACTGGAACTGGGCGGTTATGCAGAAGCACAGCAGCAGACCGGTATCAATGGCGGCACAGAGCTGACAACCGGATTCGGACATGGTGCGATTCTTTCTGTGGCAGATCAGGTTGTGGAGGCAGTCAGGGCAGGACAGATCCGGCACTTTTTCCTGGTGGGCGGTTGTGACGGCGCAAAAACCGGACGGAATTATTACACAGAATTTGTAAAGCAAACGCCGCCGGATACTGTTGTGTTGACTCTGGCATGTGGTAAGTATCGCTTTAATGACCTGGATCTGGGAACTGTGGCAGGCTTGCCGCGCATTATGGACATGGGACAGTGTAATGATGCGTATGGTGCAATTCAGGTTGCGGTTGCACTGGCGAATGCGTTCGGCTGTGGTGTCAATGAACTGCCGCTTTCCTATGTGCTGTCCTGGTACGAACAAAAAGCGGTCTGCATTCTGCTGACCCTGCTGCATCTGGGAATCCGGAACATTCGTCTCGGCCCGTCCCTGCCGGCATTCCTTTCTCCGGATGTGCTGCAATATCTGGTAGACAACTTTGGCATTGCTCCGATCACCACACCGGAACAGGATCTGGCAGAACTGTTGGGATAAAGTGATAGAAAAAACAAAAAGCAATACTGCACGGGAAAATTTCCGTACAGTATTGCTTTTTTGCGTATAGAAGTAGCGCCAGCGTTGCTTATTCTGAACGCAGTGCAACTACCGGATCTTTCTTTGCCGCACTCTTGGACGGGATAAAGCCTGCAATGAGTGTCAGCAGTACGCTGATGGCAATGAGAATGACTGCCGCCGGAATAGGCAGAACCGCACTCAGATTGTTGATGCCGGTGAGGTGGTGTACCAACAGGTTGATGGGAATGCACAGCAGATAGGTTACCACAATACCCAGCAGCCCGGAGCTGAAACCAATAATGATGGTCTCGGCATTAAACATACTGGAGACATCCCGCTTGGATGCGCCGATGGCACGGAGAATGCCGATTTCCTTGGTGCGCTCCTGGACGGAGATCAGCGTAATGACACCGATCATAATAGAGGAGACGATCAGCGAAATGGCAACAAATGCAATCAGCACATAGGTGATGGTGTTGATGATCTTGGTGACAGAGGACATCATCAGTCCCACATAGTCTGTGTACTGGATCTGAGACATTTCGTCCTTGCCCTCGTTATAATCGGAGATCGCATCCTCGATAACATCCTTGTCCTCAAAGGTGGCAGCGTAGAGATTGATAGACGCCGGGTCATTCAGATCCACATCCCCCAGTGCTTTCAGATTGTCCTCATAGGTGGAGTCGGAGAACTGTATCATTTCATCGTAGTATGCTGCACACTGTGCCGCAGACAGTGTGGGCAGCGTTTGTGTCAGCGCACCGATCAGTTCAGCTGGCTGCATAGCCGCCATTTGCTGCTGTACCTGCTGGGCATACTGCGCCTTGACCTGCTGCTGCATCATCTGCGTAAAAGTGTCTTTGATCTCGTCATCACTCATGGATGACAGATAGGACTGCACATCTGCTTCACTCATGCTCATCTGCTGTGCCATACCCTGTACCATTGCGGATTCCATATCTGCTCGGCTCATGCCCTGCATTGCCTGTTCTACGGAAGCATTCAGCTGCTCTTCTGTGGGAATGCTCATCATCTGTACATATGCCTGTGCCTTTCCGCTTTCGTCCAGACTGTTGATATATTCCAGAAAGGCGGTCTGCTTGTCTGCATCCGTGAGATCATTAGAACTGTCCTTGAAAGGAAGTCCGGTGAAAATGTCTGTATCCTTTTCCTTGGTCTGTGCAGCAATGGCATCGGATTCTTTGGTGTGCTCAATGACATATTTGGTCAGATCGCTGGTATATGCAATAGAGCCGGAGAGCATGGGAGCAGAGGTATCTTCATTGGGGCGGATGATGCCGGAGACCTTTAATTTCATTCCATTGTCATAGAGATACTGTAAACCGGCATCCGTATCCCGGAGGTCGGTATACAAGCCAGTTCTTTCGTCATAACGATAGCAGTCGGAATTGAGAATGGTGCGGAAGTCCATGTTGCAGATCTCTTCATAAGACCAGCTCTTGCTGTCCTTTTTCAGTTCTTTGCCGTCAACAGCAGCCTCCATGATGTTGTCCACATCTTCCTTTGGCTCTAATCCCAAAGCGTAGAGCGTCATATCGTCCAGTTCGTTGTTTTCGTCCAGAACCAGCACGATCTCGTCATAGCTGTTCGGCCATGAACCATATACTACATCATACTGTTTTTTCAGCAGGTCATTGATGGGCTTTCCGTTGTCACCGGGAAGCAGTTCCTGCCACAGACTCATGGAAGAACCGCCGATTCCCATCATAGAGGTAGCTTCTTCTCCGAACATGGAGGTGCTGGCTTTAGTCATTGCCTGCATGTCGATGCCCATGTGTTCCAGGATCATTTCCTGCATCAGTTCTTCGGTGTCCGAGTGAATGATCGTGTTGTCTGCATTTTTGGTATAGATCAGCAGATCCAGATCGTACGAATACTGCACACCATTTATCGCCTTGGAAAGGGTGCTTTCTGTATCGTCTCGCTCTGACTCAATGTAGGTCTTAAAGCTTTTCAGATCATTTTCTGAAGTTTCCATATTGTTCAGTGCATTCATCATGTCATAAATAGCAGATTTTTTATAGACTGCATTTTTGCCGTGGCTGCTGTCAGAAGTGGCAGTTCCCATAAAGATCTGCATCAGTGCGCTGAGATCGGTATTGGTTTTCTGAATGGTCAGAGGATAAGAGGACAGCGTTTCCTCCTGTATGGTATGAATGTAGGTATTGAATCCTTGAGAAATAGAAAGCACCAGTGCAATGCCAATGATGCCGATGCTTCCGGCAAAGGAAGTCAGCATCGTTCTGCCTTTTTTTGTGAATAGGTTTTTCAGCGACAGAGAGAATGATGTGCCAAAGGACATAGACGGCTTCTTCAGCTTTTTGCCAACAGCATTTTCCTTTCGGTCGGCTTCCAGTTCTTTTTGGTATTCCTCTTCTGTTAAAGGCTGGGAATCGTCTGTCAGTTTTCCGTCCAGAATGCGGATGATCCGGGAGGAATATTGTTCTGCCAGCTCCGGATTATGTGTAACCATGATAATAAGGCGATCTTTGGATATGCTCTTGAGAATTTCCATGACCTGGATACTGGTTTCAGTGTCCAGTGCACCGGTTGGCTCATCTGCCAGGATGATATCCGGATTATTGACCAGAGCACGGGCGATGGCGACGCGCTGCATCTGGCCGCCGGACATTTCGCTGGGCTTTTTGGAGAGCTGATTCCCCAGTCCCACATCTTCCAGTGCTTTTTTTGCCCGCTGCTTGCGCTCTGTCTTAGAAACGCCGGAGAGCGTCAGCGCAAGTTCCACATTTTGTAGAACGGTTTGATGGGGAATCAGGTTATAGCTTTGAAAGACAAATCCGATAGAATGATTGCGGTAAGTATCCCAGTCACGGTCTTTGAAATCCTTGGTGGATCTGCCGTTGATGATGAGATCGCCCTTGGTGTACTGGTCGAGACCGCCGATGATGTTCAGCATCGTAGTTTTTCCACAGCCGGAAGGGCCGAGAATGGACACGAATTCGCTGCGCCGAAAACGCAGATCAATTCCTTTTAAAGCGTGAACTGTGTTTTCGCCCGCAAGATAATCTTTTTGAATGCCTTTTAATTCCAGCATAAGTGTGCTTTTTCCTCCTTGTTGAGCCATGTGCATGCGGACATGCCAGGCGAAAAGTGTGTATGCGGAAAATGAAAAAAATTCGGCTTCATTTGCCGACCGTTTCATGTGTTATTGTAGCATATCATCATAAAAATGTCAAGAATTTGCCGCACTGCAAACTGCAATGTCCACGGCATTTTTTGTATGGAACAGGGCCACTTCGTGGATAGTCTGTTTCTAATTGTGGATAGAAAAATGTGGAAATAAATAAAGTTAAAAGAATTTCAAAATATTCAAATTAGGAAAAGAAATTGTAAAAAGTGTTGAAAAATGCGGAAAAAACCAGATAAACAGCGAAGCTTCCATGTTCTATAAAAATTAATGGAATTTCGCTTCCTTTTTTTGCTGAAATATGCTATAATATAGTAGATTTAAAATGCATAAAATAGGGATGCGGATTGCAAACGCTAAAATAAGGGATATTCTGTAGTGGAAAGCAGGAAATCTACAGGGCTATCTTTTCTAAAATCTGATTCCGTTTTGTTCCATTTACAAAAAAGGGAGGATGTTTTTATGAAACAATGGAAACGTATTCAGGCGGCGATTCTTGCCGGTATATTGGGGCTGACAAGTGTAGTGCCGATGCAGCTGTCGGCAGGAATGCTGTCTCTTTCGGCGTATGCGGAGGAATCGACAGAAAATCGCTGCGGCGAGAATCTGACCTATGAACTGGATGCGTCTACCGGTACGCTGACCATTCGCGGTACGGGAGAGATGTTTAAATACGGCTATGAAAAGAGCCCGTTCTTTTTGAATACGGATATCCAAAGCCTGGTTGTTGAAGAGGGTGTGACTTCTCTGGGGGATTATGCATTTCAGGAGTGCACATCTCTGAAAACGCTGCAGCTGCCGTCTACGCTGGAGGTTATCCAGAATTCTGCCTTTGAGGACTGCACAGCGCTGTCCTCAATTCACATTCCGGAAAATGTAACCACCATCGGTCCATGGGCATTTCAAAATTGCAGCAGTATAGACTGCATCTATTTTCCGGAAAGTCTGACGAGCATCCAGAGCAACGCCTTTGTTTCTTGTACAAGCTTGTTTCATGCACACTATGCCGGGACAAAGGAACAGTGGGAAGCGGTATCAATTTCCAGCTACGGCAACACCGTGATCCAGAATGCAAATATATTTTATGAAGAAGTCCCGGCAACAACTGCGACAACTGATTATACAGTACCCGTCAGCACTGCAACAACTGCAACAACTGCGACAGTTGCGACCTCTACGACAGAGCCGACACCGACTGAAAAAGATATTACTATGGGAATCAATGATATCTATGTGGATATGCGCGATTCTCAGGATGAATCTATGAGTCTGTCCATGTATCTGGATGCGCCCAGCGGCATGGGGTTTTATGCGATTTCCGGTGTGCTCTGTCTCCCGGAAGAGACCGCAGAACTGCTGCGCTTTGAATATGAAAAAGACTCTTGTTATTGCTATTTCGGCAATTATGACGTAGTCAACCAGGATGCCCTGAATCAGTATCAGAATTTTTCGGACACTGAGAAGGAATATTGTGATGAATCCTTCCGGTGGATTCGGTATGCGCTGACTTCTGTGAACAGTGAGAGCGCTTCCGGTTCGCTGTTGGATCTATACATGTATTTTGAGAAAAGCGATGTTTCTCAGATTGCAGAAAAATACGGAATGACGCTGGAAACCGGAACTTATATGGGTGAAACCGTATCCTACTATGAATTTCCCGTAGAGTGGGCACCGGAGGGAACGGACATGCTGAAAAGTCAGGGTGAGAAAGTTCCGGTGAAGCGGTATCAGCTGCTCGACAACACACAGACAGACATTTTTTCAGACCGCGTTCAGCTGAAGGACGGCTTTGTTCGGGTTATTGTGGGAAATGGCGCAGAAACTACTACGACCACAGCACAGACAACGACCACAACAACGGAAGCTACGACGGCGGCGACTAAACCTACAACATCAACGCATTCTTCCACCACGCAAACCACGACCACAACCACAACCACAACTGCCACGACCCAGACAACCACAACAACTGTAAAGCCAACGACGACAACAACTGCTGCCACAACGACCGCCACATCAAAGACAACTGCTTCGACTACAACAATGACAACCACGACAACAAGGGAAAGCTATACCCGACAATCATACACCACAACGACCACGAGAGAGACCTATACCAAGCAAAGCTATACGACCACTACAACGACTACAACCACAACCACAGAAGCAACAACTATGACTACAACGGAAACAACAACGATACCAACAACAGAAAGCACCACAAGCACGACTGCTTCCAGTGCGGAAACAACAACGACAACCCAGGAGAGTATGATTGAGTGGACAGCGGATAAAAGCGGCGATGTGCATGGAAAGCTTTGGATAGAAAATGGAATAGGGTATCTGCATTATTATGCAGACGGGGAAAATAAAGTTCTCGAATCGCTTGCGATTTCAAACCTGCTTGCAACGCTGACAAACAATGAACCTCTACTGGAACAAATCAAAGAAATCAGTGCACTTTATATCGATATTGATGATGTGACAAGCATTAATAGCGGTGCATTATATTGCAGTGATAAGAATACGCAGAAGTGGATTTATGACATCCTATTTTCTCATGTTGTTGAGGTCGATCTTAGCAGTTCGATAATCTCTATTGGTGATAGAGGCTTTAATGGACTTAGTATTGCAACTTTGGTCATCTCAAACAAATTGAAATCAATCGGTGCGGCTTCATTTAGTAAGTCTGAGATTTCTCAAATTGAGCTGCGTCCTGAGGATGACGAATATAAGATTGAGGATTATACAATGCGAAGCAATATGACTTATCCGGATTGGCATACTGCTCGTTTAACAGAAAATGTATATCGAATTGCGGATGTTGAACCCATTGTTTGGGATGAAGAAGTGTTAAATGTGGTCTCTTCGATGCAATTAAAATCAGTATCTGTATCTGCATTTATCTATAACAATTTCCAATATATGCTTCTCCCAGATGCATTGGAATTACTTGAGGGTTTCTCAATTGGATATATTTCAAATCGAATTAAAGATGGATTTACGATATATGGATGGAATGGCAGTGCGGCGAAAGAATATGTTAATGCGCAAAATAAAGAAAGTGAGGACAATAAACGTACAGAAAGAATGATTTTCATTCCCGTAGATGGTGATTCGATCGATTCGCTCAAAGGCGATGTTAACCGCGACGGCGAAATCAACTCCATGGATGTGGCATATATGTTGTCCTATGCGGCAAGAGAATCCGCCGGATTAGACACCACTTTCCAGGATATCATAGGAAATGCAAACCTTGCAGAGGATTCGCTGTTCTGGGCAGCCGATGTGGATGACAGCAGCGAGATCAATTCCAGAGATGCGGCGTATGCATTGTCCTATGTGGCAAATCTCAGCGTCGGCAATGAAATCAGCTGGTCAGATGTAATTCGCTAAAACAGGAGGTGTGAACAATGAAAATATTGATTTTGGATACGGATGTGGAATATGTAAAGCGCCTCGGGTATTATCTGCACTTGTACGCGGATGATATGCAGGTGATCGATTTTCAGTCACCAGAGAAGCTGCGCAGCTACATGGAATCGGAAGAGTTCGATGTTGTGCTGTGCGGAAAGCTGCACGAGATTCAGAAAAAAGAAGATCTGCAGCTTCCGGCGGCAAATCTGCCTTTTGCGTGGCTTTCTGAAAATCATGAGGTCATCGACCAGCAAACAACGATTTACAAGTATCAGAGCATTCCGAAAATTTACGATGCATTGTGCGATCTTTATGAGTCGGTATATCAGCGTACACTTCTTCGGGAGCGAAAGGGAATGCCGCAGGAGACCGGAGAACTGGAGACGGAGATCATCACCTTTTTCCCGGTGCACGGCGGTGCAGGCAGCTCGGCAATGGCGGTATCCTGTGCACAGGATTTCTCAAAAACCGATTCGATCTTGTATCTGAATCTGGAGCAATTCAGCAGTGATACTTACTTTACGGCAGAAAATGAACGGACATTTTCTGATATCATTGCAGAAATGCGCGGAAAGTATACCGACGAAAGCCTGAAAAAGGAAATCGCACTGACGGTTTCACAGCAGACAGAGCGCTTGGCAGTGATCCGCGGCTGTAAAAATGCAGTGGATATTTCCTGCCTGACAAAGAAAATGCTTCTGGAGATCTTACGGCTTATTCGTGCACAGAAGCTGTACCGCTATGTGATTATCGATGCCGGGATGTTTATCGGAGAACTGACTTCTGGTCTGGTGCAGGCTTCTGACAAACTGGTATTTACTATGGATGCTTCGGATATGTCACGGGAAAAGCTGCAAAAGGTGCTGCGTTATGTACAGGTGGAACAGCGCGGTCAGTCCGGTGATCCGGCAGAGCATTTTCTGATTTACAACAAATTTTATTCTGATGCAGAGCTGTCTGATTATACCAAGGGTATGGTAGTTGTCGGAAAATTCGGACGATATCGTCTGAAAGAAAATCAGCAGATCTCATTCCAGACAGTAGTGCAGAACATTTGCAGAACACCGCAGCTGTTTGAAAAACTTCGATAAGGGATAGGCAGGAGGAAAATCATGACGCAAAATCATGTGTTAGAGGAAATTGTCGGAAAGATTTGTGACAGGATCGACTATACCTCTGCCAATCAGGAGGAAAAGTCGGAAAGCGGTTTTCAATTTGCAAAGAGCAAATCAGAAAACAGAAAGAAAATGCGCGATGCCGATGATGATACTTACAAAGAGTATATCAAGGAACTGTTGGCAGAATTTTTGGATGAGAACGGTGACTATCTCACCAGTGAACAAGAACTGGTGTATATCTCTCCGAAAGACAAGGCAGTAATCGTCGAGCGGGTTTTCGGTATGTACCGCGGTCTGGGAATCCTGGATACGATTCTGATGGATGAAAGCATCACAGAAGTTATGATAAACGGCCCGGATCATATTTTTGTAGAACGAAACGGCAGAGTGGTTCGTCTGAATCAGAAGTTCGGCGGAAACGGCATTGATGGCGCGATGGAACTGAAAAAGATCATCCACCGCATTGTGGATATCTCCGGGCGAGAGGTCAACCAGTCTAAGCCGATTGCCGATGCGCGTTTGCGGGACGGTTCTCGTGTCAACATTGTTCTGTATCCCATCGCCATGCATGGGGATACCGTTACCATCCGTAAGTTTTCCAAAAAGCCCATGAGCGTGGAAAAGCTGATCGAATATGGCTCAATTACACAGGATATCGCGGACAAGCTGAAAAACCTGGTAAAAGCACGGTATAACATTTTCATCAGCGGCGGTACCGGTTCCGGAAAAACAACATTCCTGAATGCCATGTCTAACTATATCCCGACTGATGAACGTGTCATTACCATCGAAGACTCTGCGGAGTTACAGATCACCCATGTGGACAACCTGGTCAGTCTGGAAACCAAAAATGCCAACACTTCCGGCGAGGGTGCGATCACGATCAAGGATCTCATCAAGTCTTCCCTGCGAATGCGTCCTGATCGTATCGTTGTCGGCGAAGTCCGCGGCGAAGAAGCACTGGATATGCTGCAGGCGATGAATACAGGTCATGATGGTTCGCTTTCCACCGGCCATGCCAACTCTGCCAAGGACATGCTGAGCCGTCTGGAAACCATGGTGCTCCAGGGCGCTGCGGCGCTGCCGCTGGATGCGGTGCGGCAGCAGATCGCGTCGGCACTGGATCTGATTATACACCTGTCCCGTCTGCGCGACCACTCTCGTAAAGTTGTAGAGATCGTAGAGGTTCTGGGGTATGAAAACGGGCAGATCAAGCTAAATTCACTGTACAAGTTTGAAGAGGATGCACTTTCTACACCGGAAAAAGTACATGGCAGTCTGAACCGTACAGAAAACAAAAT
Organism: uncultured Ruminococcus sp.; assembly: GCA_934463425.1. Classification (GTDB taxonomy): domain Bacteria; phylum Bacillota; class Clostridia; order Oscillospirales; family Ruminococcaceae; genus Ruminococcus_C. The sequence continues at coordinate 81,959 of CAKSJP010000005.1, forward strand.
GGAAAACGTGGAAAAGTTGCAGCTTGCCGGTATCAAAATGGATTTTTAATGGGGTGAAGTCAATGAAAAAGGAAAAAAAGCAAAAAGCACCGAAGCCGAAAAAGCAGAAAAAGGAAAAATACGAAGAGTATCATGGTCTCACCGGAGACGGCGTGGATTACCATGTATACCACTTAAATGCAGCAGAAACGCTTCTGGCGGTACTCGTTGGCGGCGGCGCAGGATTTTTGGCGGCGTACATTTATTTTGGAAATGCCATTCTGAGTTTTTTGGTCGGGGCAGTTGCCGCGTGGAAAGCAGTGCCGCTCTATCGGGATCGTCTGCAAAGAAAACGCGTCAATGCGCTGACATTGCAGTTTCGGGATATGTTGGAGTCTTTGAGTAACTCTTACACCGTCGGGCGAAACGCCAATGACGCATTCACCGATGCACTGGAGGACATGCGCGCAGAGCACGGCGAAAATGCCTATATCACAAAGGAACTTCAGCTGATCCGCCATGCGCGGGATATGTACGGCATTGAGATCCGTGATCTGGTGGTGGATCTGGGAAAGCGCAGCGGTATTGATGATATCAACAGCTTTTCCAGTGTATTTGCCATTTCCAGCGACCTGGGCGGTGATGTGGGCAAAGTCATCCGGGAAACGCGAGACATCATCAGCGATAAGATCGAGATCCAGATGGAGATCCAGACCATGGTGACCTCGCAGAAAAACGAGCTGAACATTATGGCAGTCATGCCGTTTATCGTGGTGTTCGCCACAAATATGCTGGTATCGTCGCCGAACAACATCCTGGTTTTGGGAATCAAGCTGGTAGCACTGGTGATTTTTGTGTTCTCCTACTGGATGGGCTCTAAAATCGTACAGATCAAGATATAGGGGTGAAACAAGATGGGCTTTTTAACAAAAGAAATGCCGTATGGCGTGATGCTGATCTGCGGTGTGATGGCAGTGATTTTCATGGCAGTTTATGCGCTTTTGTACTTCTGCTATCATAAAAAGTACGCGGACGTACTGGATGCGGCAGACAGCAAGATCTTTACGGCAAAGGAATTGTATTTTTCCGGTTTCGGCATCATTGAGATCTGGGAAAAAATCACAGGAAACCGCATCAGCCATACCGATAAAGCCATGGCACATGTCAAGGAGCTGATCGAGGTATTCGGCAGAGACAATGCAGAATTTTTCTTTTATGTCGAGCGCGCCGGAATGATCTCCATGCTGGTGCTCTGCATTCCGCTGGGCTTTATGGCAGGCTGCGTTTCCGGTATGTACATTGGCTTGCTTTTCGGACTGCTGATCGCGGCGCTTTTGGTAAACGGTGTCCGGTCGCACATCAAGGAAATGATCAAGCAGAAGAAAGACGAGATCGTGGTGGAGTTTCCGCAGATGGTTTCCAAAATGACGCTGCTTATCAACGCCGGCATGGCGGTGCGCCGCGCCTGGGATGAAGTGGCATGCTCCAACTATGAGAACAAGCTTTACGAAGAAATGCGTGTGACCAGCATGGATATTCAGCAGGGAATGGCGATCGAGGATGCGGTCAACCTGTTCGCACAGCGCTGTGCCACAAAGGAAGTGCGAAAATTCGCTTCCATCTATGTGCAGGCAGTACAGAAAGGCGCTTCGGAATCCATCAAGTCGATGAAAGAAATGTCTGAGGCAGCTTGGGAAGAGAAAAAGCAGCTTGCCCGGCAAAAGGGTGCAACGGCCGCGCAAAAACTGACGATTCCGAATATGCTGATGTTTGTGGGCCTATTGCTGTTGGTTATTGGGCCGATGGGCATATCGTTGATGAGTTCGTTTTCATTGTAATTGATGTGAGGATAGGAAGATGAGTGGAAAAAAAGCGATTGCACTGAGTATTTTACTGATATTGATCATCATTGCATTGATCGCACTAAAGCAGTGCGGTGTGTTTGCTGAAGTAAAAGAACATCTGGATAAATTAATCGCGCCGCTGAAAAATTAAATTGATATTGGTTTGCATCTGCAAATTGATATAAAAGCTGAAAAGCAATTTTGCAGTTCTTGCGGTATCGGCTGCAGAGGTACAGAAACAAGAACTGTTCAAAAGGGGGTGAACGGGATGAAGGCAAATATGATGAAAGCATATCTGACTGTGATGAACAAGATTGCTTCTTTCAAAAACAACGAGGATGGTATGGAAACCGTTCAGGCAATCATTTTGATTGTGGTTGGTCTGGTAGTTGTTGCAGGATTGGTTGCGATTTTGACAGGCGGTACAACAGATGGTACAGGTGGTATTTTGGGTACGATCAAGACAAAAATCGAAGGTTTGATTAATAACAACGGTTCTTTGAAATAATGTTACTTTGATTTGTATCTAATTAATTTTTGTATCGGAATATGCAGCGTTCCGGTACATTGGCAAATAGATTTGAAAAAGTCTATTTGCCAATGTATAAGTATACAAAAAATAACGATTTAAGAGGGTGTTGAAATGAAGCGAATCAGAAGATTTCTTCAAAGTGAAGATGGCGTTATGGTAGATGTGCAAGCAATTTTTCTCTATCCATTAACCATATTTATTATCTTTTGGATTATCTTTATGGGAATGTACATGTTTCAAGGGGTGGCATTACAAAATTATGCACAGAAACTTGCAGTTATATCATCACGAGAAGTGTCATATCCGGGGTATATTGATATGCCTGGTTCGGGAAATTATGTTTCAGTTTTTGGAACACATGCGATTGATTGGGATACAAATGGAGAAAATCTCACTATTACCATTCCTAAAGTAACAGACGGAAACGTAAAATCACTGAGACCATATCGATATTTAACATCAATCGGGAGCAATTCTAATATATTGGGTGATGGTCAGGAAGCCAAACTGAAAGCAATAGCAGAAAAAATTATTTCGCAAAATAGCTTGTTGACGTGTGAAAATGCAGAAGTTCAGATAAATGTTAGTAATTATTTTGTGTCACAGCAGGTTGAGGTAACTGTTTCAGAAACGTTGCCGTCTCCAGGTCTTATATCGTGGCTTTCAAATAAATCGAGAATTTCCGCCACCGCATTTGCCAGCGCAAACGATCAAGATGAATTTATCCGCAATACCGACCTGGTGTTTGACTTCGCCGAAACTCTGGCGAAAAAGTTAAACCTGGACAAAGACAGCAACTTCGGAAAAGCAATCGAAAAGGTGCGCAGCTTTATGAACAAAGTGAATGGTGTCTGATGATATAGAGGAGGAAACGGGATGTTACAATTTTTTCGGAAAGCCAAAGGCTCGGTTTCACTGATTCTGATTCTGGTGCTTTTGCCAATCGTGACTTACGCGACCATGATCGTGGATGGTACACGGATCATGAGTGCCAAAACTGCTGTCTCCGGCGCAGGTGACCTGACGATGAATGCGGCGCTTTCGACATACGACCAGGCGCTGAAGGATGCATACGGACTTTTCGCAATGTGCGATAATCTGGACGACTTGCAGGACAACTTCACAGAGTATTTCGCTAGCACGCTGGAAGGCAACCTGGCAGCAGTCAACGGCTATGACAATGAGGTAGACAAGTTCATTAACTCAATGACTGGTACTGTTCAGAGCAGTCTGTTCCGGGGAGAAAATGTGGATGCAGATGAAATGGTCAACCATCTGGCGATGGAAGTCCAGGCTATCACCGTCAGCGGCAACAGCTCTTCCACACTGTCCAATCCGGATGTCATGAAGCGCCAGATCGTGGAGTACATGAAGTATAAAGCCCCCATCATGGCGGCGGCTTCCATCATGGACAAGATCCAGATGTTCAGCAGTGCCAATAAGCAGACCAAAGCCATTGAAAAGCAGATGGATTATACAAAAACGAGCGCAACGCTTCAGGAAGCGTGCAAGCAGGCGAAGGATGCGCTGTTTCAGTATAACGATGCGGTTATTGATCTGGAAAATACCAAGAAGATGAATGACCTGAGCAACAGCATCGGTAACGCCAACAGTACAGATGCAGCTTACAGCCATTTGAAAGACGCAACACAAAACTTGCTGATTTACTACAATTTAATAAAGAAATACTTTAACACCAGTAGTGAGGTGTATATTCCGGTAGTGCCTCAAGTTGAAGTTTTGACAATGGATGACTTTAAGAAAAAATTCGGCGGATTTGAATTGGATGACCCCGGATATAATCAGGCGTATGCAAATAAAATCAATGGTAAACTGGATTCTAAAAAAACAATGTCGCTTCCATCTACTATTTTAGAGGAATTGAATCGGACGATTACAAAAGGCGATGAAGAACTGCTTTTAAAAGATATTGCAGGCGGGTATGAAACAATTCTTGCGGCAAAAGAAAACTATAAAGAAGCGGCGAATGTCTATACTGCAAAGAAGCATGATATTGAAAATCTGAATCAAAAGCTTTCCGGTATAAGCGGCGACGACGTCAATTTAATCAATCAATACTATAATGATATTTTGAGTAAATATGACGTTGATACTCTGCGCGACCTTTGTCTGACACAGGAATATTATGAGGGTATGTTTGATGATTATAATGATAAGATAGCAAACCTTGAAACTGCTGTAGGCGGCAATAGTCGTGGCTTTAAAGATCTGTACAGCTTTGATTCAAACGGAATCCAACTCAAATCAGAGGACAGTGAGGAATACAAGAAACTGAATGACAACCAGAAAAACACCTATCTGGTATGGAAGCTTTGGGTAAAGATGCTGCAGGAATGCGGCGTAAAAATCACAGGAACATCGGATCAGATTACATTTACCTGGGATAAGCAGGAAGAATACAATGCTGTTAAAAATGGGAGTCAGATTCGCTCTCAGCTCAGCAGTTTAGATGGAAAATGTATCAGCGCACGCGATAAATACAAAGAAAAGGCCAACACAGCCTATAATGATGCCTATGAAAAGGTCAAGGATGTAATCACAAAAGTCAACGCAGTCAAGGATAAGGCATCGGAATGCGTGACGAAGTTGAACGATGTCAAAACAAAGGCTGGTGAAGTTGAGAAATCGCTGAATGACTGGCAGCAGGGCATTAATGGTGTTCCGGCAGGTACTACGAGAGACTCTATGCAGTCGCAGCATGATGCTGAAGCAGAGAAGATCAAGGTCATTGAAGTGGAATCTCTGCTCAACTATGTAAGCAAGCAAAAGACCGGTTATGAAAATCTGTCAACCTATCTGGAAAGCATCAAGTATTTTGGCGATTCCATAATGCACAACGCACTTAGTGCAGATACCTACTGCAACAGCGAGGCAGGGGGCAAGTGGAAAGATCAAAATATCAATGCCAATCTGGATAGTATCACAGAAGACGCCGCATTAGCAAAAGCAGCTGAACTCATGAACAATAATTTCACCTGTTCAGTGGGCAAAGTAAATGGTGTTCCGGAGAATATTCAAAAGGACGTACTTACAAAGGATCAAAAGTATTTGCAGCTGGGATTCCCAAATGATGAAATCAAGGATGGTGATAAAAGAACCGGTTATCTGGTGGATCTGTACTTCACCGGTGAGGATAGCGCAAAGGCTTTCTATATCAAGCTGATCAACATCACCAAAAAGCTACAAAATAATAATGAAAATCAAAGTAAGAATAATATCGAAAATTTGAAGAACGATGATCCTCAAAGCAGTTCAAAAGCACCAAAATCAAAGCAAAACACAAAGCAGGAGGACATTGTTAATAGCACGCCAGGGGGTGGCGACGGCAAGAGCCGAACAAAGGGCAGTACCACTGGTGGTGTCAATGGAATAAAATATGCAGAAAGCACCGCTGGTATTAATGCCAAAACAGACGTTTCCAATCCTGGCGTGGATAGCTTGGGCACTGTCAAAGGCAGCGATAACAATGACTCGTTGAAAGAGAATCAGACAGATTTAGATGCTAAGAAAAATCAAATGACTAGTGCCGCCGGCTTTATGGACACGATTGCTAGTTTGGCAAACAGTGTGATTTCTCTTGCTTATGAAGAAGAGTATTTCACCAACATGTTCAGCTGCTATACAACGGACATCGAAGACGGCATTGTAAAAACAGGAACCGAGGTAGAGACCTCTCTGGAAAATATTCCGCTCAACAATAACTATCATTATATGTATGAGCAGGAATATATCATCTGGGGCGGCAGTCCTGATAGTGCAGTGACCAAAACAATGGCTTCTATCTATGGAATCCGTTTTGTCATGAATCTGATCTACGCGTTTACTTCTGCGGAAGTACAGGGAATTGCCTGCGAAATTGCTACCGCCATTGCCGGTTGGACTGTGTTTGGTATCCCTATTGTACAAGCAATCGTGACCGTAGTACTTGCATTGGCAGAATCAGGCATTGATCTGTATCAATTGTCCCAGGGATTTGATGTTCCGATTTTTAAGACCTCTTCCACATGGACATGCAGTCTAAGCGGTGCAGCAAAATTTGCGACAAATACGGCGCTTCAAAAGGGAACAGAATTGTTAACCAATGTTGCAAACGATATGGTAGACGATGCATCTAAGAGCATTGATAACTTCGTAAACTCACAGATCGATAATGCGGTGAACTCATTAAAGAGCACTTTGAGTGATGCGATCTCATCTGCGGTTGTCACGTTCTATGCGGAAACAGGATTAAGTGAATTTCAGAACCAGATAAATTCTGGAAGCGAAGATGTAAAAAGCAAAGTTACTAGTGCAGTTAATAATGTAAAAGAGATCATTCAAAACAGCGATGCACCAGATGCGGTCAAAACAGCAGAACAAAAAATGCTGGATGAGATTGGAATTGAAAACCTGGTAAACCAAATGACAAGCGAATTGAAGAGCAATGTAAATGCGCTTAATCAAGATAACGTGGTTACTAAAATCCAAAAGCTTGTGATTGAAAAGGTTGACCAATTGGTGGGGAAAGTGAAAAATACTGCTAGTAAAGTCATTGAAGATGGTACAAATGAAATCAAAGATGCTGTAAATGATTTTGCCAGCGAAAAGAGCGAAGATCTGAAACAAAAAGCCAGCGATGCCATTGACAAATACCTGAACAGCGGAAAAAGCAGCGGTCAGGTCGATGCAAACGAAAAGGGTAAGGGCGGCGTCACAATGAACTACAAGCAGTATGTGAAGCTGTTTACGCTTGTCGGATTGATCAGCAATGAAAGAGTCATGCTGCAGCGCTGTGCTGCACTCGTTCAGACGAACATGAACCTGGGCGGTGCTGCTATAAATTCGTCTGACAAGAAGGATTATGATTTGCAAAACGCATATACATTAACCGAAATTGACGCAGATGTACAGCTGAAAACCATTTTCTCCTATGATGCAAAGGTAGAGGATACCGAAAGCACAGAAGATGAGGGGCTGTACAGCGGATTGGGCAGTTTGTGGGGCAATTCCGGCGAGTCCACGCTGCATTATCACAGCGTGATGGGCTTTTAAGGAGGTGCTGCTATGAACTGGCTGAAACGAGCAAAACGAAATGAAAAAGGCGATATTGCCATTGAAGCGCTTCTGGGTCTGATCTTTTTCATTCTGGGCGTAATGGCGGTGCTGATGTTCTCGATGATTATGCGTCTGGAAGCAACTACGCAGTATGCCACCGACCAGGTCGCAAAGGAAGTGGCGCAGTATTTTTATATTGCGGAAAAGGCCGGCGTTCTGCCGGATGCCCCGGCAAGCAGTACCAATACCGATCAGCTGAATGAAAATTTTCAGAAGGGTCAGGAAGCAATCCAGCAGTTTGAAAAACTGTACGAATCCTCATCTGAACTGGATGTCAGCTCCATGGATTCCTGGAAGGATGTTGGAAACAATGCCCAGTCGGCTATCAGTGCTGCCGGTTCGTTAAAAAGCTCTCTGCAAAATACAGACTGGAAAAGTCAGCTGACGCTCCTGATGAATGCCACCATGCGAAGCGGTGCACAGCGACTTCTTGGCTGTGCAGTTGCAGATCCGGTTTGTTCGGCACTGTTTCCGAAATACATGTCTGTTTCCGATCTGGATGCATATCTGAAAGCCAACGGTGTGGAAGAAGGGAAGAGCGGACTGCATTTTGAGCAATCCATGTTTTTGGCAGACGGTTACTCCATTAATGTAGTGCTGAACTATCGCATTAACTTAAAGGCGATGACCTTTGGCATGTATGACGGGAATCTCTATGTGCAGCAGACCGCGTGTACTGCCGCCTGGATTCACTATCGCGGCGTTCAGGAAACACCGCAGCCCGGAAAAACATTGTGGGATAATGAGAGTGATATGATGCGCGGAAAACAAATCGTCTCCAGATTAGAAGAAGGCGGACAATACGGCAAAGCAATCAAAAAGGGGCTTGGATTTGATACTTATGATGAAAGCAATAATCGTCTGACAAAAATAGAATCCATGAATATCTTGAAAAACAAGATTACCTCTGAAAATGAAGCGGGCGAAAGAGTGTTGAACGAATCTGAGCTGAAAAGCCGCTTGTCGCGAAGCGTCAACTTGCTAAAAACCAATAAGAAAAAGGCAGAGCAAGACGGCGTGCATATGGAAAGCGACAATGCCGAAAAGAAGATGAACGGCGATACACAATATCAGCTGGTAGTTGCAATGCCAAAGGATGCAGAAAAATATTCCGATCAGATTCAAAAATGCGTGGAAAATCTGGCGAAGGAAAAAGGGCTTAGTGCGGAGCATATTGAAGTCAAAGTAATCTATGAAGAATTTCCGGTAGAAAGCTGATCGGAACAGGGGGAGGAAAAGAAGCGTGTTTATCACTTGCATCGTAGTCGGACTGCTGGCAGTTCTGAGCATTTTGCCGGGGCTGTATTATCGGGAGTATTATCTGCATGAAAAGAAAAAGCCGAAGCATGTACAAGTGCTTTTGGCGCAGAAAAAGTCATTTATCGGCATGACGATCTGTCAGCTTGCAGTAGGCGGCTGTATGATCGCGTTGGTGATCTGGCATAAGCTTGCCTGGGACATTGCTCTGCGGGAACAGCTGGTGCTGCATTTGCTGGCGGTGATTTCCAGTATCGACCTGAGCGTGAAGAAAATCCCCAACATGCTGACTGCGTGTCTGTTTATGGTATGGGTACTCTTTACAGCAGTTGATGTGATCCAGTCCAAGGAGCTTGCGACCGTGGGAACACTGCTGGTTCGCAGCGGACTCGGTCTGCTGGTCGGCGGCGGTATTATGCTGATCTGCATGCTGATCTCCCGCGGCGGACTGGGTGCCGGTGATGTAAAGCTGTTTGCTGTTTTGGGAATGCTGTACGGCATGCTCGGGGTGATGACAGTGTTGTTCTATACCTGTCTGATCGCCGCCGTGATCTGCGTGGTGCTGCTGATCTCCAAAAAGATGCGGCTTCGGGACACGATCCCGATGTCTCCGTTTATTTTTGCCGCCGCTGTGTTGTATGATATTTTTTCGTGACGGGATTGAGATTTAAAAGAGATTGTGAGGAATGTGATCATGAAGAAAATGGCAGGGCCGCTGGTGCTGGTGCTGATGCTGGTGCTTTGCATCGGTTCATGGAAAAATATTTTTGCTGCGAATGGAAAGGAAGAGCGTACCTATCAGTCCTATCTTCAGCAGGCAGAGCGATATGAAGAGAAAAAGATTTACATTGATGCGATTACTGCCTATCAGAGCGCGCAGAAAATGCAGCCGGACAATTTGGAGTTGACCTATAAGATCGCCGATCTGTATCAGAAGCTGGGCGAAGAGGAAAATTATCTGGAACAGCTGCGAAAAGCATACAGCAAAAATCCGGAGGATCTGGACAGCTGCAAAATACTGATCGAGGGGGCTCTGGAAGAGAAGGAGTATCAGACTGCATACGATGATGTACAGACAGCGCTGCAGCAGAAAAACTGCACCGATGAATGGAAAACAACAATGGAAAATTACCTGCTTCAGCTTCGTGCAGTGGTGCAGTATCAGAAATATCTGAGTGTCAGCGAGATAAAACCATATGCCTATCCCACAGATGCGATTGCTAGTGCTGTGGTAAAGATCGATGGCAAATATGGTGTCGTCAATGCGGACAATGAGCTGATTTTGGATGCGGAATATGAGGATGCCGGAAATTTAGGCTGCGGATTTTTCCCAGTGTGCCAGGACGGCGAATACTGCTATGTGGATACCGATGCCTATCGCCGGCGCGTTCCGGATTTTGCAGTTGCATGGCTGGGCAGCTTTGCAGAGGGCTATGCCCCGTTCCGGATGGCAGAGAAAACTGAGAAATCCGATGCTTATCCGGAAGAAATCCCGAAAGATGAGTTGGGCAAATACGGTTATCTGGATACTGATATGAAAGCCTATGCCGTAGAGTATGACTACGCCGGCATGTTCAGCAATGGCTGTGCCGCAGTAGAAAAAGACGGCAAGTGGATGCTGATCGACAAGGAAATGAAGCAGATCGGCAAGGAGACCTTTGAAGAGATCCTAGTCGATGAGAATGGGTATAGCACCCGGTACGGCGTTTTCTGGGGGAAAAAAGACGGAAAGTTTTATCTCTATGATCTCAGCGGAAAGCAGCTGTCGGATACTGGTTATACGGCGGTGAAGACTTTTGCTTCTCAGGAACCCTGCGCAGTACAGATGGAGAATGGTAAATGGGGATTTGTCTCGATCAAGGGAGAACAGGAACTGGAAGGTACTTATTCCGACGCAAAGTCTTATAGCTGCGGCTATGCACCTGTCCAGGAAGCGGACGGGTGGACACTGATCGACACTGACGGCAACGTCATGCTGGAAGATACTTACGATGAGATGTCTGTCGTCTATGCAGATGATTCATTTGTAACAGTAAAGGATGTCAGCGATGACACCGAAGAAACGGACGCGCAAACAGAGGAAGATCTTTTGGATCTGCGGGTGCTGGCACATACATGGATGTACCCATACCAAGACTGAGGAGGTTGATGCAGCATGCAGGAACAGGCATGGAACAAAACAGAGCAGGCGCTTCGGTATACGCTGCAGGAGGAAGATCAGCCGGATCTGCTTTCGATGGAGATGATCCAGCGAAATGAAGCGGAACTGCAGTGGCTTTTGCCGATGCAGTTTGAACGAGAAGACGGAAAGCTTCGGGAATTTGTGTACGATTGTACCGCGATGACGAGCCTGAGAGAATATCTGAAAGAATTTGCGATTCAGAAAAAATGGTTTTATGAGACGGCAAATTCAGTTCTGGATCATTTGGAACAATGTGACTATTATATGATTCCCAGAAAAGAGATTTTGCTGCGCCTGGATGCCGTATACTTTGATGCGGCGACTATGCGGACGGCTCTGCTCTGCCTGCCGATTTGTCAGGAAGCATCCGGCTGTGATCTGCGGCAATTTTTCCTGGATTTGCTGGATCATATTTACCTGGATGTCAATGCTTTTCAGGAAAGCGGCGATTTTCAAAAACTTTATGACGGGTTGGAAAAAGAGACGTTGGATATTCCGGAAATGCGAAAAAAATTACAGGAGTTTATGGGCATCTCTCCGGAAACGCCGGAGACACAGCAGCCAATTTCCAAAATGCGGACTATGACAGAAACGCCTTCGTCTCAGCCGGTACAGGATCTGATCGAGGTGGCAGGCAATGCAGCGGCGCGACCGATTCCCCAGGCAACAATGCAGCAGGCAACGGGCAAGAAAAAAATGCCGTCGCTGAATCAGCTCTTTGGAAAAAAAGAGCCTGCGGCAAATGCAGCGCCCGCCGGCGGAAACAATCGGGGCGGCGGCTTTATGGCGCAGCTGCGCAGTGCACAGAAGTCCAAAACGGGAACGCAGCCGGCTGCGGCTTCAACTGCACCGGTGCAGTATGCTGCCGCGCCGCAGCTGATTCGTCATCCAGATGGTCAGCTTTCTGGGGTAAAGGGCGGAACGATCATGATCCTGCACGATGATCCGGACATAAAAGCCTATTTGATCTGCCGCAGCGGAAAGCTCCAGATCAATCCGGAGGGCACGAATGTTGGACGTTCTTTTGGAAAGACCGCGGAGCACATTGACATTTGTCTGGACAGCGTCCACGTCTCTTCCTATCATGCACATCTGGAATATGATTTTGCAAAAGATTGCTATACGGTCACAGACCATTCTTCCACCGGTACCCAGCAGAACGGCAGTAAGCTTGCAAAACAAGTGCCGTCTGAACTGCATGACGGTGACACTTTGATTTTCGGTGATGTTTCCTGTCGGGTCATACTGGAAGAGGCAAAGGGGGAACAGGCATGATTACCTATGAGATCTTTACCAATATCGGAAATCGCGAGGTGAACGAGGATCACGTCTGCATGTCCCATCAGGGCGATCGCTACTGCTTTACACTGGCGGATGGGTTGGGCGGCCATGGAAAGGGTGAAGTTGCTTCCCAGATGGTGGCGCAGTCTATTTGCGGACAATTCCAGAAAGAGCCGGATGCACCGGACTTTTTGCAGCATGCCTATGATACCGCCCAGGAAGAACTGGCAAAAGAGAAAAAACAACGACACGAAACGACTGCTATGATGACAACTGCGGTGACGCTGCTTCTGCGGGATGATAAGGCACAGTGGGCGCACATCGGAGATTCCCGGCTGTACTGGTTTCAGAAAAATAAAGTGGTCTGCCGCACCATCGATCACAGCGTGCCGCAAATGCTGGTGCTTTCTAAGGAGATTCGGGAACGAAAGATCCGGAATCATCCGGATCGCAACAAGCTGACAAAAGCTTTCGGTTCTACGAAAAAAATGATCCCATGCACCGTTTCAGAATCCGTAGATCTGAAAGACTGCCAGGGCTTTTTGCTGTGCTCGGACGGCTTTTGGGAACTGGTGTATGAGCGGGAAATGTGCCGCACTTTAAAGAAGAGCAAAACCGTTTCAGAATGGGTGAGCCGTATGACGGAAATCATTGTGAAGCGCGGAAAAGATAGAAATATGGATAACTTTTCGGCAATTGCCGTCTGGGTCTCTTAAAAAAGGAGTTTTGATTATGATCTGTCAATATTGTCATGCTGTAATAGCAGATGGAAGTGCATTCTGCACCACCTGCGGAAAGCCGCTCTCTGCGCCGCAGGGCGCTATTCCGGCACCGGCACAAAAGCGTGTTGTCAAGTGCAGCAATGGTCATTTTTATGATGCATCAGAGTATGCAGCCTGCCCGCACTGCGGTGCTGCTGCCGTTGCCGGAGGACAACAGGCAGCAGCACCGCTGCCGCCTCTGCCCAATCAGGCATCCGGCAAGAAAAACAAAAAGGAAAAGAAATCGCTGTTTCACTTCGGCTTTCATAAGGATAAGGGAACACCGACTCCGATCGTATCGCCGAATCAGCCGCCGGTAGGAAAGCCCAATCCCTATAATCAGGTCGATCATACCGTTGCCCTGTTGGATTTCGACGAGGAAGAGGAGACTGCTCCGACACCGGCAGCAGAGCCGTCTCGTCCGATGAACGCAAAAAAGGCAGTGGAGCGACACACTGAGAAAAAGCCGGCGTTCGCAGTTGAACAGCCGGCGGCAGAACCCGTTGCGGAAGCACCTGCACCAATGCCGGAAACACCGGTACAGCCGGCAGTTCCTGCTGCGGAAGCACCGGTAATCAAACCGGTTTCAGCACCTGTTCCGACACCGCCACCTGTTCCAACACCGATGCCGCGAAAGCCGAAGGTCGCTCCGGCAGACAGTTCCCGCACCATTGCCATCTATGGAGATCTGTGCGAAGAAGAACCGGTCGTTGGCTGGCTGGTCTGCATTAATGGGGCACATTTTGGACAAAGTTTTCAGCTGATTGCCGGCAAAAACCGCATCGGACGTTCTCCGATGATGGATGTTGCATTGATGGATGACGACAGCGTTTCCCGGGATACCCACGCCACCATCATTTATGAGCCGAAGAAGCGTATTTTCATTTTGATGGCAGGCGAGAGCAAGGGACTGACCTATTGCAACGACGAGCTGATCCTGGAACATGCAGAACTGCATAGCTACGATCAGATCCAGTTGGGAGAATGCCGGTTGGTATTTGTGCCGTTCTGCTGCGAAAAATTCACCTGGGATTCCTTTCAGCAGGATGCGGAAAAGTGATGATTTAGGGGTTGGAGAAAATGAAGAAACGCTGTGTGAACTGTTTTCAGGAATATGAGGATACTTATCATGTCTGCCCGTTCTGCGGCTATGCAGAAGGGGACGGCGCAAAGGAACTGTTTTACTTACAGCCCGGTACCAAGCTTGCCGACCGCTATATCATTGGCAGAGGAATCGGCCACGGCGGTTTTGGCATCACCTATCTGGCGTGGGACACGAAGCTTGAAATTGCCGTTGCAGTGAAAGAATACTATCCCTGCGGCATTGTAAATCGTGTGCCGGGAACAACGGATGTGATCCTGTTTGCCGGAAGCCGGAAAAAACAGCTTTCTTTCGGATTCTCCCGTTTTCTGGAAGAAGCCAAAAATATGGCACAGTTCAGCTCTCACAAAAACATTGACAATGTCTTTGAATATTTTGAAGCCAATCACACCGCCTATATTGTAATGGAATATCTGGACGGTGTGCCGCTGGATCGCTATCTTACAGAGCATGGCGGAAAGCTGACACCGGAAGAGACGGTGCGCTTTGTGCTGATGATCTGTAATGCACTGAAAGAGATTCACAAGAAGGGCATCATTCACCGGGATATTGCACCGGATAACATTATGGTGCAGCCGGATGGCAACCTGAAGCTGTTCGACTTTGGCGCGGCGCGGTTTTCGCTCAACGAAGACCGTCAGATGACTGTTATTGTAAAGCCGGGCTTTGCACCGCCGGAGCAGTACAACAAGATCAACCGACAAGGTCCGTGGACAGATATCTATGCTCTGGGCGCTATGATGTACATGATGCTGACCGGTGTGAAGCCGGATGAATCGACAAACCGCATTGTAGAGGATACCGTAAAGCCGCCCAGAGAACTGAACGCCGACATTCCGGAATATCTGAGCAATGCCGTTATGAAAGCGATCGCCATGAACCCGGTGCTGCGCTTTCAGAACATTTCTGACATGGAAAAGGCATTGCTCCAGCAGAAAAAGGTGTATTCGCCGGAGACCGATAAAAAGCGGAGGATGCGCCGCCGTCTGATCGCGATTTCCGGAAGCGCTGCCGCAGTTTGTGTTCTGGCAGTTGTGTTTGGCTCACGATTCTGGAAACAGTATGTGCCGCCGGCAACGCTGGAGGTATGGTATCAGCAGTCCGGCGTAGGCACACTGGATGTGGCAAAGCAGGAAGCCATGGAAAAAATGGCAGAACAATTTCAGGAATTTTATCCGCAGGTCAAAGTGAAGCTGACGGCAGTCTCCCAGGAAGAATATGCCGAAAAATGGGATGCAGCCATAAAATCCGGAAAAACGCCGGATCTCTTTGAGAGCACCGGCATGACAGCAGAACAGCTTTCGGATTGTGCAGACATCGGAAAGAAACTGGATGAGACCATCCTGACAGACTGTTGGTTTTCTGAGGATGCAGCAGCAGATTCCAAACAGGTCGCACTGGGCTTTCAGATTCCGGTGCTGTATCTGAACACCAGTCTGACCGATGCGGCACTTTCGGAAGATGACCTGGCAGTGCAAAAGATATCCGGACAGGAGATCACACTGACTGTGACGGGAAAGACGCCAGTTACGGTTTCTGCTGCGGATGGGCAAATGCGGCAGCGGGATGCAGCTGTTCTGGAAACACTGTTCCCGGAGGCGAAATTCACAGAGGCAGCAGGTGCATCTGACTTTCTGGGACGGGATGCCGACTGCTATTTTGCAGACAGCGGCGATTATCTGGCGGTAATTACTTCGCTTCCGGGACAGACCGCAGCCATTCCTATGGCAGAAACGGTATTCCCGGATGATATGACACCCTGCGGCAGTGATTTTCAATGGAGTGCATCTTCTTCCGGAAAGGCAGCGGTAAAGCTGTTGGAGTATATGCTTTCAGAAGAGGGACAGGAGATTCTGATGGTACAGAACCAGAGCAGTGTAATGCCTTTGAATCAGGCGGCACTGGAACACTATTGCAGCGTGTATCAGGAGATCTTTGAATCGATCCCGGAAAAAGCAGCAGACGGAAAGCTGGAATGGATGCAGGAGAAGGATGGCAATGCATAAAGGCGGCATGAAAACGCAAAGAACATTTTGGAAGAATCAGCTCTGCGCAGTGCTGCCCAGAAGGAAGTGAAGAGTAGATAATGGATGAAAAAGAGAACCAGAAGCAGTGTCTGGGCTGTTTTGCGTGGTATGGAGAGTCCTATCATGTCTGCCCGCACTGCGGCTATGTAGAGGGGACTCCGGTGGAAGAACCACTGCATATGATGCCGGGGACAAGGCTTCGGGATCGGTATATTATTGGTAAGGTGCTGGGCTTCGGCGGCTTTGGTGTGACATATATTGGATGGGACACGCTGCTTTCTGTAAAAGTGGCGGTAAAAGAATATCTTCCCAGTGAATTTTCCACCCGTATGGTGGGACAGAATGCAGTCAGCGTCTATAACGGCAACAAAGCGGAGCAGTTCGCACAGGGATTGGAACGTTTTGTGGATGAAGCGAAGCGCCTGGCAAAATTCAACCACGAGAGCGGTATTGTCCGCATTTACGACAGCTTTTTGGAGAACAACACCGCCTATATCGTTATGGAATATCTGGACGGTGAAACGCTGGCTGCCAAGATCGAACGGGAGGGACGGCTTCCGGCAGAAGAGGTATTGGAATTGCTGATGCCTGTCATCCACTCTTTGGAAACAGTGCATCAAAATGGTATTGTACACCGGGATATTGCACCGGATAACATTATGGTGACGACCGAGGGCGAAGCAAAGCTGATCGACTTCGGCGCAGCGCGGTATGCGACGACAACGCATAGCCGTAGTTTGACAGTCATCATCAAGGAGGGCTTTTCTCCGGAGGAGCAATACCGCAGCCGCGGAGAGCAAGGACCTTATACAGATGTGTACGCTGTGGCGGCGACAATGTACAAAGCCATTACGGGAATCACACCGCCGGATGCGTTGGAACGCCGTGTATACTGTGAAAATAAGAAAAAAGATCCGTTGAAGGAACTGAGCGATTTTGAAACCGGCTTGACACCAGCGCAGCAGATCGCGATCATGAATGCGCTGAATGTGCAGATCGAAGACCGCACACCGGATATGAAAACCTTTGCGGAAGAACTCACCGGACAAAAGAAGCCGGAGCGCCGGCAGGGGCAGATCAAGCGGATCGACTTTCTGAAATGGCCGCTCTGGGCAAAAATCGGCGTTCCAATAGCAGCATGCGGTGCGATCACACTGGGTGTGCTGGCGGCTGTATTCCATGTACAGTATGAAACAGCAGATATCCCGGAAGAAATGGTGCGCGTGCCGTCGGTCATCAATGCGCAGCTGGAACAGAGCAACCGGAAGCTGGACGATTCGATTCTGCTTTCCCGTGTGATCGGTGCGAAATCTTCCACATTAGTACCGGAACACATCGTTATGCACCAGAACAAGAGCAGCGGCTCTTATGTCATGCGCAATACCATTGTCGGAATGCAGATCAGCACTGGTGTCGAGAACAACCAGATGCCGGATGTTATGGGCATGTATGAGGACAGCGCCGTAACGGAACTGGAACAGGCAGGTTATTCTGTCAATCTGGAAGAGGCGTACAGCGATGTGATCGCAGAGGGTGCTGTTATCGATCAGGATATTGCGCCGAAAGAGGAGTATGATCTGGGCGAGATCGTGACGCTGACGATCTCACAGGGTGCAGATCCGGAAAAAACGCCGGAATCCAAAATGATCGAAACACCGGATTTGTCCAACCGAAGCTATTCCGATGTGCTGAAACTGGCGCAGGAGTGCGGAATGCAGGT
Organism: uncultured Ruminococcus sp.; assembly: GCA_934463425.1. Lineage (GTDB taxonomy): Bacteria > Bacillota > Clostridia > Oscillospirales > Ruminococcaceae > Ruminococcus_C. Next base: position 99,759 of record CAKSJP010000005.1, read on the forward strand.
GGCAGTGCTCTCCCGGGAATACAGCGATACAGTGCCGGAGGGTGCTGTCTTTTATCAGAGCCTGCTTCCGAAGCAGAAGGTCATGAACCAGAACACCATTGAGCTTATGGTGTCAAAGGGCAAGCAGACCATTCGTGTGGAAAACGTGTTCTGTCAGTTGGAGGAAGATGCCAAAGAGACCTTATACGATCAGGGACTGACTGTTTCAGATGTGCAGTATGAGTACAGCGACATCTATGAAGAAGGTCTGGTCATTGCTCAGAGCCCCGATCCAGGTGAAGAAGTCGCTCTGAATGAACCTGTGATCCTGACAGTAAGCTCCGGATGCGCAGCATTCCAGATGCCGGATGTTTCTGGCATGACGTTAGAGGACGCACGGCAGAAGCTTCTGGATCTGGGACTTGTGGTCACTGCCGGGTATGAGATCCAAGGCGGGACAGAAGCTGGAACGATATTGGAGCAGAGCATCGCTGCCGAAGAAGCGGCAATGCCCGGCGATGTGGTGATCCTGACAGTCTGTGCAGATAAAAACGCTGATATTGCCGAAGTACCGGATGTGGTAGGCATGACTGAGAAAAAAGCCTCCCGTGCATTAGGCAAAAAAGACTTGCGCGTTGCTGTCAGTGAAGCCTACAGTGATGAAGCCGAAGCCGGAAGCGTCATCTCTCAGATGCCGCCGGCAGGCGTGTCTGTGATCTCATCTGGTGTAGTTACCATTACCGTCAGCAAGGGCAGCGCCCGGGTCTCTGTACCGGATGTGGTAAATCGCTCGCAGGACAGCGCATCCTCTATGCTGAAAGATGCCGGCTTGTCGGTAAAGGTTGAGACAGAGTACAGCGATACGGTTGTACGCGGTATGGTCATCTCCCAGTCTCCCGGCGCAGAAGAAAGCGCCAAGCAGGGGGATACCGTCAAGCTGAAAGTGAGCAAGGGCAGAGAACCAGTGACGATCCCGGATGTTTCGGGAATGACCAAGGAAGAAGCGGTCAAGAAACTGGAAGAAATGCATCTGAAATATGTGGTGCAGACTTCTTATAGTGACACCGTGGAAAAGGGCAAAGTGATCTCTCAGATCCCGGATGCCGGGCAGAAAAAGCTTTCCGGTGATAAGGTCGTCCTTTTGGTCAGCATCGGCAAGGCATCTGTAATGCCTACAGAGGTTAAACTAAATGAATCCGCGCATACACTGACGGTTGGTGAATCCTTCCAGCTGACAGCACAGATCATGCCGGAAAATGCCAGTGATAAAATGGTGGCATGGACTTCAGATCACGATGCCATTGCAAGCGTCAGTGAAAATGGTCTGGTAAAGGCAGTCGCAGAGGGCACAGCGGTGATTACCGTAAAAACCAACAGCGGCGGAAAAACCGCTACCTGCAAGGTCACAGTCAAAAAGCCGGAACTGGACAGTGTTTCCATTGTCTCGTATCCGTCCCGGCTGACATATCATGTGGGCGATGCACTGGATACCAGCGGACTTCGGCTGATGGCGACCTATAACAATCGCCTGACAGAAGTGATTTCGAGCGGATTCCAGGCATCCTGCGATCTGTCTCGCGCCGGAGAACAGGAAGTGCGCATTACTTATGAGGGCAGCACCGTTTCCTATACGGTAACTGTTCTCGGCAATGATATCTCTCTGAATGAAAGTGCTGTAAATCTGGCAGTGGGTGAGACCTATCGGCTGTCTGTTTCCAATGGAACAGGCGGTACGATCTCCTGGTCTAGCTCCAACAACAATGTTGCCAGTGTTTCCGATGGCGTGATCGTTGGACACAATGCCGGAACTGCGGTAATTACCGTCATTGCATCGGCAGACGGCAGAACCTATCGGGCGCAGTGCAGCGTACATGTGGCAGAAAACATTCAGCCCAGCATGAGCGTACTCGGTGTAGGACATACGCTAAGCATCGGGGAGTCTGCTAGCCTGTTTTATGAGTCTGTACCGTCCGGTCAGCCGATTACATGGAGTTCCAGCAACCCTGGCTGCGTTTCTGTCAGCAACGGTGTTGTGACTGCACATGCCGGAGGCAACGCAGAGATTCGGGCGACCATGTCTTATCACGGCGGTACTTACAGTGCGTCCTGTGTGGTAGAGGTGGCAGCACCTTCCATTCGCTTGTCCAGTTCGTCCATCTCGCTGTACACCGGACAGCTTGTCGGTTTGTCTGCAAGCACAACGCCGGGCAATCTGTCGGTTTCCTGGAGCTCCAGCAATCCCGGTGTAGCAATCTACTCCGGCGGCGTAGTTCATGGGCTGTCTGCCGGACAGGCAGTACTGACTGCATCTATCACAGACAGAAACGGCAAGGCATATACTGCATCCTGCACCGTTTCCGTCAATACGGTTTCCCTTTCTATAAATGCTTCCTCTTTGAACTTGTACATCGGGGACAGCGGTCAGTTGTCTCTGGGCGGTGTTCCGTCGGGAGCACAGGTGACATGGGAGTCCAATTCCGGCGCAGTTTCTGTAGACCAGTCCGGACGCTATAAAGCAATCGATGGCGGTTCTGCCGCTCTGACTGCTACGGTGGAATATGGAGACAGCTATACGATTTCCTGCAATGTCACAGTCAAGGAACCGTATATCCAGATCATGAATCCGCCTGCAAGCGTAGCAGTGGGATCGGTCGGTTATCTCACGGCAAACTATGACTCCGGCGGTCAGGTGATCTCCTGGTCGAGCAGTAATCCGGAATGCATGGTAGTTGCAGATGACGGTTCTTATCGTGCAGTGGGTACCGGTACTACGATCATCAATGCATACTTTGTGATGAACGGACAAAACTACATCGATTCTACTGAAATTACCATTGTCGAATAGAACATACGCTAAGAGCCAAAATATAAGCAAAAAAGGCGGTGACGCGGAAACATTTCCGGCGGCATCGCCCTTTTGTTTTATATGAAGCGGATAACTGTTATTTGCGCACCTGATAGCCTTGTTCCGTCACTGCCTTTTTCAGCGCCTGCATGTCTGCCGGCGCGTTCAGCTTCACAATGGCTGTACCCTCTGTGTGGCTGACAATGGCTTCATCTACCTCCGGAAACGCTTCCAGGCATTTCTTTACAGTTGCTTCGCAGTGTCCGCACATCATGCCTTTGATGTGCAGTGTGATCTGCATGCCGGAATCGCTGGACTTGTTCGCTGTCTGCTGCTCCAACTGAATGGCGGCAATCGCATTTTTCAGCTTCTTGTCCCGGTCGGAACGATTCAGCTGAAACAGATTCAGCCGCAGCGCATTGGTGACAACACAGAAGCTGGACAAACTCATTGCGGCTGCGCCAAACATGGGGTTCAGTTTCCAGCCAAACAGCGGAATCCAGATACCTGCTGCCAGCGGAATGCCAATAATGTTGTAAATGAATGCCCAGAACAGGTTCTCGTGAATGTTCCGCAGTGCTGCACGGCTAAGCCGGATGGCTGCCGGCACATCCGTGAGCCGGCTCTTCATAAGGACGATATCTGCTGCATCAATGGCAACATCTGTTCCGGCGCCAATGGCGATACCGATATCCGCACGAGTCAGCGCTGGCGCATCGTTGATGCCATCGCCAACCATTGCCACTTTTCCCTGTGCGGAGAGCTTTCGGATGACAGCTTCTTTTCCGTCCGGGAGAACGCCGGCGATTACATGATCTACCCCAGCCTGCTTGCCGATGGCCTTGGCGGTTTGCTCGTTGTCGCCGGTGAGCATGACCACCTGGATGCCCATATGCTGCAGCTGCCGGATCGCTTCAGGACTTTCTTCCTTCAGCACATCCGCGACTGCAATAATGCCCAGAAGCTGACTGTCATGACTGAAAAACAATGGTGTTTTTCCGGCTTCGGACAACTGTTGTGCCTGCTGCTGCATGGATTCCGGCACTTTAGCGTGTTCTGTAATGCAGCGATAGTTGCCGCCATAAAGCTTGCTGCCGTTGTATACACCAGTCAGACCATTTCCAGGCAGTGCCTGAAATTCTGTGACTCCCTCTGTCGTGATCTGTTGTTCCTTGCCGTATTGTAAAATTGCCTTTGCCAGAGGGTGCTCACTCTTCTGTTCTAAGGCCAGTGCCAGGGTGAGCAGTTCCTGCTCTGTGATATTTTCTGCCGGCAGAATATCGGTCACTTTTGGTTCGCCGCAGGTGATCGTGCCGGTCTTGTCCAAAGCGACGATTTGTACCTTGCCTGCCTCTTCCAGAGAAACAGCAGTCTTGAACAAAATGCCGTGCTTCGCGCCGACGCCGTTGCCCACCATAATTGCTACCGGTGTTGCCAGGCCCAAAGCGCAGGGACAGCTGATGACCAGAACGGAAATGCCGCGCGCCAGGGCGTAGCCTGCCGTCTGTCCCGCCAGAAGCCATACCGCAATGGTGACAATGGCGATGGCGATAACTGCCGGAACAAAAATGCCGGACACCTTGTCTGCGATTTTGGCAATGGGCGCTTTGGTTGCGGCAGCATCGCTGACCATGCGAATGATCTGGGAGAGGGTGGTATCCTCGCCGACGCGCGTTGCCTCACACCGGAGAAAGCCCGATTGGTTGATTGTTGCCGCCGAAACACTGTCGCCGGTGGCTTTGTCTACCGGAATGCTTTCACCGGTGAGGGCGGATTCGTTGACAGCACTTGTCCCTTCCAGGATCACGCCGTCTACCGGGATGCTTTCGCCGGGACGTACCACGAACTGGTCACCCTTGTGTACCTGTTCAATGGGAACGGTCACTTCTTTTCCGCTGCGCAATAACACGGCTGTTTTCGGGGAAAGATCCATCAGCCCTTTCAGCGCGTCGGTGGTTTTTCCCTTGGAGTGTGCTTCCAGCATCTTTCCTACGGTAATCAGCGTCAGGATCATAGCGGCGGATTCAAAGTAGAACTCGTGCATGTATCCCATGACAGCATCCATGTTGCCTTTTACCTGGGCATCGGTCATGGCAAACAGGGCGTAGGTGCTGTATACAAAGGCTGCGCCGGAACCCAGTGCCACCAGAGTATCCATGTTAGGAGAGCGGTGGAGCAGGCTTTGGAAACCGCTGACAAAGAACTTCCGGTTAATGACCATAATAATGATGGTGAGCAGCATCTGTACCAACCCCATGGCGACATGGTTGCCGTTGAAAAAGCTGGGCAGCGGCCAGTTCCACATCATATGTCCCATGGAAATGTACATCAGTATTGCCAGAAATCCTACTGAGGCAATGAGCCGCTTCTTGAGTACTGGGGTATCGTGATCTTCCAGCGCGGATTTGTCCGGCGCAGTGCTTTGTGCGGTGTCATTGCCTTTCAGCGATGCGCCATAACCGGCTTTGGTGACTGCTTCGATAATGGCATCCGGTGAGGCAGTACCTTCTACTCCCATGGAGTTGGTCAGCAGACTGACAGAGCAGCTTGCGACACCTTCTACCTTGGAAACCGCTTTTTCCACACGAGCGCTGCAGGCAGCACAGCTCATACCAGTGACGTTGTATTGTTCCATAAAATAGCCTCCTTCAAAGTATGTTCCGCATCCAATCATATATGGGCGGGGGAATATGCTTATTTCATAAGCTTTTGCAGAGTTGCTACCAGCTCGTCGATCACCTCATCTTTTCCGGCGCGGATATCATTTGCGACACAGGTACGAATGTGGTTTGCCAGAAGCTCTTTGTTAAATGCATTCAGTGCAGCATTGACAGCTGCTACCTGTACCAGAATATCCGGGCAGTAGGCATTTTTTTCTACCATGCCGCGAATACCTCGGATTTGTCCTTCGATGCGATTCAGACGGTGGATCAGTTTGGTGTACTCCTCCTGGGATCGTTCCTTTGTCTTATGACAGCAGGGACATTCTTGTTTTTTTTCATTTTCCATATTCTGATTTCCTTTCTGTTCTTGCTTTGTGAAAAGGGTGCTGTGCAAATACCCTACATGGGTATTATATACCCCTAAGGGGTATGTTGTCAAGTGAAAAAAGCGGAAGAACATAAGTTGACTCTGCACAAAGCCTGTCTACTGGCTTTGCACGCGATCTGTCTGTAAATGTTCTTCCGCAAGTTTCCATATTGTTTAAGCGATAGGATTATTCCATGTGCTCTTTTTGCAAGGCGAGAAAATCTGCTGCCATTTGCTGTGCTTCTGCATAGGATGCCAGATGATAGCATCTGGCACGGAACTGCGCCGCGCCGTACAGTCCGGTCATATACCAGGCGGCGTGCTTTCGTGCGTCTCGAATGGCAATTTCCGGCGGTTTTTCCGGGTTGCACTCCAAAATGAGCCGGATGTGGCGAAGCATGGTTTCCATGCGTTCTTCCAGCGTAGGCAGAATTATCGATTCGCCCGCCATCGCCGCTTCAATTTCCCGAAAGAGGAAAGGGTTGCCGTATGTGCCGCGTCCCACCATGACCAGGTCACAGCACGTTTGTTCATACATGGCGAGACAATCCGCAGCAGTCTGCACATCGCCATTGCCGATCACCGGGATAGAAACCGCCTGCTTCACTGCCCGAATGGTATTCCAGTCGGCTTTGCCGCTGTACAGCTGGGACTTTGTTCTGCCGTGTACTGCAATTGCAGCGGCGCCGGCATCTTCCATTGCCTGCGCAAATGGTACGGCATTGACGCTGGTTTCGTCCCAGCCCAGCCGGAATTTTACTGTGACCGGAACGCTGCTCTCCCGGACAGCCGCCCGGACGATTTCCTGCGCCAGAGGAATATTACGCATCAGGGCACTACCTGCACCAGTGGCAACCACTTTGTGCACGGGACAGCCCATATTGATGTCGATCCAGTCAGGATTGTACTGCTGCACCAAAGCCGCGGCTTTTCCCACAAAATCCGGTTCACTGCCGAACAGCTGTAATCCCATGGGGCGTTCCGGTTCTGTGATCGTACAGAGTCCGGCAGAGCCTTTGTCTCCATAGCACAGCCCTTTGACAGAAACCATTTCGCTGACGGTTGCTGCTGCGCCAAAGCTGCGGCAGAGCAGACGATAAGCACGGTCTGCAACGCCTGCCATTGGTGCGAGCATGGCAGTGCGGGGAAGGGTGATTTTCCCCAGGGTGAATGCGGTTTGTATTGTCTGCATGAAAGTTCTCCTTGTGATTTGGTGATTCTATTATAACATAAAGCAGCAGCAATGTAAATAGAACAACGGGCGACAACAGATGGTTTTATACGTAATCTGTCGAAAAATCAGATGACACATCTTAACATACGGATTTTGTGCAGGGCTGCTGTAATATTTACTGAAGCATGACAATTATGCTAAATGCATGACAAAAATGATATACAAGCTGTTGGAAAGCTGCTATAATCAACACAATAAAACGATTCGGATGCTTTTTGCAGGAGGAAATGTATATGAATTGGAGAAAAATTGCAGCTGGTTTTACGGCAGCGCTGTTGTCTGTAACAACAGCATCCATTTTTCCGCCGAAAACGGTTTCTGCCGCTGACGTTTGTGTCATTGATACAGACACAGAACATCAGATGATTCGGGGATTCGGCGGAATCAATCATCCGGAATGGGCAGGAGATCTGACGCAGGCACAGCGGCAGACGGCATTTGGAAACGGAGAGAATGAACTGGGGCTGACGGTACTTCGGGTGTTTGTGAATCCGGACAGCAGCCAGTGGAACAGGGCACTCCCCACTGCGCAGTTTGCGACACAAATGGGTGTCACTGTTTTTGCATCACCGTGGGAGCCGCCGGCAAATTTAACGGAATCCGGCGGAAGCAACGGCAAGCTGCATCTGCCAAAATCCAATTATGCTGCCTATGCAAAGCATCTGAAT